>NZ_CP047210.1:1200000-1800000 GCF_030408775.1 Corynebacterium fournieri
AGCGTGGCGTAGACCATCACGATCACAATTGCGGCGAGGAAGATGCCCACCGAGGCCTTCGCCCCTGCGGGGGCGACGTAGTTCTCGCGCGCCGCGGGCTTAGCGACGAGACCTCCGGCCAACCGCTCCTGGTACACCGGATCGTCTTCCAACTCCGCGCCGGACTGGTTGGCGATCCACGCCATGGGGAAGATCGCCAGGAATGTCGCGGGCAGCATCACTGCGAGCAGCTGGAGATAGCCCACCCCAAGCGGCTCCAGCGCGGAGGCCATGAACACTACAGCGGCCGAGATGGGCGAGGCGACAATGGCCATCTGGGACGCGATGACTGCGGCGGACAGTGGCCGCGAGGGGCGCACGCCGCCTTCCTTGGCCACCTCCACAATGACGGGCATGGTGGAAAAAGCGGTGTGGCCCGTGCCAGCGAGCACCGTCATCAGCCAGGTGACAATCGGCGCGTACACGGTGATGCGCTTCGGGTTGCGCCGCAGGAACCGCTCCGCGAGGTCGACCAGGTAGTCCATGCCGCCGGCGAGCTGCATGGCGGAGATTGCGGCAATGACGCACATGATGATGCCGATGACGTCGAAGGGAATTGCCTCCGCGCTGACCGGGATCCCTGTCGCGCCGAGCAGTAGTACCCCGAGGCCACCGGCGAAGCCGATGGCGATGGAGCCCATGCGGGCGCCGAGCACAATCGCGCCGAGAAGGATGATGAGGTGAACTGCGAGCAGCACGGTTGCACTCCTTACGGGATCGGTATGGTCGTCCCATTATCCGCTGTTGTGCGTCTGAAACGAAACGCGGCGGGTGTGAGCCTCGCTACGCCTGCTCACACCCGCCGCATCAAGGGGGTTACGCTTCCCTACTCGCTGTCGGCCTCGCCCGCCGACTCCTCAAGGCCCGCCTCGTCGTCGACGTAGAGCTTGCCGCGGTACTCCGGGTGCATGAGGTTTTCCTTGCTCAGCAGCTTGTTCAGGTCCTCCTCGCCGATGAGGCCCTTTTCCAGCACGAGGTCGTAGACGCTCTTGCCGGTCGCCGCGGCCTCGCGGCCGATGACGTCGCCGTTGTGGTGGCCGATCACCGGGTTGAGGTAGGTGACAATCCCGATGGAGTTGGTCACGTAGGCCTCGCAAACTTCCTTGTTCGCGGTGATGCCCTCCACGCACTTCTCACGCAGGGTGCGCGCCGCGTTGGCGATGAGTCGGATCGACTCGAACAGGGACTGGGCGATGACCGGCTCCATCACGTTGAGCTGCAGCTGGCCGGCCTCTGCCGCCATGGAGACGGTGACGTCGTTGCCGAAGACCTTGAAGCAGACCTGGTTGACCACCTCGGGGATGACCGGGTTGACCTTCGCCGGCATGATCGACGAACCGGCCTGGCGCTCCGGGAGGTTGATCTCGTTGAGGCCGGCGCGCGGGCCGGAGGACAACAGGCGCAGGTCGTTGCAGATCTTGGACAGCTTCATCGCCGCGCGCTTGATGGCGCCGTGCATCATGACGTAGCCGCCGGTGTCCGAGGTGGCCTCGATCAGGTCCGGCGAGGCCTGAATGTCCAGGCCGGTGACCTCGCGCAGGGCGGAGACGACCTGGTCGCGGTAGCCGTTCGGGGTGTTGATGCCGGTGCCGATCGCGGTTGCGCCCAGGTTGATTTCCAGCAGGGAATCCGCCGCGCCGCTGATGGTGCGCTGCTCCTCGGCGAGGTTGGCGCCGAACGCGGTGAACTCCTGGCCCAGGGTCATCGGAACGGCGTCCTGCAGCTGGGTGCGGCCCATCTTGATGATGTCTGCGAACTCGTCGCCCTTCGCACGGAACGCCTTCTGCAGGTCGTCCAGCTCAGCCAGCAAATCCTGCACGGCGTAGTACACGCCGAGACGGAAGCCGGTCGGGTAGGCGTCGTTGGTGGACTGGGACATATTCACGTCGTCGTTCGGGTTGATCACGGAGTACTCGCCCTTTTCCCGGCCGATCAGCTCGAGGGCGAGGTTGGCCACCACCTCGTTGGTGTTCATGTTCACCGAGGTGCCAGCGCCGCCCTGGAAGACGTCGATCGGGAACTGGTCCATGCACACGCCATCGTCCAGGATCTTGTCGCAGGCGGCGACGATCGCCTCGGACTTGTCCTTGGGCAGTGCGTGCAGGCGGCGGTTGGCAATCGCGGTGGCCTTTTTCACCTGCACCATGCCGCGGATGAACTCCGGGAAGTCGTTGATGGTGGCGGCGGAGATGTGGAAGTTGTCCACGGCGCGCTGCGCGTGGATGCCGTAGTAGACGTCGGCGGGGACCTCGGCGGTGCCGAGGAGGTCTTCTTCAATGCGTGCGGTCATGGTCGCCACTATACGTCGCCGACAGCTTTGCGACGGGCGTTCCGTACCCCCGTTTATGCCTATAGAGCTGCAGAAAACCAGCCATCCACGTCCGCGGCCCCGGCGCCGAGAAAGGAACTCGGGTCGAACCTGACCACCCCGTCCGGCACAGTCTCAGCCAAGCCCAGCACAACGCACCCGGCGGCCGCGCCGGCCGACATCCCGTGCCAGGAATCCTCCACCACGAGGCAGTCGCCCGGCTGGGCGCCGGCGCGCCGGGCCGCTTCGAGGTACATGTCTGGGGCCGGTTTCGCCTGCGCCACTTCGTCGCCTGCGATTGTGCCGGTGAACAACTCGCGCCCGATCGCGTCGATGCACGGATCTGCCAGCACACGCGCCGTGTTCGTGCACACGAACATCGGGGTGCCCCGCTCGCGCAGGGACTGCAGCACTCCACCGATGCCGGGGTTGAGCTCGATGCCGGTGGCGAACAGCTCGCGCATCCGGTCGAACATCCAGGTGCGGTAGCGCTCCAAATCGCCGTCTCGAAGCTCATAGCCCGCCCACTCGGCCACCACGTTCAAGGTGTTGGGGAAGCTGCCACCGATGGTCTTGGCGCGCACCTCGGGCGTAAGCGGCCGGCCGAGCAGCTCCCCCAGCTCGTAGGTGGCTTTGCCCCACAGCGGCTCAGTGTCGATGAGGGTGCCGTCCATGTCCCACAGGACGGCGGCCGGGCTACTCAAGCTCCGGCAGTTCGTTGAGCGCCTCATCGGTTGCACCCGTGGCGGCCGCCGCGCGGAATACCAGCGTTTCGATGTCGGCCTTCTCTTCCGGCTCGAGCACCGCGTCCGCGTGCTTCGCGTTGAACTCGCCCAAGTTCTCGTAGAACGGCGCCACGACCTTGACCAGCGCGTCGCCCTCAGGGTCGTCGCCAAGCATGTCGAGCGCGTCCAGGAACATCTCCAGGATGCGTTTGAGATCCGGCAGCACCGCCGGATCGAAGGGCTCTTCCCACAGGTCCTTGTCCTCGTCTTGGAGGTAGGAGCCGGTGGCGAAGGTGGTCAGGTCGTCGATGAATTCGTCTACCTCGGGCTGGAACTGCGCCCGGATCGAGTTGTCGGCAGCTGCGCTCATGGGCCCCATTGTGCGCGAAAGGCGCTAGATGCGCACGCCGAGCAGGCCATCGAGTGCAGTAGCGATGATCTGGTTGTGGTCGCCGGTCACGCCGTCGAGAAGCGAAAGTGCCGCGGGGGTGTCCAGATCGTCCGCGAGTGCCGCACGAAGCTTATCGACGACCTCGGTCGCCTCCGCCTCGCTCACCTCGCCCGTCAGCTGCGTGCGCCACCGCGCCAGGCGCGCTTCAGCCTCGTCCATAATGGCGTCGGAGAAATCGCGGTCCGCGCGGTAGTGGCCGGAAAAGACCGCAAGGCGAATCGCCGACGGGTCGTGGCCCGCCTCGCTGAGCTTGTGCACGAACACGAGGTTGCCCAAGGACTTGGACATCTTCACCCCGTCCAGCGCGATCATGCCGGCGTGGACGTAGTGGCCGGCCATGCGCTCGACGTTCAACGCGGCCTCCGCGTGCGCGGCGGAGAACTCGTGGTGCGGAAACGCGAGGTCCGAACCGCCGCCCTGGATAGCAAAGTGCGCGCCCAGACGGTTGGTCGCAATCGCGGAGCACTCCACGTGCCAGCCCGGCCGGCCCGGGCCGAACGGTGACTCCCAGGCGGGCTCGCCCTCGCGGTGACCGCGCCACACCAGCGCGTCCAGCGGGTCGCGCTTGCCTTTGCGGTCTGGATCGCCGCCGCGCTCAGCGAAGTACTCCTCCATGGTCGCGCTGTCCAGGTTGGACTCGTAGCCGAACTGCTTGGTGGCCTCGATGGAGGCGTAGATGTCGCCGTGGTCGAGCTCGTAGGCCGCGCCGGCGTCGAGCAGCTGCTGCACCATCGCGATCACCTCGTCTACCGATTCCATCGCGCCGATGTAGTCGCGCGGCGGGATCACGGACAGAATCTCCATGTCGCTGCGGAACAGGTCGATCTGGCTGGAGCCCAGCTCGCGCCAGTCCACGCCGTCGCGCTCGGCGCGCTCAAACAGCGGGTCATCCACGTCGGTGATGTTTTGCACGTAGTGGACGCTGTGACCGTTGGCGATGAGCTGGCGCTGCGCCAAGTCGAAGGTGAGGTAGGTCGCGGCGTGGCCGAGGTGGGTCGAGTCGTACGGCGTGATGCCGCAGACGTACATGCCCACCTCCCCGTTGCGGTCGGGGGTGGTGTCCACCTCCTTGACGCGCTGATCAGCGGTGTCGTGGAGTTTCAGCGGCACTGGGGTGCCAGCGACTGCGGGGACGGTGGGGGCGGGCCATGCATGCATGCGCACAACCCTACAACTACGCGGCCATCACGCCGGTGGCGAGCAGCACCATGACGATCAAGCCCAATGGAATGCGGTAGGCGGCGAACCACGCAAAGGAGTGGTCGGAGACGAACTTGAGCAGCCACGCGATGGAGATGTAGCCGAGCACGAACGCGACTGCCGAGCCCACCAGCAGCTGCGCTCCGCTGGCTGCCTGGCCAGCTTGCGGGTTGAAGGCGTCCGGCAGCGAGAACAAACCGGATGCCAGCACCGCCGGGATAGCCAGCAGGAAGGAAAATCGGGTGGCTACTTCGCGGTCCAGGTTGAGAAACAGGCCGCCGGAGATCGTGCCGCCGGAGCGCGAGACACCAGGGATGAGCGCCAGGCATTGGCACAGGCCCATGATGATCGCGTCTTTCATGGTCAGCTCCTCAAACCCGCGGGACTTTTTACCCACGCGCTCCGCGAAAATGAACACGAGGGAAAACAGGATCAGCACTGTGGCGGTGATCCAGAGGTTGCGGAAGTTGTCACGGATGAGGTCTTTGAGCAGCACACCGGCAAGCCCGACGGGGATGGTGCCGGCAATGACCATCCAGCCCATGCGGTAGTCGAAGCCGCGCTTTGACTTATCCGCCAGGCCTGCAAACCAGGCGGTGAGGATGCGCCAGATGTCTTTGGCAAAATACACCAACACCGCAAGCTCGGTGCCCAGCTGGACTACTGCGGTGAAGCTGGCGCCAGCGTCTTCGCCCCAGAATAACTGGGAGACGATGCGCAGGTGTCCCGAGGAAGACACGGGCAGGAATTCGGTGAGGCCCTGGACGATGGACAGGACGATCACCTGCACCCAGGACATGGTTGTGGCGGGATCAGTCATGGCGAAAGACACTACCCCGCCCGCTTGGCCATCGCGGTGCGCGACGGGCGCGTTGCTAGGCTTTTACCTTGTGAATGCTCGTTTGTTTGCCCCCACTCACCGCGCCCGCATGGCTGTGGCCCTCGGCGCCGCCGCAGCCACCCTGACCTTGAGCGCTTGCGGCGCATCACCTGCCGCGAAGATTGAGGAAGCCGGCGGTGAGGCAGCTGCGAGCATGGGCAGCGCGGAGCCGGTGCGCTCCCCCGCATCAGCCAACCCGGCTGGCAAGGTTGTGGACTTCGACCCGGTGCGCGACCTCGACATCACCGACGGGCGCATCGGGGTGCGCACCCAAGATGCGCTGACCATCGGCACGCCGGAGGAGATCGAGCAGGGCCGCGGTGCACGCCACGAGCTGGACGAGTCCTGCGGCGAGGCTTCCGCCAACGCCGGCACCTTCGCGGTGGCCTGCGACGGGGAAATCAAGCTGTTCGGGCAGCGCGAAGAGACGATCTCCACGGACAAGCCGGTGACGGCGGCCACCGTGGCGTCGTCAGGCGAAGTGCTCGCCGCCAGCGACTCCGAGCGCAAGGTGTGGGTCTTCGACGGCGGCGAGCTCAAAGACACCATCGACGTCGCGCGCGAGACAGACCAGCTCCAGGCGGTGCCTGTCGACGGCCAGCGCGACTCCGTGGTGCGCACCAACCGCTTCGACACCACCATTCAGGACGTGGACTGGTCTGGCTCGCGCCAAGGCGGCACGCTGCGCGTCGGCCTGGGCGTGGGCAAAGTCCGCGGTGGCGAACACGGCCTGGTGCTGGCAGCAGACTCGACCGGCAACCAGATCCACGTCTACACCACCGACGACATCATCCGCTTGCAGCAGTCCGCGCCGGTGCCGGAAGCGCCCTGGGACGCCGCCTGGGACCGGGCGCAGCGCCTCGCGTGGGTCAGCTCGCTGACCAGCAACACGGCCACCGGCTATGACATCTCCCAGGGTGTGCCGGTGCGCAAGAAGCACTTCGCCACCGTGGCGGATGCGCAAAGCATGATCACGCTTGACGACGGCACAGTGCTCGCCGCCTCCGCATCCGGCGACGGCATCCAGTTTGTCGCCCCGTCCGACCAAACCGACAGCGAGTAGGAGAACCCCCACATGTCGCTCTACGACCGCGCACTCAAACTCATGTTCCTGCTCCCGCCGGAGCGCATCCACGGCATCATCAGCGGCGCCCTGCAGACGCTGCACCTGGCCACCCCGGTCAACCGCGTGATGGAAAGGGCCGTGCGCGTGCACGACCCGGTGCTGTGCCAAACCGTCTTCGGCGTCGATTTCCCCGCCCCGCTGGGGCTTGCTGCCGGCTTTGACAAAAACGCCGAGGCGATCGACTCCTGGGGTGCCGTCGGCTTCGGCTACGCCGAGATGGGCACGGTGACCCCGAAGTCCCAGCCGGGCAACCCCGCGCCGAGGCTGTTCCGCCTGCCCGAAGACAAGGCCATTTTGAACCGCATGGGCTTCAACAACAAGGGCGCGCTCGTGGTGGCCGACAACCTCCGCGCGCGCCGTTCCCGCGACGTGGTGGGCATCAACATCGGCAAGAACAAGACTTCCGAGGACGCCGTGGCTGACTACCGCGCTACCGCGACGCTACTCGGCGGGCTGGCGGATTACCTGGTGGTCAACGTCTCCTCCCCCAACACGCCGGGTCTGCGCGACTTGCAGGCGGTGCAAGAGCTTCGGCCGATCCTGGAGGTGGTAAAGAAGTCCACCACGGCCCCGGTGCTGGTCAAGATCGCACCGGACCTTTCCGACGAAGACATCGACGCCGTGGCTGATCTCGCCGTGGAGCTGGACCTTGCCGGCATCGTGGCCACCAACACCACCATCTCCCGCGACGGGCTGAAAACTCCCGCCTCCAGGGTGGAGAAGATGGGCGCAGGCGGGATCAGCGGTGCCCCGTTACAGAAGCGCTCGCTCGAGGTGCTGGGGCGCCTCAACGAGCGTGTGGGCGACAAGCTGGTCCTGGTCAGCGTCGGTGGCATCTCCACGCCAGAGCAGGCGTGGGAGCGCATCGCCGCGGGCGCGAGCCTGCTGCAGGGCTACACCCCGTTCATCTACGGCGGGCTGGGCTGGATCCGCGGCATCCACCGCGGCATCGCGGCTCAGATTAAAGCCCACGGCCTGGACTCTATCGGGCAGGCCGTGGGCAGCGGACTGGAGTGGAAGGAACTCTAAGCCGTCCGGGCTGCGCTGCGGCGCAGCACGACCGCGCATAACCCGGCGGCAAGCGCCCACCCGGTGAGCCAGAACGGTGTGGTGGCCGTCAGCGCGGTGTCGGGGGCGATAAAGCCCGCCCCGATGAGCACAACTGCCAGCAGCAGCGCGAGCACCTGCGTGCGCGAGCCCGCCTGATTGGTGTTGTAGGTGGCGAACGCCCCGACGATGCCGACCGCGGCGATCACGGAGAGGACCTGCGGGGTGATCGTGAACGTGGTGTCGCCTCGAAGCATCGCCAGCACGGCGTAGAGCACGAGCACGAGCGCGATGCCCAGAAACGCGCCGCCGACGCGAAGTTGCACTGGAACCATTCGGCGAATCTTACTGGTTTTCGTACCAGCCCCAGACGATGGCGCGGCCGAGCGAGTGGAAGTTCAGGTTGAAGCCGAGCTGGGTGGGGTTGGCAATCTCGTCCGCGGGCAGCTCCGCGTCTACCGCGTGGACGGCGTAGAGGTAGCGGTGCGGGCCGTGGCCGGCCGGTGGGTTCGCGCCGTAGTAGCCGTTGACACCGCTGTCGCCAGTAAGCACGACCGCGCCGACTCCGAGGCCGTCCTCAGCGCCTGCGCCAGCGGGAAGCTCAGTGACATCCGCAGGGATGTTGAACGCGGACCAGTGCCAGAACCCGGAGGCCGTCGGCGCATCCGGGTCGAAGCAGGTCACCGCGTAGGTCTTCGTGCCCTCCGGAGCACCCGACCAAGTCAGCTGCGGGCTCGTGGCGTTATCGCCAGCAAGGGTGTCCGCGAGGCGCTCGCCGTCGACAATGTCCTCGGAGGCGATGTCGAATGCGGGCACATCCGCCAACGGAGCGTAAGGGTCGGGGCCGGGGAATCGGTCTTGGTCGTAAGAAGCAGTCATAGATCCATTCCTACCGCAGATTCAGTGATCGTTGCCACTCCATGCTGCATAGAGTTGCGCGTATCTCCCGTCGGCTGCGATGAGCTGGGCGTGGGTGCCGTCTTCGATGATGCGCCCGGCGTCCATGACCAAGATTCGGTCCGCGGCTGCCGCCTGGTCCAGGCGGTGCGCCACCACCAACGACGTGGTGCCCTCCGCGATGCGCGCGGCCGCCTCTTCTAGCGTGTTGGTAGCGTCGCTGCCAGCCTCTGCCGTGGCCTCGTCCAGGATGAGCACTTTCGGGCCCGACAGTGCGACGCGCGCGAGCGCGAGCTGCTGCTCCACCTCCGGCGGAAGCTCATTCGCGCCCGCGCCGACGGCGGTGTCCAGCCCTTCCGGAAACAGTCGCGCGAACTGGGAGCCCTCCGGGTCGAGTCCGACGCCCGCTAACGCCCGCTTGAGCTCGGCGTCGGTCGTGCCCTGTGCCGCCATCGAGAGGTCCTCGCGCAGGGTGCCAGCGAACAAGTGGACGTCCTGGGTGAGCAGGGTGACGTTCTTCGCAGTCCACGTGTCACTGACCTGCGAAGTATCCACTCCTCCCACCCGGATGCTGCCCGCCGTGGGCTCCACCAGCCCCGCGATGAGCGCGGCGAGCGTGGACTTGCCAGCGCCCGAAGTCCCCACAAGCGCTGTGGTTGTTCCCGCCTCGAGCGTGACGGAGAGATCCTCCAGCACGTTAGCCCCGCCCGGGTACGCGAATGAGATGTGGTCGACTGCCACGTCCACGGGCTCGGTGAGGTCCTCCGGTATGACTGTGGCGTCGCGGCCGTCCGCAAGCTTGGCCAGGCTCACCGCGCGGCCCACGGCAGTGGCCGCGCCTTGCAACTCGCCGATGAAGAACAGGGCGTTGAACACCATGACTTCGGCGCGGATCACCATGAACACCGCTGCGCTCGCCTGGCCTGGGGTGACAGCGCCTGCCGACGCCAGCCAGGCACCCACGCCGAGCGTGAGCAGGACCCACGCGGCAAAAGCGACCTGGCCGATGCCCATCAGCCGGATGAACCAGGGCACGCGGTCCATTTCCGCTTCCACCGCGCCCCACGAGGTCCGCCGCATCCGCGCGAGTGCCCAGCGCTCCAAGTCGAAGGCGCGCAGCGTGGGGAGACCGCGGACGGTGTCCAGCAGCACCGCGTTGCGGCGCGCCTCAGCCACGCTGGCGGCGTTGGAGGCATCCGGGATCGCACGCACCACCTCGCGTGCGAACGGGTAGGTACAGACGCAGACCAGGGCGAGGATGAGCGCGAAGCGAACGTCGATAAGCAAAAGCCCGATAAACGTGATTGGAAAGACGAACACGGTGGTGAGCACGCGCGAGCCGATGGCGGTGATGGTTTGCACGACGTCGTCGATGTCCTTGGTCATGCGCGTGATCACGTTGCCGGTGCCGAGCTCCATCACCCGCGGCACAGGTGCGCGCAGGATCGCGTCGAGGCAGCGACGGCGCAGGTCGATGGACGCGCGGGCGACCTTGAGGCCCACCACATAGTTGCCGAGGGCCCGCAGGAACATCTCGACGAGCATGCAGGCCAACGCCAGGCTTACGGTCCACACGAAGGCGCGGGTGCCGGTTCCCAGCAGCGGCACCTCACCGCCGGTGAGCGGGTCGACGCTGCGGCCGAACAGGTTCGATTGTGTGGTGTAGACGGCCACGGTGAGCGCCTGAATGATCAAAAGCCCCGCCCACCAACGCCAATCCAGCGCGTTCGGCAGCGCCGAGAGGTACGCGAAAGTTTCTTTCACGCCCGCGGGGGCGACGGCGTCTGTGCGTTCGTACTCGCGCCGCATCTACGCCACCTCCAATGCGGTTCCAGCGTGCTGCCACGCCGTGTTTCCGGTGATCACCACGGTCGTTTTAACCGCTCTGAGCGCAGCAACGGCCTCCACGACATCCGCCTGGGTCACGGAATCGAGCCCCGTGGTCGGGTCATCCAAGATGAGCACCTCCGGGTCGGCGGCGAGCGCCCGGGCCAGCGCGACGCGCTGCCGCTGTCCGCCGGAGAGGTTCAGGCCAGCCTCGCCCAGGGGCGCGTCCGGCAACTCGCCCGCTTCGTTGACCCCGCCGAGCCTGCGGAGGATGTCCTGGCAGTGGGCGGCCGCGAGTGCTTGCTTCACCGCATGATCCGGCACGTCCCCGCGCGGATTCACGTTGTCTGCAATGGTGCCCTCAAACACGTTGACGGTGTGCGGCGGGAACAGCACACCGGCGCGATTCGCCCACGTGGCGGCCGCGGCATAGGAGCGCTGTGCCGGCTCGAGGATCCACAAGCCCGGCCCAGGCACCGGTACGCCTGCAGGTGCAGCGGCATCTGCGGCGGCGCCCGCGTGGTGCAGCTGCTGGATACGCTGGCCACTGGCCACCGCCCTGCCCCACCCGCTGGCCAAGTCGCCGAAAGCGAAGCCCGCCATGTTCAGCGCGGGCGGCACCAGAAGCGCCACGGACGTCAATTGGCCAGGAGTGATCTCGCCACGCAGCGTCATCCATGCGGCCAGCCCCACGATGCCCAGGTTGCACAACCACGCCACGCACAGCCGGGCAAATCCCAGCCACACCTCCACGCGTAGGTGGGTGAGCATGAGGCGCTTCGCGGCCGTCGTTTCCGCGTGGAAGCGTTTGGCCACGGTGACTCCCGCACCAAGGCCTTTAACGGTGCGGATGCCTTGCGAAGTATCCGTGGCCAAGCTCGCCACATCCGCCTCCGCCGCACGCCGCTTGAGCGACACCCGTGTCACCGGGCCAGCAGTCCACGCCGCAAACAACGCGATGACTAGCGCGCTCAGGGGAATGGCGAGCGAAATCCATGGAGCAACCGCCCACATCGCCACCATTGCGCCCGCGGCGTAGCCGATGGCCATGAGCGGAAACGACAGCAGCTCGCGGTATCGCCCGATAGTGTTCGCGTCGGCGTCGATGGTGTTGAGCACCGTGCCCGGACTCATCGTGCCGGCGCCACGGCGTAACACCCCGGTGACCAGGTGCTGCTGCGCGTTGTGGGTGACACGACGGACGGAAGCGGAGGCGAGGCCGTCGCCAGTAGCTTCGCCGATGAACTGGAGCACAAACACCGCGATCAGCACCGCGAAGAGCCACCACGCGTTGAATGTGCTCTCGCCCACCAGGCGGTCCACGATCATGCCCACCACCACCGGCACAAACGCGGCGATTCCAGTGCCGAGAAGGTAGCTGACAATGTGCAGCACCAACACGCCCGGATACGCGCCGATCATGTCCCTGACCACGCGGTTTCCACTACTCCAGCGCGCCGGGTGGAGACGGTTCAGATCGTCCGCTGGTGGCACGGGCGGGACGAACCAGCTGTACGTCTTCATTCTGCGCGGCGGGGGCATCATTCTGGAAAATCTAGCAAATTTTCAGGGTTGTACTGGCGATTTGGCGGTTCCATCGCCCCGCCCTATAGTTATGCGAGTGCCCAGCCGAGAGGCTGTAAAACACCCTAAGCCCGGGTGGCGGAATGGCAGACGCGCTAGCTTGAGGTGCTAGTGTCCTATTAACGGACGTGGGGGTTCAAGTCCCCCTCCGGGCACAGACCCATCACCCCGTACGCATACGTTGCGACGGGGTGTTTTTCGTTGTCGCAGTGCTTCTACGACCAGGCAGGGCCGCCCATCGCGCCCAGCGATCCCCCGCTCGAACCATCCGTACCGGGGTACTCAAACTCGAAGTAACGGTCCAGGACCACAACGAACAGAAAACCCAGTCCGGCGAGCCCGAGCAACACGGCGAGCAGGTGGTAGGGCGACATCGATTCCTTCACTATCGGGCCGAGGATGAACACTGTAAATAGCTGGCTCGCTGGCGATAGTCCGCCCGCTGGCACTAAAGCCGCACCGAAGATCCACGGCTTTTCCGTCCGCGCTGCCAGATAGGCCCATACAAATCCGAGGAGGGTGAGCCCGGGGCCGAAGACTCTCAACAGCGTGTTGATGAATCGGGTCATTCCGGGCGTGTCCGATGCCGGAGCTGAAAGCAGACCTGGCACGACGATGGCTACCACGACGAGGACGCAGGCGATGACGGTGCGCGCCGTGCCCTTCTCTCCGGCACGGACGGCCGCCAGAATGCCGAAGACAGTCGCTGCAGACCTTGCTGCGAGCGCCTGTTGCACGGACTCGTCATCTACCCACAGCGCCACGATGGCTAAAAGCAGGGACACAACGAATAAGACGACCGGCAAGTTGGCGTGCTGAGTTTTGCTCATGGGGGGCGCCCTTCCTCGAGTTGGTGCCAGGCTACCGGCCGGTGGAAGATGGCGTAGTGAATCGTTTGCGGAAGGTACCACGGAACCGGATCGCACTTATCGTTGCAGCCGGCGCGTTGTTCGTCGCAGCATGGATGCTTCTCGACGTCCCTCCGCTGTCGACGCTGCGCACCTGGTCCGATGAGACCGGAGCCTGGTTCCCTGTCCTGTTCTGGCTGCTGTACGTGCTGATCACCCAGTTCCCCATTCCTAGGACCCTGATGACTGTCTCCGCGGGCATCCTGTTCGGCACCGGCCGCGGGATTCTTATCGCACTGACGGCCACGACGGTCAGCGCAGTCATTTCTCTCCTCATCGTCCGGACGCTGCTGCGGGACTGGGTTGAGCCGCGCCTGACACACCCGGCTGTGGAGAACATCAACCGGCGGCTTGAAGAACGTGGTTGGTTGGCCATTTTGAGCCTGCGCATGATCGCGGCGGTGCCGTTTTCCATCATGAACTACGCCGCGGCGCTGACCCGTGTGCCCGTGGCCCCGTTCGCACTCGCGACCTTGGTGGGGTCTGCGCCCGGCACGATCCTTGTCACCCTGTTCGGCGACACGCTCACCGGCGAAGCGGACCCGGTGTTCGTGGCGATCATGGTGGTACTCGCTGTCGTCGGCGTCGCCGGGCTGCTGCTGGACGCACGCCTGCCCACCCGCTCGGGACGTGTCGGAGTCAAGCCCCAAGGGTAGACAGGAGTACGCTACGGCGCATGATTGCCGTGCATGCGAGGTACCGGGGCCGTGAGAAAGCCCGCGCCACCGTGGTGGAGCGCTCCGCCGAGGCGCTCAGTGGTTTGCCCGGCGTGGCCGGCTTTGAAGTGCTCGGCGTGGAGGACATCCGCTCCGAGGTATCCGATGCAGAAGCGGCCCTCAACCTCATCATGGCCCTGCTCTCAGACGGCAACTGGGCAATCGGGCTGGGCATCGCCGACGGCACAGGCAAAACGGGCGACGCTTGCGCCACAGCGACCAAGGCTGTGGGGACGCGGCCGGGGCAGGTGCGGGTGATCGTCGATAAGCAAAATGCCTCCACCGAGGCTGCAGATATCGCAGCTACCTTCGCGCTGATGGCGCACGTGCTGCACAAGCGCACCTACGAGGGACGGGAGGCGACGTCGCTGGTGCGCCGCGGCATGAACCAAAATGAGGCCGCCACAACCCTGGGCATCTCCAAACAGGCGATGAGCCAGAGGCTGCAGGCGGCCGGGTGGCCTGCAGAGCAGGCCGGGTGGCAGCTGGCGCTGAACTTGATTACTCGGGCTGCTGCTCAGAGCGAGTGACCGGACGCGAGACCGGTTCGGACTGGGCGGTGGAGCCGAAGTCCTGCTCGAAGCCGGTCCCCTCCTGCTCTCCAGCGGTGAGCTCGCGGCGGGACGCGGCGGCTGGCTTCTGCTTCTTGCCCGCGGCGCTGTCCTGGGTCGGATCCGGGTCGTCCACGTGCTTGTTCGCCACCGCACGCGCCTCCGCCAACGCCTTCGCCAACTCGGGGTCGGTAGAGGTGTCGAACCAGCGGTCCGTGTTGTCGGCGTCCGCCATCTCCAGGTCGCGCTCGTCCACCTTCTCGGACTCGTAGCGGAACACGCCGTCATCGTCCTTGTCGGCGAACGCGCGAGCGAACTGCTGCAGCGAGTCGCCGAACTGGGACGGGATCATCCACATGGTCGCCGCCTCGTTGTTCGCGATCTTGGGCAGCTGGTCCAAATACTGGTACGCCAGCAGCTCCGGGGTGATGCCGGACGACTTAATCGCGGCGTTGACCTTCTGAATCGCGCGGGCCTCACCCTGCGCGGCCAGGTACTTCGCGGCGCGCTCGCCCTCGGCGCGCAGCATCATCGCCTGACGCTCTGCCTCCGCGGCGAGAATCGCGGCATGCTTTTCGCCCTCGGCGGAAAGGATGCGGGCTTGCTTCTCGCCCTCGGCGGTCTTGATGTCGGACTCGCGCTTACCTTCGGCGGTCAGAATCATGGCGCGCTTTTCGCGGTCCGCCTTCATCTGCATCTCCATCGACTGCTGGATGGACGGCGGCGGATCAATCGCCTTGAGCTCCACTCGGCTGATGCGCAGGCCCCACTTCGCGGTGGCCGCGTCCAGCTCGCCGCGCAGGCGGCGGTTGATGGTCTCGCGCGACGTCAGCGTCTCCTCGAGCGTCATGCCGCCGACAACATCGCGGAGCGTGGCCACCGAGATCTGCTCCACGCCGACGAGGTAGTTGTCCACGCCGTAGATGGCCTTGGCCGGGTCGTTGATTTGGAACGTCACCACCGTGTCAATGGCCACGGTCAGGTTGTCCTGGGTGATCACGGCCTGCGGCGGGAAGGACACGACGCGCTCGCGGGTGTCCACGCGCGAGCGCACGCGGTCGATGTAGGGCACCAGGAACGTCAGCCCGCCTGAGGCGGTGCGGGTGTAGCGGCCGAGGCGCTCGATAACCGCCGCCTCGCCCTGCGGGATCAGCTTGATAGAAGCACTCAGGATTGCCACCACCAAGGCGATGATGACAATCAATGTGACAAATCCGCCCATTTAGGGTTCCTTCCACACGATTGCGATGGGGCCGTCAATATCGTAAACGGTCACGTGGGACCCCGCCGGGATGGTTTCTGCCGGGTCCAGCGCGCGGGCGGACCAGACTGTGCCGTCGAAACGCACCTGCCCGCGGCCGCCGCTGATCTCCTCGACGACCTCTGCCCCGCTGCCCACAAGCGCCCGCGGAGATTCGTCGAGCACCAGCGGCGATTCCATGCGGCGCCGCAGGGGCGGCCGCAGGAAGAACCAGAACAGCGCGGACGACGCGGCGAAGACGGCCACCTCCGCCCACATCGGCACTCCCGCGAGCGCGACGAGGGCTGTGGTGAGCGCACCTGCGCCGAGCATGAGCAGCGTCATCTCTCCCACTGCGAGCTCAAGCAGCGCGAGCAGCGCAGCGGCGATAAACCAAAGTAGAGGTCCCACGAGACCTACCTTACATCTGTTAGATATCGGATTTGGACAGTTCAGGGTTGGTGACAAAGTCGACCAGGCGCTCCACTGCGCCGATCAACGTGGAATCGAGGTCCCGGAAGGTGCTCACCGAAGACGACACGCGGCGCCAGCCCTCTTTCGGGTCGGACCACCCCAGCCTGCGGCACACACCGGTCTTCCAATCCTCGCCGTAGGGCACGTCCGGCCAGGCGGGAATTCCCACGCTCGAAGGCTTGACGGCCGCCCAGATGTCGATGTAGGGGTGGCCGGTGACCAGCACGTGAGGGCCGACGTTTTCCACCAGGCGAGACTCCTTGGTCCCGTCAATGAGGTGGTCCGCCAGCACGCCGATGCGCCGCCCGGGTCCGGGCTGGAACTCGTCCAAACGCTGCTGCAGGTTGTCCAGGCCCTCGAGGTATTCCACCACCACGCCTTCGACGCGCAGGTCGTGGCCCCACACCTGCTCCACGATTGCGGCATCGTGGATGCCTTCCACCCAGATGCGCGAGGGCATGGCCACTTTCGCCTGCACGTTTTCCACTTTGCGCGAGCCGGAGTTGGAGCGCTTCGGCCCTTCCGCGCGCGGCGCCACATACCGGGTCAGGGTCACACGTTGGCCTTCCACCATGAACGCCCCGGGCAGCATTTTGAACAGGCGCTGGGTTCCGTAGCGGTCTTCGAGGCGGACAAAGTCGCCGTCGTAGGTGCGCTCGAAGCCGACTACTGCGCCGACGAAGTCGTTGCCCACGATCTCCACGATGATGCCGGGCTCTGCCGGCATTTCCGGGTAGGTCGGGCGCTTCGTGCGCGCGTGGCCTTTGAAAATGTCTCCGCTGTACCGGCTATCTCCCATAATGCGTCCGCATTGTATCTGCCCCGTTACACTGGCCCGGATGCACACGCGCGCCGAAGTCTATTCCCCACTGCAAAACACCGCCGTCTGGCTGGCGGCGTGGCTCTACAACGTCGAATCTTCCGACGACACCCTCGATGCGCTGACCGACCTTGGCGGCAGCCACAGCTTCAACGGCGAGTCTGTTGCACAGCTGCTTTACGACGTTCGTTCCGCCGCCGACCTCGAAACCCCGGGACCTGCGGTCCGGTTGGTTCTCTGGGGTCCGGGCCAAGCACCCCGTTTGCGTGCCGGCTCCCCGGCCATGGAGGCGCTGACCCAGGCCGGCGCCCTGGTGGTGCGCGGTGTGGGGCTCAACCACATCCTGGTGCCGTCCTACCTGGACTCCGGTGTGCAGTGGCGCTGGTTCGAGGACCCGGAGCCGCTGCCGGAACCGGAGTGGCTCTCGCCCGGCGAGGCCGACCAATTGCTCTCGCGGGCCACCGAACAGGCTGCGGTGCTCATCGAGGCAGCCGGCGGGACGCGCAAGGAATTGCCGGACCCGCGCTTGGTGGTGGGAACGCTCGCCGATTTCTACGACACCCCGGGCCTTCCCGCTGGCGTGACACCGCGCGCCGCGAAAGTCTTCGCGCGTGCGGACAGGGTCGCCGCGACGATCGAAACGGTCACCGACCGGCTCGACGACCACTCCTTCGACCCCCAGCTGTTTGCCTTGTGGCGCCACGTGCGGTCCGCGCGCATGGCCGGTGTGGCCGACGCGGCGGTGGACTTCCAGCGCGAGTGGGCACGCTAGGCGCGCTGCGGCCGCTTCACCGGAGCGCAGCAGCCTTCCTTGCACGGTGCACCGTTGACGGTGCACCCCTGCACACTCACGCTAGACAAGGTTTTAGGCTTGACGTCTTGTGCAACGCTTTCGGCGATATCGACCACCATCGCCGCGAACCGCTTGTCCAAGCCGACCGTCGGGGTGCGGTCCAGGCTCACCCCCATCTCCTCGCACGCCTGCTTCAGCTCGGTGTCTAGGTCCCACACCACCTCCATATGGTCGGTGATAAACCCGAGCGGCACGCAGATGAGGTGTTCCATCCCCTCCTGCTGCAACTGTTCGGCGCGATCCACCACATCCGGCTCCAGCCACGGCGTGGCCGGGTTGCCGGAGCGCGACTGCCACACCACCTCGTAGTCGTGCACGCCAGCCTGCTGCGCGACCAGCTTTGCGGCCTCCGCAACCTGCCGCGAATACAGGTTCGCATCTTCCGGCCCACCGGCAGCATTGTCTGCCGCGGTGGGCACGCTGTGCGCGGTAAACAGCACCTTCGATTGCTCTGGGGCCTGAGCCACCGCCTCGCTCAGCCCGTCGGCGACCAGCTCGACGAACGTGGGGTGGGCGTAGAACTGCCACAGCTTGGTAAAGGTGATCTCCGGGGTCACCTCGCGGATGCGCTGGATGTCCTCGTCGTACTGGCGGCACGCGGAGTACCCGCCCCAGGCGCTGGTGGCGAAGACGAGGACGTTCCTGTGGCCGTCGTCAAGCAGCTGCTTTGCCGTGTCCTCGGCGAAAGGGTGCCAGTTGCGGTTGCCGAAGTAGACGGGAAGTTCGATGCCGCGGGCAGCAAGCTCGGCCTCGATGTTGGCGATGAGCTCGCGGTTTTGCCCGTTGATCGGGCTGACGCCGCCGAAGTGGAAGTAGTGCTCACCGACCTGCGCCAGCCGCTCGCGCGGGATGCCGCGGCCGCGGGTGACGTTCTCGAGAAAAGGAATAACCTCGTCCTCCCCTTCGGGGCCGCCGAAGGAGAGGACGAGGAGTGCGTCGTAGTCGTTGAGGGCCATGCCCTCCGAGCGTAGTCCGTTACAGCAGGCGAACCGCGTTGGGCGCCATGCCGGACCAGCGCACCGGAGCGATGGTGACGTTCTGGCCGGACTGCGGAGCCTCGATCATGGTGCCGTCGCCGAGGTAGATGGCCACGTGCTGGTTGCCGCCCGGGCCCCAGAACAGCAGGTCGCCGCGCTGAGCCTCGCTGGCAGGAATCTGGGTGCCGCGCTGGTACTGGTAGCCGGTGTAGTGCGGCAGCGCCACGCCGGCAGCGGCAAAGGCGTAGAGCACCAGACCGGAGCAGTCGAAACCGGACACGGACCCGCCGTCGACGCCGGTGGTCGGGCCGTTCGCATCGCCGCCGCCCCAGACGTACGGAGTGCCGATGGCGGACTGCGCACGGGCGATGACAGTCTCGATCTGCGATGAATCAGACACAGAGGAGACAGTCTTGCGCGAGGCCGAGGACACTTCCTCCGCCGTCTTCACCTTGGGCAGCACAGTATCGACGGTATCGGCGGTGTCGGACTCAGCGGTGTCAGAATTGTGCTCGACCGTGCCCAGCGCCCCAGTCAGCCCGTCCGCGAACGCGGTGACCAACTCGCCGGTGTCCGCGCTGGAGCTGCCGAAGGAACCGTGGTTCGACGCCACTCCGCCGACCAGAGCGATGCCGGCTGCGACCGCACCCACCTTCGCGATGGTGTCGTCGTTGATGTCAGGCACGCCACCTTGCGACGACAATGCGGCCAGGTCGCTTGCCGACGACGTCTGCGCAACAGTGCGCACCGCATCCACCACCGCATCTCGGCTCGGTTCAGGTGCGTCCGGGGCGTCGTTGGACACGCGCTGGCGCACCAGATCAACGACCTCTTCCGGCACCTCATATGTGGTGTCGCCCTTTGACACCGTCAGCGTCGCCGCGTACGGATCTGCCGCTGTCCCGCTTTCGGCTGGCGCCGCCGACTGGGCAGCGGTGTCGCCGCCGGCCTGCGTCACTGCCTCGGACACTTTTTCAGACTCAGACCCCGACTCGGACAGAGCCTGCGCGTTCTGCTGCCCGTCGCTCTCTGCAGTGGCTTGCGCTGCAGGCTTCTCGGACGACTGCCCGCTCGGGCGCTGCTGCTGCAGCTCCTTCTGGGCGCTGTCCAACTCGCTCTGGGCGGCGTCGCGCTCGGCAACGGAATCGTTGAGGGCAGCACGGTTCGCGTCGAGAAGCTCGCGCGCATTCGCCTCGGATGCCTTCGCCTCCTCCGCAGAGGCGTCTGCAAGCTCGCTGGCCTCGCGCAGGGTGGCCTCTTCATTCGCCGCCTCTGCGCGGGCCTGCTCCGCTTCCGCCAGCTTGGCCCGCTTCTCCTCAGATCGCTGACGCAAAAACAGCGAGCGATCAAGCACGTCGCGCTGCGAATCCTTGCCGCTGACGGCCACGAGGCCGTCACCGGGTTGCGCCCCGCGGTACTGGGAACGGCTGAGCTGGTCCAGCTCGGCACGCAGCTCATCGACGCGCTGCTGAGTCTCGTCCAAACGGCGCTTCGCCTCGTCCTTGCCCCGGCGAGCCTGTTCGGCCCTGACCTGGGCATCGTGCAGGTCCACCAAGGATTGGTTCACGGATTCCTGCAGGCCGCCAAGGTCGAGGTTCAGTGCGTCGACGTTGGCTTGCGCGCGGGAAACCGCAGTAACGAGCTCGCCGACTTCAGACGTCGAGCTCTGACCGGAGGCAGCAGGACTGACAAGACCCGCCACCAGGGAAACAGTTGCGGCGCACACGGTCGCACCGAACGCATTTCGCGCACGGTTCAGCCGGGCGCCCCTTTGTGGTTGTGCCACGAAGGTGCTCCTCACACCGCCCCTCGCGCACACCTGGGCAGCACCCGGGCGATCAAGAAAACCCGGTGCCTTCAGATGCGCATGACACAGCCGTGACTAGCGGCTGCACGAGCGGTCTCAATGTTTGACTACTGACGCGGCAGCGCGAATCAAAAGCAACCACAGCTGTGCCCTGGCCCCTGGTACTTGGCGTGCTTCCCCACATGCCCGAACCTTCGATGGCGCTTGACTAGAGCGCCTGACGGTGCCATTGCGTTGCGTGTGGCAACTCTCGACCCGCGAGCCGATACGGGAACCATACGTCAAGGCAGCAAACTTGTATCCCTTTCGTTACATTCAACCACCCAAGTCAAGACTATTCACATGATTCACATCTTCCTCACCTGCGAATATGAATGCGAATTGACGGTTTGTGATTCCTGTCACATCAGAAAGTTCAGGTGCGCACGATCTGACAATTTGCAGATTTTGGGCGATCGCGAACTGGGGTTTTGTCACCCGCGTGTCAGATCGTGCGCGCGCGAGGTGGGCGCAACGTCAAGGCTGCCGGCTTGTCAGCGGCGGGCGGCCCGTGCGGCCGCGACTGCTACGGCGGCTAGCACTGCTACAACAACGGCGACGATGAGGCCCCACGGGATTGAAACGGATGCGGCCGCATCGACGAAGGCCTGCACCCCCGCCGGATAGTCCGGCTCGGCCGCCATTGCCCGTTCTCCGCGCTCCACCTGGGCGCGCGTCAGGGAATCACTCACGCCGACGGCGACGTTGGGAGTCCGCACCAGCACCGTGTCCAGGTCGGCGCCGTCGGCGACGTCCTGCGCCAAATCGCGCAGATCCGCAATCACCGGCGGGGTCTGTTCGAGCACGACCACTCCCACAGGGTCAATGTCCGCCGTGTCGGCTCCCTCGAGAGCGCTTGTGAGAGCGGCGCCGAGCTCGGGGTTGACGGGGTTGTCTGTGCCAAAGGCGACCGGGGAGGATGAGAGTTGGTCGACGAGGTCTTCGAGCTTCGCTTCCGGTCCCATTGACCTCTCCTTTACAACTCCTGCGGCGGTCGGGTTGAAGTGTAGTGGTGGGGGCCGAAGGTGCGTCGATAGGCGCAATGCGAAAACATAACGCGCGTACTGTTATTATGTGCGCGGAACTATGGAATGTCGCCTAAAATGGTGGTTTGACCATAGGGTCGCTAACCCCTGATTTGATACGACGAGAATTGGAGCTCACCGTGGCAGAAAGCAAGAACTCGTTCGGTGCCAAGAAGACGCTCGAGGTCGGCGGAAAGTCTTACGACTACTTCGCGCTCGACGCAGTCGAAGGCATGGAGAAACTCCCCTACTCCCTGAAGGTTTTGGGCGAGAACCTCCTGCGCACCGAAGATGGCAAGAACGTCACCGAGGACCACATCAAGGCAATCGCGAACTGGGACCCGTCGGCAGAGCCGAGCGTGGAGATCCAGTTCACCCCGGCCCGCGTCCTCATGCAGGACTTCACCGGTGTGCCGTGTGTGGTGGACCTTGCAACCATGCGTGAGGCCGTGAGCACCCTCGGCGGCAACCCGGACCAGGTCAACCCGCTGAACCCGGCCGAGATGGTCATCGACCACTCCGTGATCATCGAGGCGTTCGGCTCCGACAACGCCATCGACAAGAACGTCGAGATCGAGTACCAGCGCAACGAGGAGCGCTACCAGTTCCTGCGCTGGGGTGCAGAGAACTTCTCCAACTTCCGCGTTGTCCCGCCGGGAACCGGCATCGTCCACCAGGTCAACATCGAGTACCTCTCCCGCGTCGTCTTCGACAACGAGGGCCTGGCGTACCCGGACACCTGCATCGGCACCGACTCCCACACCACCATGGAAAACGGCCTGGGCATCCTGGGCTGGGGCGTCGGCGGCATCGAGGCTGAGGCTGCCATGCTCGGCCAGCCGGTTTCCATGCTCATCCCGCGCGTCGTGGGCTTCAAGCTCACCGGCGAGATCCCGACCGGCGTGACCGCAACCGACGTCGTGCTCACCATCACCGAGATGCTGCGCGAGCACGGCGTGGTGCAGAAGTTCGTCGAGTTCTACGGCAACGGTGTCAAGGAGATCCCGCTGGCGAACCGCGCCACCATCGGCAACATGTCGCCGGAGTTCGGCTCCACCTGCGCGATCTTCCCGATCGACGAGGAGACCATCAACTACCTGCACCTGACCGGTCGCTCCCAGGAGGACATCGACCGCGTCGAGGCATACGCCAAGGCACAGGGCATGTGGCTCGAGCAGGACGCCCAGGAGGCCGAGTACTCCGAGTACCTCGAGCTGGACCTGTCCACCGTGAAGCCGTCCATCGCCGGCCCGAAGCGCCCGCAGGACCGCATCCTGCTGTCCGAGTCCAAGGACACCTTCCGCAAGCAGCTGCCGGACTACAACACCGCAGGCGAGGGCACCTCCGAGCCGGTCCGCGCCGAGAAGGTCGACGCTGTCTCCTACAACGAGTCCTGGCCGGCCAACGGCGAGTCCGCTGCCGAGGGTGCTGAGGGCCGCGCGTCCAAGCCGGTCATCGTCGAGTCCCCGCAGGGCGGCGAGTACACCCTGGATCACGGCTTCGTCGCCATCGCCGCTGTGACCTCCTGCACCAATACCTCCAACCCGTCCGTCATGGTCGGCGCTGCCCTGCTGGCCCGCAAGGCCGCAGAGAAGGGCCTGAAGGCCAAGCCGTGGGTCAAGACCATCATGGCTCCGGGCTCCCAGGTTGTGGACGGCTACTACGAGCGCGCTGACCTGTGGAAGGACCTGGAGGCCGTCGGCTTCTACCTCTCCGGCTTCGGCTGCGCATCCTGCATCGGCAACTCCGGCCCGCTGCCGGCCGAGGTGTCCGAGGCCGTCAACGACCACGACCTCACCGCCACCGCAGTCCTGTCCGGCAACCGCAACTTCGAGGGCCGCATCTCCCCGGACGTGAAGATGAACTACCTCGCGTCCCCGCTGCTGGTCATCGCGTACGCCATCGCCGGCACCATGGACTTCGACTTCGAGACCCAGCCGCTGGGCCAGGACTCCGAGGGCAACGATGTCTTCCTCAAGGACGTCTGGCCGTCCACCGAGGAGATCGAGGAGACCATCGCAGGCACCATCTCCCGCGAGATGTACGAGAAAGACTACGCCGACGTCTTCAAGGGCGACGAGCAGTGGCAGGGTCTGGATATCCCGACCGGCAAGACCTTCGACTGGAACGAGGACTCCACCTACATCCGCAAGGCGCCGTACTTCGACGGCATGCCGGAGGAGCCGGAGGCAGTCACGGACATCGACGGTGCTCGCGTGCTGGCCAAGCTGGGCGATTCGGTGACCACCGACCACATCTCCCCTGCTTCCTCCATCAAGCCGGGCACCCCGGCCGCGAACTACCTGGACGCCAACGGCGTTGAGCGCAAGGATTACAACTCCTTCGGCTCCCGCCGTGGCAACCACGAGGTCATGGTCCGCGGTACCTTCGCCAACATCCGCCTGCGCAACCAGCTGGTGGACGAGCAGGGCGGCTTCACCCGCGACTTCACCCAGGAGGGTGCACCGCAGGCCTACATCTACGACGCCGCGATGAACTACGCCGAGAAGGACATCCCGCTGGTGGTCATCGCTGGCAAGGAGTACGGCACCGGTTCCTCCCGCGACTGGGCTGCGAAGGGCACCAACCTGCTGGGCGTCAAGGCTGTCATCGCCGAGTCCTTCGAGCGCATCCACCGCTCCAACCTCATCGGCATGGGCGTGCTGCCGCTGCAGTTCCCGGAGGGCCAGTCCCACGAGTCCCTCGGCCTGGACGGCACGGAGACATTCTCCATCACCGGCATCACGGACTTCAACGACGGCGAGATCCCGTCCACGGTCCACGTGAAGGCCGAGAGGGACGGCGCCGACGCTGTCGAGTTCGACGCGGTCGTGCGCGTGGATACGCCTGGTGAGGCAGAGTACTTCCGTCACGGCGGCATCCTGCAGTTCGTGCTGCGTCAGATGGTCAAGAGCTAGCTTCTAGCCCGACACCATCGCCGGAAGGGGCCACCGCGATTTCCGCGTGGCCCCTTCCCCTTTCCCTTTTTTCTGAGTTTTGCGACGGAGCCCGAAGGAGCCCCCCTCATGCCGATTGTCAGCGACGAAGAGCTACAGCGCCGCCGTGGCGAGATTATCGACGCCGCCCGCGCCTGCTTCGCGCATTACGGCTACGAGGGGGCGACTGTTGCGCGGCTCGAGGAGGCGACCGGCAAGACCCGCGGGGCGATCTTCCACCACTTCGGAGACAAGGAAACGCTGTTTTTGGCCATCGCGGAGGCGGATGCGCAGCGCCAGGCGCAGGTGGTCAGCGAGCGCGGCCTGGTCGAGGTGATGCGCGGGATGCTGACAGACCGCGAGTCCAACGACTGGTTCACCACGCGCGCTGAAATCCTGCGCAAGCTGCGCACCGACCCCGCCTTCGAGGCGCGCTGGCGCGAGCACCAGGAGGTGCTCGACCGCGCTGTGCGCGAGCGCTTGGAGTCCAACAAGCAGATGCGTGACGACGTCCCCGTGCCCGTGGTCCAGACTTACCTGGAGACGGTGCTGGAAGGCTTCATCACCAAACTCGCCTCGGGCGAGCCGGTGGAGCGGCTCGAGGAAATGCTCGACGTTGTAGAGCAGTCTGTTCGCGGTTAATTCTAGAAAATAGACTAAGCGGTATAGAATGGCCGCTATGTCTCAATTGCTCTTCCTTTCCCTGCGCAACGGCGAAATTGGGCCAGATGTCGCCCACGCCGAGTACCACGATGCCCTCCGCGCGACCGGGTTGGATGAAGTGGACATGGAGCTGCGAGTCATCGACTCCCCCGACGCCGAAATCGGCCCCCTCGACCCCGTCAGCGGCATCATCGTCGGCGGCTGCTCCCTCAACGTGACCAACCCCGAGCGCTCCGCCTGGCATTTGCGTATCGACGACATCCTGTCCACCGCAATCGAGTCGGGCACGCCCGTCTTCTTCGTCTGCTTCGGCATCTCCTGGTTGGTCGATCACCTGGGCGGCGAAGTAGGCCGCACCCACCCGGAGCCGTCCGGTCCGACCACCGTGAATGTGGTGGCAGAAGACGCGCTCGCCGGTTCAAGCGGCACGTTTACCGCGTTGACCGGCCACACCGAAAACCCGGTTTCCGTGCCGGATTCCCTTACCGTGGTCGCCACCGGCCCGGACGGTCTCGTGCAGATGGTGCGCTACACCGACCGGGTGTGGGCGTCCCAGTTCCACGCCGAAATGGACGCCGACGCAATGCGCACACGCATGGATTTCTTCCACGACTACGGCTACTTCCCAGCCGAAGAGTACGCCCGCATCGTCGCCGACCTGCCCAACCACGACGTAAGCCGGGCGAACGCGCTGCTGCGCACCTTCGCCCGGCTCTGCCGCGAGGGCCAGTTCGACTAGATTTCGGAGACCTTGCCGCTACCGCCCTCGAAATCGAGCGGGTTGCGGCTAAACGGCTCGCCGCGGCCGACCGATTCGACGATGACGTCGGCCACGAGCTCGCGCGGGGTCTCGGAGGCGGGGTCCCTTTGGTCGCCGAGAAGCGTGATGCCTTGCGACGGATCATCGGTCAGACGCGTCGGCCCCAGGATCTGGTACGGCAGGTCGGACGCGAGGAGGCGCTGATCAACGGCCTTTTTCGACTCCACGTAGGCGTACCAGGAGCCGCCGTCGTCCTCGGTGCTGGCCTCGGCGGCGCCGGCGTAAGAGACCATGACGGTAAACGGGGCGAACTCGCCGAGCTCCTCGAGCGCATCGATCATGCCCATCGCGGCGTCGCGGTCGACCGCGTATGTGCGCTCCGCGGAGCCGCCGCCGGCGCCCGCCGACCAGACGACCACGTCGAAGGGGGTGAGCAGGCGTGCCCAGCCCTCCTCGTCGAGCGTGGTGAGGTCGCGGACAACGGCGGTGGCACCGTCTTCGACCAGCTGCTTAGCGTGGTCGGGATTGCGCACGAGTGCGGTGACCTTGTGGCCCGCCTCGACGAGCTTCGGAACGGCGTGGCGCGAGACGTTTCCGCCGGCGCCCAAAAGAAGTACGTGCTGAGTTTTCATAACACCAACCGTAGCGCTACTTCCGTGTCTATACTTTGCGCATGCACGCAATTATTACGACTACTGGCAAGGACCGCCCGGGCGTCATCGCGGCCGTCGCGGCAACTGCGGCCGAACAGGGCCTGAACATCCTGGACGTCTCTCAGACCATCATGGACGACTTCTTCACCATGATCATGCGCGTCGCACTGCCCGAAAGCGACGTGGACATGGGCGCGCTGCAGGAGGCTTTCGACGCCGCCGGCGAACCACTCGGCATGGTCGTGCGCATTCAGTCCGAGGCGCTGTTCAGCGCCGTCAACGACATCTAGGAGGCGCGATCAGTGAAATTCGAGTTTTCTGACGAGCGCTTCCTCGATGTCATTCGGATGATCGAGGACTACCGCCTGGACATCCGCACCGTGACCATGGGCATCTCGCTGATCGGCTGCACCCGTTCCACGATGGAAGCCACCGCCCAGGCCGTCTACGACCGCGTTGTGGAGCGCGCGCGTGACCTAGTGTCAGTGTGCGAGGGCATCGAGCGCGAGCTGGGCATCCCGATCGTGAACAAGCGCATCTCCGTCACCCCCGTCGCGCTGGTGGCGGCGGGTGCCGAGGGCAACCCGGTGGAGATTGCCCGCGCGCTGGACCGCGCGGCCGGCGAGCTCGGCGTCAACTTCGTCGGCGGCTACTCCGCGCTGGTGGAAAAGGGCGGCACCACCGCCGATAAGAAGCTCATCTACTCCATCCCGGAGGCGCTGAGCGAAACCGACAACGTCTGTGGGTCGGTCAACGTGGCGTCGTCACGCGCCGGCATCAACATGAACGCCGTGGCCAAGATGGGCGAGATTGTGAAGCGGTCCGCCGAAGCGACCGCGGACCGCTCCTCCATCGCCTGCGCCAAGCTCGTCGTCTTCGCTAACGCCGTGGGCGACAACCCGTTCATGGCAGGCGCCTTCCACGGCATCGAGGAGCCGGACACGGTGATCTCCGTCGGGGTTTCGGGCCCCGGCGTGGTGGACAACGCGATCACCCCGCTGAAGGGTGCGAGCCTGAACGAGGTCGCCGAGGAGATTAAGAAGGCCGCGTTCAAGATCACCCGAGCAGGTCAGCTCGTGGGGACGATGGCAGCCGAGCGCCTCGGCGTGCCGTTCGGCATCGTGGACCTCTCGCTCGCGCCGACGGCGGAGATGGGCGATTCTGTGGCGCACGTGCTCGAGCGCATGGGCCTGGACCAGGTGGGCACGCACGGGACTACTGCCGCGTTGGCGCTGCTCAACGATGCCGTGAAGAAGGGCGGCATGATGGCCTGCTCCCGCGTGGGAGGTTTGTCCGGCTCTTTCATCCCGGTCTCTGAGGACAAGGGCATGATCGATGCGGTTCATAGCGGCGTGATCTCCATGGACAAGCTCGAGGCGATGACCTCCATCTGCTCTGTCGGCTTCGACATGATCGCCATCCCGGGCGACACGTCTGCGGAGCTCATTGCGGGCATGATCGCCGACGAGGCCGCGATCGGCGTGATGAACCACAAGACCACCGCCTCGCGCCTGATCCCGGTGCCCGGCACCAAGCCCGGCGACGAAGTGAACTTCGGCGGCCTGCTCGGCTACGCTCCGGTCATTCCGGTAAACACGGTGGGTAACGACGAGTTCATCCACCGCGGCGGGTTCATCCCCGCTCCGGTGCACGGGTTCAGGAACTAGCGCTTCTTCCCCACCGCGAACCAAGCGACCCAGCCCAGGGTGTTGACTGCGCCGATCACCGGGGTCCACAGCCACTTCGGCCCCCGGACACGCTTGGAGTTGGTACGTGCGAGGTCGCGCAGCGCGAAAGCCTTGCCGGCGGTGTCGATGGTGGCCAGCACGCCGGCGATGGTCTTCTGGTCGGAGGAAAGTCCGTTCCAGGCGTCCCGGATGGTGTCGATGATCTCGTTGTTTCTTGCCATATTGCGAGTGTAGCGAGCTGCTTTCGGGGTCCTCGCTTCGTCCGTCGATAAGCAAGATGCTCACTATAGTGGACAAACTCTTGTGCGGTTTATGTTTCGGTTTGTACGTTCGCGGAAACGAATCTTCCGAACCGAAGGAGATTGAAAATGCAACGTCGTAAACTTCTGCACACCATTACCGAACGCGTTAATTGCGAACCCCGCGGGATCACAGTCGATTCAAACATTATGCAGTTCGAGTGGATTCTCGGTGACATTTTTGCGCACAGGTTTATGGCACCTGTATTACAGTATTTCTGTATTACTGTTGCTCTGGATAATTCGCCACCGTATGGGTAAATCAGCGCAGAGTGTGTGGTAAATTAGCGCAGCCTGACCTGGGGTTTCATTCCATGAGGGTAAATCTGCGCAGACAGCCCTGTGCAGCTGAAATGCGGTTACGTATGGCTTGCCATATGTCTAGCCATACGTAACCGCAGGTAAAAGGCATATTTTCGCGTGTCATGGCTAGTGAATAACACCGGTGTCATTTAGCCCCCATATGGCTTAAACCCATTTTATTTGGCAAAAACGTCGACAAATTTAGGGATTATAAAAGCGGGGTATGCGACAGAAAGTGTGTCTGTGCGGGTGGGGTACACGCAGGTGAAGGGGGTAAAACTGGGGCGTTTATAATCTTCGAAGCGATATAAACGCCCCCGGAACGGTCAATCCACGATCCAATGCAGAGTCTGTGGTAGGCGTGGGTGTTGTCTTAGTGGATGAAGAAAAACAGACCACGATGTCCCGTGTGCGCTGGGGCAATGAAGAAAAACGGCACAACAACCAAAGGCACAACTCGATGGCGTTGCACCTCACCGACGTGCGGGGCATCCGCGACAAAGACCCGTCCAGACCGTCAACTATCCGCAGACTTCAACACATTCATTGACTGCATCTGCGGCGGTGACGGGGGACACTGCAGTTAGTAAAGCGCAACCTATTAAAGTGAGCCCTTTTTCCATACCATTGGTGATCATCCTTTCTGGATATATTCCATAGAATTGAATCTATTCTTTTCAGGGGTTGAGGTAAGGAACATCTCTACAAAACCAGAGCCCTGGAGCATTTCGTCCCACTCGATAGATTCTTCATTTTTACTTAAATCAGGGAATCTTCCCCAAAGACGAACAACTTTTCCTTCGTGAAGTCCAGGGTTAAAGAGATCGAAGTGGTACCAGAGCTGATTTTCGGGGGAGCCGCTGTTTCTTCCCGCTTGGATGCCGACTCCTGCTAAAATTGTTCCCTCTGGAAGTATGGTGTCTTGAAACATTTGGGTGGATATATTTTTCAAAAACTTGATTTCATCAGTCGTGATAGAAATAAATTGATTGATGACTATTCTCCTAGCGGTAGAAGGCAGTGATTATTCCGACAGGTCGGCCGTCTCCGCTTGCGGGATCTACTCGCTCTGTGGCAACAACCGTCATAACTCTTCCATTGATTGGGTAAGAGCATTCTTTCTTGCCATTTCCTGCATTTAAGCCGCCTTTGCAGTCGGGGGCGTTATGTAAAACTGTGTCAATCTCTGTAGTGGCTGGAACGAAACCGCCGTGACTGTCCTTGATGTGAGAAAGCCCAAAACCAACACTGCCGGGCTCATCTCCTTGCCCTACGCGGAGTGGAAGATCCTCGCCTTTCGGGCCAATGATTGTTTGGCTAATAGTCCAGTCAATTGGCTGAGCGGCCACTGCAGTGGGGAAACACGTAACCCGATAAATGCCGCCAAAGTGGCGGATAAAAATTTCTTTACTTTCACGGGCAACACCCTTCAAATATGTTTGGAACATATGCGACGGGAGAGAATAAACCTTTGGCGCTGATGTTGGGGTCAAGTGAGACATGAATCAAAAAGGAAACCCTGTCTCATTAATTATGATGGCCTAGCTCTCCGTTTCCCGCAAGACCTTTTGTGAATATATAAATTAATTTATTCAGAATCGACACCTCAGATCCTTTTCGGGGGGGGTTGGGGCAGGCACTTACTTGGGTGTTCCACTGGAACTCGACGCCGCTCGGCGCGAACGTCACTGGCGAGCTCCTTGATGTCCACAGCGAAGAATATTTGACGTTGGATTACGCCCGGGGTGAGGTGACCCTGCAGCTCAGTGGGAAGCCGAAGATGCGCAGCGCGCTAACCCCAGACGACGTGTATCCCTTATTCGAGCTGCTCTGGGCCGAAAATGAGCCAGACCCATACGGAGAGACGCCGAAGTTTCCGAGGCGCTCGGCGGTGCGGCTCATTTGCGAACGCAGTGGAGAACTCGCCTCCGGCATTGACGTCTTCTATCCAGTGGGCGGTGAAGACGCCATAGAGAAGTTCCTTCCCCGAGTTCACTGGGGCCAGACAGTTGATTCACTCTTCTCCGACCTCTGGCACTTCGGAGAGCTGAACGCTTTGGTGAAACCGTTTCAATTCCTGAAAATCGGCAACGAGTACGCGACTACGACACCGCCACCGCGCGAGGTTGACTGCCCGATGGTCAACGTTGATGTCCCCAACGAGTCGCTCCGGCTGAGCACGGCTGACGGCGAGTTGCTGATGATTGTGGACCTCACCGCTGAGGCCGTTGAGCGTGTGTTGGCCGAGTTTAAGCGGCTAGTGGACCCTGGTCGCAACCCCGGATGCCCGTCGGTTCACATCCCGACTATGAGCCCTGGGCTGGCGCTGCGCCGTTCTAAACAATGTGATCCTCGTAACAGTGTTTCTTCTTATGTGTTCGCTGGTGGACATAGAGCCTGTTTATGTCGGGGCGGCTTGTAGGTTAATCGTAAACCCATTCGATTAGGCAACTTGAAAGGAGGGCGAAATGACCGTTGAACTGCGAAAGCACGTCGACACAATCACTCATGCCCTCCTGGCCATGAAGGACCTTTGTGCAGACCCCGATGCGGTCGAGTTCGAGGAGGTTCGGGAGGATTTCGAGCGCCTCGAGGCAATATTCAACGTGAAAGCTACTCTTGACGCTCTTTTCGCGTACGTGTGCGAGCGTGACGACGCCGGGCGCGTCGTCGGCTCAAAGCACCCTAATCAGTACCTGCAGAAGAAGCTGGGACTAGAGCCCAGGGAGGCCTACGACCGTCTCGCCCGGGGCCGGGACTATTACGGTGAGCCCGAGGTTGAAGAGGAGCAGGTCACCGACCTGTTCGATACCGAGTTTGAGGAAACGCCCGCGGATCCGGCGGCGGAGGCCGGGCGGGAGCAAGCGGCCCGCGAGGCTGCTCGAGCGGCTGCCCGCGAAGAGGCGCGGCGCAAGCAAGAAGAAGCCCGCCGTGCCGCCGAGCGCGTGAATGCCGAGAAACAGCGCGTGATCCGCCAAGAGCTAGACAAGCTTGTCGGGGATGCGAAGGGAGCGCGTGCCCGTCTGCAAGCTGACGCGCTCGCGGAGGCGCCTCGACGTTCTGTGAAGGATTTGCGCGCCACCGTGCGCCGCTGGGTCGAGCGCGAAAACCGCAAGCACGTTGAGCCCTCGAACCCGAACGCGGGCATGGAAAACCGCGGGCTACACATCGGAGCCCAGCGCGCAGACGGGACATGCCGGATAACTATCGATGCCGTGGCCTCTGATTCAGCGCTGTTCAAAGCACTGAGCGATAAGGGGTTGGTGCCCAACTCGAACCTCCCCGAGGGGGTCGAGGATTACCGCACGCCGTCGCAACGCAGGTACGACCAATTCTCCGAGATCCTCAAGCATTACGACACCTGCGAGAAGCCAACAGGCGGCGGGTGCGCGTCTGTGGTTGTGTCGGTGACGCTGGACGAGTTGACGGAGGCCGACCCAACCACGAAGTTCGCCACCAACACCGGAATCGAACTCGACGCCTTCGACCTTCAGCGTTTGGGCATGGATGGAACTTCCGACTTTGTGCTGACTGTCGACGACGCAACTTCGTTGCCGTTGAACCTCTACCGCACACGGCGATTGGCCTCGCTGGCGCAGCGGATCACATTGCTGGCGGTGCAGGGCGTGTGCGCCTGGACCGGCTGCACCGCCCCGCTCACGGAGACCGAGATCCATCACATCACATCGTGGCTGCAAGGCGGCGACACCAACATCGAGAACCTTACAGCGCTGTGCCGGACCCACCACCGCTGTAACAACGACTTCAAGGACCACAGAAACAACACCAGTCACATGGATGTGGACCCGACGACGGGTCGAGCCGGGGTGAAGGAACCCGGGTGCGCAACGTTGCAGTTCAACCATGCAGATGCGGCCGAGCATTCGGCAGTGAACAGGTTACGGAAGAGACATCGGCAGCGAGAGCGGACAACCGTGCCCGATCCAGGTTGTGGTACGGCACCACCGGAAACTCGAGTACCACCAGAACCGCCGGATCCGCCTCCCCCACGGGAGCCGGTGGAGCCCCCGTCATGGGCGAAGGGGCAAGACCCGTACCCGCCGTTCTAGATGCGCCCCGAGCAGGTCGGGAAATTTAGGCGAGCTCGACGATCTCCATGTACTCGTCGCTCCACATGTCCTCGTCGCCTTCGGGCATGATGATGACCCGCTCCGGCTCGAGCGCGCGTACCGCGCCCGGGTCGTGGGTGACCAGGACCACCGCACCGGTGTAGGTCTTCAACGCGTCGAGGACCTGCTCACGGGATTGGGGGTCGAGGTTGTTGGTGGGCTCGTCGAGAAGCAGCACGTTCGCGCGCGAGGACACGAGGGTCGCCAGCGCCAGGCGGGTCTTCTCGCCGCCCGAAAGCGTGCCGGCGGGCTGCTCCAGCTTGTCGCCCGAGAACATGAAGGCGCCGAGCAGGCCTCGCAGGTCCTGTTGGCCGGCATCGGGGCAGGCTTCGATGGTGTTCTCCCAGACGCTCTTGTCGCCGTCGATGGTGTCGTGCTCCTGGGCGAAGTAGCCGATCTTCAGCCCGTGGCCCGAAACCACGCCGCCCTCCCCGTCGGTGCGCTCCACCCCGGCGAGCAGCTTGAGCAGGGTGGTCTTGCCGGCGCCGTTGGTGCCCAGCACGACCACGCGCGAGCCCTTGTCCACCGCCAAGTCGACGCCCGCGAAGACCTCGAGGGAGCCATACATCTTGGTCAGGCCCTTGCCAAACAGCGGGGTCTTGCCGCACGGCGCCGGCTCCGGGAAGGAAATGGAGGCGACCTTGTCGGCCACCCGGACCTCGTCGAGCTCCCCCATCATGCGCTCCGCGCGCGCCAGCATCTGCTTTGCCGCAGCCGCCTTGGTCGCCTTCGCGCCCAGCTTCGCAGCCTGCTTCTGCAAAGCAGAGGCCTTCTTCTCGGCGTTGGCGCGCTCGCGGCGGCGCCGGGCCTCATCCAGGGCGCGGGCATCCTTGTACTTGGAAAAGCCCATGTTGTAGACGTCGGCTTCGGCGCGCACCGCGTCGAGGAACCAGACCTTGTTGCAGACGTCGTCGAGAAGCTCCACGTCGTGGGAGATCATGATCAGCCCTCCCTCGTGCTTGGACAGGAAGCCGCGCAGCCAGTTGATGGAATCGGCGTCGAGGTGGTTGGTGGGCTCGTCGAGAAGCAGGGTCGTCTGGGACTTGCCCGAGCCCTGGCGCGAGGCGAACAGGATCTGGGCGAGCTCCACGCGGCGTCGCTGGCCGCCCGACAGGGTCTTCAGCTGCTGGTCCAGGATGCGCTCCGGCAGCCCAAGGTTGTCGCAGATCTGGGCCGCCTCCGCGTTGGCCTCGTAGCCGCCGAGCGCCTGGTAGCGCTCCTCAAGGCGGGAAAATTTCGCGATGGCCTTGTCGCGCTCCTCCCCGTCCGTCTCCTCCATCAGTCTCTGCTGCTTGGCCATCGAGCGCTGGATCTGGTCCAGGCCGCGGGCCGAGAGCACACGGTCGCGGGCGGTTTGCTCGATGTCGCCTTCTTTCGAGTCCTGCGGCAGGTAGCCGATCTCACCGGAGCGGGTTACCGAGCCGCCATACGGTTCGGTCTCCCCCGCCAGGATGCGCATCGTCGTCGTCTTACCGGCGCCGTTGCGGCCGACCAAGCCGACGCGGTCGCCGGGTTGGACGCGAAGGTGCTGGCCGGGGGCGTCGAGAAGCGTGCGCGCTCCTACGCGGACCTCGAGATCATTGGTGACAATCACGGGGAAACTGTATCAACAGCCCCCAAATCGAGATCTACTTCTTCGACGCGGAGCGCACGACCCACCAAATGAGCGCTAACGGGAGCAGGAGCAGTCCGCCAGTGCCGAGTATGATCAGGACCTCGCTGAGAGCCAAGTTCATAACAACCTCCTAGAAAAGTGAAATCCCCCTCAGGCTAACAGCCTGTGGGGGGGCGTCAATGGGGCCTACACCGCGAACCCGAGGGCGCGAAGCTGCTCGCGGCCCTCCTCCGTGATGAACTGCGGGCCCCACGGCGGCATCCAGACCCAGTTGATCTCCAAGTCGTCCACGGCCGTGTTGGTCACCACCGCCAGGGAGGCCTGCTCCTCAATCACGTCGGTGAGCGGGCACGCCGGCGACGTCAACGTCATGTTGACCACCGCGACGGTCTTGCCCTCGCGCTCCTCGATCCACAGGTCGTAGACGAGGCCGAGGTCGACCACGTTGATGCCCAACTCCGGGTCGATGACGTCGTGCAGGTACTCCTCCACCTCGCCAACGAGCTTGATCTGCTCCTCAGTCTGCTGGGGGCGCTCGGCCTGCTTATCCGGTTCAGTCATAGCTACTCCTTGTCTCCCAGCGCGTCCGACGTCGCCGCCTGGAACGCCTTCCACCCCAGCAACGCGCACTTCACGCGCGCCGGGAACTTGGCCACACCGGCAAACGCGACACCGTCGCCGATCTTTTCCGCATCGCCCTCGAGGGTGCCGCGGGACGTGATCATTTCGTCGAAGGCGGCAAGCTTGTCCATCGCCTCATCCACCGGCAACCCGATGACCTCTTCGGCCATCACCGAGGTCGAGGCCTGCGAGATGGAGCACCCCTCCGCGTCGTAGGAGACGTCCTCCACCGTCTTGCCGTCCTCCGACAGGTGCACGCGCAGCGTCAGCTCGTCGCCGCACGACGGGTTGACGTGGTGCACCTCCGCCTCGTACGGCTCACGCAGCCCCGCGTGCTGCGGGTTCTTGTAGTGGTCCAGGATCACTTCCTGGTACATCGATTCCAGGTTCATCGCGCGAAAAACTCCTTCGCCTTCGATATCGACGCCACCAAGGTATCAACCTCTTCCAGCGTGTTGTACAGGTAGAAGCTCGCCCGCGACGTCGACTGCAAGTTCAGGCCCCGGTGCGCCGGCCACGCGCAATGGTGACCCGTGCGGATGGCGACGCCCTCGGAGTCGAGGACCTGGCCGAGGTCGTGCGGGTGCACGCCCTCCACCGTGAACGCGATCGCTCCGCCGCGGTTGTCGGAGGTGAGCGGGCCGGCGATCCGGAGGCCGTCGATACGCTGCATCTGCTCCAGCGCGTAGGAGGTCAGCTCGCGCTCGTGCGCCTGGATCTCCTCCATGCCGATCTCGGTGAGGAAGCGCACCGCCTCACCGAGTCCGACCACCTGGGAGGTCATCTGCGTGCCCGCCTCGAAACGCTGCGGTGCTGCGGCGAAGGTGGTCTCCTCCATGCGCACGACCTCGATCATCGAGCCGCCGGTCAAAAACGGCGGAAGCTCGTTGAGGTGCTTCGAGTACACCGCGCCGACGCCGCTCGGACCGCACATCTTGTGGCCGGAAAAGGCCGCGAAATCCACGTCGAGCGCGTGGAAGTCCACCGGCATGTGCGGCACTGACTGGCAGGCGTCGAGCACCGTGAGCGCACCGACTGCCTTGGCGCGGCGCACCATTTCGGCCACGTCCGCGTGCGCGCCGGTGACGTTGGACTGGTGGGTAAAGGCGACCACCTTGACGGTGTCGTCGAGCTCGAGCGAATCGAGGTCGATGCGCCCGTCCGGGGTCATCTTGTACCACTTCAACGTCGCTCCGGTGCGGCGTGCGAGCTCCTGCCACGGCACGAGGTTCGCGTGGTGCTCGAGCTCCGTGATCACAATGGTGTCGCCCTCGCTCACCGCAAACGAGCCTGCTCGGGAATCACCCAGCACGTACGCGACCAAGTTCAGCGCCTCGGTAGCATTTTTGGTGAACGCGATCTCGTCATTATCGGCACCCACGAACGCAGCGATGGCCTCGCGGGCGGACTCGTAGGCGTCGGTCGCCTCCTCCGCGAGCTCGTACGAGCCGCGGTGCACAGGCGCGTTGCAGCCGAGCACGAAGTCGCGCTCAGCGTCCCACACCCGCTGCGGGCGCTGCGACGTCGCCCCCGAATCCAGGTACACCAACGGCTTGCCCCCGCGAACCGTGCGCGACAGGATCGGGAACTCCTTGCGGATGGCAGTTACGTCGAGTGCCATTAGATGAACTTCTCGTAGCCCTCGGCCTCGAGCTGGTCGGCGAGGGATGCGTCGCCGGTCTGCACGATCTTGCCGTCGGCGAAGACGTGGATGAACTCGGGCTTGACGTAGTTCAAGATGCGCTTGTAGTGCGTAATCATGAGCACGCCGCCGCCGGTCTCCTCCTGGTAGCGGTTGATGCCCTCGGAGACGATGCGCAGCGCGTCGACGTCCAGGCCGGAGTCGGTCTCGTCCATGACCGCGAACTTCGGCTTCATCAGCGCCAGCTGCATGACCTCGTGGCGCTTCTTCTCGCCGCCGGAGAAGCCCTCGTTGACGGAGCGCTCGGAGAAGGAGGCGTCCATCTGCAGCGCCTCGCGGGCGGAGTTGAGCTCGCCGACCCACTCGCGCAGCTTCGGCGCCTCGCCGCGCACGGCGGTCACAGCCGAGCGCATGAAGTTCGACGAGGACACGCCCGGAACCTCCACCGGGTACTGCATGGCCAAGAACAGGCCTGCGCGGGCGCGCTCGTCGATCTCCATGTCGAGGATGTTCTCGCCGTCGAGCAGCACCTCGCCGTCGGTCACCTCGTACTTCGGGTGGCCGGCCAGCGTGTAGGCCAGCGTGGACTTGCCGGAGCCGTTCGGGCCCATGATGGCGTGGGTTTCGCCGCCCTTGATAGTGAGGTTGACGCCCTTGAGAATGGGCTTGGCCTCCTGGCCCTCCTCCGAGGGAAGGACGTTGGCGTGCAGGTTCTTGATTTCCAGGGTGGACATATATTGCTCCTTTTAGTTTGCGTTGCGCTCGAGCTCGCCGGCGACGCGGGCGATGAGCTCGTCGCGGACCGACTCGACGGGGATCTGGTTGAGGACCTCGTTGAAGAAGCCGCGGATGATCAGGCGGGTGGCGTCCTCCTCGCGGATGCCGCGGGAGCGCAGGTAGAACAGCTGGTCGTCGTCGAAGCGGCCGACGGTTGCAGCGTGGCCCGCGCCGGTGATCTCGCCGGTTTCGATCTCCAGGTTCGGGATGGCGTCGGCGCGCGCGCCGTCGGTGAGCACCAAGTTGCGGTTCGTCTCGTAGGTGTCGGTGCCCTTGGCGTCCGAGCGGATGAGCACGTCGCCGACCCAGCAGGTGCGCGCCTCGGGCAGCTTGGAGGCCTTGTCGCCCTGCAGCGCGCCCTTGTACAGCACGTTGGAGCGGCAGTTCGGCACCGCGTGGTCCACCAGCAGGCGGTTCTCGATGTACTGGCCTGCATCGGCGAAGTACACGCCGGTCAGCTCGGCATCCCCGCCCGGCGCCTCGAAGGCTAGGCGCGGGGTGATGCGCACGACCTCGCCGCCGAAGGTTGCCACGTGGTGGCGCAGGGTTGCATCACGCTTGACGACGATCGACTGTTGGCCGACGTGCACAGCGTCGAGCTCCCAATCGGCGTCCACCACCGCGTCGACGCGGGAGCCTTCACCGATGACCCAGTTGACGTTGTCGGCATGCGTGCCGGAGCCGGCGTAGCGCACCACGACCGTGGCCGAGGAGTTCGCGCCGGTTTCCACCACGACGGTGCCGAAGGTGGTCACGTCCGCGCCCGCGCCGGTGACAGTCACGGTGATCGCCTCGCTCAGTTCGGCGTTGGCCGGCACCGAAATCAGGGTGGCGTTTTCGGAAGAGGTCCACGCCTGTGCGGCGATGCGGTCGACTGGGGCGCCGGCGGCGGTCACGCGGTCGTCGTCAAGCGCAACCTGCTCAACTGTGACCTCAGACGGGCCTTCGACTGCGATCTGCGCGGGTGCCTGCGGCGCGAACTGGCCGTTGTGCAGACCGCGCAGGCGGCGCAGGGAGACGAAGCGCCAGACCTCGTCGCGGCCGCCCGGGACCTCGAAGTCCTCCACGTTGAAGGAGGAAAACAGATCGCCCTTGTTGTTGTGCGTGGTGGCGTTGCGCACCACGTTTGCAACGGTTTGCTGGTCGGACATTTAGCCCACCGATCCTTCCATTTGCAGCTCAATGAGGCGGTTCAGCTCGAGGGCGTACTCCATCGGCAGCTCCTTGGCAATCGGCTCGACGAAGCCGCGCACGATCATCGCCATGGCGTCTTCCTCCGCGATGCCGCGGGACATCAGGTAGAACAGCTGGTCCTCGGAGACCTTGGACACCTTCGCCTCGTGGCCGAGAGTGACGCGGTCGTTGCGGATGTCGTTGTACGGATATGTGTCCGAGCGCGAGATGTCGTCCACCAGCAGCGCGTCGCACTCCACGTTGGACACGGAGTTGTGCGCGTTGGCGTTGACCTGCACCAGGCCACGGTAGGCGGCGCGCCCGCCGCCGCGAGCCACGGACTTAGACACGATGGACGAGGAGGTGTGCGGCGCCATGTGCGTCATCTTCGCGCCGGTGTCCTGGAACTGGCCCTCGCCGGCGAACGCCACGGACAGGACCTCGCCGCGCGCGTGCGGGCCCGTCATCCACACAGCCGGGTACTTCATGGTCACCTTGGAGCCGATGTTGCCATCGACCCACTCCATGGTCGCGCCCTCTTCCGCCTTCGCGCGCTTGGTAACCAGGTTGTAGACGTTGTTCGACCAGTTCTGGATGGTGGTGTAGCGGCAACGGCCGCCCTTTTTCACGATGATCTCCACCACCGCGGAGTGCAGGGAATCCGACTTGTAAATCGGGGCGGTGCAGCCCTCGACGTAGTGCACGTACGCATCCTCGTCGACGATGATGAGGGTGCGCTCGAACTGACCCATGTTCTCAGTGTTGATGCGGAAGTACGCCTGCAGCGGGATGTCCACGTGGACCCCCGGCGGAACGTAGATGAAGGAACCGCCGGACCACACCGAGGTGTTCAGGGCGGAGAACTTGTTGTCGCCCGCCGGGATGACGGAGCCGAAGTGCTCCTTGAACAGTTCTTCGTGCTCGCGCAGGGCGGTGTCGGTATCGACGAAGATGACGCCCTTTTCCTCCAGGTCCTCGCGGATCTGGTGGTAGACCACCTCGGACTCGTACTGGGCGGCCACGCCCGCAACCAGGCGCTGCTTCTCGGCCTCGGGGATGCCCAGCTTGTCGTAGGTGTTCTTGATGTCCTCCGGCAGATCGTCCCAGGAGGCGGCCTGCTGCTCGGTGGAGCGGACGTAGTACTTGATGTTGTCGAAGTCGATGTCAGACAGATCCGCGCCCCAGGTGGGCAGCGGCTTCTTGTCAAAGATCTCCAGGGCCTTCAGACGCTGGTTGAGCATCCACTCCGGCTCGCCCTTGACCGCGGAGATGTCGCGGACGACATCTTCGTTCAGGCCACGGCGCGCGGAGGCGCCCGCGACGTCCGAATCGTGCCAACCATAGTTGTAGGCGCCGATCGACTCGATGATCTCGTCGTCGTTCATCGGCTTTTCAAGGCCTGGTGTGGGCTTCACTTCAGTCATTGTCAGCCGCTCCTTTCATTGATGTTCCCGCCGTAGGCGCTGCGGCTCGCGCTTCGGTCAGGGGGATGTTTGTCGTGCAGAGTCCGTCGCCGTCAGCGATGAGGGCGAGCGGCTGCACATGCGTATCGACGATACGTGCCACCGCCTCCCGTTCCGCCTCGCAGAACTCCGGGTGCGCGGCGGCAACCGCGGACACCGGGCAGTGGTGCTGGCAGATCTGGATGCCTGCGTCGGTGCGGTGGACGCTCGGGGCGTAGCCGTGCGCTTCTAACGCGGCCGCGACGCGCCGCGCCGTTTCCTCCGCGTCGGCCCCCGGCTCCACTTCGCCGAGGATCTTTTCCACCCGAGCGCGGGCGAAGTCGCGAACGGCGTCATCGCCCCCGATCCGTTGGATCAGCTCCACGGCGTCCAGCGCGAGACCGTCGTAGTTCGAGCCGAAGCGCTCGCGCCCGGCGGCGGTGAGCTGGAAGTGTTGCGCGGGCCGGCCGCGCCCCTGTTCCTCGCCCGCGACGGCGCGTGCCGCGCAGGCCTCCGCCAGCCCTTCTTCGACGAGCTTGAATACGTGCCTGCGCACGCCCGCCGCCGAGAGCTCGAGTGCTTCCGCGATATCGTTGGCCGTTACCGGGCCCCGCTTGAGCAGGACCGACATCACCTGCGAGCGCGTGTCGCCGCCAGCGCGGGACGCGTCCGCAGAAGCGGGGTTGTGGGAATCCACGATGGCACCACCTTTCGCTCGATGTGGTCTGGGTCGCTGCCTTTTCACAACACTAGTGTGTTCTAAATATTCCCGCTGCACCGGGTGTCGCTGGTGTGTCGCCGTACGGGGTGCGCGCGGCCGCGCACCCTAAACTGTTCAGCCGTGAGCTCTCAACACCTTCCGGGCCAAGACGGCCGCGCCCCGCGGCGGCGCCGCGCAGGCGTGGCCAGCGAGCTGCCCCGGATGGGCCAGCCGGGGTCGCGCTCGACTCTGCTGCACGACCCCGCGGCGGCGCCCGGGAGCAGCGCCGTCTCCAGTGTGGCGGTACGCGCCCGCGAGCGCGGCCGCTTCGCCGTGCTGCGCTGGCTGGGCGCCACCGGAGCCTGCCTGATTGGCTTCGCCGGTATCGGCGGCGGCGCACTGCCGGTGGTGGAAAACCCGTGGCAGCACTTTCCCCTGGGCGCGGAGATGGGCCGGATGATGCTGGCCTCGAACTCGCTGGTGCTCATCGGCGTCGGGGTGATGGTGGCGGCGTGGTTGGCTATGGCCCCGTTTGTGGGCGCGTCGCCGGGCGCGGCCCGCGGCACGCGCGTGAGCAACCCGGAGATGTTTCGCACCTTCATCGCGTGGGTGGCTCCCCTCATTGCCACGGCGCCGCTTTTTACCCAGGACATCTATTCCTATCTGGCCAACGGCACCATCGTCCGCCAGGGCCTGGACCCCTATTCCTCGGGCCCGGTGGAGCTGCTGGGTGTGGAGCACCACCTAGCCCGCTCCGTGCCGTTTATCTGGGCGCACTCCCCCAGCCCCTACGGCCCGGTCGCGCTCGGCACGGCAGCGGTGATCTCCCATGTCACCGGCGATTCCATCTTCTGGGGCGTGCTCGCTCACCGCACTGTGTCCGTGGCTGGCATCCTCGCGGCTGCCTGGGCGGTACTCGCGCTGGCCAAGCGCTGCGGCGTGACCGGACCGGCCGCGCTGTGGCTGGGCATTCTCAACCCGCTGACCGTGTTGCACATGGTCGGCGGCATCCACAACGAGGCCATCATGATGGGCCTGCTGCTGGTGGGGCTCGAGGTGGGGCTGCGCGGCATCGACCGTCTCGACGCGTCGCCGGCGTCCGGATGGGCACTGCTGGCGGCGTCCGCGGCACTGATCAGTTGCGCCGGGATGGTGAAGGTCATCGGATTTTTGGCCCTCGGCTTCACCGGCATGGCACTCGCCCACCACCTGCGCACCCGTAAGCGCAGCCCGCGCCGCGGCCCGCGCGCAATTCTTACTGCCGCCGCGCTGCAAGCACTCGTTTTGGCGGCGACCGCCGTCGCGGTCTCCATCGCCTCGGGCATCGGCCTGGGCTGGGTCACCGGCCAGGGTGGTGCCGCCCAAATCCGCAGCTGGCTGTCCATTACCACCGACATCGGCGTGGCGGCCGGTTTCCTCGGCATGAACCTGGGGCTTGGCGACCATACCGACGCGATGCTCACCGTCACCCGCTGGGCTGGCCTGAGCGTGGCGGCTGCCTTTGTCGTGCGCATGCTGTGGGCGACCTACCGCGGCACGATCCACCCCGTCGGCGGACTGGGTGTATCCACCATCGTGCTGGTCGTGCTGTTTCCGGTCGTTCACCCCTGGTACCCGCTCTGGGCGGTGCTCCCGCTCGCAGCGTGGGCCAACCGCTTCCCCTTTCGCGCCAGTGTGGCCGGGTATTCGGCGCTGGTGAGCTTTTTGGTACTGCCGCGAGGCTTGAAGCTGCAGCCGGGCGCAGTGGTCACCATCTACGGTGCGGCCCTCATGGGCTTCGCGCTTTTGGTGGGATGCGCCGCCGTCGCGCTTCGGATGCGGAGCCGCCGGAGGTCTAGACTGACCACCCATGAGTGATCACGCGCTGGTCGTCGACAACGTAGTCAAGCGTTTCGGCGAAAAAACGGCGGTGGACGGGCTCAGTTTCACGGCGCAGCGCGGCCAGCTGCTTGCGCTGCTTGGGCCCAACGGCGCCGGCAAAACAACCACAATCGAAATGTGCGAGGGCTTTAGCAAACCCACCTCGGGTTCGATCCAGGTCCTCGGCATCGACCCGGTCGCGCATCCGCAAAAAGTGCGCGACCGCATCGGCATCATGCTGCAAGGCGGCGGCTCCTACGCCAGCGTCTCCGTCAAGGAGATGCTGAAGTTGGCGGCGAGCTACAACACCACCCCCCACGACCCGCAGTGGCTGATCCAGCTGCTCGGCCTGGAGGGCGTGGCCGACACCTCCTACCGCCGCCTCTCCGGCGGCCAGCAGCAGCGCCTTTCCCTGGCACTGGCGATGATCGGCAGGCCCGAGCTGATCTTTTTGGACGAGCCCACCGCGGGCATGGACGCGCAGTCCCGGCTCGCTGTCTGGGACATCATCTCCGCAATGAAGCGCGACGGCGTGACCATCCTGCTCACCACCCACTTGATGGACGAGGCGGAGGCCCTGGCCGACGACGTGGTCATCATCGACCACGGCAAGGTCGTTGCCCAGGGCTCACCCGCGGCGCTGACCAGCCGGGACGGCTTCCCGGTGCTGGCGGTGGAGACTGCCGAGGCGCTCGACATTGGCCCGCTTGACCGCGAGTTGTCGCCCGCCGGCCTCTCCGTGGAGGAGCTGCGGCCTCGCAGTTACCGGATTCGGGGGACGGGCTCACCGGAGGTCGTCGAGAAGCTGGCGCGCGAGGCGGCGCGGCAGAACGTGCTGATCCGCGAGCTCAGCGTGTCCCACCGCGACCTAGAGGACGTCTTTTTGGAGCTGACCGGAAAGGAACTGAGGAGCTGATGGAAAGCGCAAAGCTCACCCCCGGAATGTTCGCACCGGCACCGCAGCGCGCGTCGTTTGCGACGATGGCCGCGGCCCAAGGGCGCATCGAGGCGAAGCTCATGCTGCGCCACGGCGAGCAGCTTTTGCTCAACGTGCTCATTCCGGCAGCGATTCTTTTGGCTGCGCATTTCGCGCCGATTTTGGGCGACAACACCGACTCGCACGTGCTGGTACCCATGGTCTTCGCAGTCGCGGCCACCGGCGCCGGGTTTACCGGCCAGGCCATCGCCGTCGCCTTCGACCGCAGGTACGGCGCGCTCAAGCGCACCGGCGCCTCGGGCGTGCCCGCCTGGACAATCATCGTGGGCAAAATCCTCGGAGTGCTCGCCACCGTGGTGGTGCAGATTGCCGTGCTGGGAGCGATCGCGTTCGCCCTGGGCTGGCGTGTCTCCATCACAGGCGCCCTGTTCGGCCTGTTCACGCTCTTTTTCGGTGTGGCGGCGTTTACCGCCATGGGGCTGCTGATGGGCGGCACGCTGAGTTCGGAGATGGTGCTGGCGCTGGCGAACCTCATCTGGCTTGTGCTGATGGGCATCCTCGGCTGGGTGGGCTACGCGGGCGACATCGCCCACGCCGGGTGGTGGAACGCGGTGCCCACTGTCGCGCTGGCCGGTGCGCTCGTGCAGGCCCTGGAGCTGACCGTGAACTGGCCCGCCTGGATTGCGCTCGCCGCGTGGGGGGTGGCCGCAATGACCGCTGCTGTGCGCCTATTCCGTTTCGACGGCTAGGCGCGATACACTCTGCACGATTCCGTATAGTCCGAAAGTTGGAGAGACCGTGACTGCCACCACAGCTGAGACCCGCCCGAGCTCCTGGAGAGAGGCGTGGCGCGACCCGTCCCTCCGGCTGCAGCGCATCCTCGCGCTCGTGCTGCTGCTGTGCCAGGGCGGCATCACCGTCACCGGCGCGCTCGTCCGCGTGACCGGTTCCGGCCTCGGTTGCGACACGTGGCCCTTGTGCCACGAAGGCTCCCTCGTGCCTGTCGCGGGCGCGGCGCCGTGGATCCACCAAGTCATCGAGTTCGGTAACCGCACCCTCACCTTCGTGGTCGCCCTCGCCGCCGGGCTGGTATTGCTCGCCGTCAAGCGCGCCGGGCGCCGCAACGAGATCACCACCCTCGCCTGGATCTCCCTGATCGGCGTGGTGGTGCAGGCGGTCATCGGCGGCATCTCCGTGCGGCTGGATCTTCGCTGGTGGTCTGTCGCTGTGCACTTCCTGCCCTCGATGGTGCTGGTGTTCGTCGCCGCGTTGCTCTACATGCGCATCGCCGAGCCCGACGGCGTCGCGCCCACCCGCCGCTACCCCGCTTCCGCCCAAAACTGGGCGCTGATCGCCGCTGCCGCGCTGTGCGTGGTGCTTGTCACCGGCACCATGGTCACCGGCTCCGGCCCGCACTCGGGCGACGCAGGCGCGGGCATGGAGGGCCGCCTTGAGCTGGACACCCGGATGCTCGCCTACGTCCACGCGGCTTGCATGTACGTCTACCTCATCGCCACCATCGTCACCACGGCGCTGCTGCGCAAGGCTGATGCTCCCGAGGACGCAAAGCGCACCTCCTACGTGCTCATCGCCCTCATTTTGGTGCAGTGGGCCATCGGCGTGATCCAGTTCCGCATGGGCGTTCCACGCTGGACAATCCCTGCGCACATCGCCATGTCGTCGACCGTGGTGGCATTTAGTTCCTTCCTTTTCGCACACGGGAAGCGCAGGTTGCCTACGCTCGTGTGACATGAAAGCAATCGTTGTCACATCCCACGGTGGCCCGGAAGTCCTCGAGTACAAAGAGGTTGACGCGCCCGTCCCCTCCGAGGGGCAGTTGCTTGTCGACGTCGCCTACGCCGGCATCAACTACATCGACACCTACTTCCGCTCCGGCACCTACCCCTCCGAGCCCCCGTACATTCCGGGCACGGAGGGGTGCGGGCGCGTCGTGGACGACCCGCTCGGCAAGATCGCGCCCGGCACGCTGGTGGCCTGGCACGCGGCGCCGGGTTCCTACGCGGAGCAGGTCGTGGTCGACCGCAACCGCCTCGTCGCCGTGCCTGAAGGCGTGGAGCCGGAAGTGGCGGCCTCCATGCTGCTGCAGGGCATGACGTCGCACTACCTGCTCCACGGTGTGCGCGAAACGCAGCCGGGAGACACGATGGTGGTCACCGCAGGCGCCGGTGGCGTCGGGCTCATCCTCACCCAGATGGCGGCGGCCGAGGAGGCCACCGTCTACTCGGTCGTGTCCACCGACGAGAAGGAACAGCTCGCCTACGACGCGGGCGCGACAAAGGTGTTCCGCTACGGAGACGACCTGGCGGAGCAGATCAAAGAGGCCAACGGCGGCGGCGTGGACGTTGTCTACGACGGAGTCGGCAAAGACACCTTCGAGATGTGCCTCGACGTCACCCGCCCGCGCGGGCTGGTGTGCTCCTTCGGCTCAGCCTCCGGCGACGTGGAACCGTTCGAGATCCAGCAGCTCAACGCGCACGGCGCGCTATTTCTCACCCGGCCGTCGCTGAAGCACTACGTCGCCACCGACGACGAGTTCCTCATGCGCGCACAAGCTGTCGCCCGGGCCGTGGAGGACGGGACGGTGCAGATCCGTATCCACCCGCCCTACGAACTGAAAAACGCCCGCCAGGCCCATGAGGATCTGCAGGCGCGCAAGACCACCGGCTCGGTGGTGCTGAAGGTTTAGAACAGCATCTCGCCGACGGTCTGCCAGCCCAGCACCGCGTCGAAGGACAGCCCGAGGAACAGGGCGGCGAGGTAGTTGTTGGAGAGGATGAACAGCTTCAGCGGCTTGACGTTTTCTCCGCGCACGATGCCGTGGTGCAGCTTGGTCGCCATCACCAGGAAGGCCACGCCGGAGACCACCGCCACCACCAGGTAAATCCAGGACGCGGCGGGCACCAGGCCCAACGAAACGACGACGGTGAGCCAGGAGTAGAGCACGATCTGGCGGCTGGTCTCCTGCGCCGAGGCCACCACCGGCAGCATCGGCACGTTGGCGCGGGCGTAGTCGTCCTTGTACTTCATGGCCAGCGCCCAGGTGTGCGGCGGGGTCCAGAAGAAGATGATCAGGAACATCACCACGGCCTGCCACCAGTTGTCGGCGGAACCGTCGTGGACGTTGTCGCGGATGACGGCCCAGCCGACCATCACCGGCATGCAGCCGGCCGCCCCGCCCCAGATCACGTTTTGCCAGGTGCGGCGCTTGAGCCACTTCGTGTAGATGAAGATGTAGAAGAAGTTGGTCAGCAGGATGAAAAAGGCGGCGAGCCACGAGTGGCACAGCACGCCCAACCACAGCACTGATAGGGCGAGCATCACCCAAGCGAATACTGCGGCCCTGCCCTTGGTCACGGAGTGGCGCACCAACGGACGGGCGCGGGTGCGGCCCATCTTTTGGTCGATGTCGTAGTCCGCGACCATGTTGAAGGTGTTCGCGGCCGCGGCGCCCATCCAGCCGCCGAGCAGGGTGCCCAGCACGAGCCAGAGGTGGACTTCGCCGCGGTGCGCCTGCAGCATTGCGGGGATCGCGGCGACCAAGAGAAGTTCAATGACCCTCGGCTTCGTCAACGCGAAATATGCCTTGATGGTCTCCAACAACTCTCTCCTTTTTGTACCGCCGATTAGCGCGGGCAATCATACCTTTGGACGATGGTAGCCCTAACCGGCACGGTGGGACGAATCGAGGAAGGGGGTGGGACCGCAAGGCGCGGATAAGCGATATGCTCTTGTGCGACCTTAAAGAAAGCGAGGACCCCATGACGCTGCCCCCGAAACTGCAGGCAATGACCGAGCGCAACTACCCGGAAGGCTGGACCGACACCGACACCCGAGCTGTGGACACGGCCCGTGTGCTGGCCGCGGATGCGGTGGAAAACTGCGGCTCCGGCCACCCCGGTACCGCGATGTCCCTCGCACCGTTGGCCTACACCCTGTTCCAGCGCGTGATGGACGTGGACCCGGCTGACAAGGACTGGGTGGGCCGCGACCGCTTCGTACTGTCCAACGGCCACTCCTCGCTCACGCAGTATGTGCAGCTCTACCTCGGCGGCTTCGGCCTTGAGCTGCAGGACTTGAAGGAACTGCGCACTTGGGGTTCCAAGACGCCGGGCCACCCGGAGTACAACCACACCGACCACATCGAGATCACCACCGGCCCCCTCGGCCAAGGCCTGGCCTCCGCCGTGGGCATGGCCATGGCGGCACGCCGCGAGCGCGGCATGTTCGACCCGGATGCACCCGCCGGCGAATCCCCCTTCGACCACTTCATTTACGTCATCGCCGGCGATGGCTGCCTGCAGGAGGGCGTGACCGCCGAGGCCTCCTCGCTCGCCGGCACCCAGCAGCTGGGCAACCTGATCCTGTTCTGGGACGACAACCGTATTTCCATCGAGGACGACACCCAGATCGCGTTCACCGAGGATGTGCTGAAGCGTTACGACGCCTACGGGTGGCAAACCCTCACCGTCGAATCCGGCGAGGATGTCGCCGCCATCGAGGCCGCAGTGGCTGAGGCGAAGGCGGAGCCGACCAAGCCGACCATCATCCGGGTCAAGACCGTCATCGGCTACCCGGCCCCGAACCTGATGAACACCGGCGCGGTCCACGGCGCCGCCCTCGGCGCCGAGGAGGTCGCCGCTGTGAAGGAGGCGCTCGGCTTCGACGCGTCCGTGACCTTCCCGGAAGAGGACGAGGTGATCGCCCACACCCGCAAACTGCGCGAGCGCGGCGCCGAGAAGCACGCTGCGTGGGAAGAGAAGTTCAAATCCTGGGCCGAGGCGAACCCCGAGCGCAAGGCGCTGCTGGACCGTTTGACCGCCCGCGAGCTGCCTGCCGATTGGAAGAAGGACTTCCCCACTTGGGAGCCCGACGCGAAGGGTCTGGCCACCCGCAAGGCCTCCGAGGCCGCGATCCAAGCGGCCGCCGCGGTTCTGCCGGAGCTGTGGGGCGGCTCCGCCGACCTCGCAGGCTCCAACAACACCCTGATCAAGGGCGAGAAGTCCTTCGGCCCGCGCTCCATCTCCACTGAGATGTTCGCTGCGGACCCGTACGGGCGCAACCTGCACTTCGGCATCCGCGAGCACGCCATGGGCGCGGTGATGAACGGCATCGCCCTGCACGGTGGCACGCGCGTGTACGGCGGCACCTTCCTCATCTTCTCCGAGTACCTCTACCCCGCCATCCGCGTCGCGGCGCTGTCGGGCATCGACGGCTACTACGTGTTCACGCACGACTCCATCGGCCTCGGCGAGGACGGCCCAACCCACCAGCCGGTGGAGACCTTGGCCGCTCTCCGCGCAATCTCGGATGTCGCCGTGATCCGCCCGGCGGACGCGAACGAGACCTCCGCGGCCTGGATCGCCGCCCTGGAGGCGAAGGAGCAGCCGAAGGCGCTGGCGCTATCCCGCCAGAACCTCCCGGTGCTGGAGGGCACGAAGGAAAAGGCGTTCGAGGGCGTGGCCCGCGGCGCCTACGTCCTGGTCGCCGAATCTACCGACACGCCGGATCTGATTCTGATGGCTTCTGGCTCCGAGGTGCAGTACGCCGTGGATGCCGCGAAGGTGCTCGAGGCCGAGGGCACTGCCACCCGCGTGGTGTCCGTTCCGTCCATGGACTGGTTCATGGAGCAGGACGACGCCTACATCGATGAGGTGCTGCCGCGCGAGGTCAAGGCCCGCGTCTCCGTCGAGGCCGCCACCTCCATGCCGTGGTTCCGCTTCCTCGGCGAGTACGGCCGCGCCGTCTCGCTGGAGCACTTCGGCGCCTCCGCCCCGGGCGCAGAGCTGTTCGAGCGTTTCGGCTTCACCACCGACAACGTGGTGCGCACCGCCCGTGAGACGCTCGAGTGCGCGCGCGAGCAGCGCAGCGTCGCCACGAGCGTGCGCGTGGGCGACACCGAGGCTGAGCCGACCCGCGGCGACGGGCGCTAGGTTCGCTGGCTCACCTTGCCCGAAGATGCCCAAAGAGGCCCGAAGAGGAAGGAATTAGACATGACTGCTATAGACGATCTCTACCAGATTGGCACCTCCACCTGGCTTGACGACCTCTCCCGCGAGCGCATCGCCACCGGCAACCTTGCCGAGGTGAAGGACGCAAAGTCCATCGTGGGCGTGACCACCAACCCGGCGATCTTCGCCGCCGCGATGGGCTCCGGCACCCACTACGACGAGCAGCTGGCCGAGCTGAAGCAGGCTGGCACCACCGCCGACGCCGCCGTCTACGCCATGAGCGTCAAGGACGTGCAGGACGCCTGCGACCTGTTCCGCGACACCTACGAGGCCACCGGTGGCAAGGACGGACGCGTGTCCATCGAGGTGGACCCGCGCTACGCCGCCGACGAGGCGAAGACGATCGCGCAGGCCCGCGAGCTGTGGCAGCTGGTGGACAGGGAAAACTTGATGATCAAGATCCCGGCGACCGACGAGTCGCTGCCCGCAGTGACCGCCGCGCTGGCCGAGGGCATCTCCGTCAACGTCACCTTGATCTTCTCCGTCGAGCGCTACAAGCAGGTCATCGAGGCGTACAAGGAGGGCATCCGCAAGGCTGCCGCGAACGGGCTCGATGTGGGCACGATCCACTCTGTGGCCTCCTTCTTCGTCTCCCGCATGGACACCGAGGTGGACAAACGCCTGGAGACGATCGGCACCGATCAGGCCCTCGCGCTGCGAGGCAAGGCCGGTATCGCCAACGCCCGGTTGGCGTATGCGTTGTTCGAGTCGGAGTTCGGCACAGCCTGCGCGGACCAGCTTCCCACCGGCGCGAACGTCCAGCGCCCCCTGTGGGCCTCCACGGGGGTGAAGAACCCCGCCTACCCGGCAACGATGTACGTCACCGAGCTCGCTGGCCCCAACACCGTGAACACTATGCCGGAAAAGACGCTGGATGCGGTGCTTCGCGACGGCGGCGTGTCCGGCGACACCCTCACCGGCACCGAGGCCGTGTCCCGGGAGGTCTTCGCCGCGTTGCGGTCGGTGGGCATCGACATGGACGACGTGGTTGCCGTGCTCGAGCGCGAAGGCGTGGATAAGTTCGTCAACGCGTGGCAGGAGCTGCTCGATTCCATGGCTGCTAAGCTCGCGTGACGTGACTGAACCGCACCGGCAGTGGTCCAACCCGCTGCGTTCCCCCGCCGACAAGCGCCTCCCCCAGATCGCCGGCCCTTCCGGCATGGTGATCTTTGGGGTGACCGGCGACCTCGCACGCAAGAAACTCCTTCCGGCTGTTTACGACCTGGCCAACCGCGGTCTTTTGCCGGGCGGGTTCACCCTGATCGGTTACGGCCGGCGCGACTGGACCAAGGCGGACTTTGAGGCGTACGTGCGCGAGGCCGTGGACCAGGGTGCCCGCACCGAGTTCCACGAAAACGTGTGGCGCCGCCTCGCCGAGGGCCTGGAATTCGTGCAGGGCAACTTCGACGACGACGCCGCCTTCGACGAGTTGGCTGCGACCTGCAAGCGCAGCGACGAGCAGCGCGGCACCGCCGGCAACTGGGCCTACTACCTGTCCGTGCCGCCGGAGTTTTTCGCCGAGGTGGTCCACCAGCTCGACCGCTCCGGCATGGCCCGCGCCAGCGAAGGCCAGTGGCGCCGCGTGATCATTGAGAAGCCGTTCGGCCACGATCTGGCCTCCGCGAAGGAGCTCAACGAGGTCGTCGGCGCGGTGTTCGACGAGCGCTCCGTGTTCCGCATCGACCACTACTTGGGCAAGGAGACGGTGCAAAACATCCTGGCGCTGCGGTTTTCCAACCAGATGTTTGAGCCGGTGTGGAACTCGCACTACATCGACCACGTGCAGATCACCATGGCCGAAGACATCGGCTTGGGCGGGCGCGCCAGCTACTACGACGGCATCGGCGCCGCCCGCGACGTCATCCAAAACCACCTCATCCAACTGCTGGCGCTGGTGGCCATGGAGGAACCGACGTCGTTTTCCCCCGCCCAGCTGCGCTCTGAGAAGCTAAAGGTGTTGAGCGCGACTTCCGCGGTGGGCCCGTTCGGCAAGACCACCGCCCGCGGGCAGTACACCGCGGGCTGGCAGGGCTCGAAGAAGGTTGTGGGGCTGCGGGAGGAGGAAGGCTTCGACCCGAACTCCACCACTGAGACGTTCGCCGCCTGCACCCTGCAGATCGACTCGCGCCGTTGGGCCGGCGTTCCGTTTTACCTGCGCACCGGCAAGCGGCTGGGCCGCCGTGTCACCGAGATCGCGCTGGTTTTCAAGCGCCCGCCGTACCAGCCGTTTGGCAAGGGCCAGACTGACCAGCTCACCAACAACGCCGTGGTCATCCGCGTGCAACCCGAGGAGGGCGTGCTCATGCGCTTCGGCTCCAAGGTGCCGGGTCCCGGCATGGAGCTGCGCGACGTGAACATGGATTTCGCCTATTCCGAGGCGTTTACCGAGCAGTCCCCGGAGGCGTACGAGCGTCTCATCCTCGACGCGCTGTTGGACGAGTCCAGCCTGTTTCCCACCAACTCCGAAGTGGAGCGCAGCTGGGAGATTCTGGATCCTGTGCTGGACTACTGGGCGGAACAGGGCAGCCCCGAGGACTACGCCGCAGGCACCTGGGGCCCCGCCTCCGCCGACCGCATGCTGTCCAAGGACGGGCGCGCCTGGCGCCGCCCGTAAGACCTGTGAGCACTAGAAAGGCCTGACACCATGATCACCGACTTGCCGGACACCACCACCAAGGCCATCGCCGCCGAGCTGGCGTGCGCGCGCGATCGGCACTCCTTGGCCACCGGGCGCGTGCTCACCCTGTTGGTAGCTGTCGACGACGCGGGTGCCGAGAGCATCGACGAAACCCTGGCAGTCCTGCGCGACGCCTCCTTCGAGCACCCCGCCCGCGTGCTGGTGCTCATCAACGGCGACGCCGAAGCCGAAACCCGCCTGGACGCTCAAGTGCTGGTGGCCACGGACGTCGGTGCGTCTGAGGTGGTAGTGATGCGGTTGTACGGGGAGCTGACGGCGCACCTTGGGGCCGTCGTCACGCCGCTGCTGCTGCCGGACACCCCGGTTGTGGCGTGCTGGCCGCAGAAGGCGCCGCAGCGCCCCTCGCTCACCCAGCTGGGCCGGATCGCGCAGCGCCGCATCACCAACCTGCGCCGCGGCACGAACGGGGTCACGCTCGAGCAGCTCACGCAGGGCTACGCCCCGGGTGATTCCGACATGATGTGGTCGCGCATCACCCCGTGGCGCGGCATTGTCGCCTCCGCGCTGGACCGTCACCCGGGCGCGCGCGTGCTCAGCGCGAAGATCGCAGGCGCCACCGAGGATCCCAGCGTGGATCTTGCCGCCGGCTGGCTCGCTTCCAGTCTCGGAGTCAAGGTCACGCGCCTCATTGGCGAGGCGTCCGGGGACTTCCCCATCGACCGCCTCGTGCTGCACTGCGAGGGCGGCGATGTGGAAGTGGCGGTGCAAGACCACAACACGGTGCGTATTTCCGCGCCCGGCAACGCCGATTCCCTCGTGGCCATGGGCGAGCGCACCGAGGCGGAGAGCCTCGCCGAGGACCTGCGCCACCTCGGTCCCGATTCGACCTACGAGCGCGCGCTGCGCGGACTTTCAGGAGTGCACAATGAGCTATAGCAATCTCGCAGAGCTTCTCGACGACGCAACCTCACGGTTCACCACGTTGATGTCCGACATTCACGCCCAGGGGCGCACCGCGCGCGTCGTACTCACCGGCGGTACTGCAGGCATTGCCCTGCTCGAGCGCCTGGTTGAGCAGGAGATCGACTGGTCGCGTGTGGAGGTCTTTTTCGGCGACGAGCGCAACGTCGCGGTTTCCCACCCGGATTCCAACGAGGGCCAGGCCCGCGCCGCGCTGCTGGACAAGGTAGACATCCCGGAGGAGAACATCCACGGCTACGGTCTCGACGGCGGCTCGATGGACGCCGCCGTCTCGCGCTACCGCACTGTTGTCGGCGACGGCGGGTTCGACCTGCACCTTTTGGGCATGGGCGGCGAAGGCCACATCAACTCCCTGTTCCCCCACACCGACGCCGTGCGCGAGCGTGACGCGTTGGTGGTCGCTGTGACCGACTCCCCCAAGCCGCCCGCCCAGCGCGCCACGTTGACCTTGCCGGCGGTGCAATCCGCGGACCAGGTGTGGCTGCTCGTCTCCGGCACGGAGAAGGCGGAAGCCGCCAGCCACGCCGCAGACGGCGCGGCTGCTGCCGAAGCGTGGCCGGTCGCTGGCGCGATCGGGCGCAAAGAAACGGTCCTGTTCGCCACTGAGGACGCAACAGGACCGTTCTAGACAGCGCGCCGCTTCAAGCGCGCGGCGGTTTAGACCGCGTAGGTCTGAATGAGGTTCAGGCCGATGATGCAGAAGATCCAGATCAGGGCCATCAGCACGGTGATGCGGTCGAGGTTCTTCTCCACCGTCGTCGAACCGGACAGGTTGGCCTGAACGCCGCCGCCGAACAGGCTAGACAGGCCGCCGCCCTTGCCCTTGTGCAGCAGGACAAAAACGGTCATGATGATCGCGGCAATCACCAGCACAATCTCGAGTGCTATAGCCATGTGTGCGACACCTTTCAAAATGGGCGATGGTGCAAACTCCAAAGGAGCTTACACCATTGCAAGATCGATCCCGTGCAGCGGCTGGGCTACATCACCGAGTTCGCCGCAGACGCGGCCAGCTTGGCAAAGTCCTGGCCGTCGAGGGATGCCCCGCCGACAAGCCCGCCGTCCACGTCCGGCTGGCCGATGATCTCGGCCACCGTGTCGGCCTTGACCGAACCACCGTAGAGGATTCGGATGCCCTCGGCCACGGAGTCGTCGCTGAGCCCGCGGACCAGCTCGCGGATGCCGTGGCAGACCTCCTGCGCGTCCTCGGCGGATGCGACCTGGCCGGTGCCGATCGCCCACACCGGCTCGTAGGCGATGACCACCTTGGACAGGTCCACGCCCTGCAGCGACTCGCGCGCCTGCTGAACAACGTAGGAGACGTGCTCGCCAGCCTCGCGCACCTCGAGCGGCTCGCCCACGCACACGATCGGGGTAATGCCGTGCTCGACGGCCTTCGCCGCCTTCGCCGCGACCTGCGCGTTGGTCTCGCCGTGGTACTCGCGGCGCTCCGAGTGGCCCACGACCACCCAGGAGCAGCCCAGCTTCTCCAACATGGCGGCGGAGATCTCGCCGGTATAAGCGCCGTTGTCGTGCTCAGAGACGTCCTGGGCGCCGTAGGTGATCTTCAGCTTGTCGCCCTCCACCAGCGTTTGGATGGAGCGCAGGTCCGTAAACGGCACCGTCAGCGCAATGTCGACGTACTCGTAGCCGTCCTTCGGAAACGCGAACGCGAGCTTCTGGGCGCTCTGGATGGCCTCGAGGTGGTCGTGGTTCATCTTCCAGTTGCCCGCGATCAATGGCGTGCGTGCCATAACGTGCATACCTCCTCGTTCAGCTAGTTCAGTACAGAAACGCCCGGCAGGTCCTTGCCCTCGATGAGCTCGAGGGAGGCGCCGCCGCCGGTAGAGATGTGGGAGAAGCCGTCCTCGTCCAGGCCAAGGGTGCGCACGGACGCCGCGGAGTCGCCGCCGCCGACCACAGTGAAGGAACCGTTGTCCTTCGTGGCCGCGATCATCGCCTCCGCGACAGCCTTCGTGCCGTCGGCGAAGTTCGGGAACTCGAACACGCCCATTGGGCCGTTCCAGAACACGGTCTTGGAGCCCTTGATGGCCTCCGCGTAGTTCTTTGCGGTCTCCGGGCCGATGTCCAGGCCCATCCAGCCCTCCGGGATCTCGTCCAGCCCGACGACCTTCTTCTCGGTGTCCTTGTCAAACGCTGCGCCGGCGGCGACGTCGACAGGCAAAAGCAGCTTGTCGCCGAAGCGCTCGATGAGCTGCTTGCAGGTATCCACCATGTCCTCCTGCAGCAGGGACTTCTGCACGTTGTGGCCCTGAGCGGCGAGGAAGGTGTAGCACATGCCGCCGCCGATGATGATCGTGTCGGCCTTTTCCGCCAGCGCCTCAATCACGCCGAGCTTGTCGGAGACCTTCGAGCCGCCCAGGACAACCACGTACGGCGCGGTCGGGTTGTCCTTGATGGAAGACAGGGTCTCCACCTCCTTGTCCACGAGGTAGCCGGCGTAGGCGGGAAGCTTCTTCGCCACGTCGTAGACGGAGGCCTGCGCGCGGTGGACCACACCGAAGCCGTCGGAGACGAACGCTCCGTTGTCCGCGGCGAGCGCTGCCAGCTCCTCGGCGAAGGCGGTGCGCTCCGCTTCGTCCTTGGAGGTCTCGCGCGCGTCGAAGCGGACGTTTTCGAGCAGGAGGATCTCACCCTCGGTCAGGCCGTTGGCGCGCTCGTGGGCGTCCTCGCCAGAGACGTCGCCGGCGAGCGGGACGAACTGCCCGAGGCGCTCGGACAGGGCTTCGGCCACCGGCGCCAGGGAGAACTTCGGGTTCACCTCGCCCTTGGGGCGGCCCAAGTGGGCCATGACGATGACCTTCGCGCCTCCGTCCAGCAGCGCCTTCAGCGTCGGCAGCGAGGCGTCGATGCGGCCCGCGTCGGTGATGTTGCCGTCCTCGTCCAGGGGCACGTTGAAGTCGGAACGGACCAGGATGTGGCGGCCGTCCACGCCCTCGTCGAGAAGCTGCTGCAAGTTTTTGGTCATGGGTATCTCCTTTGCTTCGTGAACACTCACCATCGTATGAAAAACGGGCCCGCCGTGCCGTAAGGCACCACGGACCCGTGAGCAACTGTGCTTAGAGCTTGTCTGCCACGAACTTGGTCAGGCGGATGTACTGCGCGGTGTAGGACCACTCGTTGTCGTACCAGGAGATGATCTTCACCATGTTGCCATCGATCACGCGGGTCATGCCTGCGTCGAAGATCGCGCCGTGCGGGTTGCCGATAATGTCGGAGGAGACGATCGGATCCTCGGTGTACTGCAAGGCGTGGCCGAACTCGGCGTCCTCCGCGGCCTTCTTCACGGCGGCGTTGAGCTCTTCAACCGTGGTGTCCTTGGACAGGGTGACGGTCAGGTCGGTTGCGGAGCCGGTGATGGTGGGCACGCGCATGGCGAAGCCGTCCAGCTTGCCTTCCAGGTTGGGCAGCACCAGGCCGACGGCCTTCGCAGCGCCGGTGGTGGTCGGCACGATGTTCTGCGCGGCGGCGCGGGCGCGGCGCAGGTCCTTGTGCGGAGCGTCCTGGAGGCGCTGGTCGCCGGTGTAGGCGTGAATCGTGGTCATCAGGCCGTGCTCGATGCCGAATGCCTCGTCGATGACCTTGGCCACCGGTGCCAGGGAGTTCGTGGTGCACGACGCTGCGGAAATGACGGTTTCGCTGCCGGTGTAGTCGTTGTGGTTCACGCCCCACACGTAGGTGCCGTCGACCTCCTTGCCCGGGGCGGAGATGATGACCTTCTTCGCGCCGGCGTCGATGTGCGCCTTCGCTTCCGGGCCCTTGCGGAACACGCCGGTGCACTCGAGCACGATATCGACCTCGGCCTCGCCCCACGCGAGGTTGGCCGGGTCCTTCTCCTCGGAGACCTCGATGCGGCGGCCGTCGACGGTGATGGAGGTGTCGTCGTGCTCGATCTCGTGGTCGAACTTGCCGTACGCGGTGTCGTACTTCATCAGGTGCGCGAGCGTTTCGTTGTCGGTGAGGTCGTTGATCTTCACAACCTCGAGCTCGCCCTTGTACTCGTCCTCGATGATGCGGAACGCTGCGCGGCCGATGCGTCCGAAACCGTTGATGCCAATGCGGGTGGTCACAGTCAAAACTCCTCGTGCTCGTACCTGTGTCGGTCCACCCCCGAGTCTAATGAGCAACGTTGTCACCTGCAGGGAGCTTTTGCTTGGCGACGAAACCAGGGGTGGAAACCGCACTCCCTAACTCGCAGCGATGTTGGTTTGCGCCCGGTTCCGCGTGGCAGGGGTGGAGATTTGAGGCTCACACTGCCCCTGAATTGCACCCCACAGCACGGCATGTGAAGTGCATCACCACCTGCGGGATCAGGTGGTGGCGCTCCCATGGGTGTCCTCCACCCCCAGCTCAGCGGCCCGCTTATCGGCGAGCGACAGGAGCCTGCGGATGCGCCCGGCCACCGCGTCCTTGGTCATCTGCGGGTCCGCCAACCGCCCCAGCTCCTCCAACGACGCGTGGCGGTGCTCCACGCGCAAATAGCCGGCCTCGGCCAAATGCTCCGGCACGTCGTCGCCGAGGATTTCCATCGCGCGCTCCACGCGGGCCGCGGCCGCCGCGGCCGCCTGGGCCGAACGGCGGGTGTTCGCGTCGTCGAACGTAGCCAACCTGCTGTTGGACTTCGCCTTCACCGCGCGCGACTCCCGCTTGGTGTCCCACTCGATGCGCGTGGCCTGCGCCCCCATTCGGCTGAGTAGGATGCCGATGGCTTCACCGTCGCGCAAGGTCACCCGCTCGATGCCGCGCGTCTCTCGCGTCTTGGCGGTCAGCCCCATGCGGCGGGCGAGCCCGACGAGCGCGAGCGCGGCCTCCTGCCCCGGGCACGCCACCTCCAGCGCAGCGGTGCGGCCCGGCTCGGCCAGGCGTCCGCGGGCGAGGAACGCTCCACGCCACGCGGCTTCCACTCCCGCCATCGGGCCGGAGATGACCTGCCGCGGCATGCCCACAACGGGGTGGCCAGAGCCGGTAACCAGCTTCAGGCGGCGGATCACATCGGCCGCGCCTTCGCCGACACGCACCTCGTATCGCGGCTCGCGGCTGCCTGCGGAAGACGAAACGAGCTCCACCGCTGCGTCGACCGCGCACAGGTCAGCGATAGTGCCAGCGAGACGGCGGGCCACGGCCTCCTCCTCAAAGTCGGCCACAATCTCAACGCCGCCCTCGGTGTGCCGCAACTCGCCCCCGAAACGGATGAGCGCGGTCGCCTCGGCAGCACGCACGTCAAGCGTGCCGCCGGTGGCCCGCAACAGCTCATCCTTCACCTTGGCAGTGAGCGCCACCGGCGCCTCCCCTCGTTACGTACAGCTATCAGATCGACCAGCATTCTAGCGCGGCCGACCAAGCGTCTTGAGCGCAGCTGCTAGTTGCTTCGGGTCGTGCCGGTTCAGCGGCGCGCCGACGGCGTCCACCTCGCGCAGCGGGGCGAAGACCACCTCTGCATCCAGCCGGGCGGCCGCGCGGGCAATGTTGTCGCGCTCGCCATCAGAGGTCGCCGTGTGCTCGTCGGCTAGGAAGTAGTCCACGCGCAGCTGCGGGGCATGCTGAGAAAACACGTGGATGTGGCGTTCGGTGGTAAAGCCGTGCGTCTCCCCCGCCTCCGGGGACAAGTTCAAAATCACAACGACTGTTGCGGATGTCTCGTTGAGGGCTTGGGCGATCTCCGGCACGAGAATGTGCGGAATCACCGAGGAGAACCAGGAACCGGGGCCGATGGTGACCACGTCGGCGTCCATGATCGCCTGGACCGCCGCCTCACTCGCAGCCGGCTCAGCCGGGGTGAGACGCACGCGGCGCACCGCTCCGGGGGTGGTAGCCACGGCTACCTGCCCGCGCACGGAGCGCAGCACCCGCGGGTCGTCGTCCAACCCCGCCACGTCCGCCTCGATATCCAGCGGCTGCGGGCACACCGGAATGACGCGCCCGGCGGAATCGGTCCACTCCGCCACCTGGTCCAGCGCCGCTTGGGTGTCGCCGAGGCGCTCCGCCAAGCCGGTGATGAGCAGGTTGCCCAGCGCGTGGCCCGCCATTGCGCCGTGCCCGCCGAACCGGTGCTGCAGCGTGTCGCGCCACGTTTCGCCGGCAGCACCCTCCGCAGTCAGCGCGGCCAGCGCCATGCGCAAATCGCCCGGCGGCACGATCGCCATCTCGCGGCGCAGGCGACCGGACGAGCCGCCGTCGTCGGCCACGGTGACCACAGCGTTGATCGACGACGCGCCGACCTGACGCGCAGCAGTGAGCGTCTGGTACAGACCGTGCCCTCCCCCGAGGCAGGTGAACGACGTATGGCTCAATTGATCCTTCTTTCTTCGGCCAATGCGTCCCGGCTAGTGGCGGTCGAGGTCGCGGTGGATGACGCTGACATCCACCTGGCCCAGCTGGCGCAGCCGCTTGCCCACGGCTTCCGCCACCGCCACCGAACGGTGGTGGCCGCCCGTGCAGCCGATGCCGACGGTGATGAAGTCTTTGCCCTCGTGCCGGTAGCCGGACAGCGTGCTGGACAGCAGCTCGACAAAGTTGTCCACGTACTCGCTGGCACCATCTTGGTTGAGCACGTAATCCGAGACCGCCTGATCCACGCCGCGGAACTCCCGGAGCTCCTCCACCCAGTAGGGGTTTGGCAGGAAACGAACGTCCAGCACGATATCAGCGTCGCGCGGGGAGCCGTGCTTGAACCCGAAGGATTCGATGGTCACGTGCTGGCGGCCCACGGGTAGCTCGCCTACGGACGCCTCAACGGCGCGGCGCAGATCGTGCACGGAAAGGTTCGACGTGTCGATGATGACGTCGGCGCCGGCGCGCAGCTCCTCCATCGCCTCGCGCTCGCGCTCGATGCCGGACTGCAACGTGCCGTCGCCCTGCAGCGGGTGCGTGCGGCGCACCGAGTCGAAGCGGCGGATCAGCACATCGTCACGCGCCTCTAAAAACAGCACGAACGCCTGGTGGCCGCGCTCCTTGATCGCCGAGATCGTCTCCATCAGCGAGCCCTTGAACCGCTCCGCACGGATATCCGTGACCACAGCGAGTTTCTCCACCGGGGAATCGTCGGCGGCGGCCAAATCCATCAGCTCCAAAATCAGCTGGGGCGGGAGGTTCTGGGAGACGAAAAATCCCTTGTCCTCGAACACCTTCGCCGCCGTGGACAGTCCGCCACCGGACAGGCCCGTGATGATCACGGGGCGCATCGGGCTCGCGGAATCTTCCTGGGGCAACACGTGTGCGGTGGATGTTGTGGGCATGCGTCTCATTCTATCTAAGGGGGACGCGAAGCGCCGTCGAAAAGCACCCTGCGCTTATTGGTGCAAATGCGCGTAGATCGTCTCCGCCAATTTCGGCCCAACGCCCTTGACCTGCTGGATTTCCTCCACCGAGGCCTCTTTGATCTTCTTCAGCGAGCCGAAGTGCTTGACCAGGTCGGTGCGGCGGGCAGGCCCCAGCCCCGGCACCGCATCCAGCGCAGAGGCACGCATGCGCTTCGAGCGCTGCTGGCGGTGGTAGGTGATGGCGAAGCGGTGCGCCTCGTCTCGCACCTGCTGCAACAGGTACATGCCCTCCGAGTTACGCGGCAGGATGACCGGCTCGTCGTCGTCCGGTACCCAGACCTCCTCTAGGCGCTTGGCCAGGCCGATCAGCTGCACGTCGACGATGCCCAGCTCGTCGAACACCTCCTGAGCGGCGGTGACCTGGGGCTTGCCGCCGTCGACGATGAACAGCTGCGGCGGGTAGGCGAAGCGCTTCGCCCCAGTCGCTTCGTCCGCTTCGTCGTCGAAGGTCTGCTGGTCCGCGATCTCGTCGGGGTTGGCCAGCTTGTCCTCGTTGTAGCGCTTGAAGCGGCGCCGGGTGACCTCCGCGATGGAGCCCACGTCGTTGGAGTGGCCGTCGCCCGCGGCCTCCTTAATGCGGTAGCGGCGGTAGTCGTTCTTCTTGGGCAGGCCGTCCTCGAACACGACGAGCGAGGCAACCACGTCGGTGCCTTGGATGTGCGAGATGTCGGTGCACTCGATGCGCAGCGGTGCCTCGTCCATGCCGAGCGCCTCTTGGATGTCCTGCAACGCCTGGGAGCGCGCCGTGAGATCGCCGACGCGCTTGAGCTTGTGCTGGTGCAGCGCCTCGGAGGCGTTTTTGTGCACCGTCTCCATCAGCGCCCGCTTGTCGCCGCGCTGGGGCACGCGGATGTCCACCGGACCGCCGCGCAACTCCGCCAGGAGCGCGGAGACTTCCGCAAGCTCCGCCGGCAGTGTTTCCACCAAGATTTCGCGCGGCACCGGAAGCGGAGCCTCCGCCTTCGCGCGGGACTCCTGGTCCACGCCTCGGCGGCGCACCTTCTGCGCCTCAATCTTGCGGTCTTCCTCCTGCTCCAAGCGGGTGCGCTCCACCGCGTCCGAGTAGTACTGCACGAGGAAGTTCTGCATCAGTGTGGGCAGTGTCGGGTCGTGCTTGCCCTCCTCCAAGCGCTCGGAGGCGCCCGGTTCGTCGCCGGTTTTCTCCACCACCCAGCCGCGTTGGGCGCGGATGCGGCCGCCGCGGACGTTGAAGATCTGCACCGCCGCCTCGAGCTCATCGGTGTCGAAGGCGACGATGTCGGCGTCCGTGTCCTGGCTCAGCACCACTGTCTGGCGTTCCATGACCTTCTTCACGGCGCCCAAGTCGTCGCGAAGCCGCGCCGCCTTTTCAAACTCCAGGTCCTCGCTGGCCTGCTGCATCTGCTGAGTGATCCCGCGCACCAGCTGATCCGTGCGTCCGGACATGAAGCCGAGGAAGCCCTGCACGATCTCGTCGTACTCCGCCTCGTTGACGCGCCCAACGCACGGGGCAGCGCACTTGTCGATGTAGCCCAACAGGCACGGCCTGCCCAGTGATTCGTGGCGGTTGAACACGCCGTTAGAGCAGGTGCGGATGGGAAAGACCCGGGTGAGCAGATCCAGCGTCTCGCGCACCGCCCAGGCGTGCGAGTACGGCCCGAAGTAGCGCACGCCTTTGCGCTTGGGGCCGCGGTAGAAAGACGCGCGCGGGTAGCGCTCCCGCACGCTGACCGCCAGCATGGGGTACGTCTTGTCGTCGCGGTACATGACGTTGAACCACGGGTCGAAGCGCTTGATCCACGTGTATTCGAGCTGCAGCGCCTCCACCTCGGAGGCGACCACGGTCCACTCCACGGAGGCGCCGGTGTAGACCATCTGGCGGGTGCGCGGGTGCAGCGTTTCCGGCGGTTGGAAGTAGTTGTTCAGGCGCGCGCGCAGGCTTTTCGCTTTGCCCACGTAGATGACGCGGCCGTCGCGGTCGCGGAATTTGTACACGCCCGGGTCTGTCGGGATGGTGCCCGGCGCCGGGCGGTAGCTCTGGGGATCCGCCAACGCTTAGTCCTGCGGCATGTACTTGGCTTCGAGCGCGCGGAACTGCTCCACGGCCCGCAGAGCTTTTTCCTTGTCGCCGGATTGGATGGCCCACAGCGGGACGTATTCGAAATCAGGCAGCTCGAGGCGCGCCATGCGCGAGCCTTTGGGAAAGCTCAGCCCGTAGATCACGACCCACGGGTAGAAGCGGGTGCCGACGATGTTGCGCACCTCTACCCCGTCGGCATTCGCGCGCACGCGAGGCCGGGTCAGCGCTATCCAGGACAGCGCGGAAATGATCAGCCCCACGCCGATGAAGGCGAACTTGTCCAAGCCGGTGATGGCCACGCCCGTGAATTCGGCGTCCACGGCCCACGCCATGAACACGTGCACGGCCATGACCAGCACGATCCACCCGAGCGCCACGTTGCGCAGGAACGGCGAGGACAGCTCGAGCTCCCACGGCTTGGTGGTGGTCACCGCGTGGGGGTCGAGCGCGTTGAGGTAGGCGAGCTCCCTGTCGTCCGTCAGTCCCGTGGGGTTGTGCGGTGCGTCCACTGACACTCTCCTTCAAGCACTCGAGCTGGTTGCTTATGGACGTCTACAGCGCCCACGCCTTTGGGCTTACCTTAGCCTTTCAACGGCAAGGCACGAACTTTGCGCAGTTCGGCGGCCGCACCGGCGGCCGCGCGCATCGCCTCTGCGCCCTTGTCTTCCTTGGCGTCCTCGCCGCCGGCGCGCTCGTAGGCCTGGTCCTCGTCTTCGACGGTGAGCACGCCGTTGCCCACCGGCGTCTGCTCGTCCAGGGCGATGCGGGTCAGCCCCGCCGTCACGGAGTCGCACACGTACTGGAAGTGGGCGGTTTCGCCGCGGATGACGCAGCCGAGGGCGACCACCGCGTCGTAACGCTTGGCGCAGGCCTGCACCACCACCGGCAGCTCAAGTGAGCCGGCGACGGCGTACTCCTCGACTTTGACGCCGAGCTCCCGGGCCTCGTCGCGTGCGCCGTTGCGCAGCAGGTCGACGACCTTGTCGTTCCAGCGGGTGTAGACGACCGCGATGGTCATGCCCTCCGCCTGTATGGAATAGTCCTCGGGTGCTCCGCTCGATGCCACTGCTGCTCCTTAGTTGGGGTACCCCGGATGGGCCGTGAGCCACTCGCCCACGCCGGGCAAGTCGTGGCCCATTCGGTCGCGCTTGGTGCGCAGGTACGCGATGTTGTTGTGTGTTGGAACGATCTCGATCCTACTGCGACGAGCCACCTCGAGGCCGTAACCCACCAGCGCGTCGGATTTGCCCGGGTTGTTGCTGAGCAGGTCGATGGATTCCACCCCCAAATCGGCCAGAATTTGGCCGGCCGCGTAATACTCGCGCGCGTCCTCCGGCAGCCCTTGCTCGACGTTCGCGTCCACGGTATCCAGGCCGCCGTCCTGCAGCGTGTAGGCCTTCAGTTTGGACATGAGGCCGATGCCCCGCCCCTCGTGCCCGCGCAGGTAGACCACCACGCCTTGCCCGGCTTCCTGCACCCGCCGCATGGATTCGTGCAGCTGCGGGCCGCAATCGCAGCGCTTCGACGCGAAGGCGTCTCCTGTCAGGCACTCGGAGTGCACCCGCACCAGCACGTCGCAGGCGTCGCGCAGCTTGTCCACGTCTCCGGCAACCAGAGCCACGTGCTCCACCCCGGTCACTGTGTCGCGGTACCCCACCGCGGTGAAGTCGCCGAACTCGGTGGGCAGGCTCGCCTCGGTGACGCGTTCCACGAAGTGCTCGCGACGCTGGCGGTAGTCGATGAGCTGCTCGATGGAGATCATCGGCAAGTTGTGCGCATCGGCAAAGCGGCGCAGCTCGTCGAAGCGCGCCATGTCGGTCGGGTCGTCCTCGGAGACGATCTCGCACAGCGCCCCCACAGGCGCCTTGCCGGCGAGGCGCGCGAGGTCCACCGCCGCCTCGGTGTGTCCGGGGCGCGCGAGCACGCCGCCCTCTCGGGCGCGCAGCGGCACCACGTGGCCGGGGCGCGTGAACGACGCGGGGGTGGCGGAGGCGTTTGCAAGCAGCGCAATCGTCGTCGCTCGCGAACGCGCCGAAATACCGGTGGTGCCTGTGGCCGCGTCGACGGTGACCGCGTACGCGGTGCCGTGCAGGTCCTGGTTGTCCGCCGTCATCGGCGGCAGCTCGAGCGCCGTGGCGCGCTCGCCCGACATGGAAACGCAGATGTAGCCAGAGGTGTGGCGCACCATGAACGCCACCAGCTCAGGGGTGGCGTCTGCGGCGGCGAAGATGAGGTCGCCCTCGTTTTCCCGGTCCTCGCTGTCCACGACGACCACGGCCTTGCCAGCCTGTATCGCAGCAATGGCGTCGTCGACGCTGTCCAAGCTGTTGTGGGAATGCATAGCGGTCAAGACTATCCCTGCACCATCTTCTCAACGTATTTAGCCAGCACGTCCACCTCGAGGTTGACGTGCTCGCCCGGAGTGAGATCGCCCGCGGTGGTCTCGCGCAGCGTGGTGGGAATCAGCGAAACCTCGAAATAGCCCTCGCCCACAGCTGAGACCGTCAACGACGTGCCGTTGACGGCGATGGAGCCCTTCTCCACGACGTAGCGGTCCACCTGCTTAGGCAGCGTGAACCGCAGCACCTCCCAGTGCTCGGAGGGGGTGCGCGAGACAAGTTCGGCCACCGCGTCGACGTGCCCCTGCACGATGTGGCCGCCCATGCGCTGCCCGGCGGCCAGGGCGCGCTCGAGGTTCACCTTCGATCCGGCCTCGTACGTGCCCAGCCGGGAGCGGTCGAGCGTTTCCTGCATCACATCTGCGGTGAACACGTCGCCGGCGTTGTCCACCACGGTCAGGCACACCCCGTCCACGGCGATGGAATCGCCGGGGGCGGCATCCTCGGTGACCTTGGGGGCGCGAACCGCGATCCTCACGGCACTGCCCAGGCTGTCCAGCTGCTCTACCGCTCCAATTTCCTCAACGAGACCCGTAAACATCTTTCTCCATTTCTACGACCACGTCCCCGCCGACGGCACGGACAGAGACGGTGCGGAAGCGACGCGCGTTCGCGATCGTGCCGGCAACGGCGCGATTCAACACCCCGCGGCCCGCCCCGAGCAGCGCCGGGGCGATGTAGGCCTGCACCGCATCCACGCAATCCAGCTCGAGGAAGCTAGCGGCGAGACCGGCACCGCCTTCCACCAGCACGTCGCGCGCGCCGGCCTCCCACAGTGCGTCGAGCGCCTCTTGCGGGGTGGCGTACTGCTCGAAGCCCATGCGGGTGAGGTTGCCCTCGGGCACCTCGCGGGTACCCACGACCACGCGGCGGGGCTGGTGCGGCCGCAGCGTGCCGTCCGGAAAGCGCGCCGTCAACGATGGGTTATCCGCAATTGCGGTGCCGGTACCGACGACGACGGCGTCGCGTCTGGCCCGGTCCTCGTGCACCAGCTCGCGCGCGGCTTCTCCGGTGATCCACTGCGAGGTGCCGTCTGCGGCCGCGGTGAACCCGTCGAGGGTGGACGCGAACTTCAATGTCACACTCGGCCGGTTGTGGTGCACCGACCGCAGCCACGGCTGCAGCGCGTCGATGCGGGTGGGCTGGTGGCGCACCTCGACGCCGTGTTTGCGCAGGTACTCGGCTCCGCCCGCCGCGGGTGCGAACGGGTCGGCGGTGCAATAGACCACCCTGGCAACGCCGGCCTCCACCAGCGCTTGCGTACACGGTCCGGTCCGCCCGGTGTGATTGCACGGCTCGAGCGTCACCACGGCGGTCGCCCCGCGGGCGCGCTGCCCCGCCTCACGCAGCGCGTTGATTTCGGCGTGGGGCCCGCCTGCCGGCGCGGTGCCCCCGGTAGCGATGAGCTCGCCGTCTGCGCTGACTATTGCGCATCCCACCGGCGGATTCGGCGAAGTCGTGCCGCGCACCTCCTCGCCAGCGGCGATGGCCGCCGCAAGCGCTTGGTCGTCGGAGGTCACTGCCGGGCCTCGCGCGCCAGCTCGCGCAGCCGCTCCACCGCCTCGGCCGGGTTGTCGGCGCCGAAGACTGCGGAACCGGCCACGAACGCGTCCACACCGGCTGCGGCGGCCTGCGCGATGGTGGCGCCCGCGATGCCGCCGTCGATGCCGATGACGGTGTCCAGACCAGCCTCGGCGATGCGGTCGCGCAGTACCATCACCTTGTCCAACACCTCCGGCATGAACTTCTGGCCGCCGAAGCCGGGCTCCACGCTCATCACCATGACCTCGTCGAAGTGCGACAGGTCGTCCAAGTACGGCTCGATGGCCGTGCCGGGCTTGATGGCAAAGCCGGATTGCACTCCCAGCTCGCGGCACTGCTTCGCGGCCGCCACGTGGTCGTCGGTGGCCTCGACGTGGAACACCAAGCGGTCGCCGCCGGCCTTGGCGTAGGTGGCGAGCCAGCGCTCGGGCTCCTCGATCATCAGGTGCATGTCCAAAAACTGCTCCGTGACCCCGTCGACCGCCTTGGTCACGTCCGGGCCGAAGGAAAGGTTGGGTACGAAATGGCCGTCCATGATGTCCACGTGGATCAGGTCCGCGTTCGCCACCTTGCGCACGTCGTCGCCGAGGGCGGCGTAGTTGGCCGCCAGAATTGATGGGGCAATCTGAATCATGGGTCCTACCCTAGCGTTTCCGTCTTGCGCAGGACCGCGGAAAACATCGCGTCCGTGCCGTGACGGTGCGGCCACATCTGCACGCTCGGCTCCTCGCCGACGTCCTCCAGGCCGGCGGCCCACTCGCGCGCGTCAAGCTCTTGCACCCCACCTTTGGCCAGCTGCTTCTCGACGATCCTCCGGGTCTCCCGCACATCCGGCGAGCACGTCGAGTACACGACCACACCGCCCGGTTTGGTGAGCGCGACGGCGGATTCCAACAACTCTTCCTGCAGCTGGTTGAGCTCGGCGATGTCGCTTTCGACCTTTGTCCAACGCGCCTCTGGGCGGCGGCGCAGCGCGCCCAGGCCGGAACAGGGGGCGTCCACGAGCACCCTGTCGTAGCCCGGGGCAAGGCCCGGCTCGCGCCCGTCAGCGGTGTGGACGCGCACGGGCAGGTTACGCACCGTCTTTTCAATCAATGTTGCCCGGTGCGGGCTGACTTCCACGGCGTCGACCTTGGCGCCGTCGATAGCCGCGATCGCCCCGATCAGCGCCGCCTTGCCGCCCGGCCCAGCACACAGGTCAAGCCAACGGCCTTGATCCTTGTCGACGGGAACCTCCGTCAGCGCCCGGGCGATGATCTGCGAGCCCTCGTCCTGCACCGCCGCGAGCCCCTCGCGCACCGGTTCGAGCTGACCCGGATCACCCTCCGGCAGATACACCGCATAGGGCGAGTACTTGCCCTGCTCGCCACCGATGGTCAGCGCGAGCTCCTCCGCGGAAATCTCGCCGGGGCGCGCCACCAGGTGCACCACAGGGCGCGCGGAATCGGCCTCGAGCGCGGCTTCCAGCTCGTCGCCTCTGTTGCCCAGCGCCTCGGCGAAGGAGCGCGCGATCCACTCCGGGTGGGCATAGGTAAACGCAAGTGCCCCGAGCTCGCTAGTCGGCGCCAGTTTGCGCAGCCACTGCTCGGACGGCGTGCGGCCGATCGAGCGCAGCACGCCGTTGGCGAAGCCTTTCGCCTTGTCCTGCCCTGCGGCCTCCACCAATCGCACCGAGGTGTCCACCGCGGCGTGGTCGCTGACGCGCGTGTACAGCAACTGGTAGGCGCCCAGCCGCAGCGCGGCCAGCACCTCAGGCGCGATGCGCTCGAGCTCGCGCGAGGAGTTCTCCGCGATGACCGCGTCGAGCACCCCGAGGCTGCGCAGCGTGCCGTACGCCAGCTCAGTGGCAAACGCCGCGTCGCGGCCGGAAATCTCCCGCTCCCGCAAGATGCCGGGCAACGTCAGGTTGGCAAACGCGCCGTCGCGCGCGACGCGCAGCACCACCTCGAAGGCGGCCTCGCGGGCCGGGTCGCCGATGCTGGCCGGCCGCCCCTTGACGGTGTAGCGCGTGCGGCCGCTGCGCTTGGTGTCTGTGTACTTGCCCGCCGACTTCGGGCTCTGCTTGCGCACAGGTTTGCCTGGCCTGCGCTCGGGCTTGTCTTGCCTGCGCCCCGCCGAACGGGATCTGAATCCGCCGCTCACTCGAAGATCACTTCCTCTTTCGCTTCAGGCGACAGGCCGCGGGCCCAGTCCGCCGCGTTCATCATTTTCTTGCCTGGCGGCTGGATCCGGCCCAGTCGCACGTCTCCGTCGGCGGTGCCCACCAGCACCTCGTTTTTGCCGAATGCCGTCGCGCCCGGGGCGAGCGAGCCTTCACCCGTCGGGGTCACCGGGCCGAGCTTGAACCGGTCCTCCCCGCGCATCGTCCACGCGCCCGGTGCCGGGGTGTGCGCGCGGATGGTGCGGTCGATCTCCGCCGCGGGACGCGACCACGCCACACGGGCGTCTGCCGGGTTGATCTTGTGCGCGTACGTGCCTTCTTCGGGCTGCGGCTTCAGCGCCGCCGTCCCCGCGTCCAGCGCATCCATGGTGCGCACGAGCAGGTCTGCACCGTCTTTAGCCAGGCGCTCGAGGAGTTCCCCGCTGGTTTCCGCCGGTCCGATCCTGGTTTCCAGCGTGTCCACAATGTCGCCGGTGTCGAGGCCTTCGTTGATGCGGAAGGTGGTGGCGCCTGTGACCTCGTCGCCGTTGGCGATCGCAGCCTGCACCGGGGCCGCTCCGCGCCACTGCGGCAGCAGCGAGAAGTGCAGGTTCACCCATCCGTGGCGCGGGATGTCCAGCATGTCCGCCGGGATGAGGTTGCCGTAGGCCACCACGGGGATCGCATCCGGCTCAAGTGCTTCCAGCTGGCCCTGGATGGAGCCGTCCTGCGTGAGGCTTTCAGGGGTGAGCACTTCGATGCCGTGCTCGAGCGCGAGCGCCTTGACCGGCGACGGGTGCAGGGTGCGACCGCGGCCCTTGCGCGCATCGGGGCGGGTGAGCACCGCGACGACCTCGTGGTCGGAGGCGATGAGCCGCTGCAATGCCGCGGCGGCGGGTTCGGGGGTTCCGGCGAATACGAGTCGCATGGGTGTGTCTCCTTCTAGCTCCACTCGGCAGCGCGGATCGCCGCCATCGCTTCTTTGCGCTGCTCAGGCGCCATCTGTTGCATGAACATCACCCCGTCCAGGTGGTCCGTCTCGTGCTGGATGCAGCGGGCCAGCAGCCCTGTGCCGCGCAGCGCAAGCGGGCGGCCGTAGCAATCGGCGCCGCGGGCGACAACGGAGTTGTGGCGGGTGACCTCTCCGCGCACTCCCGGCACAGACAGACAGCCCTCAATCCCCGTCTGCTGCACCTCACTCACCGGCTGCCACACAGGGTTGACAATGTGGCCCCGCATGCCTTGGCAGTCAAACACGAAGATTCGTCGCGCCAGGCCGATCTGGTTGGCGGCCAAGCCCACCCCGCCAGCGTGGTCCATGGTTTCGAGCATGTCATCCACAAGACGCTCAAGCGCGGCGTCGAAGACCGTGACCGGATCGGCGGCGGAGTTGAGCACTGGGTCGCCGAACAGGCGAATGTCGCGGATAGCCATGGACAGCTAGTGTACTGCCGGCCCGCCGGGCAAGGCGGCTAGCCGATGTCCACCGGGTTGACCTGGATCCGCAGCGGAACGTCCTGCTTCGACGTCGTCCACGCCACCGCGCCCGCGCGCAGCGCCTTGCCCAGCGCCGTGCGCCCTGCCAACGGGGTGCGCACGAGGATGCGCTGGGCGGGGCCGAGCGCTTCCCGGTTCCACTCCCCTGGCAGCCGCACGCCGGGCGGCAAGTCCACCGGGCCGAGCAGTTCCGCATGCTCCGGCAGTTCGGTGCGGGCGAAAAACTCGTCGAGCCCGTCGCGCGGGGCATCGACGACCGCGACGTGCACCGCGGGCGGGAAGCGAGCCTCGCTGCGCAACGCAAGCTCCTGCGCGGCAAACCCGCGCGCGTCCCACCTAATCAAGTGCTGCACTGCAGGCAGCGAGGGCTCCGCCACGACGACCACTTCCCCGCCAGATCCGTGCGGCTGCACCAGCGTGGCCGCACCCATCCACTTGGCAAACGTGTCCTCCACCGCGCGCAGGTCGGGCCGCTGCAGCAGCGCCCACGCATCCAAAAGCACCGCGGCTCCGTAGCCGCCTTCCACCCGCGGCTCCGCTCCGGGCGTGGCCACGACGAGCGCCGGGCCCGCGTTCACCTCCGCCCGCACATTGTCGCCGCCAGAGGTGATCACCTTGTACTTGGCAAAGGCCCGTCCGAGCTCCTCGGCGGTGCGCTCGGTGCCGAGGACGACAGCCCGCAGCTTGCGCGAACCGCACGCCGGGCACACGTGCGACGGATCCATCCGCCCGCACCAGCGACACGTCGGCGCCGCAGCCTCCCCGCCCGAGGGCAGACCCAGCGGGCCGTTGCACCACCTGCAGCGCGCGGGTGTTCTGCACTGCCCGCAGGCCAGCGATTGGATGTAGCCGGTGCGCGGCACCTGGAACAACACCGGTGTGCCGCGCTCCAGCGCCTGTGTCGCAGCCTGGAACGCCGCCGACGGCAGGCGGGCCTGTTTTGCCCGCGGATCTCGCTCCATCTCAAAGTCGCTGTCGCCGGCGGCATGGATGTAGGGCGAGCGGGTGCGAAGTGTTTGCCGGGGGGCCACCAGCTCGTGCATCCACCCCGACTGTACCAGCAGCTGTGCCTCCGCCGTGCGCGCGAAGCCGCCGATGATCAGCGAGCACTTCTCCTGCGCCGAACGCGTGGTGAGCACCTCGCGCGCATGCACGTACGGCGCGCGCGGGTCGACCAGGTTGTCGTCGCCGTCGAACATCACTACCGCAAGCCGCAGATTCTTCACCGGCGCAAATGCGGCCGAGCGGGTTCCCACCACGATCCGGCCTTGCCCGTGCAGCACCGACAGGTAGCGCGAGTAGCGCGCCTGCGGTCCTTGGGAGGCGGTCAACGTCGTAATCTGCCGGGGGCTGACAATCTCGCGCAACGCCGCCTCGCAGGCGTCGACGTCTTTTTGGTCCGGCACCACGATCAGCGCACCGGCGCCGTCCAGCGCCACCTTCGCGGCCAGGCAGGCCAGCCCCGCCGCCCAATCGTCGCCTGGCGCCACCTGCCACGCCGCACGCGCGATCTTGCCGCCCACAACAGCGTCGACAAAGGACTCTCCAAAGGCGTACGCAGTCCAGGCGGACAAGTCCGGCTCGCTTGCATCCCCCAGCTCATCCCACGAAGTTTTGGTATCGGTCTCCTCCGCCTTCGCGTGGCGCGCCGGGATGGCGGAGCGGTAGATGTCAGATCTGATTCCGGCGTAGCGGTCCGCCAGCGCGTCGACAAGCTCGCGCATGCGCTGCGGCGCCACAACCTCCGGCGAGATGACGCGCTCGATGAAGCGCAGCGAGCCCTCGTGACGCGACTGCGCGGCCCGCTCGAGCACGATGGCGTCGACTAACCGCCCCGCGAACCGCACGCGCACCCGCACCCCCGACTGAACAGCACCTGCATCCGTGTCCGGCACGAGGTAGTCGAACGGACGGTCCAAGTGCGCAAGTCCGAGCATGGGCAGCACGCGTGCGACGGGTGCTTCGGCTGCGGGTGTGTCGGACATGACCCCGGATTCTAAACGACGCCCCGACACCGCCCCGGCCCGCGCCCCGGTCGCGGACAGCCAGGCCCGATGGGATACTAATAGGACTATCCGATCCCACTTGTTCGCGTGCCTGAAAGAAGCTTTCTCCGTGATGAAACGTCTGCTCACCGCCGTGTCTACCGTCGCAGTTCTTTGCGCCGCAGTGCTCGCACCGACCCCCGCGAGCGCGGACTCGTCGCAGGTGGCGCAGGTGTCCTCTGCACAAGGCGCTGGTTCGCTTATCGACGCCAGCTCCGCTTTCGCCACCGGGTCCTCCCAGCGCACCTCCCGGGCTGTCGAGGACGGGTGGCGCCGCGCCTACGAGGGGCTTCCCGGCCAGATGCAGCAGGCCGTGCCGCCGCACCTGCGCCCGCCTGCCCCGGCCACCCCGGCCGATGCAGACGCCCCAGCCGGTGTCGCCGTGGCGCCTGCGCATAATCCCTCCCGCCCGCCTGAGTCGCCGCGGTGCTCCAACTGCGTCGCCGTGACCTACGACGACGGCCCCGTGACCGGCACAACCGAACAGCTCCTCGACACACTCAAGCGCAAGGACGTGCACGCCACTTTCTTCGTGCTGGGCCAAAACGCAAACGCCCATCCGGAGATTGTGCGCCGCATCCGCGACGAGGGCCACACCATCGGAAGCCACTCGTTTTCCCACGCTGATTTGGCCAAGCAGACCGACGCCGGCATCGCCGCGCAACTCGACGAGACAAACGCCGCGCTCAAGGACAAGGGCACAGTCGAGGCGCGCTGGCTGCGCCCGCCGTACGGCTCCTACGACTCGCGTGTGGTCGCGGCTGCGGCAGCCCGCGGCATGTCGCTGGCCACCTGGGACGTCGACACCGCTGATTGGCAGCACCGCAACACGGCCACCACGTGTCAAAAGGCCGTCGCGGGCGCGCGCGAAGGATCGATCATCCTCATGCACGACATCCACCAGCCCACCGTCGCCGCCGCTGAGTGCGTCATCGACGGGCTGCGGGCGAAAGGCCTCAATCCCGTCAGCCTCGACGAGATGATCCCGCGCCCAGAAGCCGGTCATGTGTACACGAGAGCCGATTAGCGCCTACACTCGCCAGCCGTGACTGACGTAGACGACAACGCCGTGAGCAACGACGACAACGCAGGACGCACCGGGTGGGTCAAGGCGGTCCCCTACGCGATGATCGCCGCGTACGTCCTCGGCCCGCTCCTGCTCATCCCCCTCGCAAACAGCCCGTGGTTGCTCGTCGGCTTCATTTTCGCCGTAGCGGCGATCGCCGGGCTTGTCGACGGCTTCGCGTTCCGCCCCACCCTGTCCTTGCCGCTGCTTGCCGGATTGGGCTTTTGGATATCCAAGGCGCTGTATTTCAACGACGGCACGTTCATCTACGCCCTCGGCGCGATAGCCACCTGCGCGGCGGCGACGGGCCTTGCCAGGGTGATTCGCGGCAGCTCGTCGCAAGGCAAGGCGGAGGGATAGCTGGTGGAAACGTGGAGGCTCGACCACCCCGAATACGGCCTGATCGAAGTCCGCGTCGGCTTCGACCGCGACTTCGCCGCGGAAGACCCGAGTTGGCCCGGCGATGAGCAGGACAAAGGTGGCACGCTGGCCAGCGCGGACAGTTCACTGCTGCAGCGGGTGAATCTGTGGGCCGGCAACCCCACCGAGCGGATGGAAGTGCGCGTCGCGGGCGAGGTGCAGCACCGCTACAACGACGTGAACAGCGCCCGCCTGCCGCTGTTCGGAAGCGGCCCGAAACAGGAGCTGGAATCGCCGGTGGGCCTGGGTACCAACCGGCAAAAACCGCACCTGAAAATCCGAGCGAGCGGCCTCGATGAGCTGTTAAGCGTGGAGTTTCGCGAAGGCGCCACCGTAGTCGAATTCGACCCGCCCGCCGGCTCGCGCGGAGCCCGCAGGCGCGAAACCATGGAGTCCAGCGAGCTCAAGCGCACCCTGATCCCCATGGCGGAAGGCCTCGGCAAGGGCGGCTGGGCGCTGGCGGTCCTGGTGCTCGGGCCCCTGGTTTCCCGGCTGTTCCGTTGGCTCTTGGGCTTGCTCCCGGATTGGGACTTTCCGGATTGGGACCTGCCGGACTGGCAGCCGCCGCACATGGACCTGCCGGTGCCCGACCTGCCCTCGCTGGATCTGCCGCTGCCTGCAATCGACTGGCCGGATCTCAACTTGCCCGAAGTGCCCGAGTGGGCGCTGTGGTTGGCGGAGTACTCGAAGATCTGGGTCCCGGTGGTCGTTGGCATCGTCCTCGGCGTTGTTGCGCTGCGCAACCACAAGCGCTCCGAACAGGAAAAAACCGCCTGGCAGAACAGCCAGGCGGCAGCCAAAAACGCAGACGAGGTGGCCGACTAAAGGCCCGCAGCCGCCTTGAGGTCGTCAACTTTGTCCGTGCGCTCCCACGGCACGTCGATGTCCGTGCGGCCGAAGTGGCCGTACGCCGCGGTCTGCGCATAGATCGGGCGCTTCAGATCCAGCTCGCGGATGATGGCCTCCGGGCGCAGGTCGAAAACCTTCTCCACGGCCTGCTGGATGCTCTCATCGGTCTGCCCCTCGGCGGCAGTCCCGAACGTTTCCACGTACAGGCCGACCGGGTTCGCGCGGCCGATGGCATACGCCACCTGTACCTCCACCCGCTTTGCAAGGCCGGCGGCGACAATGTTCTTGGCCACCCAGCGCATGGCGTAGGCGCCGGAGCGGTCCACTTTCGACGGATCCTTTCCGGAAAACGCGCCGCCGCCGTGGCGGGCCATGCCGCCATAGGTGTCCACGATGATCTTGCGGCCGGTCAAACCGGCATCGCTCATCGGGCCGCCCTGGGTGAAAGAACCAGACGGGTTCACCAGCACCTTGGTGTCCTCGCGGAAGTAGCGCTCAAGGCCTGCGTCCTTGATCACCCAAGCGATGACGTGCTCGCGCAGGGCGGACTCCAGCGACTCGCCGGTGAAGTCCGGATCGTGCTGCGTGGAGATGACGATGGTGTCGATGAACGCGGGAGTCTGACCGTCGTAGGCGAAGGTGACTTGGGTCTTGCCGTCCGGGCGCAGCCCCTCCACGATGCCCTCGTGCCGCACCTGCGACAGACGGCGGGCAAGGTGGTGCGCCGTGGAAATTGGCAGCGGCATGTACTCGGGTGTTTCGTCGGTGGCGTAGCCGAACATCAAGCCCTGGTCGCCGGCGCCCAACTGATCGTCCGCTCCTGTCGACGTGTTCTGGCGCACCTCCTGGGACGTCAACACCGAGTCGTGGATCTCAGACGACTGATCGCCGATGGCGATGTTCACGCCGCAGCTGCGCCCGTCGAAACCGACCTCGGAGGAGTCGAACCCGATCTCCACCAATTTCTCGCGCACGATTCGCGCAATGTTGGAGTAGGCGGAAGTTCGCACCTCGCCCGCGACGTGTACCTGACCGGTGGTTGCCAAGGTTTCCACGGCCACCTTCGCATCCGGGTCCTGGGAGAGCATGTCGTCCAGGATGGAGTCCGAAATGGCATCGCAGATCTTGTCTGGGTGGCCCTCGGTCACGGATTCGCTGGTAAAGAAGCGGAAGTACGTATCGGTGGACAAAGCAGTCTTTCCTTCGCGTCGGAACGGACGATTGGCGTTGCGGCGCACCAGCTGGTCAGCTCAGCAGTTGCAGGGCTAGCACGGGTACGTCACGTCGTAAGGTGAAGCCAACGATAGACCAAGCTGTCTAAATGCGCAATGTCACTGGGCGAGGCGCGCAATCGCATCCCAGATACGCACAGCGACCTCATGCTTCGTGCCGTCCGGAATCTCCTCTTCACGCCCGTCTGCGCTGAGCAACCACCCGCGGTTGCGCGTCTGGCCGAACACTCCACCGCCCGAAACCGAGTTGAGCATGAGAAGATCTGCCCCCTTGCGTTTCAGCTTCGCGCGCCCGTTTTCCAGTTCGTTGTCGGTCTCCGCCGCAAAACCGATGATGGTCGCCGCAGTCTCCCCCGCCTTACGCATCTGCACCAGCCCCTTGAGGATGTCCGGGTTTTCAGCCAGGTGGATGGTAGACAACGCGCCATCGGACTTGCCCTTTTTCAGCTTCGTCTCCGCCTCGGACTCAGGCCGGAAATCGGCCACCGCCGCAGCCATGACAACAACGTCGGCGTGCGGGGCACGCTGCGCCATCGCTTGCTGCATCTCGCGGGTGGAGCGCACCTTGATCACCTCCGCGCCGGACGGTGCCTCCAGCTCGTCTGTCGCACCGGCGACGATGGTCACCTCCGCGCCGCGCTGCGCCGCAATATCGCCGAGCGCATAGCCCTGCTTACCGGACGAGCGGTTGCCGATGTAGCGCACCGGGTCGATGTTCTCCTGCGTCCCGCCAGCGCTGATGAGCACCCGTTTGCCTGCCAGCGTCGGAACCAACGGACCTGTCTGGTGCACCGTGCGGGCCAGCTCGGCAATCACGTGCGGCTCGGGCAACCGTCCCGGCCCGGTGTCCTTGCCGGTGAGCCGGCCGTGCGCGGGCTCGATGACGGAGATGCCGCGCTGGCGCAGCGCCTCCACGTTGGCCTGCGTGGCCGGGTTCAACCACATCTCCGTGTGCATCGCCGGAGCCAGTACGACCGGGCAGGTAGCCACGAGGATCGTCGAGGTGAGCAGATCGTCTGCACGCCCCGCCGCGATACGGGCCATCAGGTCGGCGGTGGCAGGGGCGACAACGATGAGGTCCGCCTCCTGCCCCAGCCGCACATGCTGCACCTCGTCGACGCGGGTGAACACCCCCGTATCCACCGGGTTGCCGCTGAGCGCTTCGAAGGTCGCCGCCCCCACGAAGTTCAACGCGTTGGCGGTGGGGATAACGCGCACCTCGTCGCCGCGTTCTTTGAAATCGCGCACGAGGTGGCAGGCCTTGTAGGCCGCGATGCCGCCGGCGACGCCGACGACTACGCGCAGAGGACGGGACGAGTGCAACGCTTCGCTCATGGCCTCCAAGCATACAAAACCGCCGCCGCCCAGCGGGATCGCTAGGCGGCGGCGGATACGTTACGGCGCAAACAGCGCGCTCGGCGCTAGTGGCGGGACCTTACTGGCCTTCCTCGTGCTCGAGTAGACCAGCCTCAATCTCGCGCAGCGCGATAGACAACGGCTTCTCGCCCGGCTCCGGGGAGACCAGGGGGCCAATGAACTCGAAGACGCCGTCCTCGGAGTTCTGGTAGAAGCTGTTGATCTGGCGGGCACGCTTCGCGGCGAAGATGACGAGCGCGTACTTCGACGACACCTTGGTCAAAAGCTCGTCGATCGGGGGCGCAGTAATGCCCTCCGGCGTGTCGTAGACGCTCTCCTGCTGCGTCTCCTCAGCGGAGGACGCTTCCGACAGGTCCTTGGTTGTGTTGCTCACGTGTAAACCCACTCGCTAACTGTTGTTGGAAGATGTGCCTTGGAGGATATCGGCGATAGAAGCCACCGCGGTGTCCACGTCGTCGTTGACCACCACAACATCGAACTCCCCCTGCGCATCGAGCTCCTCCCGTGCGGTGGTGAGCCTACGCTCAATCACCTCGGGGGTCTCAGTGCCGCGACCGGTAAGGCGCTCGACCAGGATGTCCCAGGACGGCGGAGCCAGAAAAACGGTGTTCGCTTCCGGCAGCAGGCGCTTGATGTTGCGCGCGCCTACGAGGTCGACCTCGACAAGCACGGGGCGGCCGGCATCCAAAGCCTCATTGACGGGGCCGGCCGGAGTGCCGGAGCGCTGCAAGCCGCCGTGAATGTCGGCCCACTCCAGCATCTCCCCACGATCGATCCGGCCCTGGAATTGCTCGGGGCTGACAAAGAAGTAGTCTTTGCCGTCCACCTCACCCGGGCGCGGAGCGCGCGTGGTCATCGACACCGAGAAATACAGGTCCGGCACCGCACCGCGAAGGCGGCTGACCACCGTCGACTTACCCACCGCAGACGGGCCGGCCAGCACGACCAGCCGACCGCGGGGAGCCACCTCGGACACGCTTAGTTCTCTTCGTAGCCGAAGCGCTCGAGCAGCGCGCGACGCTGACGGTCGCCGAGACCACGCAGACGACGGGTCTGGGCGATCTCCAGCTCCTCCATGATCTCGCGAGCCTTGACCTTGCCAACCTTCGGCATAGCCTCGAGGAGAGCGGAGACCTTGGTCTTGCCGATGATCTCGTCGGTGTCAGCCTTGTTCAGGACGTCCTGCAGCGTGGTCTCGCCGCGCTTGAGGGAAGCCTTCAGCTCGGCGCGGGCCTTGCGGGCCTCCGCTGCCTTCTCGAGGGCTGCCTTGCGCTGCTCATCGGTCAACTGTGGAAGTGCCACGTGTTCCTCCATGTAATAGTTACGAACATTTTGTCCAGTCCGACATGTGCCGGATCCGGGGCGCACTCCGCCGAATGTCATCGGTGCAATTCGCCACGTTCCGCACAGTCTAACACTGCTTATTCGGCATCAGTTCCGCAGAGCGCGTTATCCACCGCATTTCTCCACGTCACCGTGCGACGGAACTAAACTACCAGGGATTTTGCCGGGCGGTAAATAACCCCTAGCGTTTCAGCTGTTTTCCCAGGTCAGATACTCGTTTGCGCAGCTCAGCCACGTCCGGTCCAGCCGTCAACACTGCGCGCGATACGCTCGGAAAAACCAGGTGTCCAACTTCGCCGGCAATCGCCTCCGCATCGGCCATCGTGGCCCCCTGCGCACCCACGCCCGGCATGAGCACCGGGGCGTTGAGGCGGTCCAGCACCGGCGGGGTGCTCACGGTGGCGCCGACGACCACACCGACGTGGCCAACGCCGTCGACCTGGTTGTACTCCGCGCACTCGTCGACCATCCGTTGCGAGAGCATCCGGCCGTCGATAAGCCCTGTCTGCAACGCCTCTGCCTCCGGGTTCGAGTTCGCCGCCATGACGAACACGCCCTTGCCGTGCTCCGCCGCGAGCTCAATTGCAGGCGCGAGCGAACCGACACCGAGGTACGGCGTCAGCGTGAGCGCATCGGCCTCCAAGGGCGCGCCAGGCGCCAACCAGGCAGACGCGTATCCGGCCATGGTGGAGCCGATGTCGCCGCGCTTCGCGTCTGCAATCACCAGCGTGCCGCGCTCACGCAGCGCAGCCAGCGTCGCTTCGAGCACGGAAAAGCCCGCAGCGCCGAAGCGCTCGAAAAACGCCACTTGAGGCTTGACTGCGGCGACGTGACCGGCAAACGCGTCCACACAGATCTCCGCGAACGACCGGAGGCCGTCCACAGTATCCGCAAGCCCCCACTGCTGAAGCAGCGCGGCGTGCGGGTCAATGCCCACGCACACCCGGCCGAACTCGCTGCCCGCCTCAACGAGCCGGTTGCTGAAGATCTGCTTCGCCATTTACTCGTCCGCCGTCTTGCCGTGCTCGAGTTCCTGCAGGCTCGTCACCGTAATTTCCTTGGCGCGCAGAGCCTCGATGCCTTGGACTGCAGCGGTGATTCCTTGCACATTGGTCATGATCGGCACATCGGCGATGACCGCTGCGGCACGGATGTCGTAGCCATCGTGGCGCGACCCGGACGAACCTGCCGGCGTGTTGAGCACCATGTCGATCTCGCCTTCCAAGATGCGGTCGACGATGGACTTTCCTTCCGCGCCGTCGCGGACCTCGGACGCCTTGAGCACCACTTCGCACTCGATACCGTTGCGGCGCAGCATCTGGGCGGTGCCCTTCGTGGCCAACACCTTGAACCCCATCGTGGACAACCGCTGGATCGGGAAGATCAGCGTGCGCTTGTCATGGTTGGCCAGGGAGACAAAGACGGTACCCTCCGTGGGCAGCTCGCCGAACGCCGCCGCTTCCGCCTTCGCGTACGCGACGCCGAAGGACGGCGCAAGGCCCATCACCTCACCGGTGGACTTCATCTCCGGGCCCAGGATGGTGTCCAGCAGCGCACCGTCCGGGCGGCGGAAGCGGGTAAACGGCAGCACTGCTTCCTTCACCGCGATCGGGTGCTCCAGCGGCAGCGAACCGCCGTCGTAGCCAGAGGGAATCAGGCCCTCGCTGCGCAGCTGGGCAATCGTGGAGCCCATCATCACACGCGCGGCGGCCTTGGCCAGGTGCACGCCGGTGGCCTTGGACACGAACGGCACGGTGCGGGAGGCGCGCGGGTTGGCCTCGATCACGTACAGGATGTCGTCCTTGAGCGCGAACTGGACATTCATCAGACCCTTCACGCCGATGCCGTGCGCGAGCGCCTCCGCGGAGCGGCGCACGTTGTCGATGTCGTCGGGGCTCAGCGTCATCGGCGGCAACGCGCACGCGGAGTCGCCGGAGTGGATGCCGGCTTCCTCGATGTGCTCCATCACACCGCCGAGGTAGACCTCCTCGCCGTCGCAGAGCACGTCCACGTCGATCTCGATGGCGCTGTCCAAGAACCGGTCCACCAGCACCGGGTGGTCCGGCGACAGTTCAGTGGCGCGCTCGATGTAATCGCGCAGGTTGTTCTCGTCGTAGACGATTTCCATGCCGCGCCCACCCAGCACGTAGGAGGGGCGCACCAGCACCGGGTAGCCGACGCGGGCAGCGACCTCGCGGGCGCCCACGAAGGATGTGGCGGTGCCGTACTGCGGTGCCGGCAGCTGCGCATTTTCAAGCACCGTGCCAAACTCGCCGCGGTCTTCCGCCAGGTCGATCGCTTCCGGGGTGGTGCCCACGACCGGCACGCCGGCGTCGGCAAGCTTCTGCGCGAGCCCCAGCGGGGTCTGGCCGCCGAGCTGGACGATGACGCCGGCAACGGTGCCGGTCTCGCTCTCGGCGCGGTAGATCTCCATCACGTCCTCGAACGTGAGCGGCTCGAAGTAGAGGCGATCGGCGGTGTCGTAGTCGGTGGAGACGGTCTCCGGGTTGCAGTTGACCATGACGGTCTCGTAGCCCACGCGCGACAGCTCAAGTGCAGCGTGCACGCAGGAGTAGTCGAACTCGATGCCCTGGCCGATGCGGTTCGGGCCGGAGCCTAGGATGATCACCTTTTCCTTCTTGCCCGCATCCTCGCCGGCGCCGGTGAGCACCTCGCTTTCCGCGTTCGGGTCCAGCTCGTACGCCGAGTACAGGTACGGCGTCTGCGCCTCGAATTCACCTGCGCAGGTATCCACCGTCTTAAACACCGGGTGCACGCCGAGCGACCAGCGCAGCGCACGCACCCCGTCCTCGCCGGCGAGCTCCGGGCGCAGCGCCGCAATCTGCAGATCCGAAAGACCCAGCGTCTTCGCCTCGCGCAGAAGCGTGGCGTCCAGCACGGGGGCGTCGATAAGCTCCTGGCGGAACTCGATGAGCCCCTCGAGCTCGGCGAGGAACCAGGGGTCGATGTGGCTGGCCTCGTAGACCTGCTCCACGGTGGCGCCGAGGCGCAGCGCGAGCTCAACGTCGTACAGGCGCTTGTCGGTGGGGACCTTCAGGTCCTCGAGCACCGCATTCACGTCGCTCGCGCGCTCGCCCGCGATGTACTCGTCGGACTTGGTCCAAAAGCCGTTCGGCTTGTCCTCCATCGAGCGCATGACCTTGTTCAGGCCCTGGATGTAGTTGCGGCCGATGCCCATTGCCTCGCCGACGGCCTTCATGGACGTGCCCAAAGTGACGTCGGAGCCCGGGAACTTCTCAAACGTAAACCGCGGCATCTTCACAATGACGTAGTCGAGCGTCGGTTCGAACGCTGCCGGGGTCACTCCAGTGATGTCGTTGGTGATCTCATCAAGGGTGTAGCCGATGGCCAGCTTCGAGGCGATCTTCGCAATCGGGAAACCGGTCGCCTTGGATGCGAGGGCGGAGGAACGCGACACGCGCGGGTTCATCTCGATAGTGATGATGCGCCCGTCGTTGGGGTTGACCGCGAACTGGATGTTGCAGCCGCCGGTGTCAACGCCGACCTCGCGGATAATCGCGATGCCCTGGTCGCGCATGGTTTGGTATTCGCGGTCCGTCAGCGTCAGCGCCGGAGCCACAGTCACAGAGTCGCCGGTGTGCACGCCAAGCGCGTCCACGTTCTCGATGGAGGCGATGACGACGACGTTGTCGTCGCCGTCGCGCATGAGCTCGAGCTCGAACTCCTTCCAGCCCAGAATGGACTCCTCGATGAGCACGTTCGCCTCCGGGGAGGCCTCGAGGCCGTCGCCTGCGATGCGCTCGAGGTCCTCCATGGAAAATGCGAGGCCGGAACCCAGCCCGCCCATGGTGAAGGAGGGGCGCACCACAACCGGCAGACCGAGCTCCGCGACCGTCTCGTGGACCTCGTCCATGTTGAAGCACACGCGAGAGCGGGCGGATTCGCCGCCGATCTTTTCCACGATGTCCTTGAACTTCTGGCGGTCTTCGCCGCGCTCGATGGCGTCGATGTTCGCGCCGATCAGCTCGACGCCGTGCTTAGCCAGGATGCCCTGGCGATCGAGCTGAATCGCCGCGTTGAGAGCTGTTTGTCCGCCGAGCGTGGCCAGTATGGCGTCCACCGGGTGGCCCTGCTCCGCCTCGCGGGCGAGAATGCGGTCGATGTATTCGGGCTGAATCGGCTCGACGTAGGTGTGATCCGCGAACTCCGGGTCGGTCATGATCGTCGCCGGGTTGGAGTTGATCAGCGTGACTCGCAGACCTTCCTCCTTGAGCACGCGGCACGCCTGGGTGCCGGAGTAGTCGAACTCGCAGGCCTGCCCAATCACGATTGGACCGGAGCCGATGACCAGGACGTGGTTGATGTCTGTGCGTTTCATATCTTGCCTTCCTGGTGTTGCTTACTGCGCCCGGTGCTGCTGCATAAGGTCGATGAACTGGTCGAACAGGGGGTTCGCGTCGTGCGGGCCCGCTGCGGACTCAGGGTGGTACTGCACTGAGTAGGCCATCCCGTTTTCCAGCGCCACGCCCTCCACAACGCCGTCGTTGAGGCAGGTGTGGGTGATCACCGCGGGGCCGAAGTCGGTGTCGAACTTGCCGCCCGGGCCGACGCCCTCCGGCGCCTGAAGGGCGAATCCGTGGTTTTGGCTGGTGATGTCGATCTTTCCAGTGAGGTGGTTTTTCACCGGTACGTTCACGCCGCGGTGGCCGAACTTCATCTTGTAGGTCTGAAGCCCCAGCGCGCGGCCGAGGATCTGGTTGCCGAAGCAGATGCCGAACAGGGGTACGCCCGCCTCAATCACCTGGCGGGAGATTTCCACCATTTTGTCGGCGGTGGCGGGGTCGCCGGGGCCGTTGGAGATGAACACGCCGTCGGGGTTGTACTGCGCGATCTCGTCGTACGGGGTGTCGGCCGGCACCACGACGGTCTCGATTCCGCGGGAGGCGAACTGCTCCGGCGTGGCCATCTTGATGCCCATGTCGTAGGCCACCACGGTGAAGCGCTTCTTGTCGCGCGCGGGGATGGTGTAGGGCTGGCTGGTGGTCACCTCGCCTGCGAGGTCCGCGCCTGCCATCGAGTTCGGCTCGTTGAGCTGAGCTCGCAGCTTGTCGACGTCTTCCAGTGCCTCCTCCCCCGTGAAAATGCCGGCCGCGATCGAACCGTTGTTGCGCAGGTGGCGCACCAGGCTGCGGGTGTCCACACCGTAGATGCCGACGATGCCCTGGGCCTTCATCTCGTCTTCGAGGCTGCGCTGGGCCCGCCAGCTGGACACGCGGCGCGACAGGTCGCGGATAACGTAGCCTGCGGCCCAGATCCTGTCGTCGTGGCTTTCGCTGTCCTCGTCGTTCCAGCCGGTGTTGCCGATCTGCGGGGCGGTGGCCACCACAATCTGGCGGTGATAGGACGGATCCGTCAACGTCTCCTGGTAGCCGGTCATTGCCGTGGTGAATACGGCCTCGCCGAGGGTGCGGCCCGACGCGCCGAACGCGTAGCCGGGGTACGACGTGCCGTCCGCCAAGACCAGAACTGCGGGGGTGCGGTTGTTGCTCATTAGGAATCCTTCTCCATGTAAGTGGTCTTGCCGCGCAGCCAGGTGGCAGCTACGCGCGCGGTGAATTCGATGCCTTCGTAGGGGGTGTTGGAGGCCTTGGACGCCATGTCGGCACCGCGTGCGGTCCAGGGGGCTTGCGGGTCCACGAGCACCAGGTTCGCCGGCTCGCCCACAGCGATCGGGCGACCCTGGTCCGCAAGACGCAGAATTTCGGCGGGACGCTCACTCATGACCTTGGCCACGAAGCGCCAATCCGCCAATCCGCTCTCCACAAAGATGCGGTGCACCACGGCCAGCGAGGTTTCCAGCCCGAGCATGCCCGGCTTGGCGTGCTCGAACTCCACGCATTTGTCCTCGGAGCCGTGCGGGGCGTGGTCGGTGGCAACCACGTCGACGGTGCCGTCGAGAAGCGCCTGCTTGAGCGCCTCGGCGTCGCGTGACTCGCGCAGCGGCGGGTTGACGCGGAACAGGCCGTCGTAGCTCGCCAGCTTTTCGTCGGTGAGCAGGAGGTGGTGCGGGGTGACCTCGGCGGTGACCTCGATTCCCTGGGACTTAGCAAAGCGCAGCAGCTCTACTGTGCCTTCCGTCGACGCGTGGCACAGGTGGTAGCGCCCGCCGTAGTCGCGGGTCATGATCGCGTCGCGCGCCACGATGGATTCCTCAGCGACACGCGGCCAACCGCGCAGCCCCAGGCGGGCGGCCTGCTCGCCTTCGTGTGCGGCGGCACCGACAGTCATGCGGTGGTCCTCGGCGTGCTGCGCAAGCACCACGTCATGCGCCTTTGCGTACTCGATTGCGCGCCGCATCAGCTGCGGGTCGTTGACGCACTTGCCGTCGTCGGAGAACATGCGCACGCCGCTGCGCGCCATCAGTCCGATCTCGGTGAGCTGTTCGCCCTTGAGGCCTTGGGTGATGGAGCCGACCGGGTAGACGTCGCACTTGCCGTACACCTGGCCTTTATCCCACACCGCCTCAGCCAAAAACGGCTGGTCAATTACCGGGTTGGTGTTGGCCATCGTAAACACCGCGGTAAACCCGCCTTTGGCAGCGGCGTCGGAGCCGGTGGCGATGGTCTCGGTGTCCTCGCGTCCCGGCTCGCGCAGGTGCACGTGCATATCAACCAGGCCCGGCAGCAAAACGTTGCCGCCGCAGTCCACAACCTCGTCGGCGTCGTCGAATGGGTTTTCACCCATGGAGTCGATGACGCCGTCTTCGACGTCGATAAGAATGTTGGTCTCGTCCTCGCCGTACGGCCGGACGTTGTTGAGCGCGAGCGTAGTCACTTGGAGGCTCCTTCCTCATTGCCGCTCTCACCGGATCCGGAGAGCAGGGTAAACAGCACGGCCATGCGTGTGTACACGCCGTTCGACACCTGGCCCAGCACCACGGCGTTGTCGCGGTCCGCGACGTCGAAGTTGATTTCCATGCCGCGCAGCATGGGGCCCGGGTGCATGATCAGCGCGGAGTCCTTCATGCGATCCGCGCGATCCTTGCTCAGGCCGTACAAGGTGGCGTACTCGCGGTGCGACGGGAAGAACCCGCCCTGCATGCGCTCGGCCTGCACGCGCAGCATCATCACCACGTCCGCCTGTTCGATCTCGGCGTCGAAGTCGTAGGCGACGCGCGCCGGCCAGAACTCCACCCCGGTGGGCAGAAGCGTCGGCGGAGCCACCAGCACGACTTCAGCGCCCAGCGTGTGCAGCAGGTCCACGTTGGACCGCGCCACACGCGAGTGGAGGATGTCGCCGACGATGAGGACGGTCTTGCCAGCCACGTCGCCGATGTGCTGGCGCATCGTCACCGCGTCCAGCAACGCCTGGGTCGGGTGCTGGTGCTGGCCGTCGCCGGCGTTGATGATGCTCGTCTCCGGCAGCCACTTCCTCAGCAGCTGCGCCGCGCCGGAGGCCGGGTGGCGCATGATAATTGCGTCGGCGCCCACGGCCTCGAGCGCGGAGGCGGTGTCTTTGAGCGACTCGCCCTTTTTCACCGAAGACGACGACGCAGACAGATTGATCACGTCTGCGCTCATCCACTTGCCCGCCGTTTCGAAGGAGGAGCGGGTGCGTGTGGAGTTTTCGTAGAACAGGGTCATCACCGTGCGCCCGCGCAGGGTGGGCAGCTTCTTGATTTCGCGGCCGTCCAACGCCTCGCGGAACCGGTCGGCCTCGTCCATCAAGCCGACGATCTCGTCGCGGGTGAGGTCTGCAATGTCGATGAGGTGCTTCATTGATGTCTCCCTAGTCAGCCCGAATCAGGGCAACGCGGTCCTCGGCGTCGAGCGGCGTCAGCGAAACCGTGACGTCCTCGTCCTTTGAGGTGGGGATGTTTTTGCCCACGTAGTCCGCGCGGATGGGCAGTTCGCGGTGGCCACGGTCGACCAGGACCGCCAATTGGATTGCGCTGGGGCGGCCGATATCGCGCAGAGAGTCCAACGCGGCGCGGATGGTGCGCCCGGAGTAGAGCACGTCGTCGACCAGAATGACCACTGCCCCGTCGATGTCGACCGGGACGTTGGTGGGCCGCAGCGCGCGGTGGGGCCGGTTGCGCAAGTCGTCGCGGTAGAGCGTGACGTCCAAGCTGCCCACGGGGATTGCCACCCCGGAAAATTCCTCCACGGCTTCAGCGATGCGCTGCGCCAGCGGCACGCCTCCAGAGGGGATGCCCAGCAGCACAATTTGCGGGCTGGCAGCGTCGTCCAGTGCCGTTTTCTCGATGATCTGGTGCGCGATGCGTGCAACAGTGCGGACAACGTCCTGAGCGTTCAACAACTCGACGGTCGACCGTTCGTTTCCACTCATCGAACCTCCTTCCCCGCCTCACAGTGCGGAATTTAAAGGATTTCGAGCCGACCCCGCCTGCCGGGGCCAGATGTAGTCTTGGGACCGCGTTTCACCTTAGCAGCTGCACTTCTCAACCGTGAAGGATTCCAACCATGGGCATCCATGCCGAGCACACGCTCCCCTTCGACCGCGACACCGTCTGGCGGTGGCACACCCGCCCCGGCGCCGTCACACGGCTCACGCCCGGGTTTTTGCCGATGCGGGTGGCGCGCGAAGCTGCGTCGATACGCAGCGGCACCACCGTGTTTTCGCTGCCCGCCGGCCAGCAATGGGTCGCGCGCCACCTGGATAGCGGCTACGTCGCCGGCCACCAGTTCACCGATGTTGCGGCCAACCAGCCGGTGCGCGCCGCGACGCAGTGGCGCCACGTGCACCGGTTCGAGGACGCGGGCCAAGGCACACTGCTTATCGACGACGTCTCCGCCCGCATCCCCGAACCCCTGCTCCGCCCAGCCTGGGCCTACCGCCAGCGCCAACTGCTTGAAGACCTGAAGTTCATCGCATCTTTGCCCCGCACAGCACCGAAAACGGTGGCCATGACCGGCTCCAGCGGCCTAGTGGGCACGCACCTGCGCGCGCAGTTGACCACCGCCGGCCACACAGTGATCCCGCTGGTGCGCGGTGCTGCCGGCCCAGGCGAGCGCCACTGGGAGATGGACAACCCCTCCCCCGATCTCCTGCGCGGTGTTGACGCTGTCGTGCACCTCGCCGGCGAGACCATCATGGGCAGGTTCACCGACGAGAAAAAGCGCAAGATCCAGGATTCGCGCGTGGAGCCGACCCGAAAACTCGCCCGGCTGGCCGCGGATTCGGGCGTCGAGGTGTTCGTCGGCGCCTCCGCCGTCGGCTACTACGGCACCGACGCCGGCAGCTTCCCCCACACCGAAGCCGACGGTCCGGGCGAAGGGTTCCTCGCGGAAGTGTGCGAGGCTTGGGAAGAAGCCGCCCGCGTCGAGGGGCTTCGCACCGTGCACATCCGCACCGGCCTGGCGCTTTCCGGCGCCGGTGGACTGCTGCCGGTGCTCAAAGCGAGCGTGAACGCCGGGTTGACCGCCCAGTTCGGCGCAGGCGACTTCTGGATGAGCTGGGTGGCGCTGGACGACCTGACGGACTTCTACGTCCGCGCGCTGCTCGACACCACGGTGTCGGGCCCCGTCAACGCCACCTCCCCGGAGCCTGTAACCAACGCGGAGATGTCCGCTGCCCTGGCCGCGCTGCTGCACCGTCCGAATCTTCTGGCCATCCCGGCGTTCGGCCCGAAGCTGCTGCTCGGAGACGAGGGCGCGCACGAGTTGGCGCTGGCGGACCAGCGGGTCGTGCCCACCGTCGCCGCTGAGCGCGGCTGGCAGATGCGCTACCCCACCCTCGAGGCGGCACTGCGCCACGAACTGGGCCGGGAGCAGCTGCTAGTCTCGCAAGGGTGACTACAGACAACACCGAAGAGCCGGTCCAGCCGAGCGAGCACCCCGAACGCAACGTGATCGAAACGGTCACGCCGGAGGCCGTCGCCGCGATCTTCGAGGAAGAAAACCTCGAGTACCGCATCGAAGACAAGGTCGTGCGATCCGGCTTCATCAACGCCGCGATCGTCATCGCCATCGACGGCGACCACCTCATTTTCGAGGCGCTGTGGCGCGGCGAGTTCCCCCGCGACCTCGCCCCCAAGGTGCTCTACGCCTGCAACGAGCACAACCAATCGCACTTCGCGCCCACCCTGCGCTTCTTCGAACGCGGCGAGGACAAGTTGGCGGTCAGCGCCATCCGCGCAATGCGCGTCGCCGAAGGTGCGTCCTTCAACCAGCTCGGCGCCTTCATCGTCAGCTCCATCGACGCAACCTTGCGGGCGTTCGAATTTCTCAAGAGCACTTTCCCCACCGTCGTCAACTGGGAGGAACCGCAGCAATGAGCAACGCAACTCTTGTGACCATCGACCGCGTCATCAAGGCCATGGCAGGCCACGACGTGGAGGTCTCCGACGACCCCTCGGGCCGCGCGGGCCACGCCAACGTCAACGGCTACAACCTGCTGTTCGTGCTGCTCGACTCGGTGCTCATCGTCCGCGCCGACTCCGTCACGGATACCCCCGCAGACACCCCGGATGCCACGCTCTACCTCGCGGCGAACCAGGTCAACAGCTCTTACCTCGACGCCCGCGCCTTGGTGGTCAACCGCACCGAAAACCTCGTCGTGCGCACGGAGTCCGAGGTCCAGGTCGGCGCCGGGCTCGCGGACGAGCAGCTCTCGGGCGCACTGAAGGCCGCCGTGAACGGCGTGCTGGAAACGCAGGACGCCATGCGCGCACTCGTCGGCGAGATTCAGAAGCAGGCCGAGGCCGCGGGCGTCGCGCCGGCCGAGGACTCCCGCAGCGACGCCGACAGCTCCGACAACTAGGAGTTTTTCAGCCGCTCCAATTCGACCTCGGCGTCGAAGTCGGCGGCTGGCCACTCGAGGTTGAGCGACTTTAGAGCGTCGTAAAGCAGCGCCTTGACCACACTGCGGCAGTACGTCTTGTTGTCCGACGGCACGCAGTACCACGGCGCAACCTCGGTGGACGTGCGCGTCATGGCGATCTGGTAGGCGGCCATGAACTGGCTCCACAACTTGCGGTCGTCGATGTCGGACGGGTTGTACTTCCAGTGCTTGTCCGGACGCTCGATGCGCTCCTTCAAATTCTCCGCCTGAAACTCGCGGGAAATGTGCGGCATGACCTTGATAATCTTCGTGCCGCTGGCGGCGAGCTCGTTTTCGAACTCGACGATAGCGCCGTACCGGCGCTCAATCTCCTCCGGCGGCGCCATCTGCTTTACGCGCTGCACCAGCACATCCTCGTAGTGGGAGCGGTCGAACACAGCGATCTGTCCGGGCTCAGGCAGGTGCGCAGTGAAACGCCACAAAAAGTCGTGCGCCGCCTCCTCTTCCGTCGGCCGGCCAAACGCTTGCACGTGCACGCCCTGCAAATCCATCGTCTCGCCGATGACGTGGCGGACAATGCCACCCTTGCCCGAAGTATCCATGCCCTGCAGCACCAACAGCACGGACCCGGCGTCGTCGTTGTCCGCGCGGCCGTTGGCGTAGAGCATCTCCTGCAGCTCTTCCAGCTCGTCGTCGTAGGTGTGGAACGCCTCGTCCACGTCGGACGCGTCGGGAGTGTCCGCCGGGTCCACATCCGCGAGCTGGAAATCTGGGCCCACCTTGAACTGCTGCGCTTCTTCGACGGTGAGTTTGGACATCTCGGTTCCTTTCGTTGGTGTGCGGTCTGGAAGTCGAGTAAAGGAGGTCGAGTACGCCCCTCAATGGGGCATGTACTCGACCTCCTATGCTCGACTTTCTGCCGGGCCCCAGGACTAGCCGCGGGGTTCGTCTGGCGCCGGTTCCCCGGCCTCCAGGTCCTCGGTGGATTCGGCGACCTCGCGCGCCTTATCCGCAGCCTCGTCCTCGAGGTCCGTATCCGGTTCCCTGGCTGCAGGTGCGTCGTCCTCGTCCACGGCGTAGGCGTCTTCGGCCTCCTCGCTGGCAAACGGCGCGTTCGTGGCCGTGCGCTGGGCAACGCCGTCGAGCACGACGTTGATGTACGGCGCTGCGTCGACCCCGGAGTACTCGGCGGCCATCTCGACGCCCTCCTTGATGGAGATCGGGGCGTCAACCTCGTCGTTGAAGAGGATCTCCCATGCGGCCACGCGCAGGATCTGGCGGTCCACCGCTGGAAGACGGAACAGCTCCCAGTCTTCCGAGAGGTGGCGCTCGATCGCGTCGTCGAGGTCGTCTAGCTTCTCCGCGGCACCAGCCACAATAATGCGGGTGTAATCCGCCACCGGCGCGACGGCGTTAGCCGGATCCTGGGAAAGCTGCGCGCGTTCTTCCACGATGGACACCGGGTCGATGTCGCGCGTCTCGGCCTCGAAGAGGATGTCTACTGCCCGGCGGCGCGCGCGGTAGCGTGCGCCGTGTCGCTTGTAATCGGGCATTAGTTGTTCACGCGGGAGAGGTACTCGCCGGTGCGGGTGTCCACCTTGACCACGTTGCCCGTCTCCAGGAACAGTGGCACCTGGATCTCGGCACCGGTTTCCAGGGTGGCCGGCTTGGTGCCGCCGGAGGAGCGGTCGCCCTGCAGGCCCGGCTCGGTGTGCTCGATCTTCAGGTCCACAGAGATCGGCAGCTCGGCGAACAGCGCGTCACCGTCGTGGAAGGAAACCTGCACGCGCATGTTCTCCAGCAGGAAGCGGGCAGCGTCGCCGAACTTCTCGGCCGGCAGCTCGTACTGCTCGAAGGTCTTGTCGTCCATCACGACGTAGTTGGTGCCGTCGTTGTAGAGGTAGGTCATGTCGCGGCGGTCCACCGTCGCGGTCTCCACCTTCACACCAGCGTTGAAGGTCTTGTCCACGGTCTTGCCGGAGACGACGTCCTTGAGCTTCGTGCGCACGAACGCCGGGCCCTTGCCGGGCTTGACGTGCTGAAACTCGACAATCTGCTGCAGCTTGCCTTCGTTCTTCAGCACCAGGCCGTTCTTGAAATCGGCGGTAGTTGCCATGTGAGTACCTTCCTCCTGGGAGTGTCGGGACGTGTGCAAACACAGCAATGTTACAGCACGGCCAAATCCTTAGGGTATTCCGTGATCACCTTCGGTGCGGCAGAGGTGATGATCAGCGTGTCCTCGATGCGCACGCCCGCCTTGCCGGGGATGTAGATGCCGGGTTCGATGGTCAGCGTCATGCCCTCGACCAGCTCGCCCGTTCCAGTCTTGGCCGCGCTCGGGGCCTCGTGCACGTCCAAGCCCACGCCGTGGCCGGTGGAGTGCACGAAGTATTCCCCGTAGCCGGCTTGCTCAATGACGTCGCGGCAGGCTTTGTCCACGTCTACGAGCTTGGCGCCGGGCACCGACGCCTTTACGCCGGCGAGCTGGGCAGCCAGGGTGACTTCGTAGATTTCGCGCTCCAGCGCACCGATCTCGCCGATTGCGAACGTGCGGGTCATGTCGGAGTTGAAGCCGAGGCGGTGCATGCCGAAGTCGATCGTGACCAGGTCCCCGTTTGCGATGACCCGGTCGCCGGCGCTGTGGTGCGGCTTCGCGGAGTTCGGCCCGGAGGCGACGATGGTGTCGAAGCTGACCCGCTCCGAACCGAGCACACGCATGCGGTACTCAAGGTCCGCCGCCACGTCGCGCTCGGTGCGGCCGGCACGCAATTGCCCCGCCTGGACCATCTCGTCCAACGCCTGCACGGACAGCTCCGCTGCCTCGGTCAGACGTGTCAGCTCAAGATTGTCCTTGATCAAGCGGATATCCTCAATCACCCCACTAACCGGCACCAGGATGACCCCCTCCGGGCACGCCTCGTGCAGCTTCTCCAGCTGGGCCACAGAAAGGTAGTCGGCCTCGAAACCGACGCGGTGGCCTTGAGGTGCCCGCTCGAGCATGGCGACGCCGACATTGCGCTGGATCGTCGCCTGAATGTCGGGGACCTCTTCAGCGATCTGGGTGGTGTAACGCCCGTCGGTGGCAATTTCGGCGGTGCGGTCTTTGGAGATGAGCATCGCGCCGTTGGAACCGGAAAATCCGGACAGGTATCGCACGTGGGTCAAATGCGTGACCAGCATGTCGTCGATGCGGCGCTCCGCCAGCTTCGTGGAAAGTTTGCGTCGGCGGTCTTCAAAACGCGTATCTGCCAATGCCATCAGTGCCTCCTTGCGTAGTAGTCCAGCGCGAGCCGGTAGCCTTCCACCCCCAATCCGGCGATGACGCCGACTGCGATCGGGGAAAGGTACGAATGCGCCCGGAACGGCTCACGGGCATGCACGTTGGAAATGTGCACCTCGATGAAGCCGTGGTGATCCCCTAGTTCTACCAGCGCGTCGCGCAGCGCGACGGAGGTATGGGTAAATCCGCCGGGGTTAATGATTACGGCCCACGCGTTGTCCGCGGCTTCATGCACCCAGTCGATCAGCTGGCCTTCGTGGTTGGATTGGCGGCACTCCACGTCCACCCCCAACTCCGCGCCTTGTGCGAGCAGTTGCTTTTCGACGTCCGCAAGCGTGGTCGCCCCATAGATTTCCGGCTGCCGCTTGCCCAACCTGTTCAAGTTCGGCCCGTTGAGCACCAACACCTTCATTACTCCGACACCTCCTCATACGCCGCTCGCATCTCGTCGACGGTGGCGTCCTCGAGCCTCGTGCATGAGCCGAGGCCGTCAAGCACGACAAAGCGGATGCGACCGTCGCGGTTCTTCTTGTCCAACAGCATCGCATCGTGCAGCTCGTCGAAGGCGCCGGCCTCATAGCGGGTGGGCAGGCCGGCACCGGTCAGGATTTCCTGGTGGAGGTCCACCAAAGGTGCGTCGATAAGCCCCCTGTTCTTGGCAAGGTGGGCGACAAACATCATGCCCACCGCCACCGCATTGCCGTGGCGCCAGGTGTAACGCTCGCGCCGCTCGATGGCGTGGCCCAGGGTGTGCCCGTAGTTGAGGATCTCGCGCAGGCCGGACTCTTTGAGGTCCTGGCCCACCACGTTCGCTTTGACCGCCACCGAGCGCTCGACCAACTCCGCCCAATGCTTCTGCGCGCCGTCGCGGTACAGCTCCAAGATGCGTGGATCCGCGATGAAACCGGTCTTGATCAGCTCCGCAGAGCCGGAGACGACCTCCTCGCGTGGCAGCGTGTCGATGCGGCCCAGGTCGATAAACACGCTATCCGGCTCATGGAACGCGCCGACGAGGTTCTTGCCCGCCGCGGTGTTGATGCCAGTCTTCCCGCCGACCGCCGCATCCACCATGGCCAACAAGGTCGTGGGCACCTGCACCACGTTGATGCCGCGCATCCACGTCGCCGCCGCAAACCCCGCGAGGTCGGTCACCGCGCCACCGCCGAGGCCGATCACGATGTCTTGGCGGGAGAATCCGTTACTGCCCAGAGTCTCCCACAGCCCGGCGAGGACGTCGAGGTCCTTGCCTGCCTCTGCGTCGGGCACGCGCACCGCAACCGGTACGATGCCCGCCTCGCGCAGCCGCGCGGCAAGCTCGTCCGCCACCTGCTGCAGCGGCGCCTGGTGCACGACCAGTGCCCGGCGGGCACCGGTACTTTCGACGCGCTGGACCACCTCCGGCAAGTTGTCGCGACCAATACTGATGGAATACGGGTTCGGCCCGGTTACCTCGACAACAGCCATGAGTAGTCCTTTTAGTCCTAGTCCACTTCGATGAAACCGAGAATCTCCGCCACCACGCGCTGGGGCGGGCGCTCGTCGGTGCGCACGCGGAAGGTTGCCGCCTCGCGGTAAAAGGGCTCCCGCTGCGCCAGCAGGTTGCGGTAGCGCTGCTGACGGTCGTCACCTTGAAGCACGGGGCGCGACTCGTCGTCTGAGGTGCGGCGGATGCCCTCCTCCGCGCTGACGTCGATCCACACCACAGTGTGACGCTGCAGTAAAGTGCGCACCTCTTCGGTGACAATGGCGCCGCCGCCGAGGCTGACCACGCCGCCGGTGGCCAACGCACGGGCGACGTAGCCCACCTCGAGCTTGCGGAAGGCTTCCTCGCCGAGCTCGGCGTAGACCTCGCCACAGGCCTTGCCCTCGCCTTGCTCGATAAGCACGTCCGAGTCCACAATCGGCAAGTTCAGCGCGCTGGCGATGCGGCGGCCGATGGTGGACTTGCCAGCTCCAGGCATGCCCACGAGCACCACTCGGGGCGAGGCGTACACCATGGCAGGCGCCGCCTCGACGAGCTCGGTCGCGCTCGGCGCGTCGTTCTCGTCGAATGGGGTGACGTGCACGGCATCGCCTTCGCCCGCTGCATCAGGTGCGAGATCGTCCACCAGGTCGTTCACGATGTCTGCCGGGGCTCCCCCGGCCGGGGTGGTCATGCCATATCCTCCTCTTGGGCGAACGCCAGCCGCTTAGCAGCGTACGCGCGGTACGCATCCACGTTGCGCCGGACCTCATCCACAGTATCTCCGCCGAACTTCTCGGTCACAGCCTGAGCGAGCACGAGAGCAACCATCGCTTCAGCGACAACGCCGCCTGCGGGCACCGCGCATACGTCGGAGCGCTGGTGGATGCCCGTCGCCGCCTCGCCGGTGGACATATCAACCGTCTTCAGCGCACGGGGCACCGTAGAAATCGGTTTCATCGCGGCGCGGAGACGCAGCTGCTCGCCGTTGGTCATGCCGCCTTCAAGCCCGCCAGCCCGGTTGGTGGCGCGCTCGATGCCAGCGGCGCTGCGCACCATCTCGTCGTGCGCCTGGGAGCCGCGACGTCGCGCCTCCTCGAAGCCGTCGCCGACCTCCACGCCCTTGACGGACTGAATACTCATCAGCGCGCCGGCCAACCGCGCGTCGAGGCGGCGTTCCCCGGAAACATGGGAGCCGAGCCCGACAGGAAGGCCATCCACGATCACCTCGACGATGCCGCCGAGTGTGTCGCCGTCCTTCTTCGCGTCCTCAATGCGAGCGACCATGTCTGCTTCGGCCTCTTTGTCGTAGGCGCGCACCGGGGAAGCGTCGATAGCCTCAATGTCGTCGAAGCTGGGATGCGGACCCGCGTACGGCGCTGACTCGCCGATGGAGATCACGTGCGAAAACACCTCCACCCCGAGCGTTTCGCGCAGCAGGCTGCGTGCAACGGTTGCCGCGGCCACGCGCGCCGCCGTCTCACGTGCGGAAGAGCGCTCCAGCACCGGACGCGCGGAGTCGAACCCGTACTTGATCATGCCCGCAAAATCAGCGTGCCCGGGGCGCGGCCGAGTCAGCGAGGCTCCCCTGCCCGAGGACATCGCCTTGGCCACCTCAGGGTCCTGCATGTCCACCGGCTCGGCAGACATGATGGTGGTCCACTTCGGCCACTCTGTGTTACCGATCTGGATGGCGATGGGGCCGCCGATGGAGACCCCGTGCACCACACCGGTGAGCAGCGTCAGCTCATCGGCCTCAAACTTCATGCGGGCACCGCGCCCGTAGCCGAGCCGGCGGCGCGCAAGCTGGTGCGCGATCTCTTCCTTGCGCACTTCGACGCCTGCTGGCGCGTTTTCCACCATCGCGATCAGGGCTTGGCCGTGCGATTCTCCGGCCGTTGTCCAAAGAAGCATGGCGACATTCTTGCACAAGCGCTGCGCACAACAGCCTTCAATCCCCGAAATAGATACACAAAACAAGAAACACGGCCCAGCAGGCCCCCAGCATTGACGGACCGTGCGCCACCGTCCGTCGCTTAAGAGCCGCTGCGGCCGTCGCCGTGAACAGTCCGGCCAAGCCCATCGCGGCAAACACTCCAAGGGGGCCACCCACGGCGGCGCAGGCAATGCCGAGCGGAACTGCGAGCTTGATGTCTCCCCCGCCGATGCCACGGCCAGCAAAGAAGTAAAACCCTGCCCACACAAGCCCCCATGCAAGCGCCGACCACCACAGGCAGGCAGTAAGCGCAGCCAGTGCGGGCGGCACCGTCAGCGCGTCCGGCAGGCGTCGTTGTCGCACATCGGTCGCGCACAACATCGCAGTCCACGCAGCAAATGCGGCGACCGCCACCCAAGTGGCAATTCCCCCATCCCCCATACGCTGCAGGTTAGCGGGAATACTCCCAGTGCTGCAACAGCGCGCCGCGCATCGCTTCGCGCGGTGCCTTTCTACCGGTGAACTGCTCGAACTGGGCGTACGACTGCCCCGCGAGCATGGACAGCCCACCAACGACCGCATACCCGTTGGATGCGGCACGCACAGCCAGCGGGGTGGGCCACGGGTTGTAGATCACGTCGAAGACGGGAGCATGGGCCAGTGCAGCCGCATGCTCGCGAAGCGCGTCCGCCGGCACGGTGGAGACCACCGCGTCCGCGTCCATCGCCACTTTTTCGAGGTCTGCGTCGAAGCCGGTGAATGTCACGTCCATGCCCGCGGCAAGTTCCGCGTACTCGGCGCTGCGGTCCGATCGGTTGACCAAAGTGACCTGCTGGCAGCCCATCTCGCGCAGCGCCCACATCACGGCGCGGGCGGTGCCGCCCGCGCCAACTACTACCGTGTTGTCGAGGGGTCGCTCGCCTACGAGTTCGCGCAGCGCTACCTGCGCGCCTTCGCAGTCGGTGTTGTCCGCCCGCCACCCCGTTTCGGTGCGCACGAGCGTGTTGGCCGAGCCAATCTCCCGCGCACGGTCGGTCACTTCATCTGCGAACTCCAATGCTGCGAACTTGCACGGCATAGTCACCGAGAACCCGCGGAATGCGTCGCCGGCCTGTCCCACAACACGCGGCAGGTCGTCCGCTTCGCACTGGATGCGGGTGTAGTCCCACCCAGCAAGGCCCGCCGCTGCGTATCCGGCACTGTGCAGCACTGGGGACAGCGAGTGCTCGATCGGCGAGCCGAGGACAGCGGCGCGGTGGGTCACAGTCACGGTTAACGCTGGGAGTCGAGCACGCCCGAATCCACAGCGCGCTGGGTGTCGTTCATGTGCTGCTCGAAGGTGTCGTTGAAGATCGTCGTGCCGTCCTTATCCACGGTGACAAAGAACAGCCAGTTGCCCTCAGCCGGGTGCTCCATCGCCTCGATTGCCTCGATCGACGGCGACGCAATCGGGGTCTGCGGCAGGCCATCCATGGCGTAGGTGTTCCACGGGGTGACGCGGCCGCGGTCCTCGTCGGTGGTGGCGACCTCCACCGACGGCAGGCCGTAGTTGACCGTGGAGTCGAACTCCAGGCGCATCGGCTCCTCTAGGCGGTTCAGGATCACGCGGGCAACCTTGTCAAACTCTCCCGCCGGCGCCTCGCGCTCCACAAGGGAGGCAGCGGTGAGCAGCTCGTACGGTGTGAGGTTCAGGTTCTTGGCGCGGCCGACGATGTCCGTGGACTCGTACTGCTCGGCGGAACGAGTGATCAGGTCGGTGAGGATCTCCTCCGCGGACGCGTGCGGGTCGATGATGTACTCGCCCGGCGCAATCAGGCCTTCGAGGCGCTTGGCGTCGCCGGCGCGCCCGGCCACGGTCTCGCGCGCCCACTCCGGCACACCGAGATCTGCCGGATCGGCCTCAGCCGCGACCTTGTTCAGGTCCTCCAACTTCACGCAATCGGAGGTCGGCTTCTCGCCGCACGCGGACTGCTGGATCATGGACAAGATGCCCGTGCGCGTCTGGCCGCCGAGGATGTTGATGTCCATCAGCGTTGCACCGCCGTAGACCTGCAGCGGGTTGATGCGCTTCTGGGGGTCGAGCAGCGCTTCCACGGCAGAATCGGCGCTCATCTCACCTTCGAGACGGTAAAAGCCCGGTTGGATGTTGTCGGAGTTGGCGTTGTTGGCCGCGGCAGTTTGGAACGCGTTGTCGGAGGCGACGATGCCGCGGTCCTCCAGCTCGGGGCCCAGTGCGGACAGGCTCGAGCCTTCCTTGATCTGCACTACCTGTTCTTCGCCGTTGCCGGATCCCTGGAAGTCCGATGCGGAAGAGCCGCGGGCGACGGCGATCCAGGCGATGAGGCCAATAATCAGCAGGAGCGAGGCAACCAGTATCGCGGTGCTCCGAGTGCGCCGCATGGCGGCTTGTCGTGTGGACACGGTTAGTTCTCCTTGAGGTAGTTTTTGCGGCCGTCCAGCCAGGTTTGCAAAATCTCCACCGCAGCCGCTTGGTCAATCACGGAGCGGGCTTGTTTTTCCCGCACACCCGATGCGCGAAGCGCTTGGGTGGCGGCGACTGTGGTCAGCCGTTCGTCGGCCATTTTGACCGGGACGTCGCTGCGCCGCTTGATGCGGAACGCAATTTCCTTGGCGTGTTTGACGCTTTTGGATCCGTCACCGTTCAGGTTCGCAGGCAGGCCGACAACAACTTCCACCGCGTCCATCTCGTCGATGATCTGGAGCAGGCGTTCGATATCGTCGCCGTCGCGGTCTTTAAATCCGGTGACCCGGCGAACCGTTTCCACCGGCGTGGCCAGCGTGGCGTCCTTGTCGGAGGCGGCCACGCCAATACGGACGGTTCCTACATCGATGCCGATGCGTCGGCCCGAGCCTGGATCGTCCAGACCCGGTGTGTCCGGCTGCACCTTCATCCGCGATTCCTTTCCGTCTGCGATGCCTGCGACTTCGGCCGTCGGCGACCAATGGCCCTGAACACTGGCCGTGTTCACCGACCCAGCCGCCAGGCCTTAGTTAAAACTAACCGTTACCTGAGGAACCAGTGGGTCGGTTCCTCGGCGTGTCACGGATTACAGCGTCGGTTTAGCCGGCGAGGCTGTCACGCACCGCCCGCAGCGCGTCATCGATGCCGGCGGCGTTGGATCCGGTGCCCTGCGCCAGATCGGGCTTGCCTCCGCCCTTGCCGTCGACGTACTGGCCGACCAGTTTGACCAGGTCGCCTGCCTTGACACCGGACTGAACTGCCTGCGGCGTCGCCGCTGCGGCGAGGGAGACTTTGCCGCCCACGGTGGACATCAGCACGATCACGGCGTCTTCGGCCTGCAGCTTGCCGCGCAGATCGTTTGCGATCGTGCGCAGGTCGCCGGTGTTGATGCCTTCGGGCAGCTGCTTGGCGACGACGCGGTGCGTGCCCACCGTCTCGGCCTCATTCGCCAACCCTGCAGTGGAGGCGAGAAGCTGCTGACGGTGCAGGTTCTCAATCTCCTTTTCCGCCGCGCGCAGACGCTCGGACAGCTGCGCGATGCGGTCCGGCAGCTCGTCGGTAGGCGTCTTCAGCTCCGCGGCAAGGCCAGACGCGAGCGCGGCCTCCTTGGAGAGGAACTTGAAGGAGTCCATGCCGGAGTAGGCCTCAATGCGGCGCGCGCCGGAGCCGACGGAGGACTCGCCGAGCACAGCGACCGGGCCGATCTGGGACGCGTGCTCGACGTGGGTGCCGCCGCACAGCTCGATGGAGAACGGCCCGCCGATCTCCACCACGCGCACGACGTCGCCGTAGTTCTCGCCGAACAACGCCATCGCCCCCATCTCCTTCGCGTGCTCGAGCGAAGTCTCAATCGTGTTGACTGCGAAGTCCGCGTCCACGGCCTGGTTGGTGATGGTGGCGATCTCCTGCAGCTGCGCATCCGTGAGCTGGTCGGTGTAGTTGAAGTCGAAGCGCAGGTAACCCGGCTTGTTCAAGGAACCAGCCTGGACTGCGGTCGGACCGAGCACCTGCCGGATTGCGGCGTGGATGAGGTGCGTCGCCGAGTGCGCCTGGCGCGCGCCGTGGCGCCATGCGCCGTCGACCTCGGCAGTGACGGTGGAGCCGAGGTCCAGCCCGCCGTTTTGCACCGTCGCCTTGTGCAGCCACAGCTTCTTGCCCACGCGCTGCACGTCGTTGACGTTGAGGATCGTATCCCCCATGACCAGGCGGCCCCGGTCGGCCATCTGGCCGCCGGACTCCGCGTACATCGGAGTGACGTCGAGGATGACCTCAACCTCATCGCCCTGGGAGACTTCGCCGACCTTCTCGCCGTCGCGCACCAACCCGATGACGGTGCCGTCGTGGACGAGTTGGTCGTAGCCCACAAACTCGGTGGGGTTGGCGTCGACCCATTCGCGGTAGAGGGACTCGTCGACGTTGCGGTGCTTCTTCGCCTTGTTGTCCGCCTTTGCGCGCTCGCGCTGCTCCTGCATCGCAGCATTAAACGCGTCCATGTCCACGTCCAGCCCGGCTTCGCGGGCCATCTCCACGGTCAGGTCGATCGGGAAGCCGTAGGTGTCGTGCAGCTCGAAGGCCTGCGCACCCGGCAGGACCTTGGCTCCGGATGCGGCCACGGCCGACGCGGCCTCGTCGAAACGCGTCGTACCCGCTTCCAGCGTCTTGGAGAAGGCCTTTTCTTCGGCGATGGCAACGCGCAGGATGCGCTCGCGGTTCTCCGCGATCTCCGGGAAGGACGGGGTCATCGTGTCCATGATGGTGTTCATGAACGTCTCCATCACCGGGCCGGTAGCGCCCAAGAGGCGTGCGGAACGGATGATGCGGCGCAGCAGGCGGCGCAGGATGTAGCCGCGGCCCTCGTTGGAGGGGGTCACGCCGTCAAGGATGATCATCATGCTGGTGCGCGCGTGATCGGCGATCACGCGGAAGCGCACGTCATCGTCCTTATTACCGGCATCGTACTTGGAACCGGTCAGTTCGACCGCTGCGTCGATGACGGGGCGGAGCAGGTCAGTCTCGTAGACGTTGTCCACGCCCTGCAGCAGGCAGGCCACGCGCTCAATGCCAAGGCCGGTATCGATGTTTTTCTGCGGCAGCTCTCCGACGATTTCGAAGTTGCCCTTCTTGTCGCCCTCGCCACGGATGGATTCCATGAACACGAGGTTCCAGATCTCCATGTAGCGGTTGTCGTCCGCGACCGGACCGCCGTCCTTGCCGTATTCGGGGCCGCGGTCGTAGTAGATCTCAGAGCACGGACCGCAGGGGCCGGGAATGCCCATGGACCAGAAGTTGTCTTCCATACCCATGCGCTGGATGCGCTCTTCGGGTACACCGATCTTGTCGCGCCAGATGGATGCGGCCTCGTCATCGTCGAGGTAGACGGTGACCCACAGACGCTCCGGGTCCAGTCCCAGCCCGCCCTCGTCGACGGAGCCGGTGAGCAGCGTCCAGGCGTGGGTGATGGCCCCTTCCTTGAAGTACTGGCCGAAGGAGAAGTTGCCGGCCATCTGGAAGAAGGTGTTGTGGCGGGTGGTGATGCCCACTTCCTCGATGTCCAGGGTGCGCACGCACTTCTGAATGGAGGTTGCGGTGCCGTTTTCAAAGTCCGGGGTCTGGTCGCCCAAGAAGTACGGCTTGAACGGCACCATGCCCGCGTTGACGAACAGCAGCGTCGGATCGTCCAGAATCAGCGAGGCACTCGGCACCGGGGTGTGGCCAGCCTTGACGAAGTGGTTGGTGAACCGCTCTCGGATCTCATGGGTCTGCACGCTTCGGTGTCCTTTCAAGTGCGCCGGTTTTTATCCGGGCTTACTCTACCCCGCCACCGTGCGCCGCCAGGGTTCACCGCCCGCGGACGAGCGCGCGAAGGCGGCCGATGAAATCTTTGATGCGGCGTTCTGCCCCGTGATCGGTGGGTTCGTAATAGACGGCGTCCTCGAGGCCGTCAGGCATGTACTGCTGCTTGACGACGCCCTTCGGATCATCATGCGGATACACATAGCCCACCGCGTTGCCCATGGCTTTCGCGCCTTCGTAGTGCCCGTCGCGCAGGTGTGCCGGCACCGGCGGCGCATGTCCGGCCCGCACATCTGCAAGCGCGTGGTCGATGGACTTGATCACCGACGGCGACTTCGGAGCTGTAGCCAAGTGGATCGTCGCCTGCGCGAGAGCGAGGCGTCCCTCCGGCATGCCGATGAACTGCACCGCATTCGCCGCCGCAGTGGCGGTTTGCAGCGCCGTGGGGTCCGCCATGCCGATGTCCTCGGAGGCGTGGATGACCAACCGGCGCGCGATAAAACGCGGATCCTCCCCCGCTTCAATCATGCGTGCGAGGTAGTGCAACGCTGCGTCGACGTCGGAGCCGCGGATGGACTTGATAAACGCGCTGACGATGTCGTAGTGCTGGTCTCCGTCGCGGTCGTAGCGCACCACAGCGCGGTTGACGTTGTTTTTGACGGTCTCGACAGTGATGGTCTCGCCCGGCTGCACTGCCTCGGCGGCGGCCTCGAGGTAGGTCAATGCACGGCGGGCGTCCCCGCCGGCGAGGAGGACAAGCTGATCGCGGGCGGCGTCGTCGAGCGAGTACTCGCCGCCAAATCCGCGCTCATCTGCCATCGCGCGCTCAAGCACCCCCGCGAGCTCGGAGGCGTCCAACGACTCCAATTTGAGCAGCAACGAGCGCGACAGCAGCGGAGCAACAACACTGAAGCTCGGGTTTTCGGTGGTCGCCGCAACCAACAGCACCGTGCGGTTTTCCACCGCCGCGAGCAGAGCGTCCTGCTGCGTCTTGGAAAAACGGTGCACCTCGTCGATAAACAGCACGGTTTTCTCGCCCCGGATGAGGTCCCGCCGCGCGTCGTCGATAACGGCGCGCACCTCCTTGACACCGGAGGAAAGCGCGGATAGAGCCACGAAGTTCTGGCCCATCGCAGAGGCGATCAACGATGCGATGGTGGTCTTGCCAGTGCCCGGCGGTCCGTAGAGGATCACCGAGGCAGCGCCGGAGCCGTCGATCAGCCTGCGCAGCGGCTTGCCTTCAGAAAGCAGGTGACGTTGGCCCGCGAGCTCGTCAAGGGTGCGCGGGCGCATCCGGGCTGCGAGCGGGGCCGATGCGCCGGCCTCAAAGAAGCTCGTTCCCCGGTTTCCAGAATCCGCGCCACCGCTGCGGTCGTTTGCTGCGGCGAACAGCCCCTCCTGGTCCACCTCACACCTCCCTATCGCAGGCGCTCAGCCAATGTGCGGCCGAACTCGGCAATGGTTTGGTACGCCGGATCCTTTCCGGTGCCGGCAAACGCGGCCAGAGACTCAAACGTCTCTCGCAGATCCCGCCGCACCAGCACCTCGTCCGCCGTAAACGGCCCGTGCGAGTGCGGCCGCAGCACATCCCCGGCTGCCTCAGAGCTGGCGTCGTCCGTTTCGACAGCCTCCTCCAACGGCCCCAGCGCGGACACGTCGAGCCCGGCAGCAGCAAAGTCCGCTTTCAGCTTCGCATCGTGCTCGACGACCTCAGCGGGGCTGACCGGATCCAGCATGGACACACTGCTCATCGCCCAGCCGATCAGGCCTGCCGTGATGCGGGCCTGCAACGTGTCAGGGTGCTGCACACTCGGCCAAATGCCGCGGACCTCACTGACCCACGCATCCACGAACGCCTCCGTGGCAGCGGCGTTGAACGGCTGTGCCGCCAAAAACACGGGGAAGCGCGCCACCACAAATGCCACGTCGAACGTGACGTCGCGGAACCCCGCCCACTCGTAGTCCAAGAAGTGGAACTTCTTGTCCGTCTGGATGATGTTGTCCGGGGTCAGGTCGAACGGGGTGAAGGCACGCATGCCGCCGCGCAGCAGCCGGGTGCGCACGTTGGTGGCGGCGAACCGCACCTCTCCCGGGATCTCAATTCCCGCGCGCTCCAAGAATTCCATGCCGATGCGGATCCGGTGCGACAGCAGCCGGTCGCGCAACAGCTGCAGGTTCGCCGCGTTCGGCCGCGAACGCATCATGCGCTGGAACAACACGTTGAACGCGTCTTCTTCGTCCGCGGTGCCTGCGTGCATTTTGCCCAGCGCGCGGCCGAGCAGCCGCAGCAACTCCACATGGGTCTCCGGGTCCGCGTCCTGCAACGCATCCGCCAGGGTTTGCCCGTCGCCCAAATCGGAAATGATCAAAATGCGCTGCGCGGTGTCGTATCCCAGCAGGACTGGGCCCGGGCGCACATCTGCGCTTAGCGACGTCGCAAACTGATACGCCACCGTCTCGCGCAGAAACGCCGCATCAGCGAGCTCGTCGCCGGTCGCCGGCGAGTGCTTCACCACCACCGAGCGGTGCTGGAAAAAGGGGTTGTTCACCACCTTCGCGCGAAACACGTCGGCAAGACCGGAGCCGTCGAGCCGCTCGACGTCGACAAGCTCCTGCTCGCCGCCGTAGCGCTTGGTCAAAATGTCGGCGGCTGCGCGGACGATCTCTGGCGTATCAGCCATGCCAGGCCTACTTCTCGGCGCCGGCAGCCTCGGCCTCGTTGCCCTTCGCCTCGGCATCCTTCTTCGGCTTGAAGTCCACGCCCGTCTCCTTGCGCTGCTCTGCCGGAATCGGCGCCGGGGCGTCGGTCAGCGGATCCACGCCGCCGCCGGACTTCGGGAAAGCGATGACGTCGCGGATGGACTCAAAACCGCCGAGCAGGGAAACGATGCGGTCCCAGCCGAACGCGATACCGCCGTGCGGCGGAGCGCCGTACTGGAAAGCGTCCAGCAGGAAGCCGAACTTCTCCTGCGCTTCCTCGTCGGTGATGCCCATGACCTCGAACACGCGCTTTTGCACGTCGTGCTCGTGGATACGGATGGAGCCGCCACCGATCTCGTTGCCGTTGCAGACGATGTCGTACGCGTACGCGAGCGCCTCGCCCGGATTCTCTTCGAAATTGTCCAGGAACTCGGGCTTCGGAGAGGTAAACGCGTGGTGGACGGCGGTCCACTTGGAGTGGCCGAGCGCGACGTCGCCGGAAGCGGTGGCATCTGCGGCCGGCTCGAACAGCGGTGCGTCGACGACCCAGGTAAACGCCCAGTCGCCGTCCTTGATCAGATCCAGCTTGCGCGCGATCTCGCCGCGGGCGGCGCCCAACAGCGCACGGGACGCCTTGGTCTCGCCGGCCGCGAAGAAGATGCAGTCACCCGGCTTGGCACCGACGTGCTCGGCGATGCCCGCCTTCTCCTCGTCCGTGATGTTCTTTGCCACCGGGCCGGTCAGCTCGCCGTCTTCCTGGACCAGGATGTATGCGAGGCCCTTCGCGCCGCGCTGCTTCGCCCACTCCTGCCATGCGTCGAGCTGGCGGCGCGGCTGGGAAGCTCCCCCGTCCATGACAACAGCGCCGACGTACTCAGCCTTGAACACGCGGAAGGTCGTGTCCTTGAAGAACTCAGTGCAATCCACCAGCGGGATGTCGAAGCGCAGGTCCGGCTTGTCCGAACCGTACTTTTCCATCGCCTCCTTGTAGGTCATGCGCGGAATCGGCGTCTGAATGTCGTAGCCGATCAGCTTCCACAGCTCCACCAGGACTTCCTCGGCGAGCGCAATGATGTCGTCCTGGTCGACGAAGCTGGCCTCTACGTCGAGCTGGGTGAACTCCGGCTGGCGGTCAGCGCGGAAGTCCTCGTCGCGGTAGCAGCGCGCCAGCTGGTAGTAACGCTCCATGCCAGCCACCATCAGCAGCTGCTTGAACAGCTGCGGAGACTGCGGCAGGGCGTACCAGGAGCCCGGCTTCAAACGCGCCGGCACGAGGAAGTCGCGGGCGCCCTCCGGGGTGGAGCGCGTCAGCGTCGGGGTTTCGATCTCAGTGAAGTCGTGATTGTCCAGCACGCGGCGCGCAGCCTGGTTCGCCTTCGCACGCAGGCGCATCGCCTGTGCCTGACGCTCACGCCGCAGATCCAGGTAGCGGTAACGCAGGCGTGCCTCCTCGCCCACCTCGTTGGAGGAAGCGTCTTCGATCTGGAACGGCAGCGCCGCAGCCTTGTTCAACACGGTCAGGTCGGTGACGTTGACCTCGATCTCGCCGGACGCGAGGTTCGGGTTCGCCGAGCCCTCCGGGCGCGGCTCGACCACACCGGTGACCTGAATGACGTACTCGCTGCGCAGATCGTGCGCAGCCTCAGCCACCTCGGACTCGCGGAAGACCACCTGCGCAAGGCCGGAACGGTCACGCAAGTCGATAAAGATCACACCGCCGTGGTCGCGGCGGCGGGCAACCCAACCCGTCAACGTGACAGTCTGGCCGTCGAGTTCTTTATTGAGGTTCCCCGCAAGGTGAGTGCGCAGCACAGTTTCCACGTCCTTCCACGTGATGGCGAATCTAACCTGGCAAAGTTTACCCGCAGCTCCGACACCGCGCGCCCAGCCCCCTTCCACGGTGGGGCCCGCTGGACCCAAATCCCACACGTGTGCCGGATATTTGGCAGAATTCTGTCCATGACTTTTCGAGGCGACTACGCACAAGGCCAAGGCGGCAACGTCAACACCTCCTCCGGCGGCGGCCGCGGAGGCGGCGGGCTCGGCTCTGGCGCAATGATGCTGCTTCCGTTGCTGCTGCGCGGCGGTGGCGGCGGCACCATCATCTTGGTTCTTCTTGCGTTGCTCTACTTCAGCGGCGCATTCGACGGCCTCCTCGGCGGGGGCAATGACTCGCAGCAGCAGTCCCAGGACGAGTACTCGCTGGAGCACTGCCAAGAGCAGGGCTCCTCCAACGAGTACGACGATTGCCGCGCCGCAGCCACCATGGGGTCGCTCAACAGCATCTGGGCTGAGGTGCTGCCGGCGCAGGCCGACGTGCAGTTCACGGAACCGGAGATGACCCTTTTCAAAAACAACGTCAACACCGGGTGCGGATTCGCCAGCTCTGATACCGGCCCGTTCTACTGCCCGCGCGACAAGACCGCGTACTTGGACGTGAGCTTCTTCAACCAGCTGTCCCAGCTCGGCGGCTCCAACGGTCCCCTGGCGCAGGAGTACGTCACAGCGCACGAGTTCGGTCACCACATCCAAAACCTCGAGGGCACCCTGGGTTTGAGCGACTACAAGAACCCCGGCGAGGATTCCGCTGCGGTGGCTATCGAGCTGCAGGCCGACTGCTACGCGGGCATCTGGGCGCACAAGGCATCCCAGGGCGAAAATGCGGCGTTGGAGCCGATTTCGGACGAGCAGCTGCACCAGGTGATGCAGACTGCGCAGTCCATCGGCGACGACAGCATCCAGCGCCACTCTGGCGGCGAGGTCGATCCGGATTCCTGGACCCACGGTTCTTCCGAACAGCGCATGCAGGCATTCAAGTCCGGCTACGAGTCCGGAAAGATGTCCGCTTGCGACACGCTGAACCGGGGCGTGTACAAGAGCTAGCACCTGATTTCCCCCGCCTCAACCGACGGCACGGCGCTACAGTGGCCGGCATGAGCAAAGCCGAGACCAACCGCGCCGTGCCGTTTCTTGCTGCGTTCAACGCGATTGAGAAGTTCTTGCGCTCGGAGCTGAGCGCGAAGCGGTCCGACGGCTTTTCTTGGATGGCGCGGTTGGCGGCGAAAAAGGGCATCCTCACGCGCGAGCAATCCGATGCACTGCAGGAGTTCGCCGATCTCCGCAACGCAATCAGCCACGGCGAGTACGACAATCTGCGTCCGATTGCAGAGCCTCTTCCAGAGACCGTCGCGGAAATCGAGCGCATCCGCGACCGCCTCCTTGCCCCGACCCTTGCTCTCGATGTCGTCGAACACCAGCGGGTGGTCAGCTTCTCCCCCGACTCCGACATCCACGAGCCGCTCGCTGTCATCGCATCAGAGGGCCTCGCCCAGTTTCCCGTCTACGAAGACGGCGAATGCGTAGGGCTGCTAACCACCAACGCCATCGCGCGGTGGCTGGCGGCGGAGTTGCGGGCAGACGACACGATCGCCACAGGCACCGTCGCCGACGTGCTGACGCACAGCGGCAAGTTGGACCAGCCGGTATTCCTCCCCCGTTCCGTCACGGCAGCCGCCGCGATGGAGTCGCTGAGCACCCCACTGCCCTCTGGCGCGGTGCCGCGATTGGCCATTATCACGGAGCACGGAAAACCCACTCAAAAGCCCGTCTCAGTGCTCGGCGCCACGGACATTCCAGCGCTTGCCCGTGAGGCTTAAACTTTTCTCTTTTCCGCCCGTTCTCGAATACTGATTCTCCTGTAGTATCCCCGGCATGTCAGCAAACTTTGTCAGCGTTGTCGACCTGTTCAGCATTGGCATCGGGCCGTCATCATCCCACACCGTCGGGCCGATGCGCGCAGCCCAAGCCTTCATTGACACACTCGATACTTACCCCGCAAAAGTGCTGGTAGAGCTGCGCGGCTCCCTCGCCGCAACCGGTGTCGGACACGGCACCGACAGGGCAGCTTTGCTCGGCCTGGTCGGCTACACGCCCACCACGACGTCAGCGGATGTCTCTCCGAAGCCGGGCGAGCCTATCCCGGCCACCGGGACCATCTCCGGGCCCACCGGCGAGGTGGAATACGAGCTGCGGTTCGACCCGGCGCCCGTGGCAGCGCACCCCAACTGCCTCATTTTCGATGCTTGGGATGCCCAGGGCAACGTAATCGCAGAGCGCGAAGACTATTACTCGGTTGGCGGTGGCTTTATCCAGGACCGCTGGGAGATGGAAGCACACCGCGACGAGTCCGGTGTCGCCGCCGCCCGCGAGATCAAGTCCGTCCCCTACCCCTTCGACACTGCTGCGGAGCTGATGCAGCGTTGCGACGAGACGGGCATGACCGTCGCCGAGATCATGCGCGCCAACGAGGAGTCCATCCACGGCCGCGACAAACTCAACGCTCACCTGGATGCTGTGTGGAACGTCATGCAGGAGTGCGTCGCGCATGGGCTGAAAACGGACGGCGTGCTGCCGGGCGGCTTAAACGTCAAGCGACGTGCGAACCGCCTGCACCGCCTGCTCACCGCCGAGTACGAAGCGTCGACCGCGCGCGGCCTTGACGCGATGGAGTGGGTGAACCTGTACGCACTCGCCGTCAACGAAGAAAATGCCGCCCACGGCCAGGTGGTCACGGCACCGACCAACGGCGCAGCAGGCATCATCCCCTCGGTGATGCACTACTGCCGCGACTTCACAGACGATTTCACCACCGAGCGCGCCCGGGAGTTCCTGCTTACCGCCGGAGCGGTCGGCTCCATCATCAAGACCAACGCGTCCATCTCCGGCGCCGAAGTCGGCTGCCAGGGTGAGGTCGGTTCCGCCTCCTCCATGGCAGCTGCCGGAATGTGCGCCATCCTCGGTGGCAGCCCGGCGCAGGTGGAAAACGCGGCCGAGATCGCGCTCGAACACAACCTCGGCCTGACGTGCGACCCAGTCGGCGGCCTCGTGCAGGTGCCCTGCATCGAGCGCAACGCCATTGGCGGGGTGAAAGCCATCAACGCCGCCCGCCTCGCCAAGCTCGGCGACGGCACCAACATCGTCACCCTCGACGACGTGGTGGAGACCATGGCCGCCACCGGCCGCGACATGATGACGCAGTACAAGGAGACCTCCATGGGCGGCCTCGCCGTGCAGCTCGGTCTCCCCGTGAACATCACGGAGTGCTAAGCGCCCCGGCCGGCGCGCAGGCAGCTACCGCACAGCGTCGATGACTGCCTGCGCGTCCAGCGCCACAGACTTCTGGGAGTGCTCGGCGAGGTCTTTCACCGCGACCTCGCCAGCTTCCAGCTCGCGCTCCCCCAACACCAGCGCAAACTTGGCGCCGGCGCGGTCCGCCCCCTTCATGGAACCTTTGAGTCCACGCTGCCCGTAGGACATGTCGGCGCTGACGCCGGCAGCGCGGAGCTCGTCGACAAGCTTGCTCATCTGCGCCCGGGCCTCGTCGCCGATTGCGATACCGAACACGTCGACGCGGCTGTCGAGCCCCTCGAGCTGCACGCCCTCGGCCTCAAGCGCCAATACAGCGCGGTCCACGCCGAGGCCGTAGCCGATGCCCGACAGATCGGGCCCGCCGATCTGCGCCATCAGGCCGTCATAGCGCCCGCCGCCGCCGATGCCGGACTGCGCGCCAAGCCCATCGTGGACGAACTCGAACGTGGTCTTGGTGTAGTAATCCAGGCCGCGGACCATGCGGGGGTTGATCACGTAAGGCACGCCGAAGCTATCCAGCGCGGACGTGACCGCCTCGAAGTGCGCGCGGCACTCGTCGCAAAGGTGGTCGAGCATCAGCGGCGCGTCAGCGGTCATCTCGCGGACCTCTTCGCGCTTATCGTCCAACACGCGCAGAGGGTTGAGTTCAGCACGCTTCCGTGTCTCTTCGTCCAACGGCAGGTTGAAGAGGAACTGCTGCAACTTCTCACGGTATGCCGGGCGGCAGTTCTTGTCGCCCAAGCTGGTCAGCTCAAGGCGGAAACCGGACAGCCCAATGGCGCGGTAGCTGCGGTCCGCCAGCGCGATGACTTCCGCGTCCAGGAGCGGATCGTCCACGCCGATTGCCTCGATACCCACCTGCTGCAGCTGCCGGTAGCGGCCGGCCTGGGGGCGCTCGTAGCGGAAAAACGGCCCGTAGTAGTTCAGCTTCACGGGCAGGTACCCGCGGTCCATGTTGTGCTCGATGAATGCACGCATGACACCCGCCGTTCCCTCCGGGCGCAGCGTGACAGAACGGCCGCCGCGGTCTTCGAAGGTGTACATCTCCTTGCTCACCACGTCCGTGGATTCGCCCACGCCGCGGGCGAACAGCGTAGTGTCCTCGAACACCGGCAACTCGATGTGCTGATACCCGGCGATGCGCGCCTGACGGGCAAACTCGTCGCGCACACGGATAAACGCCGCGGATTGCGGCGGCGCGTAGTCCGGCACGCCCTTCGGTGCGGAAAGCTTCTGAAACTGGTCGTTCTGATTCTCGCTCACAGGAGCCAAGTCTAATGCAGCGCCCATCTCGCCGGAGCCAGCGCCCGCCTAGCGGAAGGCGTTGGCCTGGCGCAAAAACGGGTTCGTCGCGCGCTCGTGCGCGACGGTCGTCGCGGGCCCGTGGCCGGGCAGTACCTGCAGCTCGTCCGCCAGGTCCCACACCGGGCCGCGCAGGCTCTGCTGCATCTGCTCCGGGTTCGAGTCCGGCAGATCGGTGCGCCCGATGGAACCGCGGAACAGCACGTCGCCGGAAAAGACCACCTCATCGGCGACAAGCATCACGCACCCCGGAGAGTGGCCGGGAGCATGCACGACGTTGAGCTCCACGCCCGCGACCTCGAAGGTCTGCCCGTCCTCGAGTGGGGTGGGATTGTCGATGGGTTGCATGCCGGAGGCGTCGTAAAGCTGCCGTGCCTGCTCGCTCACACCCTCGCCGCGCAGCAGCATGAACGCATCCGCCGGATGCACAAACGTCTCCACACCGAACGCCGCCGCGTCGCGGATGTGGTCGATGTGCCCGTGCGTGAGCACCACAGCCTCCACACTCAGCCCCTCTTGCTGGGTCATCTGCGCGACAGGTTCATGCGCGCCGAGGCCCGGGTCGATCACAAACGCGCGTTGCTCGTTGGCGACGATGTAGCAGTTGGTTTGAAACGGGCCTGCGGCAAATCCGGCGATTCTCATGCTGGCCACTATATCGAGGCTGCTAGGCTTTCTAGCCGTTCAAGGGCGGACGCTTGACGACGTCTACTCCGCCCACCCCGACACAAGGCCCCTACAAAACGCGAGGTGTAACCCCAGTGGCATCGAATGAACAGCGCGGCAAAGAAGCCCTTACCCACCTAGAGCGCGAACTTGATTCGCGCGACCGCAAGGAGAAGTCGCGCCCCTGGTCGGTGGCGGCCATCTCCGCGGCCGTGATCGCCCTGATCGGCGGCGGCATCTACTTCGCCGCCAACAACGACAGCGACGACGACCTTGCGGCCTCCGAGACCACCGCGGCCTCCGAGGAGAGCACCGAGGAGCAGGAGCCGTTCGACGCCTCCAAGTTCGAACCGGTGGCCACAAAGCGTGAACAGGCACTTCCGGCGACCGTGAACTGCACCTACAACGAATCCGCCGAGCAGGGCGGCGAAAACGCCGGCACCCCGGAAACCGAGGGCGTGTCCACGGAAGGCACCGTCACCGTCGAGCTGGAGACGAACCAGGGCCCGATCGGTATGGAGCTGGACCGCGCCGCATCGCCGTGCACCGTCAACGCCATCGAGTACCTGGCCGAGGAAGGCTTCTACAACGACACTGTCTGCCACCGCCTGACCACCGGCGACGGTTTGAAGGTGCTCCAGTGCGGCGACCGCGACGGCACCGGCGCAGGCGGTCCAGGCTTCCAGTTCGCAAACGAGCTGCCCACCGACCAGGAACTGGAGAAGATCGACCCATCCCAGATGGGCTTGCCGGAGGGCACCTCCGAAGAGGAGGTCAAGCAGGCCAAGTCCATGATGCTGCAGCAAACCGGCCAGCCGCAGCGCTACGACCGCGGCACCATCGCAATGGCAAACGCCGGCGTGGACACCAACGGCTCGCAGTTCTTCCTCAACTACGGCGATTCCGTACTGCCACCGCTGTACACCTATTTCGGCCACATCGACGACGAGGGCCTGGACACCCTGGACAAGATCGCCGAGCACGGTGTCGAAGGCGGCGAGCAGGACGGCGCACCGGCCGAGGAAGTCCGCATTGAAAAGGCGACGGTGAAGTAACACCCGGGACGCCGCAGGCAACATAGATCTGAGAATCAACGCAGAGTCTGCTGCACTGGGTAGCGCTGCCCCCGGCCACCCGTTAGCATTCCCAAAAGCAATCACATTTCAACGAGTGAGGAAACACCCATGAAGCTTCGTACCAGTCTCGCCGCAGCCGCAACTGCCACCGCCGTGATGGTCTCCGGTGCCGCAGCTGCCGATGCCGCTCCGACGGTCAACGACACCGCCGAGAGCAAGTCCACCGAGTCTGAGAAGACCACCAAGGACGGGCTGAGCTCCTCTGCGGGTGAAGAGGGTTCCTCCATCGAGGATCTGAGCCCCGAAGAGATCAAGAGCTGGATCGCCGTGATCACCACGGTTGTCGGTCTGCTCACTCAGATCCTGTCTGTCGCGTCCAAGTTCTCGCGCTAGCGCTTATTCAGCCCCGCTGGAACACAGTTTCAGCCCCGCTGGAACACAGTTTCAGCCCCGCTGGAACACAGAACCGGCTACCTGCAACCGGCTACCCCTGCGAAAACGCAGCGGTAGCCGGTTGCAGGTAGCCGGTTCTGGCCCATTCGGGCCCCGGATCACACGCACAAGGCCGCCGCTCCCCTCCTCCGGGAAGCGGCGGCCTGGTGTCGTTCGGGCGCGCCCGCGCGGTTCTACTTGTTGTTGAGCATCGCGATCGGACCCAGCACCGAGTCGATCGGGAATGCAAGGGCCAGCGGCAGGATCAGTGCCAGGACTGCCGCGATCAGGCCGATGATGACGCCGACGGGAGCGTCGGACGAGGAGGACGCAGAATCCTTGTCGGTGTCGGCCGGGGTTTCCTCCGTCTGCTTCTCGGCAGCGGCCACGCTCACCGGCAGGGTGACAACCGTGCCGGCGTCGGTGGTGACCTCGAGAGTCTGCTCGCCTGCAACGTCCGCCGGGATCTCCAGCTCGACGGTCGCGCGGCCCTGCTCGCCCAAGCCAGCGTCAGCGTCGGTCACTGCGTTGTCCACGTCTGCGGAGGCGGTCGCATCGCCCAGCTTGACGGTGGCGGTCTTGGCCTGCGGCTCACCGGCGGACGAGTAGCTCAGGGAGGTCAGCTCGATGGTGTTCTTCTCGCCGGCTTTGAGTCCACCCTCCGGCAGGACCACGCCGACGTCCTTCTGCCCCTTGCGCACCTTCGCCGCGTCGGACTGGAGGTAGTCCACGAACGCCTGCAGGTCGTTGTAGCCGACGGTGTTGCGGTCGCTCACCTTTTCAGCATCGATGAAGTCGTCGCCGCCGTCGAAGAGGAAGGACGACGCCGCGACGCGGTACTTCTTGTCCATCTCCAGCGGCTTGCCGTCGATGGTGATGGCGGAGACCTTCTCGCCGCGCGGGGCGTCCGGGTTGTAAGTGTAGGAGACGTTGTCGGACAGGCCCATATCCAGGCGGGGACGGCCGGACTTCGCAGCCTGCTCCTCGGTCTGCCACTGGTTCTCCAGCGCCTCCTTGATGGCCGAACCGGTCAGCGTTGCCACGTCGATGCTGTTGCCGAACGGCTGGACGCTGAATGCCTGCTTGTAGGAGACGTCGCCGGTGAGCAGATCGTCGCGCACGCCACCTGCGTTCATCACACCGAGGTCGATCTCCTCGTCGAGGAACTTCTCCAGCGCAACCAGAGCGGATTCGGCGAGCATGTTGTTCGCGGTGGACTCGGTGCCGCGGTTGGTGCCCGGCTCGGCGCCAGGGTTGGAGCCGCGCTTGAAGTCGGCGTCGACGTTGGCCACAACCTTCGCGCCCAGCTCGTCGGCCTTCGACTTCGCCTCCTGGACAATGGCGGCGACGTCCTCGTCCGGGGTGATGTTCAGCTTTTCCAGGTCGGTTGCGTCGAGCTGCTCGGCCGAGCGGGAAACGATCTTCTTGTCCGCCTTGTCGTAGGTGAACGTCAGGTCGGTGACGACCTTGCCGTACTCGTAGGACTGGAAGTACGGAACCGCGGCGTCGAGGTTCATGTCCTGGATGTGAGAGTCGCCGCCGAAGATGAAGTCGACGTAGTTTGCGTCGAGCTTCTCGGAGGCCTCCTTGGCGGGATCGTGGATCAGGGCGATGACGACGTCTGCTTCGCCGTTGTCCTTGATCTTCTTCGCTTCCTCGTTGACCTGCAGGGCGGAATCCTTGATGTCGAGGCCCTTGACGTTTGCCGGGTTGGACTTGGCCACAGTCAGGTTGGAGGTGGTGCCGACAAGTGCGACCTTGACGCCGTCCCTTTCCACGACGGTGTACGGCTTGACCTCGCGGGTGCCGTCCGTCTTGAAGATGTTGGCGCCGAGCTGCTTGTCGTTGGTGCCCGGAACAATCCGGTCGATCAGGTCCGCGTAGCCCTTGTCGAACTCGTGGTTGCCCACTGCGGTGCCGTCGGTGCCGATGGCGTTGACGAAGTCCATGGTGTACTTGTCGTCGGAGATCGCGGAGACGAACGCGGAGCCACCCTGGTTGTCGCCGGAGTTGGTGACGATGGTGTTGGGATTGTGGGAGCGGATGTAGTTGATGATGCCGGCAATGTTGGCGGCACCCATCTCGCTGCGGCTCGCCTTAATCTCGCCCGTTTCCTTGTCCCGCTGGATGTTCTCCTCCAGGCGGCCGTGGAAGTCGGTGATGTTGGCGACGTTGATGGTGACCTGGTCTGCCTCTGCAGCCGCGGCGAAGGGCGCGGCGGTGAGCACGACCGCAGTCGAGGTGGTGGCGGCGATCAAGGCGCCGGCGCGGCGGATATCAAACACGGGGACTCCTCGAGTTCGGGGGCGGATTGGTTCCTTCCCTTGTAACCCGAAATCCGCATTGTTGCAGCCCAATTGCCCCAAGCACCGGCGCGGTTGCTGGGCAAATAACCCCCCGTGCACCAAGATTTCACCTGGAGGAAACCTTAAGTCTTGCTCGGATGCGTTTGGGAGGACCCTTTGGAGCGTCGTTAAGCAGTCACGCGGTAGACGTCGAAAACACCCTCGATGTTGCGGATCTGGTTCATGATGGAGCCGAGCTGCTTGATGTCGGAGACCTCGATGGTCAGCCGGATGGTGGCGATGCGGTCGTCGCCCGCCTGCGAGGACATGGCCAGGATCGGCAGCTTCGACTCGGACAACACCCCAGTGGTCTCCGTGAGCAGGCCGTTGCGGTCCAGGGCTTCGAGCTGGATAGTCGCGCGCGAGGAGCTTTGCGACGACCTCTGGTTCGCCCACTCCACCTGAACCAAACGCTCCGTCTCATCTTTGAGCTTGTTCGCGTTCGTGCAGTCCGTGCGGTGGACGGAAACTCCTCCGCCGCGGGTGACAAAGCCGAAAATGGCGTCGCCGGGCACCGGCTGGCAGCACTTCGCCAACTTGGCCATCACATCCGGGCTGCCCTCGACGAGGATGCCCGGGCCGTCGCTGGAGGCTTGCGGGCGCACCAGCGCGGACATCGGAGTGCGTGCGGTGAGCACATCGACGGCGTCGTCGTCGCCGCCGAACATATCCATGAGCAGGTGCGCAACGTGCTGGGAGGACACGTTGCCCGCACCGATGGCCGTGTAGAGCGCGTCGACGTCCTGGTAGTGCAAGCGCGTGGCCACTTGGCGCATGGACTCGTTGGTGAACAGCCTGTGCAAGGGCAACCCGCCGCGCTGCACCTCCGCGGCCAGCGCGTCGCGGCCCGCCTCCAGCTGCTCCTCGCGGCGCTCCTTGGCAAACCACTGGCGGATCTTCGCCTTCGCCCGCGGGGAGACGACAAAGTCCTGCCAGTCCCGCGAAGGCCCGGCGTTTTGGTCCTTGGAGGTGAAAATCTCCACCCGGTCGCCGGATTTCAGCTCAGTTTCGAGCGTGACCAGCTTGCCGTTGACCTTCGCGCCGATGCAGCGGTGGCCGACCTCGGTGTGCACGGCGTAGGCGAAGTCCACCGGGGTGGAACCGGCGGGCAGATCCACCACGTCGCCCTTCGGGGTGAAGGCGAAGATTTGCTGGCTGGTCAGGTCGTAGCGCAACGAGTCTAGGAACTCGTTCGGGTCCGCCGCCTCTTTCTGCCAGTCCAGCAGCTGGCGCATCCACGCCATCTGGTCCACTTCAGACTGGTCGCCCTTGTGGGAGCCCTTGGTCTCCTTGTAGCGCCAGTGCGCAGCCACGCCGAACTCCGCGTTGTAGTGCATCTCGTGGGTGCGCACCTGCACCTCCAGCGGGCGGCCCGTCGGCGTCATCACCGTGGTGTGCAGCGACTGGTACACGCCGAAGCGGGGCTTGGACACGTAGTCCTTGAACCGGCCCGGCATCACCGAGTACAACGAGTGGACCACGCCGATGGCTGCATAGCAGTCGTTGACCGTGTCCACGAGGACGCGGATGCCCACAAGGTCGAAGATCTCGTTGAAGTCGTGACCGCGCACCGCCATCTTCTGATAGATGGACCAATAGTGCTTCGGCCGCCCCATCACCTCGGACTCGATGCCGTTGGCGGCGAGCTCACGTTTCAGTGTCTCCGTGATCTCCCGTAGCGCCCGATCACGTGAGGGTGCGTGGTCGGCCACCATGCGCACGATTTCCTCGTACTTCTTCGGCTGCAAAATGGCGAAAGCGAGATCCTCCAGCTCCCACTTCACGCTCGCCATGCCCAGGCGGTGCGCGAGCGGAGCGATGACGTCGAGCGTCTCCTTCGCTTTCTTCGCCTGTTTTTCCGGCGGCAAGAACCGCATCGTGCGCATGTTGTGCAGGCGGTCCGCCACCTTGATCACCAACACGCGAGGGTCTTCGGCCATCGCCACGATCATCTTGCGGATCGTCTCCGCCTCCGCGGCGGCCCCGAGCGCCACCTTGTCCAGCTTGGTCACGCCGTTGACGAGCTTGGCCACCTCCGGGCCGAAGTCGCGGGTGAGGTCGTCGAGCGAGTAGTCGGTGTCTTCCACCGTGTCGTGCAGCAGCGCCGCCACCAGCGTGGTGGTGTCCATGCCGATCTCGGCGCAGATCGTGGCAACCGCCAACGGGTGGGTGATGTACGGATCTCCCGATTTGCGGTAGACGCCCTCGTGGAGCCGCTCCGCCGTGGAGTAGGCGCGGTCCAGCAGCTCCGCATCGGCCTTCGGGTGGAACTTGCGGTGCAGCGACAGCAGCGGGTCGAGCACCGGGTTGATTTTGGAGCGGCTGTTGCCCGTCAGCGACCGCGCCAAGCGCGCAGACATGCTGCGCACAGAGGGCCCCGTTCGCTTCACCGGCTTGTCGGTCATCTCCAGCCTCCGATCACGACGGGAACTTCTCTCGCTGTTAAGACTGCAATCCTACGCTGCGTCCGGGGCCTCTTCGCCGAGAACTACCAGCGGAGCGTCGCCAAGCTTCTCGCGCCCGCCGAGGCCCGGCACCTCCAGCACAACTACGTAGCCCGCGACGGTGCCGCCGACGCGCTCGATCAGGTCGTGGGCTGCACGAAGGGTGCCGCCAGTGGCGAGGACGTCGTCGACCAGCACGATGTTCTTGCCGGCGATGTCCATGCCATCTGCCGGGATCTCCAGTGCCGCGGAGCTGTACTCGGTGGTGTACTCCTGAGTCACCACCGGCGGCGGAAGCTTGCCCTTTTTGCGGATGGCCAAGATACCGGTGCCCAACTCGTAGGCGACGGCGGAGCCGAGCAAAAAGCCACGAGCGTCCAGGCCGCCGACCAGGTCGGCACCAAGCCTGCGGCTGGCGGAGGCCATCTCTGCGATCACGATGTTCAGCGCGGCCGGATCCGCCAGCACCGGAGTGAGGTCTTCGAATAGCACCCCCTCTTCCGGGAAGTCCTGCACCTGGCGGATCTTGTCCTTCAGTGCGTCGCGGGCGGTGGCGTAGCGGTTGCCGTCGATAGGTGTGGGGGCCATGTGTTGGATTCTCCTGTTACTTCTCGGCCGGGGTTGTGGTTGAGTGCAGCTGCCACCGGTCCATGTTCCAGCCGATGCCGGCAAGACCTGTGTATGGCACCACGTTACGCACCTCGCTGTCCACAGCGAAGGTACGGGGCTGCGCGGCCAGCGGAATCGAGGACAACTCGTCCCACAGATAGCCCTCTTGGGCGCGCAGCGCACCCAGCTCCTGGGCGCGGTTGTTTGCAGAGGGGTATTCGCGCATCGGGTCGCCGGCGCGCAAAATCACGTCCGCGCTGCCTTCCGTCCACGTCTCGTTGCCCCATTCGTCGTATTCCGCCCGCGGCAAGTCCGCGAGCGTCTTGCCGCCCTCCGTGACGTCGCGGACCGTGATGCCGGCCGGCTCGCAGGAGCGACGGATGGATTCGACCATCGCGGCAAAGCGCGTGTCCGGGTACGGATACCCGATGCGCACCTCGGTGCCCGCCAGCGCGGAAGCCGCGTCGATGTCGACGGCGAGGTGCGGCTCCGCCACGTCAACCACGCGCTGCGCCAGCGGGTCGGTGTGACGCAGCACGTGCAGCGGCGCAACCGGCACGTCCACGCCCGCGACATCGCTGGAGGCCTTTGCGACGGCCTTCGGGTCCACGCACTTGGCAAGCGCTTGGCGGTTTTCCGGGGTGGCCCACATGCCAACCTCCGGAAACCGCAGCGCTTCGGTGAGCTCACCGACGGAGGTCTGCACATCCAAACGGTTGCCTTCGGCGTTGACGTCGTGCCAGGCGGGATCAGTCTCGCGCAGATCGCCGATGCGCAGTGCCTGCGCCGCGGCCAACTCCCCAGAATCGGCGGAGCCGGGCCACACCACCATCTCGGCGGTCTGCGGGGCATCGCCGTAGTAGTGCTCGTTGGCCACAAGCGTGACTTCCCCGCGCTCCCCGACCTCGGAGATCTTGTACGGGCCGAAGGACACCTGCAGCTCGGGGTCGAACTCTGCGAGGTTGAAGCCGTTGCGCCACACATCCGCCACCGGCTTCAAGCGGGAGAAGTCGTCGGACCGGAGGTCGTCGTCAAGCTCCTCGACGCTCTTGCCCAGCTTGGACGCGACCGCGTGGGCGGGCAGCACCGTGCCAGCTTCGAACAGGCCGCGCCAACGCGCGCCGCGCTTCTCCTTGAAGGTGAGGGTGAATTCCTTCGACCCGGGCGTGCACGACAGCTCCTCGGTGTCGTCGAACAGCGGCATGTGCGAGCCGAAGATTCCGGGGTACTGCCCGGCGGTGAAGGTCAAGAGATAATCCGAACAAGTCACGGGAGTGCCGTCCGAAAATACCGCCTCGTCCGAGAGCGTGTAGATCACCTTGCGCTGATCGCTCGGCAGCACCTGGGTCGTGACCAAGTCGGTGTTCGGGATCATCTGCCCGCTCGGCCCCGGCACGTACACGCCCGGGTATAGGCGCACGGACAGCACCTCAGCCAAATCCGTTGCTCCCTCGAGCGTGCCGGCGTTGGTCGAGCGCAGATCGCTCAGGACCTGGTAGCCGAACAGCTTTTTCGTTTCCTCGCCGGTGTCCTCCTCGGGCTCGCATGCGGAAAGGGACACGCAGCTTACCGCCACGGTCAATGCCGCGACGGCTCGTGTGAAACGTCCTGCCATCGTCTGCGCCGCCACCTATCGACTCGTCGGACGCCAAGTGGTGGAGCCAGTGGTGCCCTCGGCGTCGCTGCCAGGGCGGCGCATCGGGGTAGCCACCTGGCGCTTTTCCTGCACAACCTCTTCGGGCGCCTCATCCACCTCGACGCCGGTGGCGCGGGCGCGGTAGCGCTCCACCTCAGCGTTGTGGTCCTTGTACTTCTTCTTCCGGTTAACCAGGCTGACCAGCAGCGGCGTGGCCAGGAACAGGGAGGAGAAGATGCCCTCGATGACGCCAATGAGCTGAATCAGGGCCAGGTCGCGCAACGTGCCCACGCCGAGCATCCACACGGCAACGACCATCAGCGCCACAATCGGCAGCGCGGAGATGACGGACGTGGAAATCGAGCGCATGACGGTCTGGTTCACCGCCAGGTTCGCCTCCTCCGCGTAGGTGGAGCGGCGGGAATCAAGCACGCCGGAGGTGTTCTCGCGCACCTTGTCAAACACGATCACCGTGTCGTACAGCGAGAACGTGAGCACTGTGAGCAAACCGATGATCATCGCGGGGGTGACCTCGAGGCCGAACAGCGCGTAGATGCCCGCGATCAGCACGGCATCCACGATCAGCGCGGCCATGGCCGCTGCCGCCATCTCGCGCTGCAGGCGCACAGCGACGTAGACCGCTGCGGCGACCAAAAAGACCGCCATGGCCAACAGCATGCGGTTGGTGATGGTGGAGCCCCAGGACTCGGAGACCGTGGAGTCGCCGATCGCGTCTGCGCTGGGCTCGCCGTTGTAGTCCTCGATCTGGTACTCGTCGAAGATGGCCTGACGGGCCGCGTCGATCTGCTCCTGGGACAGGTGCTCGGAGTTGATCTCCAGCATGCGGGTGTCGCCCGAGCCCACAATCTGGGTCATCTCGGGAGTCACACCGGTGGCGTCGACGAACGTCTCTTCCACCTGCTCGGCCACCAGCTCGCCGGCGGGCATGGTCATCTTGGTGCCGCCCTCGAAGTCGATGCCCATGTTGAACCCGCGCAGCAGCATCGCCAGAAGCGAGATCACAACCAACGCGAGCGTGATGCCGTACCAAAGTTTGCGGCGGCCGACGAAGTCGATGGCGCCGGAGCCGTCGTACAGGGTCTCTGCGGAACGCTTCGCCTTGACGGGAGCTGCGGTGTTCACAGCTTCAGCCGAGGTGTGTGTGGCAGTTGCCTTCGTGCTCGACATGTCTAGATCTCCTCATTCGTTGCGGCCGGCTGGAGCTCTTGCTTTACGACGCCATCCTGTTCCCCCGTGACGCGCGCCTGCGAGCGACGTGCGTCGGCGGTCTCAAATGCCTTGCCCATGCCGTTGACGGACGGCTTGGACCAGAAGCGGCTGCGCGAGGCGATGATCAGCAGCGGCGCGGTGACCAGGAAGGTGACAACCAGGTCGAACACGGTTGTCAGACCCATGGTGAACGCAAAGCCCTTCACGTCGCCCACGGCCAGGAAGTAGATGATCACCGCGGCGATGAGGGTGACCATGTTGCCTGTGATCACGGTGTCCTTCGCACGCTCCCAACCAGAAGCGGTGGCCGAGCGGAAGGTCTTGCCCTTTCGCACCTCGTCCTTGATGCGCTCGTAGATGACGATGAAGGAGTCGGCAGTCGCGCCGATGCCGATGACCAGACCGGCAATGCCGGACAGGTCCAGCGAGTAGCCGATCCAGCGGCCCAGCAACACCAGCGTGCCGTAAACCAGCACGCCGGAGACGACCAGGGAAGCAAGCGAGATCAGGCCGTACAGGCGGTAGTAAGCGAAGACGAACAGTGCCACCAGGGCAAGGCCCACCAGGCCCGCGTAGAGGCCTGCCTTCAACGAGGCTTGGCCGAGTGACGGAGGAACCGACAACGCGGTGCCGCCCGGCTCGCCGTTTTCACCGGCGAAGGACAGCGGCAGAGCGCCGTAGCGCAGGTTGTTCGCCAGACTCTCAGCTTCTTCCTGCGAGAAGTTGCCCGTGATGGAGGTCGCGGAACCGACCGGGGTAGCTCCCTGAATCTCAGGTGCAGAGATGACCTGGGAGTCCAGGGTGATGGCGATCTGCTTCCCCAGCATCTCGCTGGTCAGGCGAGCCCACGTTTCAGAGCCGTTGGGCTGGCCTGCCTGGCTGAAGGCGAAGCTGATCTCCATCTTGCTGGACTGCGGGTTAAAGCCGCCGCTGATGTTGCGGGAGGTGTCGATCTGCTCGCCGGTCAGGCGCGGGCCGTTCGGGTCAGTCACACCGTCGAGCAAGGGAACCTCGTCGAGAAGCAGCGCCTGGCCGGAATTCTGGTCACACGCGACAAGCGGCAGATCCGCCTTGTCGGAGCCGGCAAGCGGGTCGGTGACTTGGCCCATGCATCGCGCGGACATCAGCGTCAGCGCGGCGAACTGCTCGGTCGGGTCGGTGGACTGGCGGGTGCGGCGCAGCATGTCCGTGGTTTCCTGGCGGCGCTCTGCGGACTCCACCGGTCCCTTGGGCTCCGGCAGCGGCTCCGCCGTCAGTTGCGGTACATCCTTAGGCTCCTCCGGCGCTTCATCGTCCTTCGGAGCGGCATCCTTGCCCTCCTGCGAGTCGCCCTGCGGATTCTCTGCGGCCTTCTGCGCCTCCTTCTCCGCCGCTTCCTTGCGCGCGGCGAGCTGCGTCATCACAGCCTGCCCCTCCTGCGGGGAGAAGATGCCGTATTCAACCCACTCGTTGGCCATGTCCAGGATCACGGCGTCGACCTTGGCACTGTCCGCGGCTGGCGGGTCCAACACCGGGCGGAAGAACAGCTGGGAGGTCTGGCCGATGTTGCGGATCTCAGCCGTGTCGTCGCCGGCCGCCTCGATGACGATGGTGTTGCCGTCCACGACGACAGACGCGCCGGAAACACCCATGCCGTTGACGCGGTTTTCCAGGATGTTGCGTGCGTCTTCCAGCTGCTCGGACGTCGGCTCGTCGCCTTGCGGGACCAGCGTGACGCGGGTTCCGCCCTGCAGGTCGATGCCGAGCTTTGGCTCAGCAGACTTGCTGCCGGTGAAAAAGACTAGGGCGTAGACGCCGATGACGAGGAGGGCGAAGAAGGCGAGAGCCCGTGCAGGCCAACGCTTCTTCCCCTTCATCTCGCGGGACCGCCGAGTGTTGTTGGACACTGAGCTGACTCCTCTGCTTTCCGAGCTCCAATTTTCTCCCCCACCGCACCCCGCCGCACCTGCGAATTGATGCAAATGAGGGGCGTGCCGGTGGAGACACAACGGAACATGCTACGGCATAGCTCGAAAAATTCCGCAGTCCGGTCCCACTCAACCCTTAATAAAGTGACATTTGCCCCGGGGCGTCAGGCGGCGCCTGCAAACCGAGGTGCTCCCACGCCGCGGCGGTGGCGACGCGGCCGCGTCCGGTGCGCGACATGAGTCCAGCACGCACGAGATACGGCTCGCACACCTCCTCGATCGTTGCCGGTTCTTCACCCACGGCAATCGCCAGCGTGCCGACGCCGACCGGTCCCCCGCCGTGCCCGCGGATCAGCGCGTCCAGCACAGCCCTATCAAGCCGGTCTAACCCGAGTTCGTCGACGTCGAACACGTCGAGCGCTGCACGCGCAGCTGCAAGGTCGACGTTGCCGTCCCCGTGCACGTCCGCCCAGTCGCGCACGCGACGCAGCAGACGGTTGGCAATACGCGGGGTGCCTCGGGAGCGCGACGCGATTTCTACTGCCGCATCGTTGTCGATGCGCACGCCCAGAATCGTCGCGGCACGGCTGACCACCTTGGTCAGATCCTCAACGTCGTAGAACTCCATCTGCGCGGTAAACCCGAAACGGTCACGCAGTGGACCGGTGAGCATGCCCGCGCGCGTGGTCGCACCGACGAGGGTAAACGGCGGAATCTCCAGCGGAATCGAGGTGGCACCGGGACCTTTTCCGACGATGACGTCGATGCGGAAGTCCTCCATCGCCATGTACAGCATCTCTTCCGCCGGGCGGGCGATGCGGTGGATCTCGTCGATAAACAGCACGTCGCCCTCCATGAGGTTCGACAGCATCGCAGCGAGATCGCCGGCCCGTTCGAGAGCCGGGCCCGAGGTCATGCGCAGCGACGTGCCCAGCTCCTGCGCCACGATCATGGCCATGGTTGTCTTGCCCAAGCCGGGCGGGCCGGAAAGCAAGATGTGGTCCGGGGTCACTCCGCGACTGCGGGCGCCGGCGAGAACCAAGTTGAGCTGCTCGCGCACTTTCGGCTGCCCGATGAACTCCTTGATGGACTTCGGTCGCAGCGAGCGCTCGATGTCGTGCTCGTCCGCCTGCGCGTGGGCATCCACCGGCGACGGAGACTTCGCGGCGAACCCGTCTGGGAGAGCAAATTCAGTCTTTTCCACGTCCGACACTGCCCTGCCCCCTTACTTCTTGCCCAGCTGGCTCAACGCGCGGCGCAACAGCACGGACGCGGATTCCTCCGGCTCTGCCTCCACCAGCGCCTCCACGACGGGACGGGCAGAGCGTTCCTGGAAGCCCAGGCCCACAAGTGCTTCCACTACCTGTTCAGACGCCAACGAGGTCCCCGCGCTCGAGGCCGCTGCTTTGGCCGGGCCAGATTCGCCACGGGCCGGGATGAAGGCCTCAACCTTGTCCTTGAGCTCGAGCGCGATGCGCTCCGCCATCTTCTTACCCACCCCAGGGATGGATTGGATGGCCTTCGTGTCCGAGCTGGCGATGCGCAAAGACAGCTCCCCCGGGTCGAACACGGACAGCGCCGCGAGCGCGAGCTTCGGCCCCAGCCCGGAAACCGACTGCAGCTTGTGAAACATCTCCCGCGCTTCGGTGTCGCCGAAACCGTACAGTGTGACCCCGTCGTCTTTGACGACCATGGACGTCATCACCCTGCACTGCTCGCCGCGAGTTAACCTCCCCAGCGTCTGCGGAGTGGCCAAGAACCGGTAGCCCACGCCGGAGCACTCGATGACACCGTGGTCGAGTCCGATGGAGAGCACTTCGCCGTGCAAGGAGTCAATCATTGGTTCGCCGCCTTCATAGAGAGCTGGTTAGTACGTGCGATCAGCGGTGCGCGCCAGCAGTGGCACACCGCGATGGCCAGCGCGTCCGCCGCGTCCGCCGGCTTGGGCGCCTCAGACAGCCCCAAGATGCGGGTGATCATCACCGTCATCTGCTTTTTGTCCGCACGGCCGTTGCCGGAGATCGCTTTTTTCACCTCAGATGGGGTGTACATGTGCACCGGAATCCCACGCTCCGCCGCGGCGAGCACCATCACACCCACCGCGTGTGCAGTATGCATGACCGTAGAGACGTTGCCGCGTTCGAAGATGCGCTCCATGGCGATGACGTCCGGCTGGTAGTCGTCGATCCACTCGCCCACCGCACGCGAGATTCGCAGCAGGCGCTCTGCAAGCTCGGCGGTGGACGGCGTGCGCACCACACCGACCGCAATGGGAATGATCTGCCGCCCGCGCCCCGCCTGAACCACAGACAGACCGCACCGGGTCAACCCCGGGTCGATGCCCATGACGCGCAAGCCTTCAAGCGACATCCCATCCTCCTTCCGCACATGTGACACATATGTTCTACCACACGCCTGTCACGCGCAGCCTCAATCGGCGGTGGTCCGGCAGCACAAAAGCCCGCACCGCAGCGCGACACGGGCTTGAAACGCAGAAGGAATCTAGTCCTCCAGCTGTGCTGCAACCTCGTCAGAGATGTTCATGTTGGTGTAAACGTTTTGCACGTCGTCGGAGTCCTCCAACGCGTCGATCAGACGCATCATCTTCTTCGCGCCCTCAGCGTCCAGCTCTACCTCCACGTCCGCGCGGAACTCCTGGCCAGCATCCTCGATCTCGATGCCCTCGCCCGTCAGCGCCTCACGCACCGCCGGGAGATCCGTCGGCTTACAGGTGATCTCGAACTCCTCGCCCAGGTCTTTGACCTCCTCGGCGCCGGCATCGAGCACCGCCATGAGCACGTCGTCCTCGCTCAGCTCGCCCTTCTGGATTGTCACCACACCGGTGCGCTCGAACATGTAACCGACCGAACCGGACTCGCCAAGGTTGCCGCCGTTCTTGGTCATCGCCGTGCGAACCTCGGTGGCGGCGCGGTTGCGGTTGTCGGTCAGGCACTCGATCAGCACGGCAACACCGTTGTTGCCGTAGCCCTCGTACATGACGGTCTCCCAGTTCGAGCCGCCAGCTTCCTCACCGGAGCCGCGCTTACGCGCACGCTCGATGTTGTCGTTCGGCACAGAGGCCTTCTTGGCCTTGCGGATCATGTCGTCCAGAGTGGGGTTCGCGGCCGGATCGCCACCGCCGGTACGAGCCGCGACCTCGATGTCCTTAATCATCTTCGCCCACAGCTTGGAACGCTTCGCGTCGTTCGCGGCCTTCTTGTGCTTGGTGGTTGCCCACTTTGAGTGGCCCGACATAACGCACCCCTTTTCCTCGGTTGACGTGTAACAGACGGCATTATACGCACCGCCTTCGGCGGGCTAAGACCGGTCACCCCGTGCATACTGCGGAAGGGGTGCCGTGCCGCTGAGGCGAAACGCGCGAACCGTCGGCCGGACCCGCAACGCACGCGTATCCTCCACCGCGTCGTCGTAGAAGCGAAGCGCAAGTTCGACTCGGGTATTCGCGTCTTGCAACGCTGTGGGCAGCCCGGCCGCGCCCACCCGCTCGCGCAGCGCCGCCGTCAGTACCTCCTCCTGCGCGAGCCTGCTGCGCAGATCAGTCGCACCGAGCCGCACCTGTTCCGTCTCGGACGCGAGATGCCCCAGCTCCGGGTAAAGGGCCGCCACAACAGCGCACCGGCGATCCAAAGTCGCCTGCAACGCGTCGCGGGAACGGTCGAGGCGGATGTGCAGCCGGTTCAACCGCTGCGCCGTGTTGAAGGCCCACGCGGCGAACAGCGCCACAACGACGGCGACAATCACCCACAGCACAAGTGTCACAGCCACCGTTCCACCCCTACCTTCTCGTCGACGGACACAGCCTCGTAGACCGCGAGCACCTGACCGGTCACCACCGACCAGTCGAACTGCTTGGCCCGTTCGCTCCCCTGGTTGGACTGGCGGGTGCGCAACGGGACGTCGTCGATAAGCATCTGTATTTTCCTGGCGAGCGCTACAGTGTCTCCCGGTGGAAACAGCAACCCGGCATCCTGGCCGCACACTGCCGCAAACGCGGGGATGTCGCTGGCGACGACCGCGCAGCCCGCCGCCATCGCTTCGACCAAAATGATGCCGAAGGACTCACTGCCCAGGTTCGGAGCGACAAAGATGTCGGCACGACCCAAAATCGCGGCCTTTTTCTCCTCAGTGACGCGACCCGTGAACGTGACGCCGTCAACGGCGCGCGCGGTGCCAGCGCCCATGACAGTGACCCGTGGACGCTGCGGGAGCATCGCCACCGCGTCGAGGAAGACGTCGAGACCCTTGCGGGGTTCGTCCAACCGGCCCAAAAACGCCACCTCAACATCACCGTCCTCCGCGATTGCCCGGCGGGCGGCGGCAAACCGGGAAGTGTCCACCCCATTGGGAATGATCACGGGATCGGTGCCCACCTGCTCTGCCTGCCAGCGCCATGCCTCCTCGCTGACTGCGATACCGGCGCGAATCTTTTCCAGGCTGCCGCGCAACGCGGGCAGGGCCAGTTTCAGCGCGTAGGACGACTCTGCCGAGGCGTGATAGGTAGCAACGAGCGGCCCGGTGGCCGTGCGCGTGGCCGCCATGGAATAGCTCGGCGAATTCGGTTCGTGGACGTGGAGGATGTCAAAGCCGCCCTGCTCGATGAATTGGCGGGTGGTCCACCGCACTTGCGGGCCGAAGGACAGCCGCGCCACGGAGCCGTTGTAGCGCACTGGTACCGCGGGGCCGCCGCGGGTGACCCACTCCGGCAACGGCGTTGCCTCGGATGCCGGGCCGAGCACCTCGGCGTGATGCCCCGCATTTCGCAGTTGCTGCGCTAGTTCAAGCACGTGGGCTTGAACTCCCCCGGGTTCATCGAAGGAGTAGGGGCACACCAAACCGACTCGCACGGCCTACCTCCCCGCCTCCCGCAAGCGGCGCTCGAAATCACGGCGGCGGCTGGGCTTTTTCGCGTCCGCCGGCCACAGCGGCTGCAACATGTGCCAGTCAGCGGGGTGCGCGGCGATGTTGGCTGCAAACAAGTCCGCGACACGCTGCGCAGTCTGCTCGAGCGTGGCTACTTCCACCGGCGCGGACACGCTCATGCCCCACTCCGGACGGAGCCGGGTACCGCAAAACCAGGAGTGCGCCACAAGCAGCGCAGCCCCGGTGTCCATGGCCAGCTTCGCCGGCCCGGCTGGAAACGTCGTTTCCTCGCCGAAGAACGTCACAGGCACACCGTGCCCGGAAAAGTCGCGCTCGCCCAATAGGCACACCACGCCGCCGGCTTCCAGCGTTTCTTTGAGCTGCTCGTACGGCGGCCGTTCGCCGCCTGTCAGCGCCACTACCTCAAAGCCGAGGGACTGGCGGAACTGGACGAACGCGTCAAACAACGCCTCCGGTTTCAGTCGCTCCGCCACCGTGGTGAACCCTCCGTAGTTTTGCACCAGCCACATTCCGGCCATATCCCAGTTACCGGAGTGTGGCAGCGTGATCACCGCCCCGTTGCCTTTTGAAAGCGCGCGGTCTAAGTGTTCACGGCCGACCAGGCCCGCAGACAGGGAGGCGTCAAGCTGCGGATCGCCTGCGAGCCGCGGCAGCCGAAACGCCTCCAGCCAGTAGCGGGCATAAGAGCGCGTGGCGTCGCGCACCAGTTGGCGGGTCACATGTTCCGGCCCGACTACGCGGGCCAAGTTCCGGCGCAGCATATCCATGCCTGCGCCGTCGGCGGAGATCTGGTCCGCCGCGATCTCGGCGGCGCGTGCGGTCAGGGGTGCCGGCAGCGCGCCAACGATCTTCCATCCGGCGATGTAGCCGGCGGCGGTGAGCCGCTCCCGCACCGAGGCCATCTACGCCCCCGCCGGCGGGGCGATTGTGGCGTTCGCCCCCTCATCGCGCTTGGCAAAGATGAGTCGCTGCACCACGGTGAATACGGAGCCGACCAGCAGGATCCACAGCGATACCTCCACTGCGTGCGGCACGCCGAAGCCCTCGAGTGCGATGCCGCCGAGTCCGAGGATGAGGCGCTCCGGGCGCTCGATCAACCCGCCCACGATCTTCAATCCGCCAGCTTCGCCGCGGGCCTTGATGTAGCTGATGGTCTGCGAAAGGACGAGCACCGCCAGGCACACTGCCACGTTGACCGGGGCGGCGTCCGCCACGTAGATCATCCAACACGCGATGGCGCCGAACAGTGCACCGTCGGTGAGCCTGTCGCAGCTGGCGTCCAGCGTTGCGCCGAACGCCGTGCCTCCGCCGCGCAGCCTGGCCATCGTGCCGTCCACCATGTCGAAGGCGGCGAACAACAGGCTCAGCACAGCAGCAGCAACCAGGTGGTCGGTGGGGATGAGCACCATCGCCGTGAGCATGGTCAGTGCTGTGCCGACCGCCGTCGTCGCGTTCGCGGTCATGCCGATGTTCAGCAGCCCCTTCGCCACCGGCTCCACCACCACGGCAGCCGGCTTTCGCCCGTGCACGCTAAGCATCGCGTTGCCCCGCTTCCTTTTCGTCAATCTCGCGCCAGCCCTCGGCAAGCAGCGCGCGGGTGTCTCGCAGAAGTTGCGGCAGGACCTTCGTGCCGCTGACGACCGTCATGAAGTTCGAGTCGCCGGCCCACCGCGGCACCACGTGCATGTGCAAGTGGTCGCCCACGGACCCGCCGGACGCCTTGCCCAGGTTCAGCCCAACGTTAATCGCTTCCGGTGAGGAGACGCGCTTGAGCGTTTTCACCGCGTGTTTGGTAAACGCCATCAGCTCGGCGGTTTCCTCGTCGGTGAGCGCCTCAAGCTCCGCAACCTTGCGGTACGGCACGACCATGAGGTGGCCGGCGTTGTACGGGTACAGGTTGCACACCGCGTACACGGTCTGGCCGCGCGCGATGATCAACCCGTCCTCGTCGCTCATTGTGGGGATTTCCAAAAAGGGGTCGCCTTTGCTTCGCGACGCTCCTTCGGTCTCCCCCGCCCCCTCATCCGCTGCGGGCATGGACGCGATGTAGCTCGAACGGTACGGCGCCCACAGGCGGGAGAGGCGGTCCGGGTCGCCTACGCCGGTGTCGGCATAGGTCTCACCGTTAGTTGCGGGTTGCAACGGTGGCCTCATTCGGTTGGTCGTTGCGCTTGGCGGTGACCCACTCGGTGATGATCTCCACTGCGTCGTCCACCGGCACGCCGTTGATCTGGGAGCCGTCCAGGAAACGGAAGCTGACCGCGTTCGCCTCCACGTCTCGCTCGCCGGCGAGCAGCATGAACGGCACCTTGCCGGTGGTGTGGGTGCGGATCTTCTTCTGCATGCGGTCATCGGAGTGGTCGACCTCCGCGCGGATGCCGCGTTCGCGCAGTGCGCCGATAACACCGTCCAGGTGCTCGCCAAAGGCGTCGGCCACGGGGATGCCCACCACCTGGTGCGGCGCCAGCCACGCCGGGAATGCGCCGGCGTAGTGCTCGAGCAGCACGCCGAAGAAGCGTTCGATGGAGCCGAACAGAGCGCGGTGAATCATCACCGGGCGCTTCTTCGAACCGTCGGAGGAGGTGTAGGTCAGGTCAAAGCGCTCCGGCAGGTTGAAGTCGAGCTGTACGGTGGACATCTGCCAGGTGCGGCCGATGGCGTCGCGCGCCTGCACGGAAATCTTCGGGCCGTAGAAAGCTGCACCCGCCGGATCCGGCACCAGTTCCAGGCCGGACTTTTTGGCCACGGACTCCAGGATGCTGGTGGAGCGCTCCCAAATCTCGTCGTCGCCGATGTATTTGTTCGGGTCCTTGGTGGACAGCTCCAGGTAGAAGTCGTCCAGGCCGTAGTCCTGCAGCAGGGAGATGATGAACTCCAGCACGCTGGTCAGCTCTTCTTCCAGCTGCTCCTCGGTGCAGTAGATGTGGGCGTCGTCCTGCGTGAAGCCGCGGGCGCGGGTCAGGCCGTGGACCACACCGGACTTTTCGTAGCGGTAGACGGTGCCGAACTCAAACAGGCGCAGCGGCAGCTCACGGTAGGAACGGCCGCGCGAATCGAAGATCAGGTTGTGCATCGGGCAGTTCATCGGCTTGGCGTAGTAGTCCACCGGCTGCTTCGTCACGTTGCCGTCCTCGTCGACCTCGCCGTCGAGCTTCATCGGCGGGAACATGCCGTCGGCGTACCAGTCCAGGTGGCCGGACTTCTTAAACAGGTCGCCCTTGGTCACGTGCGGGGTGTTGACGAAGGAGTAGCCGGCGGCGACGTGGCGCTCGCGGGAGTGCTGCTCCATGGTCATGCGCACGATGCCGCCGTCCGGGTGGAACACCGGCAGGCCGGAGCCGACCTCATCCGGGAAGGAGAACAGGTCCAGCTCGTTGCCCAGGCGGCGGTGGTCGCACTTTTCCGCCTCCTCGAGCATTGTCATGTATTCCTCGAGCTTGTCCTTGGATTCCCACGCGGTGCCGTAGACGCGCTGCAGGCCGGCGTTGTTCTGGTCGCCGCGCCAGTAGGCCGCGGACGAGCGCGTCAGTGCAAATGCCGGAATGTACTTGGTGGTGGGCACGTGCGGGCCGCGGCACAAGTCGTGCCACTCGACCTCGTTGGTGCGCGGGTTGACGTTGTCGTAGTGCGTCAGCTCGCCGGCGCCGACCTCGGTGGCCTCGTCGGAATCTGGGTCGACGTTGCCCTTGTCGTTGATCAGCTCAAGCTTGTACGGCTCGTCCTTCAGGTCAGCGGCGGCCTCCTCCGCAGAGGCGTAGACGCCGCGGACGAACTTCTGGCCCTGCTTGATGATCTTCTTCATGCGCTTTTCCAGCGTCTTCAGATCCTCGGGCGTGAACGGCTCCGCCACGTCGAAGTCGTAGTAGAAACCGTCGTTGATGGCCGGGCCGATTCCTAGTTTGGTGCCGGGGAACTCGGCCTGGACGGCCTGGGCGAGCACGTGGGCGCAGGAGTGGCGGATGACGGAGCGGCCCTGCTCGGTGTTCGCGGGCACCGGAATAAACGTCGCGGTCGTGTCGGGGACGTACGAGAGGTCTTTAAGGTCGCCCTGTTCATCCTGGACGCACACGATGGCGCCCTCCCCCTTATTGGGCAGGTTCAGCTCCCGCATGGCGGCGCCGACGGCGGTACCGGCGGGAACCTCGAACGGTGCGAACTCGACTGCTGCTTCGATGGACATATCTGTCGTGCGCTCCTTTGCGCTTCACTGGGACACGGCATACCTGGACGCGACCCATCCTCTACGTTCTCTCCTGACGGCGCTCGGGGCGCGCCGGACGCCAGGGATTCTACCCCCGGCCACCCGAAAGTACTGTCTCGCCCCAGTACGTGTCGCCGCGTGCGCTGCCTTGCGACGTCCCTTCGGGCGCCGCCGTGCCCGGCGGGATCCAATACACCGCGGAACCGATGTGGGTGGTCCACTCGTTGAGGCGGTCCACCTCCATGAGCCGTTGCAGCACCGGCGTGAACTGCACGTCCGGGTCTTTCTGATAGGCCAGGAAGATCAGCCCTGCGTTGGACAGCTCGCCCAGCGCCGGCGGCAGCGTGTAGCTGTAGGGTCGGCGCAAAAACCGCTGCTCCGGATGGTTTGCAGGCGGCATCGCGCGCGCCATGTGGGAGTTTTTGTCGATGGCGGGAAGCCCGTACTCGTCCGTGGCTTCCATGTCCGGGGCATCGTATTCGTCGCCGCCGGTCAGCGGAGCACCGTCGTCAAGCTTGCGCCCGACTGCTACCTCGCGAGACGCGCGGTCGAGGCGCTCCCAGTTATCCAGGTCCATCGTGATGCGGCGCACCACGAGCGAGGACGATCCGTCGTCCGCGAACACCTGCTGCTGGAAGTCCTGGTCTGTTTGCGGGTTGACGGTGCCGTCTACTTGGCCGAACAGGTTGCGCGGTGTCTGGCCCTTCGGGATGGACCCGTAGGCGTTGACAAAGCCCTGCTGCAACCAGGCGGTTTCCACGTAATCCATCCCGGCACGCGTCATGTGGCGCAACGCCCATGCGCACATCACTGGATCGTCCGAGCAGATTTGCAGCACCAGATCCGTCTGTCCCCACTGCGCTTGCAGCTGTTCGCGTGGCACGGTAGGGATGTCGTGCAACCAGTCCGGTTTCGCATCCGGGTTTGCGAGCTCGAAGATTCGCTGGCCGAACCCGCAGGTGATGGTGAGATTCGCCGGCCACTGAACCATCTCCGGTTCCAAGCTGGACAGCGGGTTTCGGCCTGCGGTGAGCTCGCGGGCGTCTTCGGTCCACAGCCGCATCAGCCTGGCGACGCCTGCCGCGTCCACCGCGTCTTTAAGGTTGAAACCGGCGAGGTTCAACGACGCCTGCGACGGGGTCTGAATGCCCGCCTGGTGTTCGCCGTCGAAGGCGACAGCCGCTTCTGTCAGCGGCTCGCTGTTCGGCTCCGAGTTGCTCGGAGGATCGTCGCAGGCAGCGAGCAGCATGCCTGACGACGCCACGCCGACCGTCCCGGCCGTCCCCTTCAAAAACCCCCGCCGGCTCACACCTGGCATGATGCGCCCTCCTTAGTGGCTGTGCTCAGCGTGCTCAGCGTGCCCAGAGTGCTCAGCATGGCCGCCCATGTCGTGTCCGGCTTGATCGCCATAGCTTTCATTGCCCGGCAGCATGGTGCGAACTGCGACGTCGGGGATGGTAACGGTGCTGCCGCCCTCGAGCAGCAGCGTGACGTCGATGGAGTCGCCCGCCTCGATCGCCGGGGCGTAGCCCATCACCATGAAGTGGTCGCCACCTGGGGCGAGCTCGTGCGTGCCGCCCGCGGGGACGTCGAAACCGCCTTCCTTTTCACGCATCTTGCCGTCGACCACCTCGTGAATCTGGTAGGTGGCATCACCAAGCGACGTAGTGAACCCAACCACAGTGATGTCCTTGTCCGTGGTGTTGCGCAGCGTGCCGAAGATCGAGGTCATGTCGCTGCCATCGGCTGCATCATTCGCCGCCTTCGCGCGAACAGCTCCCCGGTCGAGAGCGACATCACCGTCGGCGAAGTCGCCTGCCGGATCACTAGTGGCCACCTCGGACGTTGCCTCGTTGTATGACGACTGCTCCTGCGTCGCAGAATCACTCGCCTCGTCGCTGCATGCGGCGAGAACCATTGCGGAGGCTACGAGCCCGGAAATCAGAGTCTTTTTCATCGCTGTCTCCTACTTCTCGTCGCGGCTGGTGTCCGGCTCGTTCTGCTTCGAACGCTTCATCAGTGCGCGCCCTGCCACGATGACGCCGAGGGCGACGACAAACGCGATCAGGAATGTCTTGAGCAAGCTAGAGCTATCGGTTTCGTTTTCAGAGGTTTTTTCGGCTTCCTCCGCTGCGCCCTTCTGCTCGCTCTTCTCCTGGCTCTTCTCCTGGGCAGTCGCCGCTTCGGACTCGCCTGCAGGATCAAACGTGAACGAGGTCATGCCCTTCGTTGCGTGCCCGTCAGAGGACACGATCTGGTAGCCGACCTTGTAATCGCCCGCCTCCGGGGCGAGATCCGCCGGAAGGTCGAGGGTGACATTGCGGCCGTCAATTTCGGGCTCGCCCGAGTAAATCACGTCGGCAGAGCCGTCAGCTTCGCGCGAAATGGCCACGGTGCTGAAGCCGTCCTGGACCTCACCGGAAAACTCGAGCAAGACAGTATCCGGAAACTGCGAGATCACTGCGCCGTCTTCAGGGTTTGAACCGATCACGGAATCGTGGGCGAGAGCCGGCGCTGCAGAAAGGACCGTCGTCGCCGCGATAGCGGCCACCACTCCCCCTCGTCGTGCGGTAGTCGCAATGTGCATGACATCTCCTTACAGGTAAAACCTTCGCGCCGATTGGCGCTTAGCTTCAGTAGTCGGATGCGACCAAACGTTAGTTCCCTGACCCCCGCTGCGAAAACATAAGAGCCGTCAGCCCCGCACCGCTAGTCGGGCCGCAAACGCAAAAAGCCGCCTGCTTGGAGGCGGCTTCTGATTTTGTGGTCCTAGCTGGGATCGAACCAGCGACCTTTCCGGTGTGAACGGAACGCTCTTCCACTGAGCCATAGGACCGAACGAGTTGAAAGATTACACGCCGCACCCGAAAGTACCGAATCGGCAGGTCATGCGGGGTATCGCGGAGAGCCGAAGGTGAACGTCGCCAAGCAAGAGTCCCCGCGACAGGAATGACACCCGCGTAATTTCCAAAAACGCGCACAGAAACGGCTGTGACGTGCCGATTTGGAAGGGAGTGCGGAATGCGGATAAGGTTTGTTCTCGCACTCAGCACGAACAGTGCAGAGAGCATGCGGATGTAGCGCAGTTGGTAGCGCATCACCTTGCCAAGGTGAGGGTCGCGAGTTCGAGTCTCGTCATCCGCTCCAGTTCCCAAGGGAACTTGAGCGCGATTAGCTCAGCGGTAGAGCACTACCTCGACACGGTAGGGGTCACTGGTTCGATCCCAGTATCGCGCACAGAGGGTTTACCCCTCGCAAATTGAATAACAATGCGGATGTAGCGCAGTTGGTAGCGCATCACCTTGCCAAGGTGAGGGTCGCGAGTTCGAGTCTCGTCATCCGCTCCAAGTACTTCGGGGTACACCGAATACTTCGGAGGTAACTCCACGGTGGATTGGTCGAGTGGTTAGGCAACGGTCTGCAAAACCGTGTACACGGGTTCGATTCCCGTATCCACCTCCAAACTTAACTAGCCTCGCGCGATTAGCTCAGCGGTAGAGCACTACCTCGACACGGTAGGGGTCACTGGTTCGATCCCAGTATCGCGCACTGGAATCCTTGCTGGATTCCTATGCAGACGAACGTTTGCATTGCGGATGTAGCGCAGTTGGTAGCGCATCACCTTGCCAAGGTGAGGGTCGCGAGTTCGAGTCTCGTCATCCGCTCCACTCCCCGGCCCAGGTTCTGCCTGGAGCCGGGGTTACTCTTTTGCGCATGACTACTTGTGCAAGCGATTTGATCGGTCCCGTCCTCGACAGCGCAGAGTGCGAAACCCGAGCCGCGATGGTGATGACTATCTTCGGCGCCTTCGGACGCAGAGGCACTTCCGCGGTGCTGGGAAACGACCTCGACTCGCAGCTCCTCCACGCTTTGCGCTCGTGGGCCGACGTGGTGCTCGTTTCCGCCGGCACTGTCACGGCGGAGGCCTACGGTCCTGCAGACACGCCCATCGCCATCCTCTCCCGTTCCCTCAACATCAAGCCCAATGCCGGAGTGTTCAAGGGACGCGACGCCATCATCGTCTGCCCGGAAGATTCACTGCTCGACGTCACGCTCAACAACAAACGCGCCGCGTTAGAACGGGCGGGCGCTCGATTTGTGGCCGCTGGCGAAGGCACCGCAGCTGAGATTGTGGAGGCGTTGCACCGGGAGGGATTCAAGCGCATTGCCTGCGAGGGCGGCCCCAGCGTGTACGCCGACATGATCGCAGACAACCAGATCGATGTCCTGCACATCACCCTCGATCCCACCGTGAGCGACGCCGACGGCCCATGGGGCATGGACAACCTGGCCCAGCAGCCACCGTTTGAAGATCGCTACACGCTGGAGGCCACGCATGCTTCCGACCTCGAGGCAGACTCAGGCGATTCTGTGTTGTTCCTGCGATACCGGAGCGTGCGCGAAAGGTAAGCACATCCCGCCAGGTACGGTTAGGCGCGTGATTGCTTCCCCACCGACGCATACAAGGCCGCTGAGTAGCAGTACCGCTAACCAGCAGGACCCATCTGCGGTGCCGACTGCCTCTTTCGCGCCTGCCGTGACCGCAGCTGTTTGGCCGATCGCGGTGCTGCTCGTCCTACACCGTTTGCTCATTTTGGCGCGGGATGGCTCGGTCACAGACGACTTCACCACGGTGTGGTCGGCGGCGCGCCGCTTTGTGGAGCGGGTCCCCGTCTACAACGAGGTCTACAGCCACGTCGACCCGCACTACCTGTACAACCCTGGCGCGACGCTGCTGTTATCGCCACTGGGGTTGTTCTCGGACATGGCGACGGCGCGCCCCGTGTTCATCGCCCTAAACGCGGCTTGCATCATCGCGGCGCTGGCCTGGCTGACGCGCCTGTGGGGCCGCCCGCTGTCCGGACCGACTCTGCCGGTCGCCATCGCCCTGGCGTTTTGCACGGAGGCTGTGACCAACACGTTGGTCTTTTCCAACATCAACGGCGTGCTTCTGCTCGCGTTGGTTACCTTTATTGCACTGCTTGGTTCTCGACGCGACATCGCTGCAGGTGTGGTGCTTGGGGTGGCTATTTTGGTCAAGCCCATGTTCGCCCCGCTGGTGATCCTTCCGTTGCTGCAGTTGCGCTGGCGCCCTCTGATTGGAGCAGTCGCCGTGCCGGTGCTGATGAACCTCATCGCTTGGCCGTTGACCCCGGGCGCACGCGACTACCTCGATGTAGTGGTGCCGTACCTGCGCACCACCCGTGACTACGCCAACTCCTCCCTGTCTGGCTGCGCCGTCTACTTCGGCATGCCCGCCTGGGCGCACATCGTGCTGTTCGCCTTGTTGGCCGCGGCGGTTGCCGCCGCTGTATTAGGTCTGGCCAGAGTCCGGCAGACCGAGGAGCTGCTGTACCTGTCTGTGGGTTCGGGAGTGCTGCTGGCAGGGGTTTGCCTGCTGTCCTCGCTAGGCCAGGCCTACTACTCCATGACGTTGTTTCCCGCGCTGTTTTCCGTTTTCCATCCCGCGAGCCCACTGCGCAGTTGGCCTGCGTGGCTGGGTGCCGCGCTCTGCCTTTCCCCGTTGAGCTGGACCAGCTCCGCGCATCCGCTGGAGGGCGCCTGGCTAAATACGTTCCTGCCCACTGCCGGGTGGGCGATATTTATTGTTGCGTGCGCAGGCTGGGTATTGTCGGGGCTATCCTTGCGGACACCTTCGACGGAAAGGACTGTGCGATGAGCGAGCAGACACCGAATTACTTGGACTTCACGGACGCACAGTGGCGCGAGAAGCTCTCTCCTGAGGAGTTCCATGTCTTGCGCGAGGCTGGCACTGAGCCTCCGGGGGTCGGCGAGTACACCAACACCACCACCGAGGGTGTGTACCGCTGCCGTGCGTGCGGGGCGGAGCTGTTCCGCTCCTCGGAGAAGTTCGACGCTCACTGCGGCTGGCCGTCATTTTTTACCCCGCTTGCGGGCGATGCCGTCATCGAGCGCGAGGACACCTCGCTGGGCATGGTGCGCACTGAGGTGCTGTGCGCCAACTGCGGCTCGCACCTGGGCCACGTGTTCGCCGGCGAGGGCTTCGACACCCCCACCGACCTGCGCTACTGCATCAACTCCATATCGCTGACGCTCGACGAAGCGTAGAGCAGGAGCTTGACCGCTCCACCTACGGCAGCATCTCGATAATCTCGGCGATGTCGCCCACGCGGCGGCCCGTCTGGAACGGGATCTCCTCGCGCACGTGCAGGCGTGCCTCGGTGTAGCGCATCGTCTTCATCAGCGCTTCGATGCGCTCCAGCGTGGGCGCCTCGAACGCCAGCATCCACTCGTAATCGCCCAAGGTGAACGCCTCGACGGTATTCGCCCGCACGTCGGCGAAGTCGCGTGCTGCCATGCCGTGCTCGGCGAGGATGCGGCGCCGCTCCTGCGGATCCATCACGTACCAGTCGTAAGAACGGACAAAGGGGTACACCGTGATCCAATCGCCCGGCTCTTCACCCATGATGAAGCTGGGCAGGTGGGATTTGTTGAATTCCGCAGGGCGGTGCAAGCCGTTGCCGATCCAGCTGACCTCCACACGCTGCCCGAAAGACGTCTCGCGGCGGAAATCGGCCAACGCCTTTTGCAGGTGCTCGAACTCCTCGGCGTGCCACCAGATCATGAAGTCCGCATCAGCCCGGATTCCGGTGTTGTCGTAGATGCCGCGGACAGTGACGAGGCCCTGCTCTTCCAATCCAGCGAAAAATGCGCGAGCTTCGTCGATAAGCTCCGCTCGCTCATTGCCCAGCGCACCAGGGATGGCGCGGAAGACCGCGAACTGGAGGAAGCGCTGCGTAGCGTTGAGTTTGTCAAAGTCGAGCTTTGCCATGGATTTTGCCCCTTTCCTGCCACACGGCAGATCAAACGAAAGTCGTATGAGATTCTACGCCGTCGCTTCTCGGACTCACGGCGCGCCTCCCCCACCACCGCCGGTTGCTGGATACGTTTGACCCTGTGATGAAACCGGACACCACCTCCCCCATGTCCGCCGGCGGCGCGGGCGAGAGCAGGCAAGACCACGGCAGCAGCGAAACCTGGCCCGCAGAATTCAGCGCGGCAGTGGAATCCATGCACGCCGCGCGCCTGCGCCCCGAAATCACCCTGGGCACCATCCGCCCGCCGCAGCGCCCTGCGCCGTTCAGCCACGCTGTCGGCCTCGAGGTCGCGCACGCTGACGAGGACCACGTGCCCGTCGATTCCGAAGGCGACGCGTTCGGCCGCCTCATCCTGCTGCACTCCCCCGCCGCCGAGGAGGCGTGGGAAGGCACCATGCGCCTCGTCGCCTACATCCAGGCAGACATGGACGATGCCGTCGCCTCGGACCCGCTGTTGCCGGATGTGGCGTGGCAGTGGCTCAACGAGTCGCTCGCCGAAACTGGCGCTGGCTACACCAACCTCGGTGGCACCGTCACCTCCACCGCATCGGTACGCTTCGGCGAAATTGGTGGCCCGCCGCGCGCGTACCAGTTGGAAATGCGCGCGTCGTGGACCGCGGAAGGCACCGACCTGCAGCACCATGTCGAGGCATTTGCCAAGGTGCTAGCACACGTTGCGGGCCTGCCCCCAGAAGGTGTGTCCCAGCTCAGCCCGCGCTAGTTTTGTCCGTATGCGTCACCGGCTGGACTACGTTTTAGTTGACTCGCCCGCCGCTTTTGAACAAGCGGCGGGCGCGCTCGCGCGCGGGCGGGGCCCGTTCGCAGTGGACACCGAACGCGCCTCTTCATTTCGCTACGGCAACCGAGCCTTCTTAGTGCAGGTGCGCCGCCGTGGCGCGGGAACGTTTCTCATCGCACCCGAAGGACACCGCGATGAAGCACAAGAGGCCTTCGCCCCAGTACTCAACGGCGCAGAATGGATCATCCACGCCGCCGGCGAGGACCTGCGCAGCCTGGCGCACCTAGGTCTTCGACCCGGCGTGCTCTTCGACACTGAGCTCGCTGCACGACTCGCTGGTTACAGCCGCCCCAACCTGGCGGCGATGGTTGAGCGTTTTGTCGGAGTCGAATTGGAAAAGGGGCACGGCCACGAAGACTGGTCCCGCACACCGCTGCCGGCAGCGTGGCAGGACTACGCCGCGCTCGACGTGGAATATCTAAACGAACTCGCCGAGGCTCTCACTGAAGTCCTCGACGCCGACGGCAAACTCGAGTGGGCGTTCCAAGAGTTCAACCACCTCATCACCGCCTATTCGCTTTCCCCCCAAAAGGAAAAGACGTGGCGCGACATCAAGGGGTTGTCCTCACTGCGCAACCAGTCGAGCCTCCAGGTAGCACGCGAGCTATGGAACTCACGCGAGGAGCTCAGCGCCCAGAAGGACATCTCCCCCGGCCGGCTGCTGTCCAACCGGGCATTGGTGGACATTGCGAGAGCAGAACCAGCCACGTCCCGCGACCTGACTTCCGCCGCCGGTCGGGGACATCTGCCCCCGCGGGAAGTGCGGCGTTGGCTGAGCGTGGTCGAGACCGCGCTTGAAGCTGACCCGGCCACGTGGCCGAAGCGCCGTGAGCCGAGCCCGGACGCCACCCCGTCGAAATCCGGCTGGGAGCGCCATTACCCAGATTCGTGGCGGGTGCTGCAGACGTGTCGTGCCGAGATCGCACGGGCCGCCTCCGATTTGGATGTCCAGCCCGAGATCTTGCTTACCCCCGCCATTTTGCGGGAGGCGGTGTGGAATGCGCCGACAAGCGAGGCGTGGGATACGCACCAGGCTGCCGCCGCGCTTCAAACTGCAGGTGCGCGCCCCTGGCAAGTTGCTATCACCGCGCCGATCCTCGCTGCCGCCCACGCAGAGATGACTGCGTCCGACTAGGACTTCCTAGTTTAAACGTCAGGGTCAGCCAAGCTGCCCGCCCACGCTCGCACCTGCTCGGCTGCGGAGGCAGGATCGAGACCGTATTCCTGCAGGATCTCGCCGCGCGAGGCGTGCAGCGGGAAGATATCCGGGAATGCGAGTTGCCTCACCGGCACGTCCACCTCCGCGGCAGCAAGTGCCTCAACCACAGCGGATCCGACACCACCGCGGACGACGCCGTCTTCGTAGACGACCACCAGGTCTGCATCTGCCGCCAGGCTCAGCACGTCCGCGGAAACAGGGACGACCCACCGCGGGTCGACCACCGTCGCGCGGATGCCGTCGCCGCGCACTGCTTCCGCCACCTCGAGTGCGTAGGGCGCAAATGCGCCGACCGCCACGATGAGCACGTCGATATCGTCTTCGGTGCCCTCGCCTTCTGGTCGCGCGAGCACGTCGGTGCCGCCAGCGAGGCGCTCCAACGCGACGATGTCCGGTCCTGCTGCACCTTTGGGGAAGCGGACTACCGTCGGGCCGTCGTCAATCGCGATCGCCTCGGCGAACTCCTCGCGCAGCCGCGCCGTATCGCGCGGCGCGCTGATGCGGATACCCGGCACGATGGAAGAAATCGCCATGTCCCACACGCCGTTGTGGCTCGCGCCGTCTGACCCAGTCACGCCCGCGCGGTCGAGCACCAATGTGACAGGCTGGTCAATCAAGCCGACATCCATCAGCAGCTGGTCAAAAGCGCGGTTGAGGAATGTCGAGTAGACCGCGACCACGGGATGCAACCCACCGAGCGCCATCCCGGCCGCGGAGGTCACCGCGTGCTGTTCCGCGATGCCCACGTCGAAGAAACGGTCCGGGAATTGCTCCGCAAACGGCTGCAACCCAGTCGGCCCCGCCATCGCGGCGGTGATTGCGACGATGTCGTCGCGTTCGTGGCCCGCGCGCAGCAGCTCCTCCGTGAACACGGACGTCCACCCGGGCTTGGTCGCTGCGAGCGCTTCGCCGGTAACCGGGTCGATCGCGCCAGTGGAGTGCATCTGATCCGCCACGTTATTCACCGCCGGGGCGAACCCATGGCCCTTCTCGGTCACCACGTGCACGATCAGCGGGCCTTCGTAGCGCTTCGCGTACTTGAACGCGTTGAGCAAGCTCTTGATGTCGTGGCCTTCCACAGGCCCGACGTACTTGATGCCGAGCTCGGCGAACATCTCGGAGGGCAGCACCTGGTACTTCACGCCCTCTTTGATCGCATGCAACGCATCAAAGGTGCGCTCACCCACCCAGCCCATGGATTTCAGGGTCTTTTTGCCCGACTCCATCACTTCGTCGTAGGCCGGCTGCATGCGAATCGCCGCGAGCTGGTCCCGCAGCTTAGTCAGGTTGTTGGCGAACCCGCCGATGGTTGGCGAGTAGGACCGGCCGTTGTCGTTGACGACGATGACGACATTGCGGTTCGCCGCCGCGATGTTGTTCAGTGCCTCCCAGCACATGCCGCCGGTTAACGCACCATCGCCAACCACGGCAACCACGTTGTCCTCGCTGTGGCCCGTCAGCGCTTTCGCCTTGGACAGACCATCCGCGTACGACAGCGACGCGCTGGCGTGGGAGGATTCCGTCCAGTCGTGCTCAGACTCCGCACGCGACGTGTAGCCGGAAAGGCCACCCTTCTTGCGCAGCGACTCGAACTGCCCGCCGCGGCCGGTGAGGATCTTGTGCACGTACGACTGGTGGGACGTGTCAAAGATCATCGGCTCGTCGGGCGAGTCGAAGATGTAGTGCAGCGCGATAGTCAGCTCCACCACGCCAAGGTTGGGCCCCAAGTGGCCGCCGGTGGCGGAAACCTTCTGAATCAGCATCTCGCGGATCTCATCCGCGAGGTCATTGAGCTGCGCAGGAGAAAGTTTGCGGACATCCGCTGGCGTTGCAATGTGCTCGAGCAGTGCCACAGTCCTGTCGTACTCCTTCGCATTTTCGGACGCGCCCACCGCGGGTGCGTCTGCCGTGTAGTTCTCGTTAGTTTACACGTCCGGCCGCGCGCCCCTATCCGGCGCGTGATGCTGGTTCGAGCAGAGCAATCGTTTCGAAATGGTGGGTGTTCGGAAACGCGTCGATAAGCGTCATGCGAGTTACCGCATAGCCCTGCTCACCGAAGCCCGCCAGGTCGCGGGCGAACGTGGCCGGGTCGCAGCCGACGTGGATGATACGCTCCGGCCGGGCCGCGGCGATTGCTTGCACCACCTGCGCACCTGCCCCTGCCCGCGGCGGATCCAAAACGACCAGTCCCGGAGTTGGCAATTGACCGACCAACGCCGCCACGTCGCCGTGGTGCATGTGCAGCGGCAGCTCTTCCGCGACTTGCTGGCGGTGTGCGGCGGCGGCGCTGGAGTAATCCACCGATTCAATCGTCCCTCCGCCCAGGGCGTCGGCGATGGCGGGGGCAAATGCGCCGACACCGCCGTAGAGGTCCCAGCCGACGCGGCTGGCGTAGTCCGCACGACCCCAACGCGCGATCACATTCGAGTACTCCTCGGGAGCACGGCGGTGCGCCTGCCAGAATGCGGTGGGCGGGAAGACGTATTCGAAACCACGCACCCGCTCAACCACCCGGCCGGGCCCTTCAAGGACACGCTCGACGCGCTCCACGCGGCGGCCCCGCTGCGCAGCTTGGGTTTCCACCACATGACGCGCACCCTCGGCGTCGACGGCGACGACCAGCTCCGCTCCCGGAGTGAACGTGCGCGCGCCCTCGCCTACCACGCCGTCGAGCAAGCTTGGGACAGGTTGGGTGCACTGCTTGTCTGAGACAACCTCCGTGGACCGAGCGCGACGCACGCCAACACGGCCGTTTCCATCGACGCCCAACCGCACGCGGGTGCGCCAGCCTGTCACCGGCTGCAGCTGCATCGCTCCCACTGCAGAAAGGTCGATGTTGTCCAGCACGCCGGACCGAGAGGACAAGGTAGTCAGTTGGCCGGAAAGAACCTCGCGCTTGAGCTGTAGCTGAGCCTCTGGGTCGATGAAGGAAAAATCGCAGCACCCCGCCCCAACGGCCGCCGCGCGGCACGTGGGTTCGATCCGGTGTGCAGAAGCCTGCACGACCGCGGTCGTTTCGGCGCGCGCCCAGCGCTTCTTCACCTTGGTCAGTGTGGCATCGACAACATCGCCGGGGATGGCGCCGCGGACAAACACAACCCGCCCGTCGGGTGCGTCTGCAATGCCTTCTCCCCCATGCGCCATGGCGCGCACGTGCAAGCGCACCGGCTCGCCCGCTGTCAGTGCGGGTGAGCCGGTGCTGTCGCGTGTGTCAGCCACTTACTCGGCGGCCGGCGGGGTTGCGCCGCCGGCGTTCGTACTGCCCCCGTTTGCGCGGCGCTCGCGCAACTCCTGCAGCTGCTTCTGATTCTCAGCGTTTTGAGCAATGATCTGCTTCAGCGCGTCGCTCAGCGCGTTGGGGTTGCCCTCTGCCGGCGCCTGCTCGGTGGCCTGGCCTTGGCGTGCGCGCGCCTCGGCGGCGGCCTGCACCTGCTGCGCGAGCTGCGCCGGCAGCACCACCTGCAGGGAGTTACCGGCCAGGATCGGGTCCTCGCCGCGGTAGACAAAGGAGCGGGCGATGGTCTCGCGCCCGATTTCCGCGAGCTGATCTTCGGAACCGGTCGGCGCCGCCAAGGTGACGCGGTAGAACCAACGCGGGCCTTCCACACCGACGATGCGGATCACGCCGTTGGTGCCCGTGCCAACCACTTCCTGGCCCCACGGGCCCTGCTGGATTTCCACCGGCATTCCCTCGGAGCGCATGCCCTGGATAATTTCTTCTGCGGATTCCTCCCACAGGCCGCCGGTGCGAGGCGCGGCGAAGGCGACCGGGGTGATACGGCCGTAGCGGGTGACAATGTGGACCATCTTCGGGCCCTGCTCACCCATTTCCACCTGCACCTGGGATTCCTTCGGCAGCGGGATGCGGATCGAGCCGAGGTTGAGGGTGACGTTGGAGAAGTCGGTGAAATCGAAGTCCTCGATGTCAACGTTGTCGCCGTCGAAGGGGCCGGTGGATCCGCCGACCGGGTCGTAATCCGTCAGCGCTTCCACGCCCGCAGCGGCAGAAGCGACAGGAGCAGCCTCGCGCTTTTCGACGTTCGAAGCGTCCGCCACGTCATCGGCCTTAGGCGCCTGTTCGGCTGGCGCAGCTTGCTCGGCTGGCACAGCATCAGCCTCTGGCGCGACAGACTCGGTCGCATCAGTCTGCGGCTCGAGCGGCGACGACTCTACTGCACGCTCTTCCTGCTGCTTCTTCTTTTTCTTGCCAAACGGCCAAAATGCCATCGCTGGTCACTCCCTTAGTTGTGGTCGCAGATGTGTGGATTAATTGTGTTTACGGCTAAAGACTGTAGTCCGCGTCAGTGTGTGCCTGTCGAGCCGTACCCGCCACTTCCGCGTTGCGTCTCGTCGAGCTGATCGACCTCTTCGAACCCGACCAATTCAACCCGCTGGACAACCAGCTGCGCGATGCGCATGCCGCGGGTGATCTCAATGGGCTCGCTCCGGTCGGTGTTGAGCAGGCACACCTTCAATTCGCCACGGTAACCGGCATCGATGGTGCCGGGAGTGTTCACAATGCTCAACCCGTGCTTCGCCGCCATGCCGGAGCGCGGGTGGATAAGCCCGACGGTTCCCACCGGCAGGGCGATAGCCACGCCAGTGCCCACCAGCGCACGCTCCCCCGGCTGCAGCACCAGGTCCTCGGCTGAATACAGGTCCGCTCCCGCATCCTCGGGGTGCGCCCGGTTCGGCATTGGAAGTTCCGGGTCAAGCCGTTTCATCGGAATCGGCGGCAGTGCGTCCCACCCGGTCGTGCTGTGCTCGCTGCTTTGCTGTTCCACTCCGCCCACCCTACGTGAGACAGTCCTGCGGGGATACACCGGAAGCTGGATGGAAGTAGGCCACCGAGCCAGCCCCGCCTATTGTGGGAGGGGTGAGTGAGACCTCGTCGACCCCTACGAATCCCGGATCCGGCAGCGCCGCTACCCGCGCGTCAGCGACGCAGCCGAAGGTGCTGTACACGGAGCGGCAGTGGGTGCCCTGGTACTGGTGGGTAGCCCTGGCAGGCCTGGCGCTGCTGCTTGCCGGGCAGTTTGGACTCAACCGCAACATCTGGTGGTTCATTGTCCCGCTCGTGTTGTTCACGGCACTGTTCGCGTGGTTCCTGTTTTGGCTTTCACGCACGACAGTGTCCGTGGAACAGGACACGGACGGCACCCGTTGGCTGCTCGTGGAAGACGCGAACCTGCCCGACACCGTTGTCTCCCGGTCCATGGTGGTGCCGGGCTCCGCACGCCAAAACGCGTTGGGCCGGCAGTTGGATCCGGCCGCTTTCCTTGTGTCTCGCCCGTGGGTCAGTGAGCACATCTTGGTTGTGCTCGACGACCCGGAGGATCCCACCCCCTACTGGCTCGTTTCTGCGAAGCACCCGGAAGAGGTGTTGGCGGCTTTTGCTCCCGAGACGGTCGCGGGCGAATAGGCCTTCGGAGCCGATGACACGAAAGGGCGACGCCACCTTCCAAGGTGGCGCCGCCCTTTGGTCGTCGTGAAGCGAGTGCCTACTCGCAGTCGAGACAGATCTTGGAACCGTCGTCCTCGGTGTAGGCGAGGCGGTTGTTCTTCTGCACGAGGAAGCAGGACGCGCAGGTGAATTCGTCGTCCTGGCGGGGCTTGACCTCGACGTTGAGCTCCTCGCCGGAGAGGTCCTGGGTCGGCGGCTCGACCGGCTCGACAATCTCGCCGTCGTCATCCATGCTGCTGCCGGCTACCTCGGCGGCCTTGAGCCCTTCCAAGGAATCGGTCTCAATGTCGTCGTCCATCCGACGGCGCGGCGCATCGTAATCGGTGGCCATGGTGGTGTGTCCTCCAGCTCAGCGTGGTCGCCCCGGAAGGGGGCTGAATGTCGTTATTTGAGCGGAATACTAGGTCATCCACATAGCCCTGTCATCCTCCCAGCTCACAATGCGAAACTATCGAATGTAGCGCGACATGTCGGGCGCGTTTGTACACTGCCCAGCATGACAGAAAATGCACTCGGGTTCGGGGTAGATATCGGCGGGTCCGGCGTCAAGGGCGCCGTGGTCGACCTGCGCACGGGCGACTTCGTCGGCGAGCAAGTCACTGTTGCTACTCCGCAACCTGCCACCCCGGAGGCCGTTGCCGAGGTGGTCGCACAGATCGTGCGGCAGTGCGAATGGGCCGGCCCTGTCGGCATCACTGTGCCGTCCGTGATCACCCAGCAGGTCGCGCTCACCGCAGCGAACATCGACCCGTCCTGGGTGGGCGCAAATGTGCGGGAGGTGTTCTCCGCCGCCCTGCAGGGGTCGAACGTTGCGGTGCTCAACGACGCGGATGCCGCCGGACTAGCGGAAGTGGCCTTTGGCGACGAGGCCGCCCGCAGTGGAGCTGTCGTTTTCCTCACCTTCGGCACCGGCATCGGATCAGCGTTTCTCATGGATGGGACGCTGTTTCCAAACACCGAACTCGGGCACATGCTTATCGACGGCGCGGAGGCGGAGCAGTTCGCCTCCTCTGCAGCGCGCGACCGCGAGGCGTTGAATTACAGCCAGTGGGCGCAGCGGGTGGATCGCGTGCTGCATGAATTCAGCAAGCTGTTTAACCCAACAGCGTTCGTGGTGGGCGGCGGCATCTCTCAAAACGCTGATCAGTGGGTGCCTCTGCTGACCGTGGACGTCCCAGTGGTCCCGGCTGCGCTGCGCAACCGCGCAGGCATCGTGGGCGCAGCGATGGCCGCCCGCGACCATGTCGCACCGTAGCCGTCGTGCACAGGTGTTGTACGGTGAGTGCCGTTCAACGATTGGCAGACGGGGACTAGGAATACGATCCGCTGCTGACTGTTATTATTGGCGGTCTGAAAAATTTGGGACGCATACGTACCCTGGATTGCCAGTGGTAAGGTCCGATGACTCGAAAGGGCATACGTGGTAGCCAGCGAAGCTTCAAGCAATAACACCGACGACGTGACTGCAGTCTCGTCCGACGGTGACGCAGGCAGCGCTGCTAAATCCAGCGCGAAGAAGACAGTCAAGAAGGCTGCGAAAAAGACCGCGAAGAAGACCGCCAAAAAGACGGCGAAGAAGACGGCGAAGAAGACGGCAAGAAAGACCGCCAAGAAGTCCGCGAAGAAAGCCACCCGCAAGACCACGGCAAAGAAGGCCGCGGCGAAGAAGGCGACGAAGGCCGCCAAGGCGGGCGCAGCAGATGCGGACGAGATTGAGGACGATCTTCTCAACCCCGGCGGCGACGCAGACGATGTGGCCGACCAGGACGCAGACCGCGACGACGCGGACTACGATCCGGAGCTCGGCGACGACGATGACGCGTTCGACGAAGACATCGACGACACCCTCGAAAGCGAAGGCGAAGACGAGGACGAAGAGGAAGAAGAAGAGGAAGACGACGGTTCCTCTGTTTGGGACATCGAGGAATCTGCGGCACTGCGCCAAGCCCGCAAGGACGCGCAGCTGACCGCTTCCGCAGACTCCGTTCGTGCCTACCTGAAGCAGATCGGCAAGGTTGCGCTCCTCGACGCTGAGCAAGAGGTCTCCCTGGCCAAGCGCATCGAGGCTGGCCTGTACGCGCAGTACCGGCTGGACGAGATGGCGCGTGCAGCGGCGGAGGGCGACAAGGACGCCAAACTCACCCCAGCTGTCAAGCGTGATCTGCGCTCGGTGGCCCGCGACGGCCGAAAGGCGAAGAACCACCTGTTGGAGGCGAACCTTCGTCTCGTGGTCTCCCTTGCCAAGCGCTACACCGGCCGCGGCATGGCCTTCCTCGACTTGATTCAGGAAGGCAACCTCGGCCTGATCCGCGCTGTGGAGAAGTTCGACTACTCCAAGGGCTACAAGTTTTCCACATACGCCACTTGGTGGATCCGCCAGGCTATTACCCGCGCAATGGCGGACCAGGCCCGCACTATCCGTATTCCGGTGCACATGGTCGAAGTCATCAACAAGCTCGGCCGAATCCAGCGCGAGCTGCTGCAGGACCTCGGCCGCGAGCCCACGCCGCTGGAGCTGGCGAAGGAAATGGACATCACCGAGGAGAAGGTGATGGAGATCCAGCAGTACGCCCGCGAGCCGATCTCTTTGGATCAGACCATCGGCGACGAGGGCGACAGCCAGCTGGGCGACTTCATCGAGGACTCCGAAGCTGTTGTCGCTGTGGACGCGGTTTCCTTCACTCTCCTGCAGGACCAGCTGCAGGACGTGCTGCACACGCTGTCTGAGCGCGAGGCGGGCGTTGTGCGCTTGCGCTTCGGCCTGACCGACGGCATGCCGCGCACCCTCGACGAGATCGGCCAGGTTTACGGCGTGACACGTGAGCGCATCCGCCAGATCGAATCCAAGACGATGTCGAAGCTGCGTCACCCGTCGCGCTCCCAGGTGCTGCGAGACTACTTGGACTAGTTTTTCACCCCGGCCACCTGCGGCTGGCGGGCTTGCGCCCAGCGCACAAAGACGCCCTGACCTTTCAAAGGTCAGGGCGTCTTTGCGCTTTGCAGCAGAGGCTACCTCACCCCTACTGGTTAAAGCTCTCGTTTACTTCGTCTTCAATGCAGGACTGGTAGGCCTCGGTATCGTCCTGGAGGTGTTCGCACGCCTCGAACACGCCGTCGTCGATCATCTGCTTTGCCACGGAGACTCCGAAGATGAGCATCAGTACCGACAGAATCGTAGCGATCGCGCCCATGACCAGGCCGGCGATGGCCATGCCCTTGCGGGCACCGGGGCCGGCGATGTTGTTGGCTTTGCGCACGCCCACGATGCCGAGGATCAGTGCGATGACACCAAGAATCAGTCCGGGGAAGACGAGAAGCAGGCCCAGCAGGGACAAGATGCCCAGCACCAGCGCCGCAATCGCCATCCCGTTGCTCCCCTGCTGGGCAGGGGCCGGTTCATAGCCGTACGAGGTCGGCGCTGCGTTGTAATTGCCGCCGGCCATGCCATAGCCCGCATGGCCGGCTTCACCGCGGGTGTAATCCGGCTGCAGCTGATCGTGGCCGTCGTAGTTGCCGTAGCTGGACACCCCCTCCGGGTGGGCACTGTAGTTGCCGTCCGCCGGCTGAGCGCCGTACTGCTGCTGCTCGCCGTAGGGGTTTTGCCCATAGGGGTTCTGCCTCTTCGGGTCGTTCGGGTCGTTCGGGTTCTGGCCGGGGTTATAGGGAGTGCTCATTACATTTCCTTTCGTGTATACGTGTGTCACGCCACCCTACCGGGCGAGCTACCAGTCGCGCAGGAACGCAATGCGCTGCCGCAGCTGCTCTGCGTTGCACAGGGCTGTCGGCGGGCCACCGCACGCTTTGCGCACCTCAGTGTGGATCGCGCCGTGGGGGCGGCCTGTCTTCCCGGCCGCGATGGCGACGCGCGTGTTGAGTTCCTTGCGCAGGGCGGGGATCTCGTCCGCGGCCGTGCTCGCCTCACTATGGGCGGTTTCGGCAGGCGCCGTCTTTTTCACTGGCTCGCCCAGCACCTCGGCACGTTCGCGGGCCTTGCGCTCCTCCGCGCGCCGTGCCCGCTCTTCCGCATCGCGCGCGTCAAGTTGCTCGCTTTGGCGCTTTGCCAGCAGGGTGCGGACTTGATCAGCGTCCAAAAGGCCGGGCAGGCCCAGGAAATCCTGTTCCTCCGCAGAACCGGCCTGGGTGGGCGTGCCGTAGGTTGAGCCGTCGAAAATCAGCGAATCCAGCTCGGCGGAAGCGCCGATCGACTCGTACGTCGGCAGGTCGTCCGGTTCGCTTTGCGTGCGGTTGGCTTGTTCGAGCAGTTCGTCGGACCACCCTGATTCCCGGTGAGGCTTGCCCAGCACGTGGTCGCGCGAGACCTCCATCTCCTCGGCCAGGCCCAGTAGCACTGGCACGGACGGCAAAAACACGGACGCGGATTCGCCCGGCATGCGGGAGCGGACAAAACGACCGATTGCCTGCGCGAAAAACAGCGGCGTGGACGCAGAAGTGGCGTAGACGCCCACGGATAGCCGCGGCACGTCCACGCCCTCAGAGACCATGCGCACCGCCACCATCCATTCGTCGCGGGACGCGGAAAATTCGTCGATGCGATCCGACGCTCCCGGCTCGTCCGACAGCACCACCGTCACCGGCGTGTTGGAAAGCGTGCCCAGAATCTTCGCGTAAGCACGCGCGGTGGTCTTGTTGGTGGCAATGACAAGACCGCCTGCGTCCGGCATGTTGGCGCGAATCTTCATCAGCCTGGTGTGCGCCGCAGTGAGCACGGCAGCGATCCAGTCGCCTTTCGGGTCCAGCGCAGTGCGCCACGCGCGCGCTGTCTGCTCGGCGTTGAGCGCCTCGCCCAGCCGCGCGGAGTACTCCTCGCCCGCGGAGTCTTTCCACTGGGCTTCGCCGGAATACGCCAAAAAGACCACCGGGCGCACGACGCCGTCTGCGAGCGCGTGGGAGTAGCCGTAGGTGTAGTCCGCCTCGGAGACGAGATGGCCTTCGCCGTCTTCGACGTAGCGCACGAAGGGGATCTGCGAGTCGTCCGAGCGAAACGGCGTGCCGGTCAGCGCGAGACGGTGCTCCACGTCGTTGTACGCCTCGTACACGCCGTCGCCCCACCTCTTGGAGTCGCCGGCGTGGTGGATCTCGTCCAAAATGACCAAGGTGCGCCGCGCCGAGGCCACGGCGTGGTGCTTGAACGGGTGCATGCCGACCTGCGCATAGGTAACCACAATGCCGTCGTAGGAGGCGTTCACGGCGGAAGAGTTGGTGAAGTTCGGGTCCAAGGACAGCCCGAATCGCTTCGCTGCGTCCGACCACTGGTGCTTGAGGTGCTCGGTAGGCACCACGACAATGATGCGCTGGACTGTCCTATCCTCCACCAAGCGCGACGCGAGCGTCAGCGCAAAGGTGGTCTTTCCCGCACCGGGGGTCGCCACCGCCATGAAGTCGCGGGGCTTGTCGCGGAGAAACGAATCAAGGGCCTCCTGCTGCCATTTACGCAGCTGGGGCCCAGAAGACGCGGCGGTCACCTGCGGCGCAGCCCCTTATAGATCCGCTCGCAGTCAGGGCACACCGGGGAGCCCGGTTTAGCCTGCTTCTTCACGGGGAAGGTCTCGCCGCACAGGGCCACAACCATTTTTCCGGAGATCGCCGAATCGACGATCTGGTCCTTTTTTACGTAGTGGAAGAACTTCGGGGTGCCGTCGTCCGTGGTCGACGAGGTGTCTTCCCTGAGATCGGGGCGCTCGAGCGTCTTCGTCGTCGTATTCACGGCAACCATCATGCCCCAATTTGGGCGAGAGGTTAAGCCGGAAGGCTAACCTCGACGTTCATGAGCGCCAACGAGCACACCCCCTCCGACCCGGAATCTGAGCCCGAAACGGTGGATGCGGATTATTCCCCGTCTTCCGGTTCGACTCGGGTGTCTGGTGTGTCTCGGCGCATGTTCCGGCGCCGCCGCTCCCGTGAGCTGATCACGGACGCGTCGTATACGCACGAGCAAAATATTCAGTCGCGGGAGCGGCAGTACGCGTTGCTGCAGGGCCTGCGGCTGCCGTTCATCGTCGCTGCCATGGCAGCGGCGTGGGCGCACTGGTGGGTGCTCGCTGGTGTGTTGTTTGTCGTGTCTGTGCCGCTGCCGTGGATTGCGGTGGTGCGCGGCAACGCGCAGGGCGAAGTCCGCGATACCCGCCAGAAAAACGTGTACAAGCCCGCCGCCGCGCGCCAACAGCAACGCATGTTGGCGCAGCAGCAGCGGGCAGCGCTGGATTCTCCCCGCGCGGAGGGCAGCAACTCCCCCGCTATCATCGACCACAACGATTAGGCACGACGATGAGTGCCGAAGATCGATCGGAATGTAGGAGTTTCGCGTGACTGAGCTCGGCCCCCTTTCACCCAACTTTCCTGCGATAGCTAAAGCTTTAACTGAGGAGCTTGTAGCGGCCGGTTTCACCGCCGAGGGAATCGCAGCTCACCTCGGTCCGGAGGCGACAGAGGCGCTTTATCGCCACGAACCCGGTGTTGTGCTCGCCGCCTGCGCCGACGGTTCGCGGCTGTCGGCTCTGATCAAGTTTTTCGTGCTGCGCCGCCCGGCCACCGCGGAAGCGATCGGCGATATGTTAACGCCGAAGCTCGCACTTTCGCTTATCGACGACCACCTGGTTGCACCAGTACCGGATTCGTCGACCTACAAAGTTGCCGTTGAAGTTCGGCCGCACGTGGTGGCGGGCACACCACGAATGGTGTTTTCGGACTTGGACGCTTCAATGACGGACCACGTACCGGGGCGCGAGCACGTCCTAGGGGTGGGCTCGGCTTCGCTGTCTCTGCTGTCCGCCACGCCGTGCACGCCGGTAGATTCCGTGCTGGATCTGGGCACCGGTTCCGGGATCCAGGCGCTCGCGCAGTCCAGCGCGGCCAACCGAGTGGTCGCCACGGATATCCACGGGCGCGCACTGGAGTTCGCCGAAGCCACCATGCGCGCAAATGGTGTGGACAATGTGGACTTGCGCCAAGGCGAGTGGTTTGAGCCTGTCAGTGGCGAGCGTTTCGATCGGCTGGTGGCCAACCCGCCGTTCGTCGTGGGTCTGCCGGAAGTCGGCCACGTCTACCGCGATTCCGGCTTGGACCTCGACGGAGCAACCGAGCTGGTGCTCAGCCGCGCGCCGGAGCATCTTGCCGCGGGCGGGCGCGCGTTCATTCTCGGCTCGTGGGTGCACGTGCTCGACCAGAACTGGCAGGCGCGTGTGGCGTCCTGGCTGCCGTCCCACGGCATCAACGCGTGGGTGCTGCAGCGCGACGTCGTCGACCCCGGCATGTACGTCTCAACGTGGTTGCGCGATGAATCCGTCGACCCCCGCTCAGATGAGGGCGTCTCCCGCACCTTGCAATGGCTCGACCACTTCGAAGAGCACGACGTGCACGCCGTCGGCTTCGGCTGGATCCTGTTGGAGGACATCGGCGACGAGCCCAGCGAAATTACCTGCGAGGAATTGGCCCAGCCCTTCACAGACCCGTTGGGGCCCGAGGCGGAGGAGTATTTCATCCGCACCGCCTGGCTGCGCGGCAAGGACCGCGACGACGTGCTCGACACCTCCTACCTGGTCCGCCCGACGGTGGCGCTGGAAGACATCAAGCTCGCGGACACGGACCTAGGCATGGGCTTCGCCGATGAGACCCGGCGTATCACCAGAACCGACGGGCCGCGTTTCTCCCACACCATCGACGCGGGCATCCTCTCCCTGTTGTCTGGCCTGCACCCGAACGGGCTGCCGCTGCGCGACGTGGTGGGCCTCTACGCCGCCTCGCACGGTTTTGGGCAACCGGAGGACGTCGCAAAGCTTGAGGCGGACGCAGCAGCGGCGATCGTGGACCTTGTCAGGCACGGGCTCGTGCTTCCTGCGGAAATTGCGCAACTGACCCACCTCTAGAAACGAAAGGCAGGATTGTGAAGGCGGTACTCACACGCGTAACCCAGGCGTCTGTGACGGTTGACGGGGAGGTAGTCGGAGCGATTGACTGCCCCGCCACCGGCGGGATTCTCGCTTTGGTCGGGGCAGGGCGCGAGGACGCCCCTGACGCGTGGGAAAAGGTCGCGCGCAAAATTGCGGAGCTGCGCATCTTGGACGGCGAGCGCTCTGTGGAAGATGCTGGCGCGCCGGTGCTGCTGGTCAGTCAGTTCACGCTGATGGGCCGCACCGCCAAGGGTCGACGCCCATCTTGGAGCGATGCGGCACCCGGCGACGAGGCCGCCCCCGTCATCGAATCCATCGCCGCAGAGCTGCGTGCGCGCGGCATCCACGTCGAAGAGGGACGCTTCGGCGCCCACATGCAGGTGGCAAGCGTCAACGACGGGCCATTCACCGTCATCGTAGAAGCGTGATCTGAATAATAATCCGGCGGGCGGGAACACTGCGCTACAGCCAAGCGTTGCCTCTCTAGACTGCCCAGCTGTTCCACTTAGTCCGAGGAGGCATTGCTACATGAGCCAGCCGGATCACGCTGCACAGGGAACCCAGAATTCCGAGGAAACCGTCGACCGCGGAAGCCGTCGAAATCAGACGAACGACAACCCTTCTGCGGACCTTGTCCGCGTTTATCTCAACGGCATCGGCAAAACTGCCCTCCTCGACGCGGAGGAAGAAGTCGAGCTCGCGCAACAAATTGAGGTCGGCCTCTACGCCCAGCACCTCCTGGACGACCCGGAAGTCAAGCTCACCCGCGCCAAGAAACGCGATTTGAAGATCCTGGCCAAGCAGGGCCGAAAGGCTCGCGCCCACCTGCTCGAGGCCAACCTGCGCCTCGTCGTCTCCCTGGCAAAGCGCTACACCGGCCGCGGGATGCCGCTGCTCGACCTGATTCAGGAAGGCAACCTTGGTCTGATCCGCGCGATGGAAAAGTTCGATTACTCCAAGGGCTTTAAGTTCTCCACCTACGCAACATGGTGGATCCGCCAGGCCATTACGCGCGGCATGGCCGACCAATCACGCACCATCCGCCTGCCAGTGCATCTGGTGGAGCAGGTGAACAAGCTCTCGCGTATCCGCCGTGAGATGTACCAGTCCCTCGGCCGCGAACCGACGAACGAGGAACTGGCGGAAGAGTCCGGCATCGAAGAATCCAAGATTGAGATGCTGCTGCGCCAATCTCGCGACCCGGTGAGCTTGGACATGCCGGTCGGCGCGGACGAGGAAGCGCCCTTGGGCGACTTCATCGAGGACGCTGAGGCGACTGACGCAGAGGACGCGGTGGTGACCACGCTGCGTCACGACGACATTGAAGACATCATCAGCGGCCTGGAGCAGCGTGAGCAAGACGTAATCCGGATGCGCTACGGCCTGACCGACGGTGTTCCGCGCACCCTCGACCAGATTGGCCGGCAGTTCGGCCTTTCGCGCGAGCGCGTACGCCAGATAGAGCGAGAGGTGATGGCGAAGCTGCGCGCAGGTGAGCGCGCTGATCGCCTGCGCGATTACGCCCTCTAGCCCGATTCCGGGCCACTTTTGCCCTAGCCCGGCACCGCACGCAGCTTCATCAGTGCTGTCGCAGGTGCTGGGCTAGAGTATTTCCACAATGGTTTTCTAAAACCTCCAGCCAGCACCGCGATTGGAAGGGAGCATCATAGTGCGTGACCTCGTCGACACCACAGAGATGTATCTGCGCACCGTCTACGAACTGGAAGAGGAAGGCATCACGCCGCTGCGCGCACGTATCGCGGAACGCCTCGAGCAATCCGGTCCCACTGTCTCCCAAACCGTAGCCCGAATGGAGCGCGACGGGTTGATGGTGGTTGAGCACGACCGATCGCTGTCGCTTACTGAAGAAGGCCGAAAGCGCGCCACCGCAGTGATGCGCAAACATCGTCTCGCCGAAAGGCTACTTACCGACGTCTTACAGTTGGACCTTTCCCAGGTCCACGACGAAGCGTGCCGCTGGGAGCACGTGATGAGCGAGGAGGTGGAGCGCCGGGTTGTCGCTGTATTGGAAAGTCCGGCCCGCTCCCCCTTTGGCAACCCGATCCCCGCACTCGACGAGCTGGGGGTTTCCTCCGATACGGCCGAGCACACAGGCACTCGCGTGACAGATCTGCGGCTGAAGGAGCCCGTGCGGGCGAAAGTGGTGCAGATCAGCGAGATTCTGCAGGACGGTGCGTTGCCGAAGTCTGCAGGCCAGCTCGTTGGTGAAACTGTGGCGCTCACGCCGTTAGAAGACGGCGCGGTGGAGGTCGCCACTGATAACGGCGATCGGTTCGAGCTCACCGCGGACATTGCGCATGCGCTCCGCGTCGAGCGCGAAGATTAGACAGCGCTGAGCAAGGAAGGACGCAGCAATGAAACTCGTGGTCACCGGCGGTGCCGGCTACGTCGGAAGTGTTTGCGCGGCAGCCCTTTTGGAGGCCGGCCACGATGTCACCGTCGTAGATGACTTGAGTACCGGCAACGACTACGCAGTGCCGGAGGCAGCCACATTTGTCCGCGGCGAGATCCGCGATGTCATCGACGACGTCTTGTCTGACGGAAGTGGGATTCCCGTCGATGGCGTCCTCCACTTCGCCGCGAAGTCCCTCGTCGGCGAATCCATGGAGGACCCGGCGTCGTACTGGCACGGCAACCTCGATGTTTCGCTCGCGCTGCTGGACGCGATGCGCCGTCACGACGTCAACTCCTTGGTCTTTTCCTCCACCGCGGCCACCTACGGCGAGCCGGAGACGGTGCCGATCACGGAAGACGCACCTACCCGCCCCACTAACCCGTATGGCGCGACCAAGCTGGCCATCGACTACGCCATCACCTCGTACTGCAACGCCTACGGGCTGGGCGCGACCAGTTTGCGCTACTTCAATGTCGCGGGCGCTTACAACGGAATTGGTGAAAACCACATCACCGAAACACATCTGATCCCCATCGTCTTGCAGGTAGCCATGGGCTACCGCGACAAGATCATGATGTACGGCGACGATTGGCCCACCAAGGACGGCACCTGCGTGCGCGATTACATCCACATCCGGGACCTCGCTGATGCGCACGTCCTCGCGTTGGAGGCCAACACCCCCGGCACACACCAGATTTACAACCTCGGCTCCGGCGACGGGTACTCGGTGCGCGAGGTTGTGGAGGTCTGCCGGGAGGTTACCGGTCACCCGATCCCCGCCGAGGTCGCTGAGCGCCGCGCCGGCGATCCGGCGGTGCTTATCGCGTCCTCCGAGAAGATCCGCAGCACCCTCGGGTGGAACCCTTCACGCACTGAGCTGCGCACAATCGTGCAGGACGCCTGGGAGTTCACCCGCCAGCTCGGCGACCGGTCCCACTCCGCACGCTAGGCTGCTTTACCTCCGAGTCCTTCCCAGGTCGCCAAGCAACCTTGACGGCTCAGCTCAAGCAACGCTTGGCCCTGCCCGATGCCGATGACGTTGGCTAACAGCGATGAAAGATTGTGTCTCGGCACTTCGTCTTCAGCGCAGGTCAGTGCGGCTCCCGCCCAGCCGTTGAGTCCGAGTGAAACGGCCACCATCGCCCACAGGCACAGGGCGTTGGCCCGTATGGTGCCGCTGAAGTTGCGCGCGATGGTCACAAACACTGCGCCCGCGGCATAGGGCCGCGCCAAGGCATCGACGATGAGGCAGTCGCGCAACGTGCTTCGAGAAAGCATGGCTGCCAGAAGCTCGATGTCTCGGGGGCTGGAGAACACCTCGCCGATCACCAAACCGCCGTCGCTATCGATGAGGCCAGCGTTGGGAGCGTGTTTGAACACGTCGCAAGCTTGGCGGATGCGGGCAAGCGCTACTTCTGGGTCGTCGTCGATGCAGCACATCAGCGTCGCGCCGTGTTGGTGCGCATCCGCTGCGATGAGCTCGGCAGCATGAACATCCGCTGCAACGACAGGTTCGAAATGCGCAAATAGTTCACTTCTGTGCAGCTCGGGCAGCGCTCCGTGGTCGATGAGCGGACGCATCGGCTCTGCTCTTGCCACGGAGGAGACAGTGCCGCGTTCGTATCCGGCCCGCCAGTTCCAGACTGCGCCGGCAGTGTCGGGGTCGGGACCGAACAGAAGCTGGTAATGCGTGCCGTCTGCGACCTCGGAGACAATCCAGCAGGCCTCAATGATCTCTCCGAACTCGTCGGCCGCCATTCGTAGCCCTTCCGCAGCAACCGCAACCATTTTGGAGTCGGGGACCCGAGTCACGATGACGGCGAAGGTGGCTACATGGCGGCCGAGGGGAATCCGTTGGAGCGCGCGCTGGATACTTTCGGTATTTCCCACATCGGCCTCCAGATATGCCCCGATGTCGAAGGTTGAGGTGTTCGCAGATGGGGCGTATACGTTAATCAGCACCACCGCCTCATTGGGAAAATATCCCAGGGCGCCCGGGATAGAGGCGATGAGGTTCGACGGGGAGCGCAGGGCTCGCGCATTCGGATGCGGAGTGACGGGGGTTGTCGGCGGATTTGTTTCGTGCGGTTGCGGCTGAATATCCATAACCCTTAGACCACCGGATTCCCGCTTCGGTTCCCTCGCAGACGAAACTTTTCCCGTCCGGGCGCGATACGCGCTGGTGGTGGCAAATCGACTGGGATCGGGCACAATGGAATGATTCTGCTTTGCCATCCGTTGTGGGGGTGGAGCAACAAAGCCGGTAAGGCGAGCGAATGTAGGAGGCCTCGACCATGACGCAAGAACGTCGCATGTACGAACTTGAGTATCCCGCCCCGCAGGTGAGCGGGGAGGCAAACAACGGCCCCGCCCTTATCGTGGCTATGCACGGCTACGCAGATGCGGGCCACGCCATTGAATCCGCCGCCGATCACCTCAAGGCGGCGCTGGAGTCGCACACGGTGGCAACGTTTAGCAACGACGAGCTTATTGATTACCGCTCGCGCCGCCCGACCGTGACGTTGGCGCACTCGGAGATCACCGACGTGGCGGACCTGCAGCTTGACATGCGCGTGCTGCGCGACGAGAAGGGCACATCGTTCCTCTTGCTGTCCGGGCCGGAACCGGATTTGCGGTGGGAGGCGTTCAGCAGCGCGGTGGCTGATCTGGCGGACCGTTTCGGCGTGAGCAAGACCATTTGCCTTTACGCCGCCCCCATGGGTGCGCCGCACACTCGCCCGCTGGTTGTCTCCGCCCACGGCAACGACCGCGAGCTCGTCGGCTCCATGTTCACGTTTGACGGCATGGTCAGCGTGCCGGGTTCCGCCTCCATCCTCATTGAGCGGGAGCTGCACAAGCGCGGCCGTCCCGTGGCCGGCTACACGGCTCACGTTCCCCACTACGTTGCGGCTTCGCCGTACCCGCATGCGACGTTCCAGCTGCTGCAGTCGGTAGAAGATTCGACGAACTTGCAGTTCCCGCTGCGTTCCTTGGAGGCGGACATGGGCCGTGTGTCGCAGCAGCTGGCGGAGCAGACCAACAACTCGGATGAAATCACGCACGTCGTGCAGGCGTTGGAAGAGCACTACGACCGTGAAATGCAGGAGTACCGCGACCGCCACCCGCAGGCGATGATGCCGGGTGAGGCGCAGATGCCCACCGGCGAGGAGATCAGCGAGGCGTTCGAGAACTACCTCACCGCCATTGAGGACCGGGACCGCGACCAGCAACGCAGTCTCCCCCACAGCGAGGAGACGGACCAGCGTTTGCGCGACCACTTCACCATCGATCCGTCGGCGCCGCAGCAGCCGCTTGACGACGGCCAAGGGGCCCGCCCTGAAGGCGACGGCGACGAGGGCCCAGACTCCGACACTCACTAGTGATGTCGGGCGGTCGGCTACGGTGAATGCTGTGATGCTGACCGATTTGCTTGAAGATATTGCGCAGGCCCCCGAATCGCTGTTTGAGGACGCTGTCTGGGACTCGTTCAACGCGTGGACGAGTTCCCGCGGAATCTCGCTCTACCCTGCGCAAGAGGAGGCATCGCTCGCCCTCCTAGCCGGCGACAACGTTATTTTGGCGACACCGACCGGCTCTGGAAAGTCCATGGTGGCCAACGCCGCGCACTTCATCGCGATGGCGCGCGGGCAGCGTTCCTTCTACACCGCCCCTATTAAGGCGTTGGTGAGCGAAAAATTCTTCGCTCTCTGCGAGATCTTCGGCGCCGAAAACGTCGGCATGATGACGGGCGACGCCACGGTCAATTCCAACGCCCCGATCATCGCCGCGACGGCCGAGATCGTGGCGAACATCGCTTTGCGCGAGGGCGCGGACGCGAAGATCGACCAAGTGGTGATGGATGAGTTCCACTACTACTCCGAACCCGAGCGCGGTTGGGCCTGGCAGGTGCCGCTGCTGGAGCTTCCGAAGGCCCAGTTTTTGCTGATGTCCGCCACCCTGGGCGACACGGAGTGGCTGGAAAAGGACCTTACCGAACGCACCGGGCGTAAAACCACTTATGTCGGCGGAGCTGAGCGTCCTGTTCCCCTGGATTTCCACTACGTGTTCTCGCCCGTCCATGAGACGATTCAAGAGCTCCTCGATGACGGCAAAGCACCGATCTACGTGGTGCACTTTTCTCAGCGTGAAGCAACCGAGCGCGCTCAGGCGTTGACGAGCATGAACATCATCACCCCAGAAGAGAAGCAGCGGATTGCAGAGGAAATCGGGGATTTTCGCTTCACTACGACGTTTGGCAAGACGCTGTCGAAGCTTGTCCGCAAGGGCATCGGTGTGCACCACGCAGGAATGCTGCCGAAGTACCGGCGCTTGGTTGAGCGGCTGTCACAGACGGGGCTGTTAAAGGTCATCTGCGGTACAGACACGTTGGGTGTCGGCATCAACGTGCCGATTCGCACGGTGCTCATTACGGGGCTCGCGAAGTTCGACGGGACCCGCCAACGCATCTTGAAGTCGCGTGAGTTCCACCAGATTGCGGGGCGTGCCGGTCGCGCGGGATACGACACCGAAGGCACTGTCGTTGTGGAAGCACCTGAACACGAAATCGAAAACGTCAAGCTGCGGCGCAAGGCCGGCGACGACCCGAAGAAGCTGAAGAAAATCCGGAAGAAGTCGGCCCGCGACGGCGAGGTCAGCTGGTCCGAGAATACCTTTGAGCGGCTCAAGGTTGCCGAGCCCGAGGAGCTGACCAGCCAGTTCAAGGTGTCCAACTCGATGTTGCTCAACGTGGTCGCACGCCCCGGCGACGGCTATGAGCACATGCGCCACCTGCTGCGCTCAAACCACGATGCACGAGCGAAGCAAAACCGCGACATCATCCAGGCAGTGAACCTGTTTCGCGGCCTGATCAACGCCGGTGTGGTCGAGCGCACGCCGGACTCGCCAGCGTTTCGCCCGTACACGCTCACCCAGGAGCTGGACCGCGATTTCGCGTTGAACCAGCCGCTGTCCCCCTTCGCGCTGGCGTTTCTCACCCTGCTGGACCCGGAGTCGGAGACGTACACCTTGGATGTCATCTCCGCCTTCGAGGCGATTTTGGACGATCCGCGGCAGTTGCTCCAGGCGCAGCAGACAGCGGCGCGCGGCGAGGAGATCGCCGCGCTGAAGGCAGACGGTGTCGATTACACCGAACGCATGGCCATCATCGAGGACGTGACCTACCCCAAGCCGCTCGAAGACGAGCTGGAAGAGGCATTCGATACCTTCACCGAAGGAAACCCGTGGGCGAAGGAATTCGAGTTGTCGCCGAAATCCGTGGTCCGCGACATGATCGAGCACGCGATGACCTTTTCAGATCTCATCGCCACTTACGGCCTGGCCCGCTCAGAAGGAGTGGTGCTGCGCTACCTCACCGATGCCTGGCGCACCCTGTCGTATTCCATTCCAGACGCGTACATGAACGACGAGCTCGAGGACATCGTGGTATGGCTCGGCGAGTTGATCAAGCAGGTGGATTCCTCCCTCATTGACGAGTGGGCGCACATGACTGGAGACGACCAGCCGGTCAGCCAGGACACCATCGACCGCGAGCTCGCCTTCGGCGTCGACGATCCCACGGCGCTGACCGCGAACCGCCGCGCATTCACCATCATGGTGCGCAACTATTTCTTCCGCCTGGTGGAGCTGTTCGCCTACGAGAAGGAAGATCAACTGGCGGAGATGCTGGACTATCTCGAGCCGGACGCTCGGGTGGACTGGCCGGCAGCGATGGACGACTACTTCGACGAGTACGACGATGTGGACCTCGGACCGGACGCGCGCGGGCCGGAGTTTTTCCGCCTCGCCGATTCCTCGGGCAGGTCGTGGAACATCACCCAGATTATTAAGGACCCAGAGGGCGACAACGCGTTCCAGCTGCACGGCGTGGTGGACCTGGACGCTTCCGACGAGGCCGGAGAGGTTCGCCTGTCCTCGCTTCGCATGAGCGAGGATTAGCCGGAGGAGACGTCGATAGGCGAAAAGCGGGGTGCCGCTACTTTCGTTGGGTTACATTGCCTTCAACACAATCGATTTTCTTTGTGAGGAGGAACATATATGACCCGCACGATCGTCGTGGGCGCCGGCATGACCGGGCTTTCCACCGCGTGGCATCTGCAAGAGTACGGCCATGAGGTGGAGGTGCTTGAGCGCATCGACGTGGCAGCAGGCTCGTCGTGGGGAAACGCCGGGTGGCTCGCCCCCGGCAAAACCATCCCGCTGTCCAACTCGAGCCTGTGGGCGTACGGCCCAACTGCACTGTTCGATAAACACGCCGCCCTCGACGTGCCCGTGCGCATCGACCCGAAGCTGTGGCGCTTTTGCGCAAACTTCATGGCGCACGCCACTGGGCGCGCCTGGGACAAGGCAATGGCGGGTCTGACCAAGGCTGACCTCGCCGCCCTCGCGGCGTTCGACGAGCTCGAGGCCGGCGGGGTCAACGCCGCAACGAACGAGGGCCCGTTCATCATCGGCTTTGAAAACGAGGGCAAGGCCGCAGGCTTTCTCAAAGAGGTCGAGGGGGCGCAGCGCCACGGCCAGGACATCCCCTTCGAGCAGATCACGCTTGACGACGCTCGTACCGATGCCCCGATGCTCACGGACAAGGTAGGCGCAACGTACCGCATGGGCGGCCAGCGCTTCATCGAGCCGGGCCCCTACTGCCAGGCCATCGCGGATTCCATCGTGGAGCGGCGGCAAGGTCACCACCGGCGTCGAAGTTGTTGAGGTCACCTCCACCCGCAAGCCGGCTGTAAATCTGGCGTCCGGCGAGTGGATCCAGGCCGACAACGTCGTTTTGGCCACGGGCGCGTGGCTGCCCAAGTTGGCGAAGGATCTGGGCGTGACCACGCTGGTGCAGGCGGGCCGAGGTTACTCCTTCTCGGTGGAGACGGACTCCCCCGCCACCTGCCCGGTGTACCTGCCGGACCCGAAGATCGCGTGCACCCCGTACCAGGGCCGCTTCCGCATCGCGGGGACCATGGAGTTCCGCGGTCCGGACGAGCCGTTCCAGCCGCGCCGCATTGCTTCTATCATTCACACCACGAAGCCCTTCTTCCAGGGCATCGACTGGGACGACCGCCAAGACGAGTGGGTGGGCTCCCGCCCGGTCACACCCGACGGCTTGCCGCTGGTGGGCACCACCAAGGTTCCGAACGTCTACACCAACGGCGGCCACGGCATGTGGGGCATCATTCTCGGTCCGCTGTCCGGCAAGATGCTGGCTAAGCAAATTGAAACCGGTGTGGTGGACGACACCATTAAACCCTTCGACCCGCTGCGCGGCCCCTTCGGCGGCCTCTAGCCACCACCAGGCACCCCCGGATACGCCTCGTATCCGGGGTTTTGGCGTGCTGAAAACTCGCGCGGTAAATATTTGTCCGAGCGCACACCTTTTGCTCTACATTGTTGTATATCACACCGGTTTACTTACGTGATAAGGAGCACACGGTGCCAAAGCTGTCAACCACTCAGACCCCGCCAACTAACAGCGCGGACCTCGACGCTGTCGTCGACGCTGCGATTGCCCGCGCGTACCACTGGATGGAGGCCACCGCGGACGCCGATGCCGACGACGCGCAGACCCAGCAGCTTGCAGAGATGCTGCGCGACGACAACGGCGTCCGGTTCACCATGGACTTCGTCGACCGCGTCATGCGCCCGGAGAACAACCGTGTCGCGGCGAACGCACTGCGCTCCATCACCAAAGGCGTCGACGCGTCTTTCTTGGGCAAGATCAACGCTCTGCTGGTCGGCACCGGCGCGTTTGTCGGCCCGTTCCTGCCGTTCGTTGTGGTCCCTGCAGCTCGCATGCGCCTGCGCCAACTCGTGGGCCACCTCGTGCTGGACGCAGAATCGGAGGCATTAAACCGCCTCCTCGACGGCGCCGAAAAGCGTGGCGAGCAGCTCAACCTCAACCTTCTCGGCGAGGCTGTGCTGGGCGAGAAGGAGGCGACCGATCGGGCTGAACGCACACTCAAACTCATTCAAAACCCGCGCGTGACCTACGTGTCCGTGAAGGCTTCCTCGATGGTTTCCCAGCTCAACCACTGGGATTACGAGGAGTGCGTGCGGCTCGTCAAAGATCGCATTCGCCCGCTCTACCGCGCGGCGCGCGACCGCAGCCCGCAGGTGTTCATCAACATGGACATGGAGGAATACCACGACCTGCATCTGACCATCGACGTGTTCACCCAGCTGCTCAGCGAAGACGAGTTCAAGGACTACCAAGGCGGCATCGTGCTGCAGGCTTATCTTCCGGACACGCTGGGCGCGCTGGAGTACCTGGCTGATTTTGCGCAGCAGCGTGTCGCCGCCAGCGGGTCGAAGATCAAGATCCGTCTGGTCAAGGGCGCCAATTTGTCCATGGAGCGCCACCACGCCGAGGTCAAGGGGTGGGAGCAGGCACCGTACCTGACCAAGGACGAAGTAGACGCGAACTACTACCGGCTGCTCGACTTCATCCTTCGCGCCGAATATGCCGACGCTGTGTCCATCGGCATCGCCTCGCACAACCTGTTTACCTCCGCACTCGCATACGAGCTGGCGCAGCGCCGCGGTGTCGGCGGCATGATCGACTCCGAAATGCTCCAAGGTATGTCGCCCGCGCAGCAGGAGATCGTCCGCGAGGCATTCGGCCGGCAGATCCTGTACACGCCGGTCGTGCGCAAGGAGGATTTCGATGTTGCGGTCAGCTACCTCGTCCGCCGTTTGGAGGAAAACGCCGCACCGCAGAACTTCCTCCACGCACTGTTCGCGCCGAAGACCGCCCAGCGCGACCCCATCAAGGAGCAGGAGCAGGTCTTCCGCTGGGCGGTAGACAACCGGTGGGACGTGCACAACGGCGCTAACCGCCTGCAGGACCGCAACCAGGAGACCCGGCGCGCCGTGGCGGACTCCTCGCAGACCACCGGTCGGTTCCACAACGAGCCCGACACCGACCCCGCTTTGGAGGCCAACCGCGCGTGGGCGGTCGAGCACCTGCAACACCCGCCCGCTGTAGACACTGGCGAGGAGGTCACCGACCCCGCAGCCGTCGCGAAGTACATCTCCCGCGCGAAGAGCGCCCAGGCGTCGTGGGGTGCGCGTACCGCAGACGAGCGGGCCGCAGTCCTCGAGGCCATCGGCGACGAGATTGCCCGCCGCCGAGGCGACTTCGTTGCCGTTGCCGCGCACGAGGCGGGAAAGACCATCGAACAATCCGACCCGGAGATCTCCGAGGCCATCGATTTCTTCGCCTACTACGCCGACAGCGCCCGCCGCTTGACGGACGTGGCGGCGGATTTCGAGCCGAACAAGCTCACCGTGGTGGTGCCGCCGTGGAACTTCCCCATCGCGATTCCCACCGGTGGTGTGATGGCGTCGCTGGCCGCCGGCTCCGCGGTCATTTTGAAGCCGGCCCCGCAGGTGACGCAGTGCGCCAAGCTCATCGCCGACTGCATCCAGACTGTCTTCGAGGACAAGGGAATCGATCCTGCCACGGTGCAGTACGTGCGCGCGGATGAAGGTGCGGCAGGAAAGGCGCTGCTGACTGACGATGCCGTCGACGCGATCATTCTCACGGGTGCCTCCGAGACGGCGCAGCTGTTTAAGTCATGGAACCCGAAACTCAACGTGATGGCGGAGACCTCGGGCAAAAACGCCATCATCATCACCGCCTCCGCGGACCCGGACCTTGCGGTGAACGATCTGTACCTGTCTGCGTTCGGCCACTCGGGCCAGAAGTGTTCCGCGGCATCCCTGGTAATCCTCATCGGTTCCGCTGGCGAATCCGAGCGTTTGAAAACCCAGCTGCTGGATGCCGCCTCCACCCTGGTTGTCGGACCAGGCACGGATCTTTCCACCACGATGAACGGTTTGATCGAGGCGCCGGGCGAGAAGTTGGAGCGCGGCCTGACTCAGCTTGAGCCGGGTGAGACGTGGCTGCTCAAACCGCAAAAGCTGGACGAGGAGGGCAAGTTCTGGTCCCCCGGTATCCGCGACGGCGTGATGCCCGGGTCCTGGTACCACCAGAACGAGTGCTTCGGTCCGGTGCTCGGCATCATGCACGCCAAGGATCTGGACGAGGCGATCGAGTGGCAGAACTCCACCGGGTTCGCGCTTACTGCCGGCATCCACACGCTCGACGGCGAGGAAATCACCACGTGGCTTGACCGTGTCGAGGCCGGCAACGTCTACGTCAACCGCGGCATTACCGGGGCGATTGTGCAGCGCCAGCCCTTCGGCGGCTGGAAGAAGTCTTCGGTCGGCCCCGGCGCGAAGGCGGGCGGCCCGAACTACGTGGCGCAGATGGGCACGTGGCGGGATCGCGCGGAGCTTGCGCCGTCGTTAGGCGTGAGCATTGCCGCGCCGGTGCGGGAGCTTCTCGACGCGTTCCGTCCCAACCTCTCGGCCGAGGACTTCGGGTGGCTCAGCCGCTGCGCCGAGTACGACCAGCGCGCGTGGGACAGCGAGTTCGGCCACGGCCACGACTACTCCGGGCTGCGCTCGGAGGCCAACATCTTCCGTTACCGCAACGCGCTCGAACCGGTGGTGGTCTATGTCGGCGAGCACTACGCGCTGCGCGCCGTGTACCGCCAGTTGCTCGCGTCCGCGATTACAGGCACGCCGGTGCGCGTGGTTGCGCAAGATGCCATCGCGCGTGAACTGGAGGCCTCCGGCGTGCCGGTCCACGCTTCAAGCGTGAGCGGCTCGCCTGCACGGATCCGCGTGATCGGCGACGCGCCGGAGCACCTGTACGGCGACGTGGCCACAGCTGTCTTCGACGGACCGGCGCTTCTCGACGGCCGCCGCGAGCTCCTGCCCTACCTGCTCGAGCAGTCTGTCTCCGCCACGTTGCACCGCTTCGGCGTCATCCACGACCCTGCAGGCATCCGGCAGGACTAGTTGGCCGGCTACGTGCTCAGCCCGCTCTAGGGCGCGGTTGCTTGACGACGAAAAACCTCCGGTGCCCCGCGCAATGCGGGTGCTACCGGAGGTTTTGTCGTCGATAAGCGAGTGCTTAGCACGCGTCCTCAATGGCGATTGCCTGGGCCACAGCCTGGACCACGCTGGCGACCTTGACGGCCTCCCAGACCTGCTCCTTGGTCACACCCTCCTCGCGGACGGTGTTCGCGTGGGCCACAGCGCAGTGCTCGCAGCCGTTGATGGTTGACACGGCCAAAGACCACAGCTCGAAGTCCGCCTTTTCCACGCCCGGCTTCGAGATGATGTTCATGCGAAGCCCGAACTTCACGTTGGCGTAGTCGTCGCCCAACCAGTTCTTCGCGCGGTAAGCGACGTTGTTCATCGCCATGACCGTGGCGGCGCCGCAAGCGGCCTCCACAGCTTCCTCGGAGAGGTGCTCCTTGGCTTCCTCTGCGATTTCGGCGATGACCTTCGCGTTACGCGTGGCTGCCGCGGACGCGAGCAGGGTACCCCAGAGCTGCTGCTCGCTGAGCTCGGTGGAGCGGGTCAGCGTACCGAGGTTGAGCTTCTGGTCCTTCGCGTACTCGGGCAGTGCGCCACGCAGATTCTCAATGGACATCGTGTACTCCTTTGCGGGGTGCCGAACGTATCGGCGGGGTTTTACTTCAGGGACTCCTGGACCACGGCCATCTTGTCGATGTTCTTGGTCGGGTCGTTCTTCTGCCAGTCGCAGGCGCAAACTTCCTCGGACTGCAGTGCGTCGAGGACACGCAGAACCTCGTCGACGTTGCGGCCGACAGCGTCCGGGGTGACGGAGACGAACTGGATGATGCCGTCCGGGTCGATGATGAAGGTGGCACGGTCGCAGACACCGTCGGCGTTTTCCACGCCGAGAGCACGGATCAGGTCGTGGCGCACGTCCGCGAACATCGGGAACGGGATGTCCAGCAGATCCTCGTGGGTCGCGCGCCAGTTGAAGTGGGAGTACTCGTTGTCGGTGGAGCCGCCGAGCACCTGGGTGTCGCGGTCCTCGAACTCCTCGTTGAGCTTGCCAAAGGCGGCGATCTCGGTCGGGCAGACGAAGGTGAAGTCCTTCGGGTAGAAGAAGACGATCTTCCACTTGCCCTCGTACTTATCCAGGGAGACGTTTTCGAAGTAGTCGTCCGGAGAAGCGGCGTTTGCTTCCTTCAGGTTGCCGCCCTTCAGTGCGACGAGGTCGAACTCCGGGAAGCGCTCCCCAACAGTCATGATCGGCATATGATTTCCTCCAAAGAAACTGGTCAAACGTATTTTCAACGGACAACTCCAGTATGACACAGTTCCCCGCGTCTTTCAACGTAAAAACCTATGAACTACGTGTATGTTAATAGGCATGAGCAATAAAGAGTACAAACCGACACTCGCTCAGCTCCGGACCTTTGTCACCGTTGCCGAGCAGAAACACTTCGTCGCCGCGGCAACCAAGCTCGGCATCTCACAGCCGTCGCTGTCCCAGGCGCTCGCCGCTTTAGAGACGGGCCTGGGCATCCAGCTCATCGAACGCTCCACCCGGCGCGTCATTGTCACCCCCACCGGCGAACAGCTGCTGCCTTTTGCCAAGGCGACGCTGGAAGCCGCGGACGCGTTTGTGGCGCAAGCCCGCGGCGCGCACGGCGTGTTGGCAGGCCCGCTCAACATTGGCGTGATCCCCACGGTTGCGCCGTACATCCTGCCGTCGCTGCTCACGCTGATCGAAGATGAATTCCCTGATCTCAAACCGCGCATCGTTGAAAACCAGACCGACGAGTTGCTGCAGAGGCTGCGCGACGGCCAGATCGACGTCGCCGTGCTGGCGACTCCGACCGCGGCCTCGGGGGTGGAGGACATTGCGCTTTACGACGAAGCGTTTGCCGTGGTCACCCAGCCCGAGCACCCGCTGGCGGGGCGCAAGGACCTCGACCTTAACTCGCTGGGCGATATCGAACTTCTCTTACTCGACGACGGTCATTGCCTGCGCGACCAGATCGTGGAGCTGTGCAAGATCGCCGAGGTCAACCGCACCCCCGGCTCGGAATCGGTCACCCGAGCAGCCTCGCTGACCACGGTGGTGCAGCTTGTGGTGGCGGGACTCGGCTCCACGCTTGTGCCCATGTCCGCCCTGGCCACCGAGTGCGCGCGACCGGGGGTCGCCGTAGCCACATTCGCGGACGGAGTGGACGCCAAGCGAACCGTTGGGCTGGCTATGCGGGCGTCCTCGCGCCGCCGCCAGGAATTCGAGCAACTGGGTGAGCTGGTCAAGCGCGCCCTGGATGAAGCGACAGAATCGAGCCGGGAGCTGCTGCCGCGCTAGACTCGCGCTCTGGTTATGAATGAGCACGCATCCCCCACTACTCCGCCGACGAAGCCGCAGTTGTACGAGGCGTTGGACGGTGTCCCGATCGCCGATGTCCGCAGGTTCCGGCGACGCTTGAAAAACGCCAAATCGCCCGAGGCGCTCGCAGCGATTGCAGGCGACGTGGCAGCAGCACGGGCAGCCGTGGACGAGCGCAACGCGCACATCCCCGAGATCACCTACCCGGAACAACTCCCGGTCTCCGCCCGGCGCGACGACATCATGGAGCTGGTGCGCGACAACCAGGTGGTGGTCATTGCAGGCGAAACCGGCTCCGGCAAGACCACTCAGATTCCGAAGATGTTGCTGGAGCTGGGCCGCGGACGCCGCGGCCTGATCGGGCACACGCAGCCGCGCAGGCTGGCCGCACGCACGGTGGCAGAGCGCATCGCCGACGAGCTGGGCCAAGACATCGGCGAATCCGTCGGCTACGCCATCCGTTTCGACGACCGCGTGTCCGAATCCACCGCAGTCAAGCTGATGACCGACGGCATCCTGCTCGCGGAGATGCAGCGCGACAGGTTCTTAAACGCCTACGACACGATCATCATCGACGAGGCGCACGAGCGCTCACTCAACATCGACTTTCTGCTCGGCTACCTCAAACGCCTGCTGCCGAAACGGCCGGATTTGAAGGTCATTGTCACTTCCGCGACCATCGACCCCGAGGCGTTTGCCTCCCACTTCGCCGACGCCGACGGCAACCCGGCACCCATTATCGAGGTCTCGGGCCGCACCTACCCGGTGGAGATCCGCTACCGCCCCCTAGTAGAGCAGGTGCAGGCGAAGGACGGTTCCGTCAAGGAGATCGACACCGACATGATCGACGGTGTCGTCGACGCCTGCAAAGAGCTCATGCGCGAAGGCGAGGGCGATATCCTGTGCTTTTTCGCCTCGGAACGAGACATCCGCGACTGTATGGAGGCCATTGAAAAGCAGCACTGGCGCGGCGTGGAGGTCGTGCCGCTGTTCGGCCGGCTGTCCAACGCCGAGCAGCACCGGGTGTTCTCACCGCACTCCGGCAGGCGGATCGTCCTTTCCACCAACATCGCGGAGACCTCTTTGACGGTACCGGGCATCCACTACGTGGTGGATACCGGTTTGGCCCGCATTTCGCGCTACTCCACACGCACCAAGGTGCAGCGCCTGCCCATCGAGGAGATCTCTCAAGCCTCCGCCAACCAGCGCTCCGGCCGCTCCGGCCGCACCGCCGATGGCGTGGCTATCCGCCTGTACTCGGAGGACAACTTCGAGGCCCGCCAGGAATTCACAGACCCGGAAATCTTGCGCACCAACCTCGCGTCTGTGGTTTTGCAGATGATCTCGCTGCGCCTGGGAGACATCACCGAGTTCCCCTTCATCCAGCCGCCAGACCACAAGGCCGTGCGCGACGGGCTGCTTTTGTTGCACGAGCTGGGCGCGATTTCCGACAAGGAGCGCGGCGGGGTGCCAGTGCTCACGGCGGTCGGACGAGACATCGCCCGCATCCCGGTCGATCCGAAGATGGCCCGCATGCTCGTAGAAGCCAACCGCCTCGGCGTGCTCGACGACGTCACCGTCATCGTCGCCAGCATGACCATCCAAGACGTCCGGGAGCGCCCGCTGGAACACCAGGCACAGGCGGACCAGGCGCATGCCAGGTTCAAAGACGCCACGTCAGACTTCTTGGCGTCGCTGAAGCTGTGGGACTACATCGGCGACTCGCGCCACGAGCTGTCCGGCAACGCCTTCCGCAAACGCATGAAGCGCGAATTCCTGCACTACATGCGCATCCGCGAGTGGTTCGACCTCGTGCGCCAGCTGCGCGACGTCGAACGCCAGCTGGGGTGGTCGCGCGCGGAAAACGTTGCAGGCGACCGCGACGCAGACGCGATACACAAGTCGTTGCTCACCGGCTTGCTGTCCAACATCGGCGCGCGTGACGGGAACTCGAAGGAGTTCCAAGGCGCGCGCGGTACGCGGTTTCTGGTCTTCCCTGGGTCGTCGCTAAGCAAAAAGCCCCCTGAGTTCATCATGGCCGCAGAACTGGTGGAAACTTCGCGCCTTTGGGCGCGCGACGTGGCAAAGATCGAGCCGGCCTGGGTCGAAGCTGCCGCCGGCGATTTGCTCAAGCACAGCTACTCCGAGCCAATCTGGTCACGTAAACGCTCTGCCGCAATGGTCCACCAAAAATCCATGCTCTACGGCGTGACCATCGTGCGCGACCGGCTGGTGCCCTACCACCGCGTTGACCCCGCGGGTGCGCGCAATATGTTCATCCGCCACGCCTTGCTGGAGGGTGATTGGAACCGCCACCACCACTTCATCGACCACAACGAGGCGCTGCTGGCTGAGGCTGCCGAGGTGGAGGAAAAGGTGCGCCGCCGCGGCTTAGTGGTCGACGAGGACACACTGTTCGAGTTTTACGACGCACGCCTGCCCGAGGACGTCACCACCGCACGCCACTTCGACTCCTGGTGGAAGAAGAAGCGCGCCAAGGACAAGCACTACCTCGACTTTGATCCGGCGACACTGCTGGACGACGAAGGCGTGGACTCCTCCACCAACGCCTTTCCCGAAGTCTGGCAGCAAGGCACCATCGACTACGCGCTGCGCTACAAGTTCGAGCCGGGCGATCCTTTCGACGGCGTGACCGTCGACGTACCCGTCCCGCTGTTGGCGAACCTCAGCCCGCACGGCTTTGACTGGCTCGTGCCGGGGCTGCGCTCAGAACTGGCTGCCGAATACATCCGGACCCTGCCCAAGGCACTGCGCAAAACCGTGGTGCCCGCACCGGACTTCGCGGAACGCGCGCTCGAGCTGATACAAAACCGAAAGGCCGCGGACGGCGCGAGTGAGCAGCAGTTGCGGCAGGAGCCCTTCGGCGACGTCTTGGCAGACGCACTGCGCTCGATCGGCGGACGCGGCATCAATGGCTCCGACTTCAACCCAGCTGCCCTGCCCGCGCACCTGAAGGTGACGTTCGCGGCGATCGACAGGCGCGGCAAGGTCGTCGACCACGACAAAGACCTCGACGCCTTAAAACGCCGGCAAGCGGGCAAGATCAAGTCTTCGGTGTCCAAGGCGGGGCGCACCTCCGAGTCTGAAGCTGTAGCGAAGTGGACCGCAGACTCTTTGGGCGCTGTGCCGGAAACCGTCACCACCACGATCGACGGCAACGACGTCGACGCCTTCCCGGCACTGGAAGCCACGAAGGACGGTGTGAAGGTCACGGTGCATCCGACGAAGGCCGCCGCAGACGCCTCCATGATCACCGCGACACTGACGCTGCTGTTGCGCGAGATCACCGTCAACCCCACCCAGATGACGAAGGGGCTGCCACTGCGTCAAAAGGTGGCCGTGGACCGCTACCCGCACGGCGGCGCCGAGGGTCTGGTGGAAGATGCCCGAGTGGCCGTCATCCGCGATGTGATGCTCTCCAGCGGCGGGCCGGTGCGCTCGCCTGAGGAGTTTGAGGCGCTGGTTGCAGAGATCCGGCCGCAGGTCGCTGGCGCGGTACGGCGAGTAGTAGTCACGCTCGCTCCGGCGCTGGCGGATTACGCCAACATGGCTTCGGAATTGCTGCATTGGGAAGGCCCAGCCATTGACGACATGAACTCGCAGCTCGCGTTTTTCCTGCCTAAACATGCTGTGACCGTGCACGGTATCGGCCATCTACAGCACCTGCCGCGCTACATCGAAGCCATGCGGATCCGCCTGGAGGATATGCGGCTGGACCCGGACCGGGATGCCGACAGGCAGTCCGTGATCGATGCGGTCAAGCGCTATTTGGCGCAGCGGATGAAGTCCCTCCCCGCGGGCCGAACGAAAACGAAAGCGTATAAGGACATCTTGTGGCTCATCGAAGAGCTGCGGGTGAGCTTGTTCGCACAGCGATTGGGCACACCGAAGCCGGTGAGCCAGCGGCGCATCGAGAAGAAGATCGACGCGTTGCGGTAACGCTGCGAGACCGCAGAGGCGCCGCCCTAGAAGTCCTCGCGGTCTCGGCGCCGCATGAGGCGAATTTCCGATTCGAAGTCGTCGGCACTTTCGAACGACTTGTACACGGAGGCGAATCGCAGGTAGGCAACCTCGTCGAGTGCACGCAAGGGCTCGAGCACCGCCAGGCCGATTTCGTTTGCCGGCACCTGCGAGCTTCCCTGCGCCCGAACCGTTTCCTCCACCTCCTGGGCGAGGCGTTTGAGTGCGTCGTCGGAGACATCCCTTCCCTGGCACGCCCTGCGCACACCGACGATCAGCTTGTCGCGGTCGAAAGGCTCGCTCACGCCGTTTCGCTTCACAACAGTCAGCACGGCCTTTTCTACCGTGGTGAACCGGCCCCCGCATTCCGTGCATTCCCGCCGCCTGCGAATGGCGGATCCAGCCTCGACTAAGCGGGAATCAGTGACGCGAGATTGCTCGTTGTGGCAAAAGGGACAAAACACTGCGTACTCCCCCGGTTGTCTAAACGGTGTGGCCTTGCCCCGAGTCTACGCCCCGCCTAACGCGCCGACGTCATCGCAGCGTTTTGGGCAGCGTGTCCGCTGGTCGCCACCTGGCCGTCACCTGCTCCCGCGAAAACCCCGCCGAATGCGGAACCAATGAGCAGCGCAGCGGTCATACCCGCCCCCAACAGCAACGTATCTCTCCGCTCGCGTCGGGTTTCGAACGCGCTGACGTCACCCGACCCCGCGATTGCCTCCTCCCGGTCCGAACGATCGTACTTTCGATGAGTCGCGGAAATCGTTCGAACTGATCCGCCGCCAGTCCGGCGCGGCTGAGTCGACTCAACGTCCCAAACCTCCGCGGGAGGCACCACAGACGGCGCGGTGCTGCCAAAGTGAAATGCATTCTGTGCTGGGTTGATTGCAACGGCCATTACCGTCTCCTTTCGTTCTGCGGCACACCTTACGTTCGGCGCCGACACGCTCGAATGTTCTAACGTTCATGTGTTCGAATACGCTGACGTGTTCGATTTATAGCAAAGCGGTAGCCCCGTGTCCAGCCCACACAGGAAATCATCGAACATGAGTGCCCTATCTGGTAGGTTGTTTGCGCAGAGACCACTCGCCGAGCACTAGGAGCAAACATGGCACGAAAGAAGGCCGACCAGGGCACGCCCGACTACAACTCGCTCTCCGACCGCCAGCGCCGCATTTTGCAGGTCATCCAGGACGCTGTCGTGCTGCGGGGCTACCCGCCGAGCATCCGCGAGATCGGAGATGCCGCCGGACTGCAATCCACCTCCTCCGTTGCGTACCAGCTCAAGGAGCTGGAGAAGAAGGGCTTTTTGCGGCGCGACCCGAACAAGCCGCGCGCAGTGGACTTGCGCCAGTTGCCGGAGCACGGCCGCAAGAAGCGCAAGCCGCAGGAGGAGAAGCCGGAAGATTCCTCGAACGCTCGCTACGTGCCGGTGGTCGGCCAGATCGCCGCAGGCGCTCCCATCCTCGCCGAGGAGAACGTGGATAACTACTACCCCTTGCCGGAAGAGCTGCTCGGCGACGGCGATTTCTTCATGCTGAAAGTCGTCGGCGAATCCATGCGCGAAGCCGGCATCCTGGACGGCGATTGGGTTGTGGTGCGCTCGCAGCCGAACGCCGAGGAGGGCGAGTTTGTTGCGGCGTTGCTCGACGGAGAGGCAACGGTGAAGGAGTTCCACCGCGATTCCTCCGGTGTCTGGCTGCTCCCCCACAATGAGGCGTTTGAGCCGATCAAGGGCGACGAAGCGGAGATCATGGGTCGCGTCATCTCGGTGTTCCGTACGCTGTAAGCAGTGCGCGTTCGCACACGCGAGCGCCTCACCAGCAGCTTTACGCATAGGGACAAGGTCCCGAATATACGCGCAGGAGAATCTATGTACGCCGAAGAGCGCAGACGCCAGATTGCGTCGCTGACCGCTGTGGAAGGCCGCGTCAACGTCACCGAGCTGGCGGAGCGCTTCGACGTGACGGCAGAGACGATTCGCCGCGATCTGTCAGCTCTGCACGACGAAGGCGTCGTCCACCGCGTACACGGTGGCGCGGTTGCCAGCCAGTCCTACCGCAGCACCGAGCTGCCTTTGGATGCTCGGCAGCGTGCCTCGTCGTCAGCGAAGGCCGCAATCGCGGAATGCGCCCTCCAGTTCATTCCGGAAAGCCCGAGCAGCACGATCTTTCTCGATTCCGGATCTTCCATTGGCATGCTCGGTCAGCGCATCGCCGAAACCAGTGCCGATCGCGAGTATTCGGTGGTGACCAATTCAATTCCCACTGCCTTGGACCTCAGCGTCTCCGGCCTCCACGATGTGCAGCTGCTCGGGGGAACGGTCCGCCCAATCAGCCAGGCGGTAGTGGGCAGCACGGCACTGCGCACCCTCGCACTTCTGCGAGCCGATGTCGCGTTCGTCGGCACCAACGCCCTGTCCATACAGCACGGCCTGTCCACGGCTGATGCGCAAGAGGCGGCAGTCAAAGCCGCGATGGTCACGAACGCCCACAAGGTGGTTGTGTTGTGCGATTCCACCAAGTTGGGCAATGACTACGTCGTCAGCTTTGCACCCTTGAGCGAGATTGATGTGGTGGTCACGGACAGCGAGGCTCCCCCGACATTTCTCGACGAACTTCGCTCCCACGGTATTGAAGTGGTCCTCGCAGGCGCGCAGTAAGCCCCGCGGCTCAGTCCTAGACGGCCGTTGTGGCGGCGCGGCCGTGAACGGTCCTACACTCGGTACAAAGTACTGCAACAGAAAATCAGAAAGGACCCCGTATGGCTTCCAAGACCGTCAAGGTCGGTTCCACTGTCGGGCTGCACGCTCGCCCCGCTACCGTCATCGCCGATGCTGCCGGAGAATACGACGACGAAATCCTGCTCACCCTCGTGGGCGGCGATGACGATGACGAGACGGATGCTGCTTCGTCGCTGATGATTATGGCCATGGGCGCCGAGCACGGCGATGAAGTGACCGTCACTTCCGAAAACGCCGACGCTGTGGAAAAGATTGCAGCGCTCATTGAGCAGAACCTGGACGAAGAGTAGCCAGCTTCCGCTTGACGACGAGCTCACGCCCGGACGACGGTCCGGGCGTTTTGCTTTGCATGGTGCCGCTTTGCCTACTGCGAAAACGTCGACGGCTTGGAAGTGTCGAAGCCGGAGCGGTAGCGCCCTTCGCCGAAGGTGTTGTACGCCAAACGCATGAGCGGGTAGATCACGATGATGCCCACGGATCCCAGCGCGATGCCCTCAAGCGTGACCGCACCAAGGTCGAAAGTGAGGTTGCCGATACCGACGATGAGCGCCACTGCAGCGGCGGTGAGGTTGACTGGATCCGTGAAGTCGACCTTGTTGTCCTGCCAGATGCGCACGCCCAACATGCCGATCAGGCCGTAGAGCACGAGACATGCGCCGCCGAGCACGCCGGCGGGGATGGTGAAGATGACCGCGCCGAACTTCGGGATGAACGCCAGCACGATTGCGAACGCGGCGGCGACCCAGTACGCGGCGGTCGAGTACACCTTCGTCGCCGCCATCACACCGATGTTTTCTGCGTAGGTGGTGGTACCGGATCCGCCGAAGCCGCCTGCGAGCGTGGTGGCGATGCCGTCGCCGATCAGCGCGCGTCCCTGCATGTCGTCGAGGTTGCGGCCGGTCATCTCGGATACAGCCTTGACGTGGCCGACGTTTTCGGCGATCAGCACGACCAGCACCGGCAGCGTCACCAGCACCGCAGAGAGGTGGAATTCGTGCCGGTGGAACTGCGGCAGGCCCACCCACGGCGCGTCGGCGATGGTCTGCATCGCATCCTCGCCGAGCCCGCCTGTACACGCGGCGAACATCCAGCCCACCAGCACTCCGATCAGGATTGACAGGCGCGACAGCATGCCCCTGGTGGCCACTGTCACCACCACGACCGTCAGCAGCGTCACCCCGGCCACCCACGGCTGCGTTTCCACATTGGAAACCGCCGTCGGGGCCAGGTTGAAACCGATCAGCGCCACGATGGCGCCGGTTACCACCGGCGGCATCACAGCGTCGATGACGCGTTTGCCCGCCCATTCGACCACAACGCCCACGAGAATAAGTGCAACGCCGGTCAGCAGCACGCCGCCGAGCTGGGCTCCCACCCCGTACTGCTGCGACGCCGTCAGCGGAGCGATGAAGGCGAAGGAGGATCCGAGGTAGCTCGGCACCTTGTTGCGCGTCAGCAGCAGGAAAATAATGGTGCCCACGCCGGAAAACAGCAGCGTGGTGTTGACCGGGAAACCGGTGAGTGTAGGTACGAGCAGCGTCGCGCCGAACATAGCCACGACGTGTTGCATGCCGATGCCGATGGTGCGCGGCCAGCTCAACCGCTCGTCCGGGGCGACAACCGCCCCGGGGCGCACTGTGCGCCCATCTCCATGCAGGGACCAACCAAATTTATGCGTCACAAAGCACCATTATCGCCCCAAAGAGCAATTCTCCCGCCGCGGGGGTGGCGGCTGCCGGATTGAAGGGGATGACCGGCCTGACGCTCAACGCAGCCTTGCTATCTTGAGCTGCATGGATATCATTGTGCGCCCCACAGCTGAAAAGGTCGGCGTCGCCGCCGCCGACCTTATTGAACCGTTCGTGCGCAGGGGTGCAACCCTTGGCCTGGCCACGGGCTCGACGCCGAACCCGCTTTACATGGAGCTGGCGCGCCGCCACCGCGAAGAGGACCTGAGCTTTGCCGAGTGCGACGCGTTCCTCCTCGACGAGTATGTGGGACTGGAGCGCACGGACGAGCAGTCCTACTACGCCACCATTCGTCGCGAGTTCACCCGCCATATCGATATCGACGACGAAAAGGTCCACTCACTCAACGGCCTAGCGGAGGATCCGGAGGCGGAGGCCCGAAGCTACGAGGAGCGTATCCATGCGGCTGGCGGGGTGGATGTGCAGATTCTCGGAGTGGGCGCCAACGGCCACATCGCCTTCAACGAGCCGCCGAGTCCGCTGGATTCACGCACGCGCCAGATCGACCTGCACCCCACCACCGTTGCCGACAACGCCCGCTTTTTCGACAACGAGGACCAAGTGCCGCGCACAGCTCTGACCCAGGGGGTGGGCACGATCATGGAGGCGCACACCATCGTGCTCATCGCCACCGGCGCACACAAAGCCGAAGCGGTCAAGGCGCTCGTGGAGGGCCCGGTGACTCCGGGGTGCCCGGCATCGGTGCTGCAAAACCACCCGCGAGCCACCATCATCCTCGACGAAGACGCGGCGTCGAAGCTTGAGCGCTAGCTCACCACGAATTCTGCGTACTGCTCGGCCAGCACGCGCGGGAGGCGGACGTCGATACGCGTGCCCGCTTCCTCGTACTCCTCGTTGCGCACAGTGCCCTCATCGTGGACGCGGCTGACCACGTCGCCGCGGGTGTAGGGCACGACCATGGTCACGTGCGCTTCGATGGAGTTGAGGTGCTGCTCAATGCGTCCCTCTAACTCCTCAATGCCTTCACCGGTGCGGGCGGAGACAAACACCGCCGTGCGGCCGGTCTTTTCAAAAGCGTGCCGCAGCTCCGCTAGCACGAGGGCATCAGCCTCGTCGATCTTGTTCACCACCACGATCTCCGGCGGCATCTCCTCGCCCGAATCGCGGGTGACTTCCGCCAGCACCTCGTTGACGGCTTCAATCTGCTTCAAGGGAAACGGGTCGGAGCCGTCCACCACGTGGAGCACGAGGTCTGCGCCGGCGACTTCTTCCAGCGTCGACTTGAACGCCTCCACCAACTGCGTGGGCAGGTGGCGCACGAAACCGACCGTGTCGGTGAACACCACGTTGCGCCCGTCGGCCAACTTCGCCCGCCGCGTGGAGGGGTCCAGGGTGGCAAACAACGCGTCTTCCACCAGCACACCCGCCCCCGTCATCGCGTTGATCAGCGAGGACTTGCCGGCGTTGGTGTAGCCGGCAATAGCGATCTTCGGGATGGTGGAGCGCTGTCGCTGTGCACGTTTGACCTCGCGTGCGGTGGTCATGTCGCGCAACTGGTGGCGCAGCTTGGCCATCTCGGTGCGCAGACGGCGACGATCCGCCTCAATACGGGTCTCGCCAGGACCGCGCAGGCCCACGCCGCCGTTGGAGCCAGCGCGGCCACCTGCCTGGCGCGACAGGTTGCCGCCCCAACCGCGGGTGCGGCTGTACAGGTATTCCATCTGGGCCAAACTGACCTGGGCTTTGCCCTCCTTGCTCTTCGCGTGCTGAGCAAAGATGTCCAGGATGAGCATGGTGCGGTCGATCACCTTGATCTTCAACGCCTCCTCCAGCGCGATCATCTGCGACGGCGAGAGTTCGCCGTCGAAGATTACGGTGTCCGCACTCGTGGCCTGCGCAATCTCGCGCAGCTCCGCCACCTTGCCCGAGCCGATGTACGTGCCTGGATCCGGCTTGTCGCGCTTTTGGTAGAGCATGTCCAGCACCTGCGCGCCAGCGGTCTTCGCCAGCGCGGCGAGTTCCCACATGCTCGCCTCAATTTCGCCGACCGTTCCCTCGGTCCAGGCACCGACGAGGAGCACCTGCTCGAGGCGCAGCTTGCGGTACTCCACCTCGTATTCGCCGGCAGAGTCCTCTGAACGCAGCTCGGTGGCTCCAGTAACGGAGCGAAAAGAGTTACGCTCCGCCAAGTCCATCGCGCCGACCGTCGGTTCCGCGCCGGGTTGCGGCTCGTTGTGGCGAAACGCCTGCTGCAGCAGCTCCTCGTGGGCACGCTGCTCGGGCGTCAATTCGTCGTCAAGCAAAAAGCGATCTTTCCTGTCTTGTGTATCTATCACAGTCATATCTACCCCAAAGAACACGGGCAAGCCTAGAATTCTTCCCGGCTTGCGCCATGGTTTGGGCTCCCTTTTGCGCCACGGTCTAGAATCGACACCCATGAGCACAGCAGTGAGCACTGATCTTTCCGCACTCGGTTTCAACTTTGACAAGTGGCAAGACGCAGTGGAAGCCGCCATCGCCACGGACCGTCTCGCCGTGGTAGGCGAGGTACGTGGGGGCCAGCTGATCCAGTACACGGACCCGTCAGGCGCGCAACTGAACATCCTCGCCGTCGAGCCGTTCGCAACCTTCGCCGGCTTTGAGTCGGTCACCCGCACCTACGCGCACATCACGCCGCTCAGCGACGTGGTCGCGCTCGCCGACATCATCGACCCGCGGGGCAACTCCATGGCGACGCTGACTGTGAATCTGGCGCAGGAGCCTTTGCTTGTGGACGACTCGGCGTTGGAGTGGCAGGAGCTCGCAGTGACAGCACTCGGCCTGGCTGTGGAGCGCTACGAGTCCACCGACGCCTACCTCGCCCTCCACCCGGGCGAGGTCGTGGGCACCATTTCTTCCCCGGGTGCGGACGCAGTAGCGAACGCCAGCGCGACGACCCCGGACGCCAGCGCGGAGTTTTCCGCCCGCGTGCTGGAAGCGGAGTACCGCACCTCCGCGCTGACTGGCCAGCGCTTCATCCACGTCTCCGTCGACGCGGCCTTCCCGTTCGACGTGTGCCTGCCCGACGGCGACCTGCCTGCGCGCGACTCGGTGCTTGCGGGTACCGCCGTGATGGCCGGTTCTATCCCCACCCCGTCCAACGGCGGCTGCGGCTGCGGCGGGTCCTGCGGGTGCGGCGGACACTAGCCGTGTAAGAGGTGCACCATGAGCTCACCGGACAAGGATCTTTCCCGAGCGCTCCTCGGAGCGCTGGTGCTTGCTGCCTGTGTGCTGCTCGTGCTCACGCTGAAGTTGCCCGGCCTGCTGCTTTCCGTGCTGCTGGTGATCGGCGCGTTCTTGTTCGCCCGGCGGCTGCAGACCAACCCGGAGACTGTGGCAATCCGCTCGTCGCTGCAATACGCCCGCGACGACATCGCCGAGGTGCTCGACGCCTACGAGCAGCTAAAGCACGGCGCGAACGCATCCGACATCGCGGACCGCACCTTGCACTACCCCGCCCTGGCGAACCCAGATAATTCGGTGCCACAGGTCAACGAGTTTCTACTCCGCGCGTCATCCGCCCGGCGCTTCTTGGAGCGCATCGACGGCTACCTGGAGTCCGCATCCACCGACAAGGCACAACTAGAGCGCATCCTCACCGTCGCCGACGAGCGTGCCTTCGAGCTACAGGAGGCCTGGGACGACGCACGCCGGGCCGCGAAGGAAATCGGCCCGGCGTAAGCGCTGCGCTACCGGTTCGGCGTTTACAGCTCGTCGGCGAGCTCCCCGCGGAAGACGATGTTCGACGGCCCAGTCATCTGCGCCTGACCGTCCTGCAGGACAACCTCGATGGCGCCGCCCGGCACGTTGACCACCACCGAGCCGTTTTCGATGCCTGCATCTGCTAGCGCCGCCTGTGCAGCGGCCACGGTTCCGGTGCCGCAGGAGCGGGTTTCGCCTACCCCTCGCTCCCACACACGCATGTGGACGTTGCCTTTGTCCATCTCGGTGAGCACCTCCACGTTCACGCCCTGCGGGAAGAACTCCGGGTCGAACTGCGGCGAGACAAACTCCATTTGCGCCAACGCCTCCGGGGTCAGACCTGGAATGACGCAGGCGAGGTGCGGGTTGCCCACATCCACACCGATGCCGGCGAACTGGCGCTGCCCCATAGCTGCAGTAGACACACCGGTAACTGCGACACGGCCCATCCCCACCGACACGATCGCCTCGGCGGAATCCGCGGAGATCATCCGGATGCGTTTCACACCTGCGCGGGTGTCCACGTCGAACTCGTCGGCCTCTTCCAGCCCCTCGGCCACCAGCACGTGCGCGAATGCGCGAATGCCGTTGCCGCACATTTCGGCGACGGAGCCGTCGGCGTTGCGGTAGTCCATGAACCACACCCCCTCTTCGGTTCCCCCACGCCGCACCACGCGCAGCAGCCCGTCGCCGCCGACACCGGCGCGACGGTCGCAGAGGAAGGCGACCTGTTCCGGGGTCACGTCGAGTTGGTCATCGACGTCGATGAGGATGACAAAATCGTTTTCGGTGGCGTGCGCTTTGAGAAATTTCACGCCAGCGAGTCTAACGCGGCACCCGCCACGTCCGCGCCGGCAGCGTCCAACCACAGCGTGCGCGGGTCGCGGTTGAACCAGGAGCGTTGACGGCGCACATACCGGCGTGTGCCCGTGATGGTTTGCTCGATTGCCTCCTCTTCGGTCAGCTCGCCGTCGAACATAGCCAGTACCTGCGCGTAGCCGATTGCGCGTCCCGCTGTGGAGTCGCGCACCAACCCCTGGTCCAGCAACCCCCTCGTTTCCTCGATGAGACCCTGTTCAAACATCAGGCGGGTGCGCAGCTCGATTCGCGGGTTGAGCCACTCTGCTTGCGTGCGCAGCCCCAGGATGCGGGTGCCCCAGCGCGGCGCGGCGTGCTTCGGCGGCTGCGACGCCTTGAAAGGCTTGCCGGTCAGCTCGATCACCTCGAGCGCGCGCACCGTGCGCCGCGGGTCCTTGTCCTCGATGATGCGGGCGGCCTCCGGGTCCACCTGCGCGAGCTCGGCGTGCAGCGCGTCCACGCCGATCTCGCCCAACCGGGCTTCATAGCGGGCGCGCACCTTGGGGTCGGTGGGCGGGAACGACCAGGCGTCGATGAGCGATTGCACGTAGAGCATCGACCCGCCCACCAGCACCGGCACCTTGCCGCGGGCCATGATGTCTTCCACCGTTTCCACGGCGAGCGTTTGGTACTGCGCCACCGAGGCAGTCTTGGTCACGTTCCAGATGTCCAGCAGGTGGTGTGGGATGCCTTCGCGTTCCTCCTCGGGCAGTTTGGCTGTGCCGATGTCCATGCCTTTGTACAGCTGCATGGAGTCGACGTTGACCACCTCGCCGCCGAGTTCGTGCGCGAGGGCGATGCCGAGCGCCGATTTGCCGCTGGCGGTGGGCCCTACTACTGCGATCGGTCTCATACGCACCACCGTGCCACGTAACGCCCGACGCCCAGTGTGTCGTCGTGGTCGAGCAGTTCCGCCCGGTGCGGCCGAAGCGCCGCGAGCTCGTGCCACAACGTGGGCTCGAGCAGTTGCTTATCGACGACCACAGGTTCCCCGCCGCCCAACCACCGAAGAATCTGCTGGTGGTATTCCGGCGCCCCCTCCACCAGGGCCAACGGCGCCCGCGGCGTGAGGCCGGCCGGGCCGTCGAGCACCACCACGGTCACCGCGTCCGGATCGAGCGCGCCGAGTTCGCCGCGGACCTCGCGCACCGGCGGGTCTCCCAGCGCGAAACGGGCGACGAGCTCACCGAGGTAGCGACCGTCGCGCACCGTGATCTCCGGCGCGCCCCAGGCGGCGAAGGAACCGGTATGGGCGGTGGCCCAGCGCTCGTCCACGCTGCACACGATGTCGATCGCCCGCCCCTCGGCGGTCCCGGCAAGTTTGCGAACGGCCTGGGTGAGGCGCAGCGAAGCTGCGTCGTCAGGTGAAAGCGCAAGTGCGGGCGACCCCGGCACAATCCACAGGTTCGATCTCACCCAAATAACCCTACCCAGCTCCCCTATTGCTGCCCGCTGCGGCGTAAGTGCCGGTAATATCTCACGCATTGCGCAAGGCAGCCGCGACGCGCGGCACAGTGCGGCCTCCGAGGCCGCGGAAAGGATGTCTCCGATGACCGAGTCCAACACCCCGAACTCCACCCCCACCCCGGGCACGAAGGTGCCGTCTCCGGCCGCGCTGGCGAAAAAGCCGGGGCCCCGCCCGTCCGCGGCCAAGACCACCCCGGTCACCCCGGCTCCGGTGCCGGCTCGCGAGCCGTCGGACCCATCCAAGTTCGGCCGGGTGGATGAGCAGGGCAACGTGTTCCTCACACGCGGCGGCGAGGAACGCCAGATCGGCTCCTGGCAGGCGGGCACCCCCGAAGAAGGGCTCGCACACTACGGCCAGCGCTACGACGACCTGGTCACCGAGGTAGAGCTGATTGAAACGCGTCTGCGCGCGCACCCGGAGGACGCCGATTCCCTCCGCAAGTCCGCCGAGGCGCTCAAGGCGTCGCTGGCCGACGCTGCCGTGATCGGCGACATCGATGCCGTCGAAGCCCGCCTGGACAAGGCCATCGACGCGTCCGATTCTGCCCGTGAACAGGCTAAGGAGCAGAAGGCGCAGCGGCGCCGCGAGGCGATCGCGCGCAAGGAAGAGCTCGCCGCGGAGGCGGAGGATCTGGCGGCGAACTCCACGGAATGGAAGGCCGCAGGCGATCGCATCCGCGACATCTTGGAGGAATGGCGCGGCATCCGCGGCATCGACCGGGCGACGGACGACGAGCTGTGGAAGCGTTACTCGCGCGCCCGCGACAGCTTCAACCGCCGCCGCGGCTCCCACTTCGCCGAGCTGGACCGCAACCGCGCGCAGGCCAAGAAGGCCAAGGAGGAGCTGGTGGAGCGCGCAGAGGCGCTGAAGGATTCCACCGAGTGGGGCGAAACAGCCCGCGCGTACCGCGATTTGATGACGGAGTGGAAGGCAGCCGGCCGCGCCCCGCGCGAGGTGGACGACAAGCTGTGGGAGCGCTTCCGAGCCGCCCAGGACCACTTCTTCGAGGCCCGCAACGCAGTCAACGCCGAGCGAGACCGCGAGTTCGAGGCCAACGCGGAAGCAAAGGACGCGCTGCTTGCGGAGTACGACTCGCTGATCGACCCGGCGAAGGGCCTCGGCGGCGCCAAGGCGAAGCTGCGCGAGCTGCAAGACAAGTGGGACGAGATCGGTTTTGTCCCGCGCGGACGTGTGCGCGAGTTCGAGGACAAGATCGCACGCATCGAGCAGCGCGTGTCCGACGCTGAGGATTCCCGCTGGCGCAAGACCGACCCGGCGCAGCAGGACAAGGTCAACCAGTTCCAGGTCAAGGCCGACGAGTTCGTGCGCCAGGCCGAGGCTGCGGAGGCCAAGGGGGATGCTTCCAAGGCAGCGTCCCTGCGCGAGCAGGCGAAGCAGTGGCAGGAGTTCGCCGACGTGGCCGCCAAGGCAGTCAACGAGGGCTAGTGCTCCACCCGCACCAGTACGTCCCCCGACCGGGTAGCGGCGATAATGCCGAAGCCGTGGTCGGGGGCTATGCCTTTTCCGCCACGTTGGCCATCCAGGACATCACGGGCCTGGCTACGTCGGGGGTGTCCGCGCCCCACATTGCCAAGCGCCTCGAGCCGTCTGCAGAGTCCGAAGCCTTGTTGTTCGGCCTGACCTCGCGGCAGCAGCTGCGTCCGGTGACCGACTTGGGCTACCCCGAGCTTTTCAGCGACGATCTGGACTTCCTCGACGCCTGGTTGTTCGTCTCCTTGCCCCTGTTAGAGGACCGCGGGGTGATCGAAGCCAATTTCACCTTCGACTCCGAGCTCGCGCCGCTTCCCGGCGAGCCCGCCCCTGAAGCGCCATGGGCGAGCGCACTTTCGCTTCTCGACGACCTCTCGGTGCACCTCAACCGGCCCATTCGCCAGATCTGGGTCACCCATGCCACGGATGCGGACGAACCACCCCATGTGCGCGCCTTCGGCTACGTTCCTGCGTTCCGTGAGGACCAGGCGGCATTCGCGGCATCCGCCGCCTTATCGCTGCTGGACTCTGCGCCGGCCGAGTTCGCGGTCGTGGAAGGTCCCGGCTTCTTCTCCCGGCGCACCGCACCGCCGGAGGAGGTGGAGCAGTTTTCTCAGCTGCTCACCGCCGCCTCACGCGACTACCCGCGTGGCGAGCTGGTCATGGACACCATCGAGTGGGATCTTGCCCGCATCCGGGATGCCGGTGAACGCCTCAACGACCGCGGCGGCGCGCAGCTGACGGGCCTTGCCTACAGCGACGGCAAGATTGTGGGCCTGTGCGAAGTTGTGCGCTACTTGTCCGACGACCCCAAGGTATGCGAGCTGGGCCTGATCTACGTGTTGCCCGAGCACCGCGGGCGCGGCGTCGGATCGGCGATGCTGCGCGCGTCGCTGGCTCACGCGAGAAGAGTGTGGGAAGACTTAGAGACGGTCTACTGCTCCTACCCGGCCGCTTCTCCCGCAGCCGAAGCGATCATGCGCGCGGTCGGGGCGGAAGTAGTCTCTTCGACCACGGCGTGGCAGAAGCGCTAGTTCGCCCGCTTGTGGCGCTGGGCGGCGCGGGCCCTGCGGTCGTCGACAAGCAACGGGTTTTGCTGCTCCCTCGTCGCCGCCCGCTGCGCAAGCGCAACCTCGTCGCTGCCTTGGGCTAAAGCGCGCTCGCGCGCGGCGTCTTCCTGGTTTGCGTTGCGCGAGAGAATCAGCGGGAAAAGCGTGAAAACCACAACCACGACCGCAAGGATGGCCAGGTAGTAGCCGGGGCCGCGGCTGATTTCGACGCCGCCGGAATTTCGCAGCCAAATTCCCAATACAGAGGCAACCAGGGAGACAGTGGTGACCATCCACGCAGGCACCGCCAGCGCGAAGCGCTGCAGCGCAACCGCCAAGGTGGTGAGGATGCCCACCCCGAGAAGCGACAGCCACGCAAAGGCGTATTCGGTGATCGCCGTGTGCGCACCTTCGGCTGCACGAGAGGCTGCGAGAACCTGCCAGCCTGACGCCTCGCCCACGAAGGGGAGAAACAGCGCCACCAGGTACAACACGCAAGCCCCGGCGAGCACCCAGCGTTTGGCACCCATATCCACGGTAGAAGCGGCGGATTTCTCTGCTCGGGCGAGTACGTCGGTGTTGGGCTGCGTCATGTCGCCCAACTGTAGCCCTAGCCGGAGCAGCAGGCAGAATCCGCCGGAGCTGACGCGGGCTTGCCGATAGACGGCAGCCCGAGCCCCACGCCGATCGGTGCGGTGGTGGGAACCTTCCCCGCCTCCGAATTGTCGCCAGCCTTCGTACGGCGGTGCTCGTGGATGCCGGAATCTGCAATCAGGTAGTGCGGCTTCGCCTCAGTGACGGTCACGGTGACGTAGTCGCCCGGACGGACCTCACCGTCGATGTCTCCTTCGAGCGCGAAGTGCACCAGCCGACCGTCGCGGGCGCGGCCCGACATGCGCTGGGTGCGGTCGTTCTTGCGGCCGTCCTCCTGCACCAAAAGCTCCTGGCGCGTATCGACGAGCTTCGCGTTTTCCTCCGCGCTGATGCGCTCCTGCAACGCGTGGAGACGCTCGAAGCGCTCCTGCACCACAGCCTTGGGAATCTGATCCGCCATCTCCGCAGCCGGCGTGCCCGGGCGCGGAGAGTACTGGAACGTAAATGCGGAGCTAAACCGAGCCCTTTCCACCACGTCGAGCGTTGCCTGAAAATCTTCCTCAGTCTCCCCCGGGAACCCGACGATGATATCGGTGGTGATCGCGGCGTGCGGCAGCTTCTCACGCACCTCGTCCAGGATGGCCAGGAACTTCTTCGAACGGTAGGACCGGCGCATTTCTTTGAGCACCTTGTCCGAGCCCGACTGCAAAGGCATATGCAGCTGCGGGCACACGTTGGGGGTCTCCGCCATCGCGTCGATGACATCCGAGGTGAACTCCGCCGGGTGCGGAGAGGTAAAGCGAACGCGCTCCAAGCCCTCAATATCGCCGCAGGCGCGCAGCAGCTTAGAAAACGCGGAACGGTCGCGCTCCATGTCGTCGTCGACGAAGTTCACCCCGTAGGAGTTCACGTTCTGCCCCAGCAGCGTGACCTCCGAGACGCCCTGATCCACCAACGCCTTGACCTCGGCGAGGATTTCTCCCGGGCGGCGATCGATCTCCTTGCCGCGCAAGCTGGGCACGATGCAGAACGTGCAGGTGTTGTTGCAGCCCACCGAAATGGACACCCAGCCCGCGTACGAGGACTCGCGCTTGGCGGGAAGCACCGACGGGAAGACCTCGAGCGACTCCACAATCTCCACCTGTGCCTCGTCCTCGACGCGGGCGCGGTCCAGCAGCGCTGGCAGAGCAGAGATGTTGTGCGTGCCGAAGACAGCGTCGACCCACGGCGCCTTCTCAATGACCGTGTCGCGGTCCTTCTGCGCCAAGCAGCCGCCCACAGCGATCTGCATGCCCGGGTGGTGCGCCTTCGTGTTCTTTAGCTGGCCCAGCGAGCCGTAGAGGCGCTTGTCCGCGTTGTCGCGCACCGCGCAGGTGTTGAAGACCACCAGGTCAGGCTCCTCGCCAGCTTCGGCCGCGACATAGCCCGCGTCCTCGAGCATGCCGGAAAGACGCTCGGAGTCGTGCACGTTCATCTGGCAGCCGAACGTGCGCACCTCGTAGGTGCGGGGGTTGCTGGTTTGGGTGGTGCTCGCCGTAGTCACGGCCAGACAGTCTAACCAGGCAAACTACAACTGCGAAATGGCGTGAGCCAGCCCGTCGATCTGCTCGTCTGTGTGCGTGGCCATCACTGTCACCCGCAACATCGCCGCCCCGCGAGGCACGGTTGGCCAACGGATTGCAGGTACGAAAAAGCCGGCCTGGCGCAGCGTGTCCGCGGCCTGAACTGCCCTGGCTTCGTCGCCGACGGGAACAGGGATAATGGGGCTCGGCCACTGCCCCATGCCAAGGTGCTCCGTAAGGCGAGCAATGTTGCGGTGCAGTGCCTTAACAGGGCTGCCCTCTCCCTCCACAACGCCAAGTGCTGCGACAACTGCTGCGCACGTGGCTGGGGTCGACGACGTCGAATACACGAACGTCCGGGCCTTTTGCCGAAGCAGTGCGGCTACCGGGGCGGACGCAGCCACTGCCCCGCCCTCCACACCAAGTGCCTTGGAGGCGGTTGCCACGAGGATGTCCGGCCGGTCGCCGTCAAGCGCAAAGTGCTCGTTGATGCCCCGGCCCGTGGCACCGAGCGTGCCGGTGCCGTGTGCGTCATCGACCATGAGCGCCGCGCCGTGCGAGCGGCACACAGCGAGCAACTCCGGCACCGGCGCAAGCGTGCCATCCATGGAAAACAGCCCATCGGTGACAACTAGCGCGTCACCGCGGTGCTGCGCGAGAAGCTCGTCGACGTGCGCGGGGTCGCGGTGGCGGCACACCACTACTGCCGCACCGGCTGCCTTAGCCAGGCGGCAGCCGTCGATGATGCTGGCGTGGTTGCGTTCGTCGGAAAGAATCAGCGTGTCCGGCCCAGCCAGCGCCTGCAGCACCCCCGTGTTGGCGAGAAAGCCAGCGGAGAAGAACACAGCGTCTTCGTAACCGAGGAAATCGGCGAAGGCACGCTCTACCTGCGTGTGTAGGCCAGTCGTGCCCGTGGTCAGGCGCGAGCCGCCGGAGCCTGCGCCGAATAGTTGCAGCGCCTGCTCGGCGGCCGCGGTGACTTCCGGGTGCTCCGCGAGGCCCAAATAGTTCGAGGAGCTAAACAGCACGTACTCGCGGCCGTCGATGGTGCACACCGGTTCTTGCCCTGCGCTGAATACGGACGGGGTGCGCTCGAGTCCCGCCGCACGCCAGTCGATGAGGTGCTGCCGCGCGCGCTGGTTGAGCCAGTTCACTATGACTCCCCGACGAGTACGGGCGTGTGCTCGAGGTACTCGATGAGGTCTGCTGGTGCCGCTGTATCCACCACAAACAGGCGCCCGCCCACCGCAGAACCTGCCGGTTTCATATTGGGCACCCGCAGGTAGCCGAGCGTGTTCGTTGCCACGTAACCCGTGGTGTAGTCCGGGTCGTCCGAAATACACACCTCCGCCAGTACCGACGGATGGTGCGCCACTTTCGAGGCGAGCACGAGCGCGTCGGCCACGCGGGTCTTTCCAGAGCCCGCTTCGGGCCGCTCCCCTGTCGCGGTGGCTGCATCCATCGACGTCACCCGCACGCCACGCGCATAGTCCGGCTCGAGACGGTTGCCGGTAGCCGCGTCGAACAAAATCGCTCCGCGCATATCCCGCACGCTCGTCACTAGTTCCCACGCTTGTGCTGCATGAGCAGTTAGCGGGGCGATGGCGCCGAGCACCACGTCGCGCGCTTCAGCCGGAGTGCGCGACGTCGCCTCGGTAATCGGCAACGCGGGGACGCGCACGACCTCGCGTTCAATAGCCGAAACGGTGATGGTGATCGAATCCGGCTGGCCTTTGCCGTGAGCCAGTGCCCGCCTGCTCATCGCAGCGCAGACTTCGTCGATCTCCTGCTCACCCACGATGCGCTCCGCGCCCGAGATGTGGGTGCCGCGTGCGCTGGAACGCATTTTTACGCTGAACAAGGACATGCCTCTTAGTGTAAGAGACCGTCTTGAACACCGTTCAGTTTTCGGCGCTATTCCTCGCATTCCGCAATGCGTGCGTCCAGTTCCTCGCGCGCGATGCGCAGCGCCATCCCCTGGTTGAAGCCGCGCCGGGCGAGCGCGCCAACGATGCGTCGGAGATGCTTGTCGTATTCCGCGCGATCCGCAGGGGCAGACTTGACCTTTCGCGCGGACTTTTCCGCTACTGCTCGCGCCGTGCGCTCCTCATCGGCGTCGGAAATCTGCTCCAGCGCCGCAGCGCGGTCGGCGCCAGCCACGCCTTTATCGCGCAGCTCCATATCGAGCGCGCGAGCGGATTTTCCTCGGCGCGCAGCGCGCTGCCGCACCCACTCGTGCGCGAACTGCGCGTCGTTAAGCAGTCCGGAGCCGGCGAGATCGTCGATCACTTCATCGACAAGCTGCGGCTCGAATTCAGCCTTGAGCAGGCGCTCGCGCAATTCCGAGCGAGAGCGCGCCCGCTGGTCAAGCAACCCAAGGGCGCGCTTGCGCACTGGAGCTAAGGCTTGCTCGTGCTCGCGGTCGAACAGACCGGTGCCCGGCTCGTACGCGTCAAGCGCAGCTTGGAGCCGGGCGATCTTTTCCGGATCCGGCACCTACTACTCCGCGTTCGCCGGGGCCGCGCCCGCCGCATCGTCTTCATCGTCGAAGTCGATGTTGGGCACCATGTCCACCGGATCATCCGTCAGCTCATCGGAGGCGTTGGCGTACTTGCCCACGTTGAGCGCGCGGAAGATCTTGTCCTCGATCTCGTTGGCCAGGTCCGGGTTCTCTTTGAGGAACACGCGGGCCTTTTCCTTGCCCTGGCCCAGCTGGTCGCCTTCGTAGGTGAACCAGGAGCCAGACTTTTTCACAATGCCGTTTTCCACGCCCAGGTCGATGATGGAGGACTCTCGGGAGATGCCCTCGCCGTACATGATGTCGAACTCGGCGATCTTGAACGGCGGGGAAACCTTGTTCTTGACTACCTTCATCTTGGTGCGGTTGCCAATGGAGTCCTGGCCGTCCTTGAGGGTCTGGATCCTGCGGACATCGCAACGCACGGACGCGTAGAACTTCAGCGCCTTGCCGCCGGTGGTGGTCTCCGGCGAGCCGAACATCACACCGATCTTCTCGCGCAGCTGGTTAATGAAGATGGCGGTCGTGCCGGAGTTGTACAGCGCACCGGTCATCTTGCGCAGCGCCTGCGACATCAGGCGAGCTTGCAGGCCGACGTGGCTGTCGCCCATCTCGCCCTCGATCTCCGCCTTCGGCGTCAGTGCCGCAACAGAGTCGATCACGATCATGTCGATCGCGCCGGAACGCACCAGCATGTCCGCAATCTCGAGCGCCTGTTCGCCTGTGTCCGGCTGGGAAACCAGCAGGTTGTCGGTGTCTACGCCGAGCTTTCGGGCGTAGTCCGGGTCGAGCGCGTGCTCCGCGTCGATAAACGCGGCGATGCCGCCGCCGCGCTGCGCCTCCGCAATAGCGTGCAACGCCACGGTGGTCTTACCGGACGACTCCGGACCGTAGATCTCCACAATGCGCCCGCGCGGCCAACCTCCAATGCCGAGTGCGACGTCGATGGCGGTATTGCCGGAGGAAATGGACTGGATCGGCGGGCGATTTTCATCACCCAGGCGCATCACCGCACCCTTGCCAAAATCCTTCTCAATCATCGCCAGTGCGGCGTCGAGCGCATTCTGGCGGTCGTTGCCAGCCGAGGCGGCAGACTTCTTCTTTGTTGCCATGTGGTATTTAACCTCCAAGTAGTCGGCGGCGCGGGGAGCGTCGCGTGCACAGTTTCCTCATTAGACGTATCGCCATACCGCTTCGGTTCCCTTAGGTGCCAAGGAACTTTGTCCAAGCGGAAACAGGGCTCACTGTAGAACGCGACGGCGACACGCCAGACAATACACGCAAACGTGTTCGAATTTCAACGACACGCTGGCGGCGCGGAGCCGTCGCCAAGCACCTGCCTTAACTGCCAGGGCGATCGATGCCCAGCTGCCGTTCCTCCGGAATGTCGAACGCGTTGCACAGCCCCTGCCACGCCTCCCGCGGATCGACACCCTCATCGATCAGCTCCGCCGAGGTCTTCTCAGACCCCGGCAGCACCTGAGTCTGAACAATCCACTGCGCGCGGGCCGCCCCAAATTCGTCCTGCACAAGCTGGTGAAACTCGGTTAAACGCATGGAGCCGAGGGTACACGTGGACCTGCGCGGTACACTCCCGCGTATGAGCAAAAACTCCACAGCGCAGGACATCGCTCTAGTTGCGGTATTCGCCGCCATCATCATCGTCCTCGGCTTCGTCTCCATTCCCGTCGGCGCCGCGGGTGTGCCCATCGTGCTGCAAAACGCCGCTGTCATCCTCGCCGGTCTCGTGCTGGGGTGGCGGCGCGGGTTCTTCGCCGCCGCCATCTTCCTGCTTGTCGGGCTCGCGCTGCCCGTTCTCGCGGGCGGCCGCACCGTCATCTCCGCACTCGGCGGGCCCACTGTGGGCTACCTGGCGGGCTACATCGTCTCGGCCGCTGTTGCCGGCGCCATCGCGTACGCAGCCCCCTTCCGCTCGAACAAGGGGGCGACGGTGGGCGTGCTGGTTTTGGCCGGATTTGTCGGTCTGTTCTTCCAGTACCTTTGCGGCGTGTTCGGTCTGATCTGGCGTGCGGACATGACGTTCGGTGCGGCTTGGGCGGCACAGGCGCCGTTCCTCGTGCCTGACGCCGGCAAGACCGCGCTGATGATCGCCATCGCGTTCGCGGTGCACCAGGCGTTTCCGGACCTGCGCGGGAGCCGTCGCTAAGCACGATGCCCGCCATTGATTTTCGCGACGCAGCCGTAAACTACGACGGCGAGCAGATCCTCGCACCGCTCAACGTCAGCCTCACCGAGCAGCGCATCGGCATCATTGGCTCAAACGGCTCCGGCAAATCCACCACTGTGCGCCTGATCAACGGGCTAATCGAACCGACCTCAGGACAGGTGCTTTACGACGGTCTCACGCCGGCAAAACACGGCAAAGAAATCCGCAAGCGAGTCGGGTTTGTCTTCTCCGACGCTGAATCGCAGATTGTCATGCCGAGAGTCGCCGACGACGTGGCGTTTTCCCTGCGCCGCTTCAAGCTGCCCCGCGAGGAGGTCAAGCGCCGCGTTACTGAAGCTCTCGAGCGTTTCGGCCTGACGGATCGTGCTGAGCACTCCCCTCACACCCTCTCCGGCGGCGAGAAGCAAATGCTCGCGCTTGCCTCTGTACTCGTGATCCAGCCGGAGACGATCATCGCCGACGAGCCGACGACGCTTCTGGATCTGCGCAACCGGCGCCGCATCGTGCGCGAGCTGATGGCGCTGGAGCAGCAGCTCATCGTGGTCACCCACGATCTGGAGATGTTGCGCGACTTCGAACGGGTGCTAGTCATCGACGAAAGCAAGTTGGTCTACGACGGCGCACCTGCCAATGCAGTGCAGTTCTACACCGAACTGATGGACGCGAAACCGTGATCCGCGAACTGCCCCTCGGCGTATACGTGCCGGGGACGACTCTGCTGCACCGCACGGGTGCAGCGCTGAAATTTGTGTTACTCGTGGCGTTCATCGTCGGCGTCACCGCGTTGCCGACGCAGCCGTGGCACGCTGTGGCCGCCCTCGCGTTCGTGTTGGCGCTCTATGTATGGGCACGGATCCCCGCCCGCGTAGCGTGGCGCCAGCTAGTGCCGTTGCTGCCCGTGCTGGCTTTCTTCGGCGCGTTCATGGTGTGGCAAAACGGCGTTGCCTCTGCGCTCACACTGCTTGTCGGGCTGCTTGCCACCATCGCTGCGGCGAATCTGTTGACGCTGACCACCCCGGTCGAGGAACTCCTCACCGCGCTGGACCGCGCCCTGTCCCCCTTCGGTCGCGCGGGCGAACTGATCTCTTTGACCATCGCGCTCACGATCCGGCTTATCCCCCTCACCCTCGCCACGGCGAACGAGGTGCTCGACGCGCGCAAGGCCCGCGGTGTCGGGTTCTCCTTCACCGCATTCGGCATCCCATTGGTGATTCGGTCTGTGCGCCGCGCGAAGATGATGGGAGAAGCGCTCATGGCACGCGGCGCCGTGGATTAGCACCTGCTTGACGACGACATTCCGCCCGGCCCCTGCTGTGAGGGACCGGGCGGAATGTGCTGAGACGGGCTAGCTATTGGTTGCTGCTACCTGCGGAGCTACCTTCACCGCCACCACATGCATTGACAATGCTGACGATAGCAAGGACACCGAGTGCCGCCGCTGCCAAGCCGCCCGCGATCATTCCGATCTGCGGATCACCCTGCGGGAGCACCTGCTGCGCCTGATCCCTCAGTGCATGGAGTGAATCCTGAACGCCTGCCGGCAGCGGAAGGTCGACCTGCGATGCAATCCCCAGCGGGATCAGCGCCACAAGCGGAAGCGACCATCCGGTCAGCGCAGCGACGCACTTGCCGTCCAACGACGACCCCTGAGACTCCGCCGGTGCCGTTGCTGTCTGGGTCACCGTAGTGAGCGGGTGCTCGGTCGATGTTTTAGGAGCGGCCTCCACCTCGAAACGGACTTTTTCAACGATCGTAGAGTTTCCGGTCGTCGTCACCACTTCCGCGGTGTAGTTGCCGGGCTTTGCAACCCTGCCCGCAATGACGTTGTCCTCGGGGCGGAACTCGAGGCCCTCCGGCAGGTCGTTAACCTCGACGATTGCCCCATTAGCCGCAGCCACCCGGTAGTACACATTTGTTTCACCCGCGACGATCTTAGTCAGCTTCGGGGCGGTACGTGTCGTCGTGACAGGTGCATCGACGTCGACTGCGTCCTGGTCCGATTGAACCGTGGATGTCGGCGTCACAGTCTCGGTCTCCGAGCGACCAGCGACAGTGGTTGTGACTGGGGCTGCGGTAACCGTGGTGGTTTGTGCCGTATTCGTTACTGTCTCCGTCACCGCATCAGCTGTTGCCACCGGCGTGACATCAACCTGCTCCGTCACCGTCGGCGTGACCGTCTCAGCCTTAGCCGTTTCCGTCTGCGTCGCAGTCACCGCCGCAGCCGTGGTCACTGGTGTTTCGGTGACCTTCTTCGTCTCGGTGGGCACCACGGTCTTCGTCGCAGCCGTTTCCGTCTGCGTCGCAGTCACCGCCGCAGCCGTGGTCACTGGTGTTTCGGTGACCTTCTTCGTCTCGGTGGGCACCACGGTCTTCGTCGCAGCCGTTTCCGTCTGCGTCGCAGTCACCGCCGCAGCCGTGGTCACTGGTGTTTCGGTGACCTTCTTCGTCTCGGTGGGCACCACGGTCTTCGTCGCAGCCGTTTCCGTCTGCGTCGCAGTCACCGCCGCAGCCGTGGTCACCGGTGTTTCGGTGACCTTCTTCGTCTCGGTGGGCACCACGGTCTTCGTCGCAGCCGTTTCCGTCTGCGTCGCAGTCACCGCCGCAGCCGTGGTCACCGGTGTTTCGGTGACCTTCTTCGTCTTCGTCGGCACCACAGTCTTCGTCGCTGCCGTCTCCGTCTGCGTTGCAGTCACCGCCGCAGCCGTCGTCGTCGGAGTCGTGGTCACCTTCTTCGTCTCAGTCGGCGTCACGGTCACCTCCGGCGCGCTCACCGTCGTGTACACGATGGTTGCAGCAGCCGTCGTCGTCGGAGTCTCGGTGACCTTCTTCGTCTCCGTGGGCACCACGGTCTTCGTCGCAGCCGTCTCCGTCTGCGTTGCAGTCACCGCCGCAGCCGTCGTCGTCGGAGTCTCGGTGACCTTCGTCGTCTTCGTCGGCACCACAGTCTTCGTCGCAGCCGTTTCAGTCTGCGTTGCAGTCACCGCCGCAGCCGTCGTCACCGGCGTTTCGGTGACCTTCGTCGTCTCGGTCGGCACCACAGTCTTCGTCGCAGCCGTCTCCGTCTGCGTTGCAGTCACCGCCGCAGCCGTCGTCACCGGCGTCTCGGTGACCTTCGTCGTCTCGGTCGGCACCACAGTCTTCGTCGCAGCCGTCTCCGTCTGCGTTGCAGTCACCGCCGCAGCCGTCGTCACCGGCGTCTCGGTGACCTTCGTCGTCTCGGTCGGCACCACAGTCTTCGTCGCAGCCGTCTCCGTCTGCGTTGCAGTCACCGCCGCAGCCGTCGTCACCGGCGTCTCGGTCACCTTCGTCGTCTCGGTCGGCACCACAGTCTTCGTCGCAGCCGTTTCCGTCTGCGTTGCAGTCACCGCCGCAGCAGTCGTCACCGGCGTTTCGGTCACCTTCGTCGTCTCGGTCGGCACCACAGTCTTCGTCGCAGCCGTCTCCGTCTGCGTTGCAGTCACCGCCGCAGCCGTCTTCGTCGGAGTCGTGGTCACGGTGGATGTAATAGTTGGGGTCGCAGTGACGGTCGTAGGTTCGGTACTCACCGTGGTTGTCACCGCGGTGTCAGTAGTAGTCACGGTCGGAGTCACAGTCTCGGTAGCCGCCGGGACTGTGACGGTTGTCGGAGCAGCGCTCGTAGTGGTGTTGCCCGAAGTCACCGTTGGGGTCGGCTGTTCTGCGGGCGTACAAGACTCCGTCCGCTCTGCTTCTGCAGCGCGCAACGCCAGGCCGTTCTTCGGATCATTTGGAGCATCATCAGACCACAAGAAACGGGTAACCACGGTACGCTGCCCATCGACAGTGCACTCCCCAATCTTCTCGTACGTGCCATAGCCCTCATTTGCAAAGTTCTCCATGAGGACGGGTCGTGCTTGAACCCCAGATACCTCATGCGCGGTTTCGCCGTCGAAGGAAACGACTACAGAAAGGCCGTTGCAGGCTTCGTCGCAAAGCACGCGAAGCTCCTTGCTATTCGCGTTGTAATCCAACGCCATGACGCTGCGCAGCTCAGGGTTTTCGTACTTGCCAACCTCTTCGAACTCCCCATTAGGCTGCAGGCGAACAAAGTGGACAAAGCCCGTGTACTCGACACCCACCGCGTACACATCAAGGTCCGGCAAGTAGGCGATGGCTTCCAAACCAAAGTTCGGTGGTACTTCACCAGTGATTGATTTGAGGTTCCACTCGCCAGTCACCTTGCCCCGGGAAGGGTCAAACTCGAGGATGGACGGACGGGAGGAGCCGTCACCGTCACGCTCGGTGGCAATGTAGATCTTGCCGTCCTTGCCTACGGTCACGCCTTCCGCGTCCGGATTCCCTGCGCCATTTTCATAGGTGAGAGTCCATTCGTTCTTCTTGCTGTAGGTCTTCTTGTCCTCGTCGTACTCCAGCTCAAACAGGCGCCCCGGGTTGTTGTTCACAATCCAGGCATTACCGTTGCCGTCGAAATCCACGCCCGAGAAGTTCTCGCCCGCGAAACCGCCGACCGTATTGATTGAGTCGATCTGGTCCGGCCACGGTTCGCCCGTCGGCCATACGAGTTCCTCAGCGTTCTTGCCGTCCTTTGTCACTTCTGCAAGCGCGACGAGATCACCCTCGCCATCTGGGGTGCGTCCCCAGGAGAAGCGAGTGTGCGACGTCCAGCTCACTTCGTCGAATGGCTTGCTGTCGTCTGGCCTGTACAAGCGCGCACTGTCTGCCTCACCAAGCCCGAACCCCTTCGAACCGTCGGGAGTCTCTACTTCGGTATAGAACGAGTAGTACCCGCCCGGTTGGATCACCGTATTCTTCGGGAACACGATCGGAGTGCGCCCCTGCTTGTCGTCTGCAAACTTCCATCCCGAAATGTCCACCGGCGTATCGCCCGCGTTGTACAACTCCACCCAATCGGCAACAAAGTCACCTTTGGTCTGGATCTCATTGATTCTGATCCGACCCGTGTTCGAGGGCTTTTGGCTTGTCGACGACGGCACCTCCGGCTGGTTCGGCTCCTCGTCCTCCACCCCGCAAGGAACTGCGTTAGCGTCACCCTTAGACTTCGCCGAAGACATCTTGAAGTCGTTGTTCGCTTCTGAGTAGCGGGACCACGACGTCGCCGCGCCCTCACACACCGGGCTTTTCGCCCAGCCGAACTCATCAACGAGCTCTCCTGCAGCCGTCTTGAGAGTCAGGCTGTCCTTAGCGCTAAGCCCGAACCCATCAGTGCCGTCTGGGACTACGCCGCCCTCTTTCCCGTCCGGAGTCAAAACGTGATAACCGCCTGCGGGAATGATCGTATTCGGTGCAAAGGTGATGTAGGTGTTGCCCTTGCCATCGCCGCTATCGACGACCACCCAACCGCCGATATTTACCGCCTTGTCGCCGCTATTCACCAACTCGATGAAATCGACGCCGTCCGTCGTGATCTCGTTGATAAAGACCTTGTCAAAACCAGACTTGGCGTTAGAGCTTTCACGTGTCGGCCCGTCCGTGATCTGCCATTTTCCAGTTATGTCCGGCACCAGGCCTTGTGAGGTGTGAACACCATCCCTCATGCCGTGAGACGACCACTTCTTCTCGTCGATCTGGTTGCCCTTCTCATCCTTGATGGTGATCTGATCGCTGCCACCAAGGCCGAACCCTTTAGATCCATCTGGAGTGACGTCCGTGCCATCGGTGTAGAAGGCGTAGTATCCGCGCGCCGGAATGACGGTGTTCTTTGGGAATGTGATCGGCTTGCTGCTCTTCCCACTGTCGATGGCGGTCCAGCCCGAAATGTCAATGTCGTTGTCGGTTGGATTGGCCAGCTCCACCCAGTCGCCGATCGGGTCAGAGTTGGTGACCACCTCATTGATGACGACGTCAGTTGACGCTGCCGCTGCCACGGGCACCGACGCAAAACCAGACACGAGCATCACGGTAAATGGCACAGCAAATTGACGCGCACGGGAACTACTTTTCACGGGAACTTCCTCCTTGGGGAGGTCTCATAACAAACTTGGAAAACGTTTGGAAAAGTAGTATGTTTGCGTGAATTTGCGCGAACGTCCAAGTGAATAAAACTTGAACAATTAAATAAACCCCGGGAAACATCCCGGGGCCACAAAAACGAGCTGGTATCTAAGCGTCGCCGCGCAGCTCGCGCATACGCTGAGCAACCGCGTCGTCTGCGACGTCAGCACCGGTCGGCGCGGTGGAACCAGTCTGCTGCGAGTTGCCCTGCTCAATCGCCTGCTTCTTACCTGCGGTCAGTTCACCGGCCATCTCGGCACGCAGCTGCTCCAAGCGGCCGTGGCCAGCCATCTGGATACCAGCCTGCTCCACCTCGGCCATGCGGCCCTCGATGGAGTTCTGCGAAAGCTCCGCGGCGCCGAGAGCGTTGGCGTAGCGGCGCTCAATCTTCTCGCGCACCTGGTCCAGGTTCGGGCCGGAAGCCGTGATGGAGTTCATCGACTGCATGGTCTCGGAGACCTTCTCCTGCATCTTGGCCTGCTCAAGCTGGGAGAGCAGCTTGGAGCGCTCAGCAACCTGCTGCTGCAGGTGGGCAGAATTGCGCTCCACGGCCTGCTTCGCCTGAGCCGCCTGCTGCAGTGCCTGGTCGTGAAGCTGCTTGGTGTCCTCAACACCGGCCTCTGCAGTCACCAGCTGCGCCGCGAACGCCTCCGCCGCATTTTCGTACTCCTGCGCCTTCTGCGCGTTGCCCTCACCGCGGGCCTTGTCGGCAAGCTGGAGCGCCTGGCGGGCATTCGCCTGCAGCTTCTCCACATCCTCAAGGCGACGGTTGAGCTGCATCTCCAGCTGACGCTGGTTACCAATCACAGCAGCGGCCTGCTGGGACAGCGCCTGGTGCTGGCGCTGCGCGTCGTTAATAGCCTGCTCGATCTGGACCTTCGGGTCCGCGTTCTCTTCGATCTTGTTATCGAAGAGGGCCATCAGGTAGTTCCAGAACTTGGTAAACGGATTTGCCATGGCTATAACACCGTGACCTTTCTGTCAGTAGATTGCGTTAAACGCCAACCACTGTAGTCGCGGACTGCCGTCTACGCTTCCGCTGCAGCCGGCGAGGTGCGCTCCAGCTCTTCGGTGAAGGAATGCAGCGACATGTTCGCCACAGCCTCCAGCAACACCTCGGAAACAGTGGTGCCAAGCGCTTCGCACAGCGACGCGAGTAACTCCGAGGAGACCTCTTTGCGGCCGCGCTCCAGCTCCGAGATGTAGCCGGAAGACACGCGCGCTTCCTTCGCCAACGCGCGCAGCGTCACGCCCTTGTCCGCGCGAAAAGCGCGCAGGGACATACCCAGCGCTTCGCGGAACAGCGGCTCGCGGGAGCGCTCCGCGGACTCGGGTGCAGCCCCGGCCGGAGCGAGGGGCAGTTCTACCGGGGTTTCGTGCAGCAGTGTCGTTGTGGTCATCAGAAGGTTCAACGGTTCAGCGTCTAGCTTTGTTCCCGAATGCCCGAAAGCGCTCCGATCAGCGCCGCTTCTACGGCCAATCGGCGCACCTCATTTCGTGCACCGGAGAGCACGCGCACCGGCTCCGGAGCTCCCGCCATCAGCGCGTATTGCCCGCACTCCGGGTCCAGCAGCTCCGCCGCTTGGGACGACGCAGTCCACTTCGGCCCAGCCAGGCCGATCCATACCGTCCCGGCGGGCACGCCGTCTTGCGCATCGGGGCCAGCCACACCGGTCAGCGCCACTGCCCAATCAGTCCCGCACACCCGCCGCGCACCACGGGCCATTTCGCGGGCCACAGCGGCCGAGACCACGCCTTCACGCTCGATCAGCGCCGCGGGAACATCTGCAAGCGAGGTCTTCAGCTCCGGCGAATACGTCACCAGCCCTCCGACCAGCACGTCCGAGGCCCCCGGCACGTCCGCCAACGTCGCGGCTGCCAGACCGGCCGTCAACGACTCACAGAAAGCGACGGTTTGGTTGCGGGAGCGGAGCTCGTCGATAAGCAATTGCGCTGTGGTCACTTATTCACCTTTCCTGCGTCCACCAAGTACTGCACGCCCGTGACCACGGTGACCGCGACTGCAAGCAGCATGACCACAAACGTCGGCGTGTTCATCCACTCGGGCAGCGGGCATAGATACAGCCCCACGGCGAGGGTTTGCAGGGCAGTCTTCAGCTTGCCGCCCTTCGACGCCGGCACCACGCGGCCACGACGCAGCAGCACCATCCGCCAGACAGTAATGCCTAGCTCACGCGCGACAATCACAACCGTCACCCACATTGGCAGCGAGTTAGCGATATTGAGGGTGACAAGCGCAGTGATCATGAGCGCCTTGTCCGCAATAGGGTCCGCAATCTTGCCGAAGTCCGTGACCAGCCCACGGGCGCGCGCGATGTCGCCGTCGAGCTTATCCGTGATCATCAGCGCCACGAACAGACCGAACGCCCACCACCAGTGCTGCAAGAGCACCAGCCAGGCAAAAACGGGAATGAACAGGATCCTCAGCGAGGTCAAAATGTTCGGGAGGTTCCAATTCGACGGCTTGTCGGGTTGCATCACGGCCTCCACCATACCCACCCCACCTAGACTCCAAACCATGAAGTATTTCGTAGCCACCTACACCTACGGCGAGCAGTCGCTTGTCGACGCCACACGTCCCGCCCACCGCGAGTTCATCTCCTCGCAGCTGTCGCTGGGACGCATCGTCGGATCCGGCCCCTACGCCGGCGGAGACCAAGCCCTGATCATCCTGCAGCTGCCGGAGACCGCCACGGAATCAGACGCCGCGACGATACTGGATGAGGATCCCTACACGGTCGCCGGCGCCCTTTCTGCCCGCGAGATCCGGGAGTGGAACCCGGTAATGAATATCTTCAGCTAGCTCTTGCGGCCGCCGCGGGCGACATCGAGGTGCGCCGTGTCGCGGGAGCCGGTCGCGGTGTGATCGCCCTTGCCGGACGTCGCCGGGTCATCGATCCACTCGACGTGGTGGCCGTGCTTGTCCACCTTGCGGCGGTTGCCGTGGTCGTCGTAATCGAGGTGGTACTGGTTCTCGTTGGGGTCTCGGCGGCCAGCCTTCACGTCAGCGCGGTCTTTGACCAGCGACGCGATGGCGGTAATTGCCAAGGTGCCCACGATCACCAGCAGCGAGGCAACCGTGCCCACCTCCGGGACAGGCAGGCCCTCGCCGCCGTTGATGAACGGCAGGTTGTTCTCGTGCAGAGCGTGCAGCAGCAGCTTCACGCCGATGAAGCCCAGGACCACCGCGAGGCCGTACGGAAGGTACACCAGTCGGTCCAGCAGGCCGTTGAGCAGGAAGTACAGTTGACGCAGGCCGAGCAGCGCAAACGCGTTTGCCGTAAACACCAGGAAAGACTCCTGGGTGATGCCGTAAATCGCCGGGATGGAGTCGAACGCGAACATCACGTCGATGAAGCCGATCGACAGCAGCGCAACGAACAGCGGGGTGACGGCCTTCTTACCGGCCTGAGTCTTCGAGATGAGGCGGTCGGCGTGGTACGACTTGGTCACCGGGATGATCTTGCGCAGCGTCTTCACCACGAACATGTCGTTCGGGTCAGGATCTTCTTGGTCCGTGACCTCGTCGTAGACCAGCTTGATGGCGGTGTAAATGAGGAATGCCGCGAAGAGGTAGAACACGTCCGACCACGCCTCGATGATCACCGCGCCGAGCAGAATGAACAGCAGGCGGCAGACCAGAGCGATGACGATGCCGATAAGCAGCACCTTCTGCTGGTAGGCACGCGGGATCTTGAACGAGCCCATGATCAACGCGAAGACGAACAGGTTGTCCACGCTCAGCGAAAGCTCGGTGATGTAGCCGGTGAAGAACTGCACGCCGTGCTCAGCGTCCCACAGCCACCATACAATTCCGCCGAAGATGGTGGCCATGAGCATGTAGAACAGCGCCCAGCCGCCCGACTCCTTCATCGTCGGCTCGTGCGGGGTGCGCACGTGCGAGACGAAGTCGAAGATGAAAAATCCCAGGATCACCGCTGAAGTGATCAACCAAATGTACAAGGGCACATGCATATGTAAGCCTCCGGTCAGAGTTGCAGAAACGACCGGAGGTCTCCCCCACCTACGCGGGCGGCCCGGACCGGGGCTATCGCTTTTCGACGGCTCCGTGCTGACGATCCTAGGCGCTTCCGGGGTACTCCCCTCCAAGTGCGCAACACATTACGCGATAGGTCAGGCGAACGCACACACCGCGGTCTTAAGACGAGTACGTCGCATTTATGCCACAAATGGATCGTCATTAGGATCGAGATTCAACCGGAGTTCGATCGAATCGGCGATGTCCAACGCAATGTCGCTGCCCCACCTATTCGCAACGAAAGCCGCAGTCATGTCGATTCCCGCTGTCACTCCAGACGACGTCCAACGGTCGCGATCGTGAATCCAACGCGCCGAACGGTGCCATTCAATATCCGTTCCGAAATTCGTTGCCCAATCCAGCGCTCGTTTGTTGCTGGTCGCCGCGTAGCCCTCCAAAAGCCCCGCAGCTGCAAGAAGCGCTGATCCCGTGCAAACTGACATGATGGTTTCCACATTCGCCGCCATGTGCCTGAGCGCCGCTAAGAAAGCTTCATCGTAAACGAGCTGACGCGTGCCTTGTCCGCCTGGAACCAACAGTGTGTCGCCGGAGATCGCGCTGTAATCGGCATCCGCGCCAAGGCTGACGCCTTGCGTGGATGTCACAGGCGGCCCCCTTGGAGAAAGCATCTCTATTTCAAGGTTCGAGACCTTTGAAAACACCTCAACCGGGCCGGCCACATCGAGGAGCTCCACATCCTCGAAATTCACTACAGAGATCCTCTGCGGCATTGGAAGAGCCATGTCCTAGAACGCACCTCCGGTCGGGTTGTACGTTGCGGTCACGGTGCGTGCGTCACCCGATCCATCAGCCCCGTCGGCGCTCTCGGCTGCCTCGCCGGAATCGTTGGCACCGGAGGCGTCGTCAAGCATGGCATCCTTCGGTGCCTCGGCGGGGTCTGCGCCCTTGATCATCCAGATGATGGTCTCCAACTCCTCGGGCTTGACCAGCACGTCGCGGGCCTTGGACCCCTCGGACGGGCCGACGACGCCGCGGGATTCCATCAGGTCCATCAGGCGGCCCGCCTTGGCAAAGCCGATGCGCAGCTTGCGCTGCAGCATGGAGGTCGAGCCGAGCTGCGAGGTGACCACGAGCTCGACGGCCTCGAGCAGGTCGTCCATGTCCTTGCCAATGTCATCGTCGATGACCTTGGCTTCCGCCTGCTTGTCGTCGGTGACGCCCTCGACGTAGTCGGGCTCCTCCTGCTGCGATTTCGCCGCATCGACAACGGCCTGGATCTCCTCGTCGGTGACGAAGGCGCCCTGGAGGCGCTGCGGCTTGCCGGCACCCTGTGGGATGAACAGGCCGTCGCCCATGCCGATGAGCTTCTCAGCTCCGCCCTGGTCCAGGATGACGCGGGAGTCCGTCAGGGAGGAGGTGGCGAACGCGAGACGCGACGGCACGTTCGTCTTGATCAGGCCGGTGACCACATCCACGGACGGACGCTGCGTCGCCAGCACCAGGTGGATGCCGGCCGCACGCGCCTTCTGGGTGATGCGCACGATGGATTCCTCGATCTCCTTCGGCGCAGTCATCATCAGATCCGCCAGCTCGTCCACCACGCACACGATGAACGGGTACGGGCGCATCTCCCGCTCGGAGCCCGGAGGTGCGGTGATCTCGCCGGAGCGGACCTTGCGGTTGAAGTCCTTGATGTGGCGCACGCGCGCGGACTTCATGTCCATGTAGCGCTGCTCCATCTCCTCTACCAGCCACTGCAGCGCCGCAGACGCCTTCTTCGGCTGGGTGATGATCGGCGTAATCAGGTGCGGAATGCCCTCGTACGGCGTCAGCTCCACCATCTTCGGGTCCACCAAGATGAGGCGGACTTCCTCCGGCGTCGCCCGCGTGAGCAGCGAGACCAGCATGGAGTTCACAAACGCGGACTTACCGGAGCCGGTGGAACCAGCCACCAGCAGGTGCGGCATCTTCTGAATCGAGCTGGCGATGAATTCGCCTTCGATGTCCTTGCCCAGGCCGATGAGCATCGGGTCGTCCTGCGCCGCGACTTTCGGCGCGTCCAACACGTCGCGCAGGCGCACCATCTCGCGGTCGGCGTTGGGCACCTCGATGCCGACGGCGGACTTGCCCGGAATCGGGGTGAGCAGGCGCACGTTGTCCGTGGCCACGGCGTAGGCGAGGTTGGACTGCAGGTTGGTGATCTTGGAGACTTTCACGCCCGGGCCGAGCTCCACCTCGTAGCGGGTGACTGTCGGGCCGCGCGAGAATCCTGTGACCTGGGCGTTGACGTTAAATTCTTCGAAGACGTCGGTGATCGCCTCGATCATGCGGTCGTTGGCCTCAGTGCGCGTCTTCGGCGCGTTTCCGGCCAACAGCAGATCCGTCGATGGCAGCGCGTAGTCGCCCTGCGGGAGCTTGCGCACCTGCTTCGGCGCCGACTGTTCAGTCTCAGACTTTGGCGTTGTCGCCGGGATCTTGGAGGCGTCGATGCCGGAGCGCGCCGCGATGGCCTTGGCCATCTGCTCGCGCGAGGAAGCTACGGCGTCGGGAGCAGTTGCTTGGCGACGTTCAACCTCCGGTTCCTCACGCTGCAGCACCTTCGTCTCGTTGTCGCGCTGCGCAGGCTCCGGAGCAGACGGAGCATTCGGTGCAGCTGGTGCGGTCGGCGCAGCAGGCGTGCGCTTCTTCGGCGCGGACGCCGGTTGAGCGGCAGGGGCCGGACGCTGCACCACAGTGGTTTCTTCCGCGGCCTGGTCGTCGACGTCGTAGCCGCTGTTGTCGTCTACCTCGTCGGCAAAGTCGAACAGGTCGTCTTCGGTGTCGCCGCCTGCCGGGTAGCTCTCCATCGGCGTCGGTTTGCGCAGCGTGCGTGCCGGCCGTGCCGGGCGGGAAGGCCGCTCGGCGGCACCGCGGCCGCGGCGTGCGGTGGTGCGCGTGTCGGCGCTTGCGCGCTCGCGCGGGTTGCGGCGGCGCTCGCGCCCCTCGGCGATGTCGTCCAGGTCGTCGGAGACGTAGCTGTAGGGGTCCGAGTCTTCGTCGTCAGGAGTGTCGGGGCTCGAAAGCATCCCGATGACGAGGTTCTTGATGTAGTCGTAGGCCTCGCGCACCGTGATGCCGGTAGCCTTCAACGCGCCGTAGACGATGACCAAGCCGAGCAAGGGAACCGCGACGTAGGAGGAAAAACCTGCGGCGAGCACGCCGCCGGTGACAGCGCCGACGGCGCCGCCGGCGAGTTTGCGCTCCGCCCATTCGGCGGGGTTGCCGGCGAAGACGTGGATCAGCCCAAGCATGCCCACCGCGATGATGGCGAACCCGAGAGTGACTCGGGCGCGCACCGCGTCAGAGGTGCGCACATTCAGCATCAGCGCGATGGCGATGCCAACCAGGATGACTGGCAGCACGAGAGCGCCCGCGCCGATGAGCCAGTGCGAGCCGGTGGAGATGAGGTCTCCCACCGGTCCTGCCACGTCGAACCAGACGGAGCCGCCGATGATGGCGGCTAGGCCGATGAGGATCAGACCCCATGCGTCCGCGTGCGCTTCAAAGGTGCTGGGCCCTTCGCGGTGTGGCCGATCCTGTTGCCCGGTGATGTGCTGGTCACGCTCCTCTCGCTTTTCCGGCATGTCAAAATCTTCGTCCCAGTTGTCCCAGTCGTCGCGGCTGCGCCTCGGGCGGCGCTCGGGTGCAGCGTCGTCACCGTCGTGGGAATGCCTCTCACGGCGGAAGAATGACCCGACACCGCGGGCGGCCGCGCCGAGCGAGCTGCCCACGACTTTGTACGCGGAGCCGACGCGCTCGTCTGCGGTGTTGGCGGCCACGTTAGATGACGTCGGCGGGTGCGTCATGGACACCGGACCGCCATAGCGGGTGCCACCGGCAGGGCGGCGTGTAGAAGACCGCGACGAGCGCGGCGCGGTGTTTTTGACAGACATGGGTGTAACTCTAACGCCTTAAGTCACATTCACCCCTTACGCCACACCGGCGACTGTGAATCAAGCGTCACAGCTTGACTTCGTAGCACTCAAAGGCGTCTACAGCTCCGGTCAGCTCCACCTCAACCGCTTTTCGGCCGGAAGCCCACAGCAGCAACTCGCCGGGCTCACCTGAGACCCGCAGCACCCTATCGCCACGCTCGGCCACACCGGCCTTGTCGCCAAGCGTCGCTGGCGGAAACGTCGGCGGAGTTAGGATCACCGGCACCGGGGCGTTGCGCAGAGTGAGTTTGCCAAAGCGCTTCGCCAGTGCGAACAGCTCCTGGTTGACCGCCTGAGAGAACTCGCGCGGCTTTACCTCTCCCCCACCGCGGCGGACATCCTCGTGGTGAATGAAGTGCTCCGAAGTGTTCATTGCACTGTCGAACGGCTTCACCCACAACGGCGGACCTGCAGCCCATTCACGCACGACTTCATCGTACGGACGCGCCTTCTGCTTTTCCGTTTCCTTGTCAGTCACACCGGAAAGGGCGTCGATGAAGATGCCGGGCGCAGCAGCCGGCTTGGCCTCACGGATGAGCAGGTGCACCGCCAGGTCGTGGGTGGTCCACCCCTCGTTCAACGTCGGCGCATCGGGGCCGACCCTTAGCAACAACGCGGCAAGACGTTCACGTTCTTTTTGAGCGAAAGACATGCGCTTTAGCCTAGCGACGTTTCATTGCCCGCCGCTCGGATTAACTGGACAGCGACGAGCCCTGAGTGCTTGACAACTCGAGCTCAAGCGCTCCCAGCTGCTTGATAATGGGCGCGAACTTGGCCACGGTCGGATCCACGGTGACGCGCTGACCGCCGGCGCCCCAGCCCAAGTCGGTGACTGGCTTACCGTCGACGTAGCAGCCGTTCCTGCCGCCCTTCGCGTTCATCAGACACATCATGGAGTCGCGGTCGTACTCGCCAATCACGCGAACCCCCTGGACTTTGTAGTCGCGGAAGCGCGGGTCGCCGAAGCGGATTACGTCGTACATCTTCCACGCGGAGGCGTAGCCGGGTTCGAACGGCACCTCGGTGCCGGGCGGCAGCGGTCGGCCACCGGTCCAGTCAACATCGTCTTGCGCGTGTGCTGCGGGTGCCAGTGCCATCGCGGCAGCCAGCGCAGCCGCGGCGATTTTCGTTGCGTTCTTCGTTGCGTTCTTCATAGGCCACATTGTGCACACCTGTCACAGATTGTGCCAGCTACTGTTGCAGGGTTGTTACTGAACCGTACGCTTTCCGCTTCTAACGTAAAACAGCCTCCCTAGAAGCTCGACAGGCTGATGCGCTCCTGCAGGTGGAGGAACACACGGATCACTGGGGCGAACGTCTTTGCCAAAGGATCAGTGGCAACAACCTTCCCGTACCGCAAGTACGTCAGCTCCGGCGCTTCCTCGCCGTCGACGTAGCAGCCCCACATGCCGGCCTTCGCGTTTTCCAGGCACAGGATCGAATCCTGGTTGTACTGCCCGACCACGCGGACGCCGGGCACGTCCTGGTTGCGGAAATTGGGGTCACCCCACTTCACCACGTCGTAGCTGCGCCACTGGGTAGCGTAACCGGGATCGAACGGTACCTGCGTTTCCGGTGGAACCGGGTGTCCCCCGGTCCAGCTGGTCTCTTCGGCGCCGGCTACTGGCGCAAGGAGGGATGCGGAAAGTACGACGGCTGCTGTGGCGCGGTTGAGGTGTCTCATGCCTCTTGTATCGCAACACCCCGAAGACGCGTTAGCCCCCTCGGCTGCCACGGGGTGGGCCGAAGGGGCGTCGCCAAGCAAATGCTTAGCGGGACTCTCGCGTCGAGGCGATTTCGTCCTCGGTTGCGGCGTGGTTGTCGGAGGACATCGGCACCACGGTCGGCAGGATCACCGGCTGACGCTTGTAGTTCTGCTCGATCGCGCGGGAGACCTTGCGGCGGATCTGCTGCACCATGCGGAACGGATCGTTCTCACCTTCAGCTGCCAAATCGCCCATCACGGCTTCGACACCCTCGATGACCTTCTTGTTGAAGTCGCGGTCGTCATCGGTGTAGCCGGTGGTGGACACCTGCGGGATCTCCAGCAGACGGCCAGTGCGATCGTCGATCACGCAGGTGATAGACACGACGCCGCCGGATGCCAGGGAGGAACGCTCCCCGAGCACGTCCGGGTCGACGTCGCCCATGGTGGTGCCGTCGACGTAGAGCTGACCCACCTGCAGCTGGCCGGCGACCTTGATCTGGCCCTTGTGCATGTCCACCACGACACCGTTTTGCGCAAGCGCCGTGTTGGACGGCTTGACGCCGGTAGAGATAGCCAGCTCCTTGTTCGCGCGCATGTGGCGCCACTCGCCGTGCACCGGCATGGCGTTGCGCGGACGTGCCGCGTTGTAGAGCGCAAGCAGCTCGCCGGCGTAACCGTGACCGGACGCGTGCACGTGCGCTTCAGCGTTAGTGATCACGTTTGCGCCGATCTGGGCGAGGTTGTTGATCACAGCGAAGACGGCTTCCTCGTTACCCGGAATCAGGGAGGACGACAGGATGATCGTGTCGCCGTCGTGGATGGTGATCTGACGGTGCTCGCGACGCGACATGCGCGACAGCGCCGCCATCGGCTCGCCCTGGGTACCGGTGGTGATAAGCACCGTCTTGTGCGGCGCCATCTTCGCAGCTTCCTCGATCGGAATGATCGTGCCCTTCGGGGCCTTGAGCAGGTTCATCTTCTCGGCGATTTCCATGTTGCGCAGCATGGAGCGGCCGTTGAACGCGACCTTGCGGTTGTTGGCCACAGCAGCGTTGATCGCCATCTGCACGCGCGAGACGTTGGACGCGAACGAAGCGATCACCACACGCTGGCGAGCAGCCGCGACCAGACGCGTCAGCGTTTCCTCAATGCCTGCCTCCGAGGCGGAGATGCCCGGGATGGTCGCGTTGGTGGAGTCGCACATGAACAGGTCGATGCCCTCGTCGCCCAGGCGGGACAGCGCCGGGATGTCCGTGGGCTTGCCGTCGTATGGAGTCTGGTCCACCTTGACGTCGCCGGTCATCACCACGTGGCCCGCGCCAGTCTTGATGGACACGCCCAGGCACTCCGGGATGGAGTGGTTGACGTGCCAGAAGCGCAGGCGGAACGGGCCGACCGTGACTTCCGAGTCCTTGTTCACGTCGTTGAGCTTCGGACGCTGGCGGTGCTCCTGCGTCTTCGCCTTAATCAGCGCGTTGGTGAACTTGGAGGAGTAGATCGGGATGTCGTGGCGCAGCTTGAGCAGCCACGGGATTGCACCGATGTGGTCCTCGTGTCCGTGGGTGACCACGAGTGCGTCGATTTTGTCCAGCTTGTTCTCAATCGGGCCGAAGTCCGGCAGCACCAGGTCCACGCCCGGCTCGTCGGAATTCGGGAACAACACGCCGCAGTCCACGATGAGCAGGCGGCCGTTGTACTCGAAGACCGTCATGTTGCGGCCGATTTCGGAAATGCCGCCGAGCGCGTAGATGCGCAGGGTGTCCTTGGCCAGCTTCGGTGGCGCCGGCAGACGCTTCGTCAGATCGGCGCCCTGCATGGATTTCATGGGGTTGCGGCGTCCGCCGCCCTGTCCCCCACCATTGCCGCCGCGGCCACGACGGCGGCGGTTGCGGGAGCTGCCGCCGTTGTTGCCTTCGTGGCCGTCGCCGCCACGGCCGCCGCGGTTGTTGCCACCGTTGCCACCTTGACGGCCACCGTTGTTACCGCCGCGGCCACCGTTGTTGCCGTTGCCGGCGCCGGCATCATTGCCGCCGTCGCGCTGCGCTGGCGTGTCGCCGCCGCCCTGTGCGGGGGCGTCGCTCGGTGCCTGGAACACCGGCTGCTGGTCGGTTGCCTCCGGCGGCCCGGCCTTGCGCGTCACCTTTCGTGCGCGGTTGCGGGGTTCATTCATCTTTATAGGACTCCAGCCTGTTTCATATCCTCGCGGAGCCGCTCGACCTGCTCGTCCGTCGCCTTGGCGACGGGCAGGCGCGGGTCTCCTACTTCGATGCCCTGCAGTCGCAGAGCTGCCTTTGCAAATGTCACGCCGCCCAGCGCGCCCTGTTGGCGCGCGAGCACGTTGAGTGTGTCGGCGTTGATTTCCCGTGCGCGGGCGAGATCGCCATTCTCGTATGCAGTCACTAATTCACGCAGTGCTTTCGGTGCGACATGCCCCACCACAGAGATCATTCCGGTCGCGCCGACGGCGAGCCACGGCAGGTTCAGCGGGTCGTCGCCCGAGTACCAGGCCAGCCCGGTTTCCTGGATCAGCGCGGAAGCGGCGAAGAAGTCGCCCTTCGCGTCTTTCATCGCCTGGATCGTCTCTACCTCCGCAAGCCTGCGGATGGTGTCGGAATCGATCGGGATACCGGAACGGCCGGGGATGTCGTAGAGGCAAATTGGCAGGTCGGTCGCCTCCGCTACTGCGCGGAAGTGCGTCTCAACGCCTGCCTGGGAGGGCTTGGAGTAGTATGGCGTGACTACCAAGAGGCCGTCTGCGCCGCCTTCTTTGGCCGCTTTTGCCATTGCCACCGCGTGCCGGGTGTCGTTGGACCCCGCGCCCGCGATGAGCTGGGCCTTGTCCCCTACCTCTTCGCGCACTGCTTTCAGCAGCGCAACTTTCTCCTCGTCTGTGGTTGTCGGGGATTCACCCGTCGTGCCTGCGAGTACCAGTGAGTCGATTCCTTGGTCAACCAAGTGGGCAGCAAGATCGCGGCCTGCTGCAAGGTCGAGTTCACCGTCGGAATCAAACGGCGTGACCATAGCAACGCCGACGCAGCCGAAGATCTCGGCTCCTCGATCAGCTTTGAGAGAAATGCCCATGACCCAGTAGGATACCTGCCCCACCGACGCAATTGCTTATCGACGTTCCCCTTCGGCCAAATCGCCGAACAACAGCGGCGCCTCGCCCCGCATGATCTCGAGCACGGCATGCGCCAATTCCCGAATTTCCTCGTGCTCGAAACGGCCGTTGTGGGCGACGATGAACTCCCGCCACGCGCGGTAGCTGCCGGTTGCCACAAGCTCGGTCGCCGCCGCAGCCGGAATCAGCGCGTTCGCCGCCTCGCGGGCGCGCTTGCGCCGCACAAGCACGTTCGGCTCGTCGGCCATCGCTTCCTCGAGCGCCTGCAGCAGTTCCCCGCGCACGAATGCGGACTCTTCCACCGCCGCTTCGAACAGCCGGGTCAGCTCCTCGTCGGCGGAGATTGCGGTCGGGGTGACAGCTCCGGTACCGGCACGCTCACTCACGGCGAGGCCGTGCCTGCGAATCGCCGCGGCAGCATCGCGGGAAACATCCTGGATACGCAGGGTGGCGCTCGCGTGCTCCAGAAGCTCTGATCGAGCGCCGACCAGGCTGTCAAAGCGCCGTCGCAGCCAGACGGCCGGAGGTACGTCGCTCAGCGAGGCGAAAGCGATCGCGGCCTCACCTGGGGTGACTTCCTCGGTCGCAGGCGTGCGCAGCGCTGTGGCCGCAACCAGATCAACCCGCATTTACAACCCGAGATACTCGTCGAGGCCGATGGTCAGGCCCGGACGGTTGGCCACTTCGCGCACGCCGGTGAGCACGCCGGGGACGAAGGATTCGCGTCCGTAGGAGTCTTGGCGGATAGTGAGGGACTGATCCGTGGTGCCGAAGATGACTTCCTCGTGCGCAACCATGCCTTGCATGCGCACCGCGTGCACTGGCACGCCGTCCACGTTGGCACCGCGGGAGCCGTCGAGCGCCTGCTCGGTCGCGTCCGGCATGTTGTCCATGCCGGCCTCGCGGCGAGCTTCCGCGATCCCCTGCGCGGTCTTGACCGCGGTGCCGCTCGGCGCGTCCAGCTTGTTCGGGTGATGGAACTCCACCACCTCAGCGGACTCGAAGAAGCGGGCCGCCTGGCGCGCAAACGCCATAGTGAGCACTGCGGAGATAGCGAAGTTCGGGGCGATGAGCACACCGACTTCTTCGTTCGCGGCGCACCAGTCGCGAACCTGCTGGTAGCGCTCGTCGTCGAAGCCGGTAGTGCCCACCACGCAGTGAATGCCGTTGTTGATGCAGAACTCCAGGTTGCCCATCACTGCGTTCGGAGTGGTGAAGTCGACGATGACATCGACGCCCTCGTCCACCAGCGTCTGCAACGAGTCCTTGCTGTCGATTTTTGCGGCAAGCTCCAAATCTTCTGCCTTGTCTACCCCGGCAACGACGGCGGAACCGACCTTGCCGCTCGCGCCGAGCACACCAACTTTGATCATGCGAATCCTTTCGTTTTGCGTCCGCAGGCCATGGTAGCCCCCGCTAGGGTGGAGTTATGTCACACCGCAGCACAGTTCTCACATCCGCACTCGCCGTGACCGCACTTTCCATAGCGGCGTGCGGCGGTCCGACCGACGACGCCTCCGGTGACGCGACCGCCGAGACCACGACGGCGACCTCCCAGACTTCTACCGCTGCATCCGCGCCGGGGACCGAAAGCTCTGCAGCGTCGCAGCCTGCGGGCAGCGAGGATCGCGCCTCGCAGACAAGCGCCTCGCAGACAAACGACGTCGCCGCCGCCGCTGCGCCGGCCGCCGGGCAAGCGAACTCGCCGTTCACGCTCGAGGACACGCACCTGGAAACCCCCGGGTACTCCGACCTGAAAATTGAGGGCATCCGGGCAGGCTCGCACGACGGATACGATCGCGTCGTGGTGGATTTTTCCGGCACCGGGCAGCCCAATGTGCTCGCCGGGTACAACGCGGATCCGCGCCAGCAGGCGTCCGGCTACCCGCTCGTGCCGGCTGGCAACGCCTATTTCGACCTGATTATCCAGGGTGTCCCGCAATCCATGTCGTTGGACGAAGCCGACATTGCCAAGTCGGATCCGGCCGGCGTCGCGGCCGGGGGCATTGCGGAAATCGCCGACGGAGGCGTGTTCGAAGCAAACGCGCAGTACGTGATCGGCCTGGACGCGAAGCGCCCGTACCACCTGTACATGCTGGACAACCCGACGCGTCTCGTCGTGGACTTTCAAAAATAGGACTTTCAAAAGTAGGAGGAGCGCATGAACCTCGTTTCGTGGCTGGGCCTCGCCTTCGTCGTGCTCTTGGCCATCGGCGGAATCGCCGTTGTGGGCAACACCTCTCGCGAGATCCAACGCAGCAACATGGACGAAGATTCGAAGCGCCGCTGGGGCTTTCTCATGGGCTTTTCACCTCTGGCCGGTGTGTACACCTACAAGCGGCGCAACGAGCTGTTCGGACACGCTGACGAAAATCCGGGCGACGCCGGTGGAGATACCGACAACACTGCAGGTAGCAAGCCAGACAACACCCCAAAACACACACCGGACAACTAAGCAAGCTCCGCACAAAATCGGCGATTTGTGTTGGGCGCGACCGCAAGAGGGTCTAGAGTGAACGGGAACACACCGACAACAGATTGTTGCCGGAGTTAAACACTCAGTGCGAAAGGTTTGCGCGATGTTCGATCCGTACCGCCGCCCCACGGTGGCTGTCGTCGGCGCCGGAATCGCCGGGTGCACTGCTGCAGCAGAATGCGCCTTTTCCGGCTTCGACACCACATTGTTTGACCGCCAGGACTACATCGGCGGGCACCTCACTTCCCCGGAGGCCGCCAACGTGTCCAAACGGCAACATTTCCGTACCCCGTATTTGAAGCTGACCAGAACTGACGGCACTCCCCGTTCCGTCATTGCCCACCTCGAGGCAGCGGTGGCGAAGTCAGGTGCGACTTTCACCGCTCGTTCCGAGGTCACCGGCGCACAGTGGAACGCGGACGAAGGCCAATGGGAAGTCACGGTGGTGCGCGACGGCCGTGAGCACACCGAGCTTTTCGACGTCCTCATCCGCGCCACCGGCGAGCCCTCCCCGTGGATCGCCGTGCCCGGGCGCAAGAACATCAGCGCCGACGAGCTCTACCTGCACAACGGTATCGACGTAGTCGGGTTGCCCAACGCCCTCTTCGTGGACTACCACACCCCGGACCCGAAGTTCGACGAGAAGTCCTGGGCCGTATTCGAGGCGCGCGGCGACTACGCCCGCCGTTACGTACGCCAGCTGGAAATCCGCGGCCCGGGTGCGCTGACGGTCAAACCGGATAAGTGGCGCGTCCAGCCCGGCACTGTCCGCGGCCTCAAGAGCGTGCTGGTCGAATTCGAGCCCGACGTGCACGACTTCACCCGCGCCGCAAACCACCAGGCCGCATCTCGTCGCCCGCTGCAAGCAACGGCCAGCTAACCAGCGCGAACACGGAAAACTACGAGGAGATCCAATGACTACCCTAAAGCCCACCGAGACAATCGCCCCCTCGACCGAGAACGCGCAGGATTATCCGTCCGACCGTGCTGCGTCGGAAGCTGCCGGCCTGCCCCTCGGCCCGGATTCGATTCTGTGGCAGCGTTTCGGCGACTGGCGCTCGATGTTTGTGGCGCTCAGTGCCGGCGTGCTCCAGATCGCCCAGCGCGACATCAGCCGCTCGCTGGTGCAGCAGTCCAACGTCTTCGACAACGAAGTCGCCCGCCTGGTGCGCTCCGCATTCCCGATCATCCGCACCGTCTATGAAGGCCCTGAGGTCGGCGCGATGATTCGCGATTTCCACAAGGACATCAAGGGCACCCATCCGGACGGTTCCCGTTACCACTCACTCAACCCCGAGGTCTACTACTGGGCACACGCCACGTTTACCGCCATGCCTTACCTCATGGCTGGCAATTTCATGCCGGACCTGACGCACGCGGAGCGCGAGCAGCTCTTCCAGGAGTCGCGCACGTGGTACAGCTTCTACGGCGTTGCGGAGCCGGACGGCGCCCCGCAGAGCTACGACGAGTACGTCGCGTATATGGACGCAATGTACGACAAGCTCGGCCCCAGCGAGACCATCGACCGCTCCCGCATCATGAACGGCCTGACGCTTGATCCGCCGGACCCATCTGTGCCGCGCTGGGCGTGGAAGCCTGTCGCTCCGTTCGCCTCGAAGCTGTTGCTGTGGGTGTCCATCGGCCTGCTGCCCGAGAAGGTCCGCAACACGCTCGGCTTGGAGTGGACCAAGGCGGACCAGCGCAAGCTCGCAGTGTTCTCCCGTGCCACGCGCGGCATCTTCTCGCTGTTGCCGCGTAAGGCGCGCATGGTGCCCATCGCCACCCGAGCGTTCGAGCGCGCGGAGGCGGAAGGCGGCTTCCACTACTAACTCTTCGCTTCTCGACGACCAAAGGCCTGCACCGCAAACGGTGCAGGCCTTTGTTTGTGCGCTCCTTAGCGCATGTAGGAGGTCAGCTTTACTGCCGGGGCATGCAGGCGCAGCCCGGAGAGGCTGACCAGTTGCAGATTGGCGTTATTGAGCGAGACCTGCTGCATCACCATGTCCGGCACTGGCACGTTGGGCACCGGCTTCGCGTCCGGGACGCCGAGCTGCTGCAGAATCGCCCCGAGATCGCCGCCGAGGTCCACCGTCAACGGCAAGGTGGGCACGTTGGCCACCGCCGGAGTTGCCGTCAGCCCCGTCGCGACGATGCGCACAGGGCCGTTGGAAAGTTTCGTTTCCACCTGCCCGGTGGTGAGCAAACCGCGTCCCGGGAAGCCCGGGATCTCGAGGGAGAGGTTGCGTGCGCGAAGCTCATCGCCCGTGAGCACGAGGGTGCGCTGCGGCACGCCGCCGACGTTGACCATGCCCAAGGTCGCGTGCACGTTTCCGGTGATGGCAACGTGATCTGCCCGCACCGTGCTGATGTTGCCCGGCGGCACGTCCTTCAGCGGCGTATCAATCGGCTGCGGGGTGAGCAGCTCGGAGACAGGGCCCGGAGCATCGCTCGGCGCAGGAGGTTGCGGCAGGCTCGGCTGCGGCAATTGAGGCGCCGAAAGCTGCGGCAGTTGGGGCGGTTGCGGCAGTGCGATGCTGGTGGGCAGCTGCGGCAGGGGCAGGCCTTCTTGGGCGTTGACCTTTGGTTCGTCGTGAAGCATGCCTGCCACAACGCTCAAGCTGGCCATTACTGCAAGCACCGATGTCGCAGCGGACGTGGGTTTGCGGCGCGAGTGCTTCGCGCCACGGTGTTTGGCATCCTTTTCCCAGCCGAGCGCCAACGCACCACCGATGATGCCCAACAGCGAACCAACGAAGAACCCACCCAGGTTCGACGTCGGCACCGCCACAATCGACACGATGATGCCCAGCACGCCCAGGTAGGTAGCCGCGTACGGCTGGAGCCAGGTGCCGATGCCGAACATGATCAACAGCGCGCCGATGAGCAGCGTCGATACGCCTGAGATGGTCGAAATCATGACCAACAGGTCTGAAATCTGCACCGTAAAATACGCCGGGGCGACCATGATGATGCCGGAGAGCAGCATGAGAAGCCCGCCAGCGAACGGCCTGGTGCTGCGCCACTCACGGAAGCGCTCGCGCCTGCTGCGCTCGTCGGAGTGCTTTGCGCGCTCCTTCGCGGCGGTTGCGCCATCGGTCGCTTCGGCACTGTCGGCACTGTCGGCGCTGTCGGCCTCGACAGTGTCGGAACTGTCAGCCTCGGCAGTGTCGCCGTCGGTGTCGTCGTCGAAGAAGTCGTCGAATTCCGCTTCGTCCTGATGCTCTTCCCTAGCAGGCATCCGAATTATCCCTCTTCACCGAAACGTTCACGCCGGATGCCTTCAGCGATTTCGCGCCCACGGAGGTGGCGCGGATATCGTCGGCGCTGAGTGACACCTTCTCCGCGAATAGGCCCCACGCGCCGGGCTGCGCCATGTCGTTGTACTTGCTGGCGTCGATGCCCACGGAGGCATCCGTCAGATCGAGGGCGCCGGAAATGTCGGTCGCGCCCACCACGAGGTCGCGCACCTCGACGCTGTTGTCGCCCTTGGCAAGCAGGCGGAATGTGCCTTCACCGATCATCGGGATATCCGGCAGCGTGGTGGACAGGCACAAGTTGGAGGCGTACGCGTGCTCGAACTTCAGGCGCGCCACCGGCAGCTGCTCCTGCGCCATCTGCTCGCCGTCCATGAAGATGGAAATCCCTTCACCGTCGAGGTGGGTCATCGTCACCTTAAAAAACGCGCCGGACAGCGCCAAGTTCGCAGTCAGGCCGCCCTGCGCCACAGCAACACCGGTGGCCCCAAAAGCCAAAAGCCCGGTGGCGAGCGCCGCGCCCGTCTTTTTCATGTTGATCTTGCCCATGTGCAGACCTTTCTTAGGGGGATGTGCACACGGCCCCAAAACGGCACCGCGCTTATGATTCGTCACACACTAGCACGCACCGACTCAATGATTTAACACAAATCATGAGTCAAGTTACCTCTGTCACCAAGCATGGCCCAGGCCAGCAGAAACATATTTCGTGACCCAGTCCGTCACTCATATGCCCCTGTGTTACGCTTCACACATCATCGGACCTTCCCCAAAAGAAAGAGGTCACTCATGTCTCAAGAAAGCTATGACGATTTGCTCGACGGCACCGTCAAAGAAGGTCGGGGGCGCGAGCTGAAGCGCGCGCCCCTCGGACCGGATTCCCTGCTGTGGCAGTGGGGCGCAGACAGCCGCCTCCAACTTCTTCGCGGCTACACGGGCGTGCTGCAGAACATGCACCCGGCTATCGGCCAGTCGCTTCTGGACCACTCCAAGTTCTTTGAAGAGCCGTTTGCCCGTCTGGAGCGCTCCACCCCGCAGATCATCGCCTCCATCTACGACGAAAGCGGCGAGTTGGGCAAGCAGATCCGCGACTACCACGTAGACATCAAGGGCAAGCTTCGCGATGGCGAGCGTTACCACTCCCTGAACCCGGAGACCTACTGGTGGGCGCACGCCACCTTCGTCTACCGCGTCATCCTCGCCCAGGAGCTGTTTGGCACCCCGTTCACCCACGCCGAAAAGGACCAGCTGGTCCGCGAGGGCGTGACCTGGTGGGACATGTACGGCCTGTCCGAGCGCCCCGTCATCGACAACTACGACGACCTGGTCGCCTACATCGACGAGATGGAGGACACTGTCCTGGAGCGCAATGAGACGGTGGACTTCGCGCTGCGCACCGCACGCGTTGAGCCGGTCAAGGCGCCGGACGGCGTGTCCGAGGCCGTGTGGAAAGTGATTTGGAAGCCGCTGATGAACAGCGTGATCTGGCTGACCATCGGCACGCTCAACGACAAGGAACGCGAGATCCTGGAGCTGGAGTGGACCAAGCGCGACCAGCGCCGCTTCGACCGCGTTGCCAACCTCGTGCGCGGTGTGTTCAAGATCCTGCCCGAGGACAAGCGCTACATGGAACCGGGCCGGTCGTTGATGATTAAAAACGGCATGATCGACGGCAAGTACAAGGAACCGAAGAAGATCACCCCGTACCAGCCCAAGAGCACCGCGGATAGCGGCGCGTCCGCGGCCGCGCCGAAAGACGGCGACGACCCGGTCGCGCAACGCCGCGCGGCAGGCTGCCCCTTCTAAACTGATCTGAGCAACCGCGCCCCAGACCCACCCAGCAGGGCCCACGGTCTGGGGCGTGGTTGTTTACACCACCGAAAACCCCGGGAGAAACACACCCATGCTTCCCAACCGCCTCAAGGAAGAAGCGCTGCCGAAGCGCTTCGTAGACGGGCTTCTCGAGCTCACCACCAATTACGCCACCGGATCCCTCACCGCCGAAGACAGCACTGTCGTGCGCTCCCCTTTCTTCGCCGACGACCTGGGCTACGTGGGAAACGGCACCGTCTCCGACGTCGATGAGGCGTTCCGGCTCGCCCGTGCCGCACAACGTCAGTGGGCCGAAACGCCTCTTACCGACCGGGTGAAGGTGTTCGAGCGGTTCCACACAATCGTGTTCAAGCGCCAGGACCTGCTCGCGGACATCGTCCAGCTCGAAACGGGCAAAGACCGCGCCGCCGCCTTCGACGAGGTGCTCGACGTACTTAACAACGCCCGCTACTACGCCAACAATGCAGAGCGTTTTCTTTCCCCCAAGCGCCGCGCCGGCGCCTTTCCGCTGATCACCACCACCAAGGAACAGCGTTACCCCAAGGGAGTGGTCGGCCAGATCAGCCCGTGGAACTACCCGCTGGCGCTGGGCATCTCTGATGCGATCGCCGCGCTGATCGCAGGCAACGCTGTGGTGGCCAAACCGGACTCCACCACCCCGTTTTCCAACATCATCGCCAAAAAGCTGCTCATCAACGCCGGTCTTCCCAGGGATCTCTTCCAAATCGTCACCGGCTCGGGCACCGTCGTCGGCGGCGCTATCGCCCAGCAGTGCGACTACTTGATGTTTACTGGCTCTACCGCCACCGGCAAGATCCTCGGCCGCACCGTCGGCGAGCGCCTGGTGGGCTACTCGGCGGAACTCGGCGGCAAAAACGCGATGATCGTCGCCCCGGATGCAGACATCGCCAAGCACGCCGACACTATTGCTACCGCGTGCTTTTCCAACTCCGGCCAGCTTTGCGTGTCCATCGAGCGCATCTACGTCCACGAATCCGTCTACGAGACGTTCTTGCGGGCGCTGCAGAAGGCAACCGAATCCATCACCTTGGGCAAAGGCCTGAACTGGGATTACTCCATGGGCTCGTTGATCCACCAGGAGCAACTGGAGCGCGTCCAGGACTTCGTCGACGACGCTGTGTCCAAGGGCGCGAACATTGTCACCGGCGGCAAGGCCCGCCCGGACGTCGGCCCGTTCCACTTCGCCCCGACCATCCTCACCGACGTGCCCGAGGACGCGAAGCTGCGTGACCAGGAGGTCTTCGGCCCAGTCGTCTACGTGCAAAAGGTGCGCGACCTCGACGAGGCTGTCGACCTTGCCAACAGCCTCAACTACGGCCTGAACGCCTCCGTCTTCGCCGCGCCGTCCACCGCCTGGAAGCTCGCCGAGCGCATCGAGTCCGGCAGCGTGACCATCAACGACGGCTACGCCTCCACATGGGCGAGCGTTTCCACCCCGCTCGGCGGCGTCAAAGAGTCCGGAATGGCGCGCCGCCACGGGCCCGAGGGCATCACCAAATACACCGAGGTGAAAAACATCTCTGCCCAGCGCATCATGCCAATGCGCGGCCCCGGCTTCCTGCCGCGCAAGTACTACGGGCAGCTGCTCACCACGGCGCTGGACCTCGGCCGGAAGCTGCGGTTTTTGCCGTAGGAAACGTCGTCAAGCAACAGCAAAAGCGGGCACCCATGAGAAAGGGCGCCCGCTTTTCGACGTCTACAGTTACTCGCCGTCCTCCACAGGCACGAGCGAGATCTTGCCGCGGTTGTCGATGTCGCGGATTTCCACCTCGACCTTGTCGCCGACGTTGATGACGTCCTCGACGTTTTCCACGCGGGTGTTGCCGCCCAGGTTGGAGATGTGGATCAGGCCGTCGGTGCCAGGCAGGATAGACACGAACGCGCCGAACGCCACGGTCTTGACCACGGTGCCGAGGTAGCGCTCGCCCACCTTCGGCATCTGCGGGTTGGCGATGGCGTTGATCTTCTCAATCGCCGCGTCCGCTGCCTCGCCGGAGGCCGCGGAGACGAACACGGTGCCGTCGTCTTCGATGGAGACCTCAGCGCCGGTGTCCTCGGTGATCTGGTTGATGGTTTTGCCCTTCGGGCCGATGACCTCGCCGATCTTGCCCACGGGAACCTTCACGGTGGTGATCTTCGGCGCCAGGGAGCTCATCTCATCCGGGCCCTCGATGACCTCAGCCATGGTGTCCAGGATCGCCTCGCGGGCGTCGCGCGCCTGGTTCAGCGCGCCTGCCAGCACAGACGACGGGATGCCGTCGAGCTTGGTGTCCAGCTGCAGCGCGGTGATGAACTCGCGGGTGCCGGCAACCTTGAAGTCCATGTCGCCGAACGCGTCCTCGGCGCCAAGGATGTCGGTCAGGGTCACGTACTCGGTTTCGCCGTTGACCTCGCCGGACACCAGGCCCATCGCGATGCCGGCGACAGGAGCTGCCAGCGGCACGCCCGCGTTGTACAGCGACAGCGTGGACGCGCACACAGACCCCATGGAGGTGGATCCGTTGGAGCCGAGGGCCTCGGAGACCTGGCGGATGGTGTACGGGAACTCCTCGCGCGACGGGATGACCGGCACCAGCGCGCGCTCCGCGAGTGCGCCGTGGCCGATCTCGCGGCGCTTCGGGGAGCCGACGCGGCCGGTCTCACCGGTGGAGTACGGCGGGAAGTTGTAGTGGTGGATGTAGCGCTTGGACACCTCCGGGTGAAGTGAATCCAGGTGCTGCTCCATCTTCAGCATGTCCAGCGTGGTCACGCCGAGGATCTGGGTCTCGCCACGCTCGAACAGCGCCGAGCCGTGCGCGCGCGGGACGAGCTGCACCTCGACCTCAAGGTCGCGGATGTCGGTCACGCCGCGGCCGTCGATGCGGAAGCCCTCGGTGAGGATCTTCTCGCGCACGATCTGCTTCATTACCGCGTTGTAAGCGGCGCGGATCTCCTTGGAAGCTGCAGCGAGCTCCTCGCGCTCGTCGTCGTCGATGTCGAAGTCGTCGATGAGCGCCTCCTCGATCTCTTCCATGTAGGCGTTCGTCGCCTCGTCGCGCTCCGCCTTGCCCTTGATGGTGAGCAGCTTGGACAGCTTCTTCGACGCCTTTTTCTCCACGGCGTTGAAGACCTTGTCGGAGTAGGCCGGGAAGAGCTGGAACTCTTTGGTGTCCTTGGCCATCTCCTCCGCCAGGCTGCGCTGGGCGCGGCACAGGGTTTCAATGAACGGCTTGGCGGCCTCGATGCCTTCGGCGACCGTCGACTCGGTCGGTGCTGGGTAGCCGGCCTCGACCTGCTTGACCACGTTCACGCCGGCGCCAGCCTCGACCATCATGATGGCGACGTCTTCTTCAGTCTTGCGGCCGCGCTTGCGCTCGACCATGCGACCGGCGACAACCATCTCGAACAGGCAACGCTCGTGCTGCTCGTGGTTTGGGAAGGCCACCCACTGGCCCTCCGGGTGCTTGTCGTCCGCCAACAGGGCCATGCGCACGCCGCCGACCGGGCCGGACACCGGCAGGCCGGACAGCTGAGTGGCGGCGGAGGCGCCGTTGATGGCAACGACGTCGTAGTACTCCTCCGGGTGCTGCGACATTACGGTGATGACAACCTGGACCTCGTTGCGCAGCCCTTTGACAAAGGTCGGGCGCAGCGGGCGGTCGATCAGGCGGCAGGCCAGGATTGCCTGCGTGGACGGGCGGCCCTCGCGACGGAAGAAGGAGCCCGGGATCTTGCCGGCGGCATACATGCGCTCTTCCACATCCACGGTCAACGGGAAGAAGTCGAAGTCCTCGCGCGGCTGGTTGGATGCGGTGGTGGTGGCCAGCAGCATCGTCTCTTCGTCGAGGTAGGTGGTCACAGAGCCGTCCGCCTGGCGGGCCAGCTGGCCGGTTTCAAAACGGATGATGCGGGAGCCGAAGTCGCCGTTATCCAGGGTGGCTACTGCCTCGGTGATGCCGAATTCCTCGTCCACCTGGACGTCGAAAGTATTCTTGGGCTTGAAGTTGCTCAAAAGGATCCCTCTCCTTGAAGGTTTCTGGCGATCATCGGTGCCGCCTGTGTCGTGTACTCGTGCAACGGCCAATGATGATAACAAAAAACGCCCCACCACGCAGGTGAGGCGTCTTTTCGGGCGCTAGCTTAGCGGCGCAGGCCCAGGCGACCGATCAGGTCACGGTAGCGCTCGACGTTGTTCTCTCGCAGGTACTTCAGCAGACCGCGACGGCGGCCGACCAGCAGCAGCAGGCCACGACGGGAGTGGTGGTCGTGCTGGTGATCCTTCAGGTGCTCGGTCAGGTTGTTGATGCGCTCGGTAAGCAGCGCAACCTGTGCCTCCGGAGAGCCGGTGTCGGTCTCGTGCAGGCCGTACGTCTTGAGGATCTCTGCCTTCTTCTCAGTGGACAGTGCCATGAGTGTGCTCCTTGGGTATTTCAGTTCGCGCTCTACGGAAAGTCTTTGCAGCTGCACCGTGACTGCCGCGAACCACAGTCGGATGGTGCAAGACCTCGCAAGAGGTTACACGACCTCCGTCTGGCGGGCCAAACCGGTCAAACGGCGCATGAACTCCTCCAAGAACCGCTCGACGTCCACTCCCACCGCGACGCGGGCGGACTTCACCGGATCATTCAGGCACGTCTCGTCGGCGATGGTGCGGCCTCTCGACGGCCCTTCGGTATCCACCTTCAGGTTAATTGCCAGCGTCTCCACCAGGCTCGGGTCTGCCGCCACGGCTACTGCCAGCGGGTCGTGCAGGCCGCAGCCTCCCAGGTGCGGCGACGTGGTCTCGTACGCCTTGATGTAGTAGTTGGTCGCCTCGGCCAAAAAGTCCCCGCCGGCGGTTTCGAGGTCTTTCCAGCGCTTCGTTTCAACGGTGGTCAGAAGCGTTTGCAAGGTGACGTCCAAGCCGACCATGGTGACGTCCTCGCACTGGCGGAACACCAAGTCTGCCGCCTCCGGGTCCTGGTTGATGTTCGCCTCGGCGCACGCCGTGACGTTGCCGGGGACGGTCAACGCGCCGCCCATGCACACGATGTGGGCACGGGATGCGAAGTTCTCGTCGGCCTGAACAGCCGCAGCAACCGTGGTCAGCGGCCCGACAGGCACGATGACCAGGTCTTGCCCGTACCGGTGGACCGACTGCACCAGAAAACCTACGGCGGAGCCGGGCTCGACGGCACGTGCGGCGTCGTAAAGCTCAGCCTCGCCGATGCCGTTGACGCCGTGGATGAACTGCGAGATCTCCATGACCTCGAAGCCGTCGCGCTGCGGGCCGGCGTACACGGGCACGTCGGTGCGGCCGAAAAGCTCGAGGATGGCCAGGGTGTTACGCACCGCCTGCGGCACCTCCACGTTGCCGTAGGTGCAGGTGACACCGATGAGATCGAGCTCCGGCGAAGCGAGTGCGTACGCGATCGCGAGCGCGTCGTCGATACCGGTGTCCACGTCCAGAATGAGTTTGCGGGCCATTTACGCCACTCCTAAAATCTCACGGGTTTTTTCCACGTCACGGGCCATGTTATCCAGCAGCTCGTCCACCGAGTTGAACTTGAGCATGTCGCGGACTTTCTCCACGAACTCCACGCGCGCCATGCGCCCGTACAGATCTGCGTCGCGGTCCAGCACGAATGACTCCACGCTGCGCCGCGCGTCCCCGAACGTCGGGTTCGTACCGACGGAGATCGCCGCCGGGTAGCGCACGCCCGGTTCCATGTCGCCGTCGATCGCGCCGTCGTCGATGATGGTCAGCCACCCGGCGTAGACACCGTCCGCCGGCACGGCGGCGGTCTCGGACGCGTACTGGTTCGCCGTCGGGTAGCCCAGCTCCCTGCCGCCGCGGCCAGCCCCACGCTCAACCGGAGCAACCACGGAAAACGGCCGACCCATGTAATCCGTGGCCAGGGCGACATCGCCGCCTGAGAGGTGATCCCGAATCGCGGTGGAGCAGATGCGCACGTCGCCGTCGCCGAGCAGCTGCACGATGGTCACGTCCACGCCCGCCTGCTCCCCCAGCTGGGCCATCGTCGTCGCGGTGCCGGCGGCGTCGCGGCCGAAGGTGAAGTTCTCCCCCACCAGGACGTGCTGTGCGCCCAGGGTGCCCACAAGCACGTCGTCCATGTAGGCCTTCGGGCTCAGTCCGGCGAGTTCCTCGCGGAAGTCGATGACGAGAAGCGCGTCCACCCCCAGCTCGGCGATGTGGCGGGCGCGCTCCTCGAGCGGCAGCAGCTCCTGCGGTGCGTGCTCGGGCGCGAAAATCGTCACCGGGTGCGGGTCAAAAGTCATCACCACGCACGGCGTGCCAAGCTCGCGGGCAGCGTCCACCGCCTGGGAAATGAGCAACTGGTGTCCGCGGTGCACTCCGTCGAACACACCGATAGTGACTACCGTTCCGGTCTCCGCAAAGGAAGCCGGCACACTCGCAAGCCCGCGCAGAATATCCACGGGGCAATACAGTACGGCATACTCGGCAAGCATGAACGATGCCCTCGCAACCTCTGGAATCGTCGTCGTGGACAAGCCCGCTGGGATGACCAGCCACGACGTTGTCGCACGCCTGCGCCGCATCTTCGGCACCCGCAAGGTCGGCCACGCCGGCACGCTGGACCCGATGGCCACCGGGGTGTTGGTGGCGGGCATCGAGCGCGGCACGAAGCTTTTGGCCCACCTCGTGGCCGAGGACAAGGTGTACGAAACCACGATCCGCCTCGGGGCTTCAACGACGACGGACGACGCCGAAGGTGAACTCGTCGACAAGCACGATGCGTCCGAGGTGCGCGAGGAGGAGATCCGCGCGGAGGTGGAGAAGCTGACCGGCACGATCATGCAGGTGCCGTCGAAGGTCTCCGCCATCAAGATCGGCGGACGCCGCGCGCACGAGCTGGTGCGCGCCGGAGAGGAGGTGGACATCCCCGCGCGCGAAGTCACCATCCATTCCTTCGAGCTCGGCGAAATTCGCCGCAACGCCGAATACGTGGACGTGGACGCGCGTGTGCACTGCTCTTCCGGCACCTACATTCGCTCGCTGGGGCGCGACCTCGGCGCAGCGCTCGGTGTGGGCGGGCATTTGATTGCTTTACGACGCTGCCGCGTCGGATCCTTCGCCCTCGCCGATGCCCGCACGCTCGACCAACTCGAAAACGCGGCTGAACTCTCCCTCAGCTTGGACGAGGCGCTCACCCGCGCATGGCCGGTGCTCGAGGTCACGGCCAAGGAGTACGACGCGTTGGCGATGGGCAAATGGCTCGAGCCGAGAGGGCTGCACGGCGTGCACGCCGCTGTCGGACCGGACGGGCGCGCGGTGGCGCTGGTGAAAGAAAAGGGCAAGCGGCTAGCGACGGTGTTTGTTGCGCGGCCATCGACGCTATAGCGCGCTGTAGCGGCAACACGCCGCGCTTAACGCACGTAGGTGGCGGCGATGACGTAGCCGCAGCGCTGCACCCAGCGCCCCTCGAACAGCGGGACCGGCGCAGGCCGCGCCAACAGCTGGGAGGTAAACGTGCCGTCCGGGCGCAGCTCGATTTCCGCTTCGTCGAAATCGAGCCAGCGCCGCGTCATCGGGTACCAGCACTTATATGTCGCTTCCTTGGCGCAGAACAACAGCCGGTCCGCCCAGGTGTAGCCGTCCGCCTGCAGCTGCGAAACCATCTCGATTTCGGTGGGGCTGGCAATAGAGCGCAACACCCCGTCCGGCAACGGCTCCGCGGGCTCGGCATCCAGCCCCATCGAGTGCACGTGGCGCTTCGGCGCGGCCACGGCGGCGCGCAGGCCTTCGGTATGTGTCAGCGACCCCGTGAAGCCTTCAGGCCACAACGGCATGCCGCGCTCGCCGCGCAAAATCGCACCGGCGGATTCCACGCCGAGCTCGCGCAACGCCTGGTGGGCGCACCAGCGTGCGTCGCCGAACTCGCCTTTGCGCACGTCCACGGCCGCGCTGACCTCGTCGCGCTCGTCGGGCAGCAGGTCCTCGTAGCGGGTCAGATCCGACGCATCGTCGGTGAGAAAGAACACGCAGCGCGCCTCGGGAGGAAACAGCGAGATGTCCTGCATCACTGTTCAACCTCCATGACCGGGTACGGAAACGGCCGGGCGGACGGGTAGTGCTCCCATTCGCGCGGGTAGCCGAGGGAGGCCTCGATGTGCGGGATTCCGTCGACAGTTGTCACCCCCGGCATGTGCAGGTGACCGTACACGACTGCCTGCGCGTTGTAGCGTTGGGCCCACGTGCGGGTATGCCGCGTGCCGCACCACAGGGCGATGTCCGACCACTGCATGCGCTGCACAGGTTCCTGGATTAAGGGCCAGTGGTTGACCAGAACAGTCGGGCCGTTGATGCGGGAAAGCCGCTTTGTGGTGTAGGCGAGGCGGTCCCAGCACCACGCGCGGATATCCACGAACGGGGCGATCGCAACTTCATCGGTCATGACCACGTTGTGGTCATGCGCTGCGGCCAACGCTTCTTCGACGGTCAGGTCGCGGGCACGAAACGAGTAGTCGTAGAGCGTAAACAGCGGGCAAATAGTCACCCCGCCGAACACCGGGTAGCGGTCCTCCGGCGTCACCACCCCGATGGAGCGCATCGCCTGCACCAACATGGTGTATTTCTCGCGGCCCCGGTGGCGATCTGCGGAACGACAGAACAGCTCGTGGTTGCCTGGCACCCAAATCACTGTGTGGAACCGGCTGGCAAGATCCTCCATCACCTGGATGATCAGCTCCGGCCGCTCGGCCACATCGCCTGCGACGATGAGCCAGTCCGACGGGTCAGCCGGCGTGATGGCGTCTATTTTCGGGCCGTTGCGCTTCACCGCCGCGTGCAGGTCGCTGACGGCCCAGAGCGTGGTGGTCATTCCTCATTCTTACCATCCGCACCACCTGCGGCCCACCGCATTGACCGAAAGCGCCACACCACGCCGACCAGGCGGGCGAGCACCTGGCCGAGCTGGCCGACCCAGATGCCAGTCAGCCCCCAGCCAAACACGCCGGAGGCGAGGATGATCGGCAGTGCTACTCCCAAAAGGGAAAACAGTGTCAGGTTGCGCAAGAATGCGGCGTCGGCAGCGCCGAGGAGCACCCCGTCGAGGGCGAAGACGGCTCCGCCGACCAGGATCATGCCGATGAGCAGGAACCACGGGATACGCAGCGCATCGACGACCTCCGGGTCCGAGGTAAACAGCCCCTGGATCGGCGCGGCAAACACCGCGAAGACGGCTGACAGCGCGACTGCGAACCCGAGCGAGTACCGCAGCGTCTGCGCGCCAACGTCGCGCGCTTCCTCCGCGCCGGCGCGCCCCAGCGCGGAACCGGTGAGAGTCTGCGCCGCAATGGCCAGCGAGTCCAGCACGAGCGTCAGGAAATTCCACAGCTGCAGCATCAGCTGGTGCGCGGCCAGCGCGACAACCCCGATGCGGCCTGCGACCGCAGCCGCGGTAAGCAGCGAAACCTGGAAGGACAACGACCGCAAAATCAGATCCCGGCCGAGTATGAGCTGACGCTTGATCACGCTCCAGCGCGGCGCCCAGCTGCCGCCGTAGGAGCGGTGCTCGCGCGCCAGCACCACGAGAAACAGCGTCGCGGTGATGCCCATGCCAATCACGTTGGCCACCGCAGAGCCGACGAGGCCGAAGCGGCCCACCAAAACGGGCAGCAGCGCAGCCCCCGGTACCAGCCCGCACAATGTGAGGTAAAAGGGCAGCTTGGTGTTTTGCACGCCGCGCATCCAGCCGTTGCCAGCCATGATCACCAATGTCATCGGCACCGCGAACGCGGAGACATGCATCCACTGGGCCGCGCGCGCACCCGTGGCGTGGTCGCCTGCGAGTGCCTGGGCGAGCGGCTGCGCGAAGATGCCCACGATCAGCGCCAGCAGTGTGCCGACGCCGAGCGCAACCCAGGTGGCCTGCACTCCTTCCGCCACTGCATCTTCGCGCCGGCCGGCCCCAAAGAACCGGGAGCTGCGCGCGGTGGTGCCGTAGGACAAAAACGTCAGCTGCGTTGTCACCGTGGACTGGATAGCCGCGCCTGCGGCCAGCGCCGCGAGTTCAGCGGTGCCCAACCGTCCCACGACTGCCGTATCCAGCAGCAGGTACAGCGGGTTCGCCGCCAACACGCCAAGCGCGGGCAGGGCGAGCAACAAAATCTGGTGGCCGAGCGAGCGCTCAGCTGCTCCGCGCGCCCTACTCATCGGACGCGTCGCGCTGCGGCAAAGCGCTGAGTAGATCGCGGATGACCTCGTTGCGGTGGCCGGAAGCGGAATACCCCGCCGCCGCCTTGTGTCCGCCGCCGCCGAGGCGCTGGGCGACGGCGGAGACGTCCACCACCGTGGAGCGCAGCGACAACGCCCAGCTCTTCGGGGACTGCTCCTTAAGCACCACTCCCACGTCGGTGCCCTCGAGCGCCCTTGCGTAGTCGATGATCGCCTCCACGGCAGTCTGGCTCATCCGTGAGTGGATGCCGGACGGGATGGTCAACACTGCCACAGAAAGCCCGTTCGCGGGCACGATCTGGGTTTTAGCTAGCACCGCGCCCATCAGCTGCAAATCCACCGGGCCCATCGTGTCCATCAGATCGAGAGCGATCTGGCGGGTATTTAAGCCGTACTCCATCAGCTCGGCGGCGAGCTCATGCATCCGCGGGGTGCCCCACCGGAAGCTGCCGGTATCCGTGATCAGCCCCGCGTACAGCGCGTATGCAATGTCCGGATCCAGCTCCACGCCCAAGTACCCCAGCAGCTCGCGGACCATCACTGTGGTGGATTCGCTTTCCACGATCATGTTCAACCCGCCGAAGCCGGGGTTGGTGTTGTGATGGTCGATCACAACCACCCGCGATGGGTCCTTCAGGATCGTGCTCATATGTGCGCCGGTGCGGTCGGCGGAGGCGCAGTCCACGGTGATCACCAACCCGTCCTCAGGCAACGGCTCACCGTAGCGGATGTCCTCGACGCCGGGGATCGTGCGCATGTTGGCGGAGTGCGGCAGCGGTTGGCCGATATAGGCCTGCGCGTCCTTTCCCAGCTTGCGCAGACCCGCCGTCAGAGCGCACGCCGAGCCGATCGCGTCCGCGTCGGGTTTGATGTGCGCCACCACCGACACCTTCTCAACCTCTCGCACACGGGAGGCGGCGGCCTCAAACAGCGCCGCCGCCTCCTGCAGGTACCTCGGTGTCTTGCTAGACATCATCACCAGTGCGCTTGTACGGGTCGCTCTCCCCCGCCGGTGTCGCATTCGCCCGTAGCTTCGCCAGCTCCTCGTCGCGCGCACGGGCGCGGTTGAGCAGCTCCTCCATGTGGGCGGAGGACTCCGGCACGGTGTCGCGCTCGAAGGAAATCGTCGGGGTGAAGCGAACGCTGAGCTGGTCGCCTACGATCTTGCGGATCTGGCCGCGGGCACGGTTGAGTGCCTCTGCCGCCTGGTCGTAGTCCGGCTCGTCGTTGATGTCGCGGCCGCGCACCGTGTAGTAGACCGTAGCGTCGTGCAGGTCGCCGGTGACGCGGGTGTCGGTGACAGTGACCAGCTCCATGCGGGGGTCTTTCACTTCACGCTCGATAGCCGACGCAACGATCGTCTGAATCTGCTTTGCCAGGCGCTGCGCGCGAGGATTCTCAGCCATGCTCAACTCCTTTGAACGAAACTTGCAATAGTGTAACCCCCGTCCTGCGCGGGTCGCGCGGAACGGGGGTTGGCGTCGAGAAGCAATTGCTTCAGCAACGGCTAATCGCGCGGCACCTCAACCATCTCGTAGGTCTGGATGGTGTCGCCGACCTGGATATCCGGGTAGGACAGCACCATGCCGCACTCGTAGCCCTTGGCCACCTCGTTGACATCGTCCTTCTCGCGGCGCAGCGACTCGATGGTCGCGTCCGGAGTGATGACGTTGCCGTCGCGGACCAGGCGCAGCTTTGCACCGCGCTTGACCTTGCCCTCGGTGACCATGCAGCCGGCGATGAGGCCGACAGAGGAGGCCTTGAAGATCTGGCGGATCTCCGCCTCGCCCAGATCGCGCTCCTCGTAGATGGGCTTGAGCATGCCCTTGAGCGCGTTCTCGACGTCCTCGATGGCCTGGTAGATCACCGAGTAGTAGCGGATCTCCACGCCTTCAGCGTTCGCCTCCTCGGTGGCCTTGCCGTCAGCGCGAACATTGAAGCCAATGATCACCGCATCCGACGCCGCAGCAAGGGAGACGTTCGTCTGCGTCACAGCACCGACGCCGCGGTCGATGATGTTGACCTCGACCTCGTCGTCGATCTCGATCTTGAGCAGCGCCTCTTCCAGGGCCTCCACCGAACCGGCGTTGTCGCCCTTGAGGATGAGGTTGAGCTGGCTCGTCTCCTTGAGCGCCTGATCCAGGTTCTCCAGGGAGACGCGCTTCTTGCTGCGCGCCTGGATCGCGGCGCGGTGACGGGCATCGCGCTGCGCCGCAATCTGGCGAGCGACACGGTCGTCGTCCACCACCAGCAGGTTGTCGCCAGGGCCAGGAACGCCGTTGAGGCCCTGGACCTGCACCGGGCGGGACGGGCCCGCCTCATCGACGTCGTTGCCCCACTCATCGACCATGCGACGCACGCGACCGAAGTTGCCGCCGACGACGATGGAGTCGCCGACACGCAGCGTGCCGCGCTGCACGATCACGGTGGACACCGGGCCACGGCCGCGGTCCAGGTGGGACTCGATGGCCACACCCTGGGCGTCCATGTCCGGGTTCGCCGTGAGCTCCAGCGCCGCATCTGCGGTGAGCAAGACGGCCTCGAGCAGGTCGTCGATGCCAGTGCCCTGCTTCGCGGAGATGTCAATGAACATGGTGTCGCCGCCGTACTCCTCCGGCACCAGGCCGTACTCGGTGAGCTGGCCGCGGATCTTGTCCGGCTGCGCCTCCGGCTTATCCACCTTGTTCACGGCAACCACGATGGGCAGGTCCGCCGCCTTGGCGTGGTTGATCGCCTCAACGGTCTGCGGCATCACGCCGTCGTCCGCCGCGACCACCAAAATGGCAAGGTCGGTCGACTTCGCACCGCGGGCACGCATGGCGGTAAACGCCTCGTGGCCCGGGGTATCCAGGAACGTGATCTTGCGCGGCTCGTCTTCGAGGGTGACCTCGGTCTGGTACGCACCGATGCCCTGGGTGATGCCGCCGGCCTCGCCGCGGCCCACGTTGGCGTTTCGGACCGAATCCAGAAGTCGGGTCTTACCGTGGTCGACGTGGCCCATGACGGAAACCACAGGAGGACGCTTCTCCAGCGCCTCTTCGCCACCGATGTCCTCGCCGAACTGCAGGTCGAAGGACTCGAGCAGCTCGCGGTCCTCGTCCTCCGGAGAGACGATCTGCACCTCGTAGTTGATCTCGGCGCCGAGCAACTGCAGCGTGTCCTCAGACACGGACTGCGTTGCGGTCACCATCTCACCGAGGTTGAACAGCGCCTGCACCAGCGACGACGCATCGGTGTTGATCTTCTCCGCCAGGTCGGACAGGGTCGCGCCCTGACGCAGGCGAACGGTCTTGCCGCCGCCGTCTGGCAGACGAACGCCACCGATGACGTTCGGCTTGTGCATCTCTTCGTACTCGGCCCTCTTCTGGCCCTTGGACTTACGGCGCTTGCCGGGTGCACCACCCGGACGGCCGAATGCGCCCGCAGTACCGCCGCGACGACCACCGCGACCGCGGAAACCGCCACCGCCGCCGAAACGCGGGCCGCCCGGGCCGCCACCACGGCCACGGCCGCCGCCGCGACCACGGCCGCCCGGAGCAGCTGCCTTGGACGGCATCTGTGTCGGGGACGGACCTGCCGGCATGTCAGCCGGCGACGGACGGGAGCCGCCGCCCTTGCGTGCGCCACCAGGACGCGGGCCACCCTGGCCGGGACGACCCTGGCCCTGGCCCGGACGTCCGCCGCCCGGACGCGGCGGACGCTGGCCACCGGTGTTGGAAGAGAACGGGTTGTTGGCTACGCGCGGACGGCCCGGCTTGGGCACGGGACGCGGCATAGCGCCCGGCTTCGGGGCATCCGACTTCGCTGCACCCGGCTTCGGCGCACCCGGCTTCGGCGCACCCGGCTTGGGTGCGGCAGATTTCGCAGCACCCGGCTTCGGCGCCCCAGGCTTCGCGGCGCCCGGCTTCGGCGCGCCAGGCTTGGGAGCGCCCGGCTTCGGCGCACCACCAGCCGGCTTCGGGGCCGGCTCCGCCGCAGCGGGTTTCGCCGCAGACGGCTTCGGGGCACCCGGCACCGGCTTGGGTGCCGCGGGCTTGCTCTCTCCAGCCTTCGAGGGCTTGGAGGCCGCAGGCTTCGGCGCCGCCGGCTTGGCGCGGTTCTGGCCCGGCTTTTTCAGCGGCGGCTTCTTCGGCGCAGCTTCCTTCTTCTTTTCGGCGTCGGCATCGTCGCCGCCGTTCTGCTTGGCGTAGTGCGCCTTCATCTTCTTCACGACAGGCGGCTCGATCGTCGACGACGCCGTCTTCACAAACTCGCCCTGCTCCTTGAGCGTGGCGAGCAGTTCCTTACTTGTTACGCCGAGCTGCTTGGCCAACTCGTGAACGCGTAGCTTTCCGGACACGTATCTCCTCTTCGTTGTTGCTAGGAGCAGTGCCCTTCCGGCTACCTGCCCCTAGACGTGGTCAGTGACATTCATCGCTGATGCTGCTTCATCGTTGCGTACTCATCAGTGTTCAGTCTTTCCTTTTTCGTCTGGGTCGTTCACCTCGTCGCAAGTGCTTTGCGACGACGCAAGGTACGTACGTACATGACCTAGGTCCACCGCAGTGGACAGACGGAGCGCTCGCCCGAAGGCGCGACGTTGTTCCGCCAGCTCGACTGCATCCAGCGAGGGCGTAATCCACGCGCCCCGGCCAGGAAGGTTCCTGCCCGGGTCTGCGAGGATCCGCCCCGGCACGTCCGGATCGGCGACGACCCGCAGCAGCTGGGTATCCGGCTGCGCGGTACGGGTGGCGATACAGGTGCGGGTGCGAATCGGCTGCTTGCGAGCAACACCCATTCGCATCCCGTCCTTTCATCTGCTAACTCGGTCGCCGCACCTGAACGTGCGGACACAAAAGCCGTATAACACTGTACGCCAAAACCCGCTGGATCTATATTTCCAGCGGGTTTCCTGGTTACAGGGGTGTAATTTTCCTGAGGGGCTACTGCCGTCTACTCAGCCGAGTCCGCGTCAGAGCGGATGTCGATCTTCCAGCCAGTCAGGCGGGCAGCCAACCGGGCGTTTTGGCCCTCTTTGCCGATGGCCAGGGAGAGCTGGTAATCCGGCACGGTCACACGGGCGGCCTGCGCCTCGCGGTCCAGCACCTCGACGTTGACCACCTTCGACGGGGCGAGCGAATTGCCGACGTACTTTGCCGGATCCTCGTCCCAGTCGATGATGTCGATCTTCTCGCCGCCGAGTTCGGACATGATGTTGGTAACGCGGGCGCCGCGGGGGCCGATGCAGGCACCCTTCGCGTTGACGCCCTTGACGGTCGCGCGCACGGCAACCTTGGAGCGGTGGCCGGCCTCGCGGGCGATGCCCACGATCTCCACCGAGCCGTCCGCGACCTCCGGCACCTCGAGCGCGAACAGGCCGCGCACGAGCTCCGGGTGCGTACGCGACAGGTTAACCTGCACGCGCCTGTCACCCTTGTTCACACCCACCACATAAGCCTTGATGCGGTCGCCGTGGCGCAGCACTTCACCCGGGATCTTCTCCGCCGGCAGCAGGATGCCGTCCTGCGGATCAGCCTCTGTGCCCAGCTGAACGATGTTCAGCCCGCGGGACTCCGCCTGCGCGTCTCGCTGCACGATGCCGGAGACGACCTCGCCCTCAAAGCCTGCGTACTCGTCGTAGACGCGGCCCGCCTCCGCCTGGCGCAGACGCCCCTTGATGGCGTCGCGCACTGCCACGGAACCGATGCGGGAGAAATTCACCGGCGTGTCGTCGTACTCGGAGACGACCTCGCCCTCGGCGTCCAACTCGCTGACAATGACAGCCACATCGCCGGTCTCGGTGTCGATGTCCACGCGAGCCTTAGCGTCGGCGTTGGACTCCCCCTCCTTGAACTCGCGGTAGGAGAACAGCAGCGCGTTCGCGATAGTCGCCAGCAAATCCTCCATGGCGATCCCCTGCTGCTCCTCGATCGCCTTCAGCGCGTTCAAGTCGATATTCACTTGTGTTCCTTTCCTTCCGCTGCTGCGGCCTCAAGATCTTCAAACGCCCGGTCCGCCAGCTCAGCCTCTGCGGCCGGCGGGGCTTTGAACTCAATTTCTACCACTGCGCCAGAAATTTCAGAAACCGGGGAAATACGGACCTCTTCAGCCTTTTTGTTCACGCGAACAAGCGCGACGTGCGATTCCTCAGCGTCGAGCGGGCCCACGCGCCACTGCTGCTCGCCCACCTTCACCTTGCGGCCGCGGTTGCGGCGGAAATGTCGCGCCTCAGTCAACGGCAGGTCTACGCCCGGTGTGGTCAGCTCCAGGGTGTACCCGGCGCCGAAGTTCACCTCGCCGCGCTGTTCTGCGTCGTCGAACAGCTGCGACAGCTCGTTGGAGACTTCCTCGAGCTCGTCGAGCGTCGGGTGGGTGTCCGAATCGAGTGCGATTACCACCTGCGACTTCTTGCCGGCTTTCACCGTGCGGATCTTTTCGATGTCCATGCCGTAGGTGCGCGCAACGGGTGCAACCATGCGCTCGAGGTCGTCGTTCGTGGGAAAAGCCATGCGAACAAACCTAGCGTGTAACGTGCAGCGCGTGAAGAAACTCCTCCTGCTTCCCGCCGCCGCGCTTTTGCTCACCAGCTGCACCGTGATGGACATCGTTGGCCCGCGAGCCAATGGTGAGGTGATGGCGCTTGCGAAGCAGGCCTCCGCCGACTGGGTCTTCGGCGACCCGGCCAGCGAGCAGTGGCGCGAACTGCGCAAAGCGCAAGGCGATGAGCTGCAAAACGAGGCGCGGAGGTTGTGCGGCCTCGACACCGCCGGCAACACGCCTGCCTCGTGCGACGTTGCTTACGGCGACACGGACCTGCCCGCCGCGTCGAACGCGGACGCGCTGCTCGAGCGCACCGTCGCAGCTGCTGACAAGGTTCCCTCCGAAACCGTCGACCTCGTCGTCGCCCAGGCTATCGACGCACTCGCGCTCTCCCCCGTCGACCTCGATGCCCTGACCGATCCTGCTTCGGATGCAGTGACAGTCCCAGTGGCAGACCCCGCTGACGCCGAAGCTGTGCGCGACATGCTCGCCCGCGAAAACGCTGTCGACTACGGGCTCGGCATCGCTCTTGCATACGCCGGCCCCGAACTGCGCGAGCGCATCGGCATCCTGCGCAAGGCCTGCCACGAGCGCACCGCTGTACTGTCCCAGCTACTGGATACCGCTGACGGGGAGGCGAAGGTTCCGGCCAGCGGGTACGAATTCGCCGACGGCTACGCCGAGCCGGCAGATGCCGAAGAGGCCGCCCAGCTGGTCAAAACCATGCAGAGCGACCTGGTCAAACAGTGGCGCTACCAGGCCGCCCACGCCGAATCTGCGCAGTGGCGCGAGAACGCAATACGCCTCGCGGCCCAGGCGCAGCGCGCGTAGGCGGCGCCGGCTTTCTTAGCCGCGGACGAGCTCCTGCACCTTCGCCACGATCTCGTCGGCCGGTACCTCCAAGGTCTCGCCGCCGCGGATGCGCAGCTCCACAATGCCGTCTTTAAACGAGCGGCCCAGGATGACGATGAACGGCATGCCCAGCAGCTCGGCGTCCTTGAACTTCACGCCCGGGGAAACCTTGGGGCGGTCGTCGAAAAGCACCTCGAGGCCCGCGTCGGACAGCTCGGCGGTGATGCGGTCGCCCGCCTCGAGCGCCGCCGCATCCTTGTTCGCCACCGCAACGTGCACCTGGTACGGGGCGATCTCCACCGGCCAGATCAGCCCCTTGTCGTCGTGGCGCTGCTCTGCAACCACGGCGAGCATGCGGGAGATGCCGATGCCGTAGGAGCCCATCGTGGGCACGGCGCGCTTGCCGTTTTCGTCCAGGATCTGCACGTCCATCGCCTCGGTGTACTTGCGTCCGAGCTGGAAGATGTGGCCCAGCTCGATGCCGCGGGCGAGCTCCACGGTGCCGTTGCCGGACGGCGACGGGTCGCCTGCCTTGATCTCGGCGGCCTCGATGGTGCCGTCGACGGTGAAGTCGCGGCCGGCGACAAGGCCCACCACGTGCCGCTGCGGGGCGTCGGCGCCGGTGATCCAGGCGGTGCCGTCGACCACGCGCGGATCTGCAAGCAGCCGCACACCGTTGGCCTGCAGCGCACGCGGACCGACGTAACCCTTGACCAGGAAATCGTTCTTTGCAAAGTCCTCGTCGCTGGCCAGCTCGAAGGTGGCCGGCTCTAGCGAGGCCTCGAGGCGCTTTTCGTCCAGTTCACGGTCACCCGGGATGAGTACGCCCACCAGCTGCGGGCCGACCGGCTCACCGTTGTCATCCACTGCACGCGGGTCGTCGACTTTGACCATCATGCACTTGAGGGTGTCGGCGGCTTCGGCGGAACGCCCGTCGACAAGCACACCTGCGCCCTGCGCCCACTCCACGAGCGCAGCGATGGTCTCGGACGACGGTGTGTCGTGCTCGACGGCCTCGGGCAGCCCGTCGAACGCGCGCGGTGCCGGTGCCACCGTGGTCACTGCCTCCACGTTGGCGGCGTAATCGCCCGCCGTGGAGATGACAAAGGTGTCCTCGCCGTTGTCGGAGTAGGCCAAAAATTCCTCGGACGCGGAGCCGCCCATCGCGCCGGAGGTGGCCTTGCAAATCTCGTAGCGTAGGCCCACACGGTCGAAGATGCGCTGGTAGGCAGCGCGGTGGTTGGCGTAGGACTGCTCCAGGCCCTCATCCGACATGTCGAAGGAGTAGCTGTCTTTCATTACAAACTCGCGCCCGCGCAGTATGCCAGCGCGCGGACGCGCCTCGTCGCGGTACTTGGTCTGAATCTGGTACAGCGTGACCGGGAAATCCTTGTAGGAGGAATAGAGGTCCTTGACCGCGGTGGTGAACATCTCCTCGTGCGTCGGCCCGAGCAGCATGTCCGCGCCCTTGCGGTCCTTGAGGCGGAACAGGTCGTCGCCGTACTCGGCCCAACGGTTGGTTGCCTCGTAGGGCTCGCGCGGCAACAGCGCCGGGAAGAGCAGCTCCTGGCCGCCCATCGCGTCCATCTCCTCACGCACCACACCCTCAATCTTGCGCAGCGCGCGCAGGCCAAGCGGCAGCCAGGAGTACACGCCGGGCGCGGCGCGGCGCACATAACCCGCGCGCACCAGCAGCTTGTGGCTGGGCACTTCAGCATCGGCAGGGTCTTCGCGCAAGGTGCGCAGGAACAGCGTGGACAGGCGTGTAATCATGGTTTGGCAGTTTACCGCTAGGGTTTTGCGCATGCTGATCGTGCTCCCGCCATCTGAGACCAAAGCACCCGGCGGCACAACCGCCCCGATGGAACTGTCGTTTTCTTCGCTGGATCCGGTGCGCACGTTGCTTCTCGACGAGCTCACGCACACCCCCGTCAACACCATGATGTCCGAGCTGAAAATCCCCGCCGGCAAGCGCCAAGAGGCCGAGGAGAACCTGGCGCTGCGCACGGCGCCGGTCATGCCCGCGATCCAGCGCTACACCGGCGTGCTCTACGACGCGCTCGACGCGGCCACGCTGCCCGCGGACGCCCTGCCCCGCCTTGCCGTGGGATCGGCGTTGTTCGGGCTGGTTCGCGCCGGGGATCTCATCCCCCGCTACCGCGTCTCCGGCGGCTCCAAGCTGGGCGGGACAACGATGAAGGCGTGGTGGGGCTCGGCCGTGACGGAAGCGTTGGCCGAGCAGGACTTCGTGGTGGACATGCGCTCCGGCGCCTACCAGCAGCTCGGCCCTGTGCCGGGCGCGGTGACGGTGCGCGTGGAACAGGCAGTCACGGGCAAGGTGGTCAGCCACTTCAACAAGAAGTACAAGGGCGAGTTGGCCAAAGCGCTGGCGCCACATCTCGCCGCGTGCGCCGAAGACGTCGCCGACATTGCCGCCGCTGCCAGCTTCAACGTTGCCCTCAACGGCACGCTGCTGACCATGCGCGTGTGAGGCGGATACAGCGGAGACGGATACAGTGACAGCCATGCCCTCCCACTACCGCCGTTACGCCGCGACCGCGCTCATCTACGCAGCCGGGTTCGCGTACATCTTGCTGCGCTGGGACACCATCCCCGACCCGGTGCCGGTGCACGTCGGCCCCACCGGCGAGGCGGACGGGTTCGCGGCAAAGACGCTGCTCAGCACTACGGTGCTGATGGTCGTCGGCATTATCATCTCGGCGGCGTTGCCGCTGTGTCTGCCGCCACGGGCGCTTGCCCGGCGCACCGTCGATGTCCCGAACGAAGATACGCTGCCGTTTTCGGAGACGGCGGCCCGGCGCGTCGAGAAGCTTTGTCACGCCACCGCAGACGTGATGTCCAAGATCATCCTCGCGCTGGCCGCACTGTTCGCGGTGACGAACATCTCCTTGGTGGTGCCGGATGCCGCCCTCCCGTTTTGGCTGGAGCTCGCGATGTGGATCGGCTTCATCGTTTATACGGTGGTTGTCGCGCTGCGTGTGACCTCCGCCCAAGACGGCCTCGAACCCGATGCGGATGAACAGGCCCGCAACGTTCAGCTGCGCTACCAAGGGGGCATGGGCACGTACTCAGCGCCTCACGACCCGATGGTGGCGGCAGTGCTGCCGTCGAACCCGGGCAAGATCGCGGTGAACACCGCTCACGCGCCGGGCAAGCATTACCTGCGTCGCATGGCCCTCGGCGTGGTGGTGATCGTGGTTGCGTGCGTGGCCGTCGCGATCGCGGTGTAGCTCACGCGTGCCACCGCCGCGAAGATATCGATTTATCGGTTTATCGGCTCCGGGCACTTTATCGGTTTATCGGTTGCGCTAGGCTGAGCGGCATGAACAACCCGTTTCGTCCGACGTTCGGGGCCAGCCCACTGGTCTGGGCCGGCCGCGCCACTGTGCTCACCGATTTCGAACGCGCGATCACAGGCGCCGCAGGCAACCCGGACCGGTCGATTCTGATCTCCGGGTCCAGGGGTATCGGCAAAACCGTGCTGCTGACCGAGCTCGAGGACATCGCGGCACGGCAGGGGTGGCTCGTGCTGCGCGCATCGGCCAGAGAGAAGATCACGCAATCCCTCATCGAGTCCGCGATCCCGGAAGCCATCAACCGCCTCGCACCTCCGCAGCGCCGCCGCATCACCGGAGTATCGGTCGCCGGCATCGGGTCGGTGCGCACCGACATGGAATCCAACGATCCCGTCCCCCGGCTGACCACACAGCTGCGCGAACTCATCTCGCACCTGCGCGGCACGGGTGTGCTCATCACCATCGACGAGGTGCAGGACGCCTCCCCGGAGGACCTCACCCAGGTCGCCGTGGCCTACCAAGACCTGGTGCGCGACGACTTACCCGTGGCCGTGGCCATGGCGGGCCTGACGCACGGCATCAACGCGCTGCTGGATTTGCCCGGCGCGACATTCCTGCGCCGCGCCCGCCACTACGAGCTTGGGCCGCTCACGCTTGAAGACGCCCACAGTGCGCTCGCGGAAACCGCCCAAGACGGCGGCAGGCCTTTCGACGACGCCCGGCGCGCCGCCGAGTTCACCAAGGGCTACCCGTATCTCGTGCAGCTGGTCGGCTTCCTGTCCTGGGAGGCGGCGGACGAACTCGTGCTGGAGCGCATCGACGCCCACGCTGTCTCTACTGCGATCCCGCGCACGCTCGAACGCCTCGGCGTGCAGGTACACCAGCCTGCGATCCGCGACGTTCCCGCACGGCAAATGGACTACCTGCAGGCCATGGCCGCCATCGAAAACGAAACAGGCTTAGGCGAGATTGCCACCTCGGCGCTGGCGGAGCACCTTGGCCGCCCAGCCACGTCGCTTTCCGATATCCGGGCCCGGCTCATTGAGCGTGACTTGATCACACCCGCCGGCTGGGGCGTGGTCGAGTTCGCGCAGCCCTACCTCGGCCAATACCTGCTGGATCGGGGCCGGCCGCAGCGGATCAGCTAGCCCTCAGCCTGCTGCGGTGAGGCGTTTTGCCAAATGCGGGAAACCTATACTGGGCGGGTGAAAAAACTTGTAGCCCTCATTGTCGCCTGCGCCGTTGCGTGGGGCGGCGTTCAGCTTGTTTCGGGCGGGGATGAGGATGTGACGGTGCAACGCATCGTCGACGGCGACACATTGGATGCTTCGGTTGCACGGGAGACGGTGCGTATCCGGTTGCTCAACATCGATACCCCTGAGCTCGGGCACGACGGCAATCCCAGCGAATGCTACGCCGAGGAGGCTAAGCAGCGCTTGGAAGCGCTAGTCCCGCCCGGTGCAAAGATCCACCTGGAGTACGACGTGGAGCGCACGGACAAGTACGGCCGTACCTTGGCCGGGGTTTTTCGAGATGACACCTTCGTCAACGAGCAGCTCGCGAGCGAAGGGCTGGCGCGCGCAATTTTGGTCGAGCCGAACTCCCGCTTCTTTGAGAGGATCCGGGCGGCGGAGCAAGCGCCCCGTAACGCGGGATCCAAGATCTTTGCGGCGAGCGCTGATTGCTTTGCCGCTGACCGTGAGCTGCAAGCCGACTTCGACGAGCTTGATCGGGAGGACCGCACCATACGCTCCCTCGACCTCAATGACCCCGGTTCCGTGGCTGCGGCCCGAAAGCATCTCGGCACCATCGACCGTGTACTGCGCAGAGTGCGGACGAGCACCAGCAGCAACGACTTCTTCTACACAGATGACATGGCGCGCTTCCTCGACGACGTTGAACGACGTGCCGGTGCTGCTGCCACGCAGGTCGACGACACCGAGGCACGAGCCCGGCAAGCCGAAGCTGAGCGCGAAGCGGCCCGAAGAGCCGAAGCTGAGCGCGAAACAGCCCGACGAGCCGAAGCCGAGCGCGAAGCGGCCCGACAAGCCGAAGCTGAGCGCGAAGCAGCTAGACGCATGCAGGAAGCACAGGACCGTGAGCGCGAGCGGCTGCGCAGCGAACAGGAGCAGCAAGTCCCGGTTCCCGCCGCCCCGCCTGCGCCCTCCTCAGACAAATACACGGGCTGCCGCGCCTACGGAGGTAACTACGCCCTCAACAACGTGGACAAAAACGGGCGCCGGTACGCGAAGATCGACTGCGCTTCAAAGGTCCAAATCGGCTAAAGCCTGCTCGTTTCGGGGTACCGTCGCAGCCATGTCCTCCCACACCACCATCGACACAGCCCGCGCGCTTCTCGCCGACGCTTCCCACATCGAGGTCTTCACCGGCGCTGGCATGAGCGCCGACAGTGGCATCGCCACCTACCGCGACGCCCAGACCGGCCTGTGGGAGAACGTGGACCCGCAGGACATGGCGTCCATCGACGCGTGGCACAACGACCCGGATACCATGTTTGCGTGGTACCTCTGGCGCGCGCACCTCGCGCAGCAGGCGGAGCCGAACGCGGGCCACGTTGCCGTCGCTAAGTCGCCGAAGACTACGGTGACCACCCAAAACATCGACAACCTCCACGAGCGCGCAGGCAGCAAGAAGGTCGTCCACCTGCATGGCTCGCTGTTCGACTTTCGCTGCTCGCTTTGCGACGAGAACTTCGCCCAACCCATCGACCTCCCCAAAGAACCCGTGGCGGCAATCACTCCCCCGGCCTGCCCGGTCTGCGGTGGCTCCGTGCGCCCAGGCGTGGTCTGGTTCGGCGAGGCCCTGCCGGAAGCCGAGTGGAAAGAGGCGGAGCGTCGCATGCGCACCGCCGACGCGCTGGTGATCGTGGGCACGTCCGGGGTGGTCTACCCCGCCGCCGGCCTGCCACTAATGGCACATGCCCGCGAAATCCCCATCATCGAGGTCACCCCGATGCGCACGGATCTGTCCCACCTGGCCGACGTGGTCGTTGAGGACACCGCCGCCAACGCCCTGCCTGCCCTCTTGGGCTAGCGCGTTGCCCGAAGCACCGTGAAGGTTGTATCCCGCGTGACCTGGTCCACGGATGCGAATCTGCGCTCCACCTCGCCGCGGTAGCGCAGATGCGAATTGTGCACCAAATACAGCGCACCGCCGGGTGCAAGCAGACGCACGGAGGCGTCAAGGAGGTGCTGCACGAGGGTGGCGTCGACGGTGGTGCCGTCGTGGAACGGCGGGTTCAGCGCAATCGTGTCGAAGGACGCATCCGGCAAGCGTGAGCCGGCGTCGTCCCACGTCGCCTCCAGCCCGATGGCGCGCGCGGAAATTACCGCGTCCGCGTCCGCGTCCGTAGCCACCCCGCCCATCCCCCGAGTGACCGAGCCGTTGCCGCAGCCCAGGTCGAGCAGGCGGCCGGGAGCGGCGGGCAGGCAGGAGCGAAGCAGCTGCCCACCCCGGTCCGGCTTTGCGCCGGAAAAGACTCCGCCGACGGCGACCAGGCCGTCACCTAGCGTTGACTCGTAGGCCACCTCGCGCGGGCCGGAAGCGACGAGGCAGCGAAACTTGCCGCGGCCGAGTGACGCTGAAACGTCGTCGAAGGACTCCTCCAACACCGCGTTCATGCTGCGTGCGAGGTGCTTGTTATTCGCGCCGAGCACAACACGCACACCGTCGTAGCCCGCGCCTGCGATGGAGCGCGCCAGGTAGTCCAGCCGGGCCAGAGACTTGGGCATCTCCCCGATCGCCACGGCTGAACCAGTTGCCCCGGCCAAGAACTCGTCCAACCGCACGTCGCCCGCGATCTCGGCGCCCATTGCCGACGCCTTCCGGCTTCGCGCATAGTCCGAGTCCAGAAACACCACCGGCGCGCCCGTCGCCACCGCCGCGCGGGTGAGATCCAGCGTCAGGTCGTGGCAGATGAGCACCGTCTGCTGGTCCACCTCCCCCAACCCCTGGGAGCCAGACCCTGTCATCGGCCGATTTTGCGCCGTTCCCAGGGTTTGCCGCCCAGGGTGTGCAGCAGCGGCGGGCGCGACCGGAGCGCCGTCCCCGAAAGCGGTACCCCAGATCAAGCTATCCAGCGTGCGCAAGGCCTGCGACCTCCCCCACCACGTATACGGCCGGCGCCGCGACACTCTCGGCCTCCATCACGTCGGCCAAGCTCGCTGCGGTGGCGAAGTAGACCCGCTGCGAGTCCGTTTCGCCCTCCTGGATCACGGCGGCGGGCGTCGCCCCATCCATACCGGCCTCCACCAGCGCCGCGGTGATCGCGCGGACGTTGCGCACACCCATGACCACCACGATCGTTGCGCCGACTCGGGCAAGCGCTGCCCAGTCCACCAGCGACTTCTCGTGGCCGGGCGGCAAGTGCCCGGAGACCACCGCAAACCCGTGCGTGACCCCGCGTTGCGTCACCGGCACCCCAGCGGCCGCTGGCACGGACACCGCGGAAGTCACCCCGGGCACCACCGAGCACCCCAGCCCGGCAGCCGCGCACGCCTGCAGCTCCTCAAACCCGCGACCGAACACGTACGGGTCCCCGCCTTTGAGCCGCACCACGTGCTTGCCCGCGCGCGCGTACTCCACCAGCATCTCGTTGATGCGCTCCTGCGCGACCTGCTTCGCGTACGGCAGCTTGGCCACGTCCACGACCTCTTTGCCTCGCAGATCCAGAAACTGCTCCAACTCAGCCGCGGGCCCAAGGTGGTCGGCGAGGATGACATCGGCGGATTCGAGCGCGCGCAAACCACGAATGGTCAGCAGGTCCCACGCGCCTGGGCCGCCGCCTACGAGTGTGATGTGGCCGGTAGTCATAGCTCATCAGTTTAGGGTGGAGCCATGACACGACCCCAGCTCGCCCACACGCTTGCCGACGCCCTGCCGGAGCTCGCGCACGAAGAGACCGGCACGGAGTTTGAAAACCCGCAGCTTGTCGCGCTCAATGAGCCGCTCGCCGCCGAGCTCGGCCTCGATGTTGCGTGGCTGCAGTCTGACGCAGGCCTGAAGTTCCTCACCGGTGCCGACGGCGGCCACGCCATGGCGTACGCAGGCCACCAATTCGGCCAGTTCGTTCCCCTGCTCGGTGACGGACGCGCCCTGCTCCTCGGCGATATCGCCGGCCGCGAAATCCAGCTCAAAGGCTCAGGTCTGACGGCGTTTTCCCGCCCGGGCTCCGACGGCGTCGGCGCGATCGGCCCGATGCTGCGCGAGCACCTCATCTCCACGTTCATGCACGCGGTCGGCGTGCCCACCACCCGCTCGCTGGCGGTGTTGACCACCGGCGGCACGGTGATCCGCCAGCAGGGAGCGGTCCCCGGCGGCATCGTGGTGCGTGTGGCGAAAAGCCACCTGCGGGTGGGTTCGGTGCAATACGCCGCCACCCAGTCGGAGGAGCTCGTGCACAAGGTGGTCCACGCCGCGGGCTTCAGCGATGCGGAGGACATGCTCGAAACGGTCACACGGCGCCAGTTCGACTTGGTGGCGCACTGGATGCGTCTGGGATTCGTCCACGGGGTGATGAACACAGACAACGTTGCGCTGTCGGGAGAAACCATCGATTACGGCCCGTGCGCGTTTACGGAGCGGTTCGACGGCAACGCGAGCTTCAGCTCGATTGACCGCCAGCGACGCTACGCATTTGGCAACCAGCCCAACATCATCGCCTGGAATATGGCGCGGCTGGCGGAAGCGCTCTACCCGCTGCTCGGCGAGCAGAAGGTCAACGCGTACGTAAAAACCGTGCAGTCGTTGTGGAACGAGGCCTGGGCGAAATGGATCGGCGACGACCACGACGGGCTCAACGCTGCAGCCGACATCACCACCTACAACCGCACACACGGCATCGGCGGCGAACCGGGCCCGCTTTTCATCCCCCGAAACCAGCTGCTGCAAGCGGCGATCGACGCGGCTGAAAACCACGGCGATTACACGAAATACGACGAATTGCTCGCCGCGGTGAGCGACCCGTACAACGAAAAAGCCGGGCCCGAATGGATGGCCCGGCCTGAGGGGCAGCTGCCCTACGTCACTTTCTGCGGGACGTAGGGCCCTGCATGCCCCTGTAGAGCGACGAAGGAGCTCTACAGCGTGTTCTCGTTGGTGTCCAGCTGAAGCGTCTTCTGGGTCCACGCCCACTGCTCGTCGTAGGCGTCCTTGTCGCGCTTGAGGGACTTGCCGTACGTCGGGAACATTTCGTGGAGCTTGTCGGCCCAGTCGATCATGTGCTCGCCGAAGCAGCGCTCCAGCAGCTCGATCATTGCGGCCGGGGTGATGGATGCGCCCGGGGATGCGCCGAGCACGCCGGCGATGGTGCCGTTCTGGTCGTTGACCAGGGCGGTGCCGAATTCCAGGGTGCCGAAGCGCGGGAATGCGGCGGGCTTGATCACCTGCACGCGCTGGCCGGCGACCACGACCTCCCAGTCCTTGCCTTCGGCGGCCGGGTAGTACTCGTGGAGCACGTCCACCTTGCCGTCGAAGTCGCGGAAGACTTCCTGCACCAGGTACTTCACCAGATCCACGTTGGTGGCGGCAACGCCCAGGTAGGACGGGATGTTATCGAGGCGGATGGACTTAAACAGGTCCAGGTAGGAGCCCTGCTTCAAAAACTTCGGGGTCCAGCCGCCGTACGGGCCGAAGAGCAGTGACTCTTCGCCGTCGACCACGCGCAGGTCCAGGTGCGGCACGGACATCGGCGGGGCACCGACCTTGGCCTTGCCGTACACCTTGGCCTTGTGCTGCTGCACAAGCTCCTGGTTGGTGGTCTTGAGCCACATGCCGGAGATGGGGAAGCCGGCGTAGCCGTGGACCTCGGGCACGCCTGCCTTGCGCAGCAGGTCCAGCGCGTAGCCACCGGCGCCGACGAAGACGAAGCGTGCGCGCACGACCTGCTTGTCGCCGGTGTGGACGTTTTTCGCCGTGACCTTCCAGAAGTTGCCTTCGCGCTTGATGTTGGTCACTTCGCGCCCGTAGCGGATCTCGGTGCCGTTGCGCTTTGCGGCGTCGAGGAACTGTTCGGTCAACGCGCCGTAGTTGATGTCTGTGCCCGCGTCGGTCCAGGAGATTGCCACAGGCTCGGCGTCAAAGTCGCGGCCCTGCGACATCAGCGGCAGCTTCTGTGCGAAGGTGTCGCGGTCGTCCGCGAATTGCATGTTGGGGAACATGTGGTTCGCCGACAGCTTGTCGTAGCGCTTGCGCAGGTACTTGATCTGGTCTTCGCCCTGGGCGAAGGACACGTGCGGCACGGGGTTGATAAACGCACGCGGGTCCGTGAGCACGCCGTTTTCCACCTGGTGGGACCAGAACTGGCGCGACAGCTGGAACTTCTCGTTGATGGCCATCGCCTTGGACACATCCACTCGCCCGTTCTTCTCGGGCGTGTAGTTCAGCTCGCACAGCGCGGAGTGGCCGGTGCCAGCGTTGTTGAACGGATAGGAGGACTCCTCGGCTGGGCCGTCAAGCCGCTCGAAGATCATCTGGGACCACTCGGGTTCCAGTTCGTGCAGCATCGAGGACAGCGTCGCGCTCATGATGCCAGCGCCGACGTGCAGGATGTCCACCTCGTCCGCGTACTTATTACCACCGTTGTCAGACATTCGTAGTCATCCTTTGAGGTTTTCGACTTTTGGGGAGTGCAGACCATATTACGTCGCGTCGATGGCAAGAGTGCAAAGGCTTGACGACGACCACAGGTCCCCCACGTCATTGTCAGTATCATCGTGCGCATGAACGACAGTGACCTCCATCTCAATTGGCAGCCAGATCCCCTCGGAGACGGCTTTGAGCAGGCCGTTCTCCCTCAAGGCAAGGACCCGGACAGCGGCACCAATGTGGATGCGGTGCTGGTGCGGGACGTGAGGGCGCAACAAAGCTCACAGCGCCACGGCAAGCCGGCGGTGCTGTGGGTGCACGGCATGTCCGACTATTTTTTCCAGGCGCACGTGGCCGATGAGTTCTCCCGGCACGGCTACCCCTTTTACGCGCTGGATTTGCGCCGCTGCGGCCGCGCACTGAAGGGAGGCGAGCGTGCCCACTTCACGCTGTCTATGAGTCGTTATTATCCGGAACTGACGCAAGCGCTGCGCATTCTTGCCGCCAACCACGGTTCCGTGGTGGTGCTCGCGCACTCCACCGGCGGGCTCATCGTGCCGCTGTGGGCTGACCACCTGCGCCGTGAGCAGCCTGAAGATCACGCGAAGCTCGCCGGCATCATTTTGAATAGCCCGTGGCTGGACCTGCAGTTCCCGCGGTGGCAGGTGGTGGCGCTTAAACCCGTGCTCAACTCACTCGGGGCGATTTTTCCGTCGTTGCCGCTATTGCAGCGCGGCGAAGGCACGTACGGCGAGTCAATCCACAAAGCTGCCCACGGCGAGTGGGACTTCAACACGACGTGGAAGCCGCTGGACGGCCACCGCAAGTACCTGGGGTGGATGCGCGCGGTCATTCAAGGCCAGGAACAGATTCACGCGGGAGAGGTTGATACTGGTGTGCCCATGCTGACGTTGCGGTCCTCACACTCGTATTTGGGCGAGGACTACTCCCCCGCCGCCGACACGGCAGACACGGTGCTGGATGTGGACCAGATTCAGCGTTGGGCTCCCACCCTGGCCCAGGACTCGCAGGTGCAGGTCATCGACGGCGCACGCCACGACGTGTTCTTGTCTGAGCGCCACGCCCGCGAAGCCGCATTCAAGGCAGTTTTCGGGTGGCTCGACGGCCATAAATTCGCGCAGTAACGTCTACACGCGAAAGAGACATATATATAGAGGAGAAGATCATGCCCGCTCTCGCAAGCGACTTGCAGGATGCCACACGCTACGACCTGATCATTGTGGGGGCGGGTTCAGGCAACTCGATCCTCACTCCCGACTTCGACGACAAGAAGGTCGCGATGGTGGAAAAGGGCGCGTTCGGCGGCACGTGCCTGAACGTCGGCTGCATCCCCACCAAGATGTACGTGCTCGCCGCCGAAAAGGCGTACGCCGCCCGCGAGGCCGGCAAGCTCGGTATCGCCTTGGAGTACAAGGGTGCAGACTGGCCTGCCATCGTGGAACGCGTCTTTGACAACCGCATCGACCTGATCGCGAAAGGCGGCGAGGATTACCGCCGCAACGGCTGCTCGAACGTGACCGTCTACGACATGGAGGCGTCCTTCGTCGGACCCCGCACCCTGAAGACTGGACGTGGCGACGACGAGGAATTCATCACCTCCGACACGATCATCCTCGCGGCGGGCGCACGTCCGTTCATTCCCGAGTGGGCCCACGCTGTGCCGTTCCACACCAACGAAGACATCATGCGGCTCGAGCGCCAGCCGAAGTCTTTGACCATCGTCGGCGGCGGCTTCATCGCGATGGAGTTCGCGCACGTCTTTGACGCACTGGGAACGGAAGTGACCATCGTGAACCGTTCGCCGCTGCTGCGACAGCTCGATCAGGACTTGGCGACGGCGTTCAACGACCTCGCCACCGAGCGCTACTCCACCCACATCGGGCGCACCGTCGAAAGCGCCTCAAACAGCGATGAGGGCGTCACGCTCACGCTTGACGACGGCACCACGGTCACCTCCGAAGCCCTCCTCATCGCGACCGGGCGTGTGCCCAACAGCGACATCCTGAATGTTGCCGCCGGCGGGATAGACACCCACCCCGACGGCCGCGTCGTCGTCGACGAGTTCGGGCGCACAACCGCAGAGGGTGTTTGGGCGCTTGGGGATCTCTCTTCCCCCTATCAGCTCAAGCACGTCGCGAACGCCGAGCAGCGCGCCGTCACGTACAACGTGCTGCAGGCGTGGGAAAGCGGCGAGAATGCGAACCTCGTACCGATGCCGCACGATCATGTTCCCTCCGCGATCTTCACCCACCCGCAGATCGCCACTGTGGGACTGTCAGAGCAACAAGCAAAAGAGGCTGGCTTCGATGTCACCGTGAAGGTGCAGAACTACGGCGATGTCGCCTACGGCTGGGGCCTGGAGGATTCCACAGGCATAGTGAAGCTGGTGGCAGATCGGACCACCGGCAAGCTGCTGGGCGCACACTACATGGGGCCGCAGGCTTCTACTCTGATTCAGCAGATGATCACGGTAATGGCCTACGACCTGGATCTTCGCGAGTTCCCGCGGTCGCAGTACTGGATCCACCCGGCCCTGGCTGAGGTGACTGAAAACGCGATCCTCGGCCTTGACTTGACCTTCAAAGAACTCTAAACCTTCACTTCACCCCCTCTTTCGGGGGAAAGCACCAAAAGATACGACATATCCAGCACAACAGTCGAAAAGGCCACGTAAGCGTTATTTGCATTACCCAAAGCTTTTCAGCAAATGCCAAGGTTTCCAACCTTTGGTTGAACTTTTGGGAAACTTTCGTGCCCAACTTGCATTCAGCTGGAACCCGTCGGCTATTGTCGGAGCAGACACCGGGACCGAGCCCACCGGGCTTGCTACGGTCCTAGGAGCTCAATGCCCCTGGGATTCTTTGAATTCCACCCGGACGTCGTGCAAGAACTATCAGAGAAGGATTTCGTTTCATGCGTAATTTCCGTAAGGCAGCCCTCGCTGGCGCTACCGCCGCCGCAGTGGCATTCGGCTCCACCGCAGTCGCAACTGCAGCGGACGAGACCACCACCCCCGCAGCTGACGCGACCACCACCACCGCCGAGCGCGATACCCGCCCCGTGGACAAGACCGTCGACGGCAAGGAAGGCGTCGAGCCGGGCTCCTCCAACAAGATCGCTAACAGCGAGTGGCTCGAGTTCCGCAAGGACGACCAGCTCCAGGGCACCGACGGTGAGGCTCTCTTCGGCTCCTCCAAGGAGGGCTTCGAGGAGCAGCCGCGTTACGCCAAGGTGGCATACGGCGCAACCATCTTCACCGTTGTGTCCGCAATCATCGGTCTGGTCGTTGGCCCGCTGTACAACTACTTCGTCCACGGCGACTTCAACATCTAAGTTCGCGGATTTCCGCAAACCACTTCCAACTCACATTTCGAAAGAAGGAATACGATGCGTAACTTCCGCACCGCTGCAGTTGCTTCTGCAACCGCTCTGACCGTCATCGCTGGCGGCACCGCTATCGCCTCCGCTGAAGAGGCTGCCACCACCGACAGCAAGGACCGTCAGGTCATCTTCGCTGGCAAGCAGGAGGGCGACAAGTCCTTCGGCGAGGTCATCTCCGACGGCACCAAGGGTTCTGCTGATCAGAAGGGCTCCTCCCACTACTTCGACGACGCCAAAGAGCCGTTCTTCCCGACCGACGCTTTCGGCAAGAAGACGAACGCTGAAGAGGTCCCGCAGTGGGCTCGCTACTGGATCGACGGCTCCATCGTTGCCGGCATCGGCGCACTGGTTGGCCTGATCATTGCTGGCGCCAACTACGCCTTCTACAATGGCTGGCTGCAGCACCCGCTGAGCAAGTAAGCTTTGCGGCCTAGAGCCTGAAACCCCCGTTGCCTCTGGCAACGGGGGTTTCTCTTTATACAACCATGCTCAAAAATGGGGTCCGCACGGAGCATCCGTACAGACCCGTTGCTTTTATCTAGAGAACGCTACTCCCCTAACATGTGCTGCCCTGCGGCCACATCGGCATCCGGGATGGTGAGGATTTCGTTGCCGCCCTCGGTAATGACGAGGGTGTGCTCAAACTGCGCGGTGTACTCACCGTCGATGTTCTGCACCGTCCAGCCGTCGTCCCACACACGGTACGGCAGCTCGCCGAGGTTGATCATCGGTTCGATGGTCAACGTCATGCCCGGCTCAAGCACGTCCGTGTAGGCGTCAGAATCGTAGTGCAGCACCACGAGCCCGTTGTGGAACGTGGTGCCCACCCCGTGGCCGGTGAAGTCGGTGACCACGTTGTAGCCGAAGCGCTTGGCGTAGGACTCGATGACTCGGCCGATCACGTTGATCTCGCGGCCGGGCTTCGCGGCCTTGATGCCGCGCATGAGCGCCTGGTAGGTGCGGTCGACGAGGTCCTTGTGCTCTTGCGCCACCTCGCCAGCGAAGAACGTGGCGTTCGTGTCGCCATGGACGCCGTTTTTGTACGCGGTGACGTCGATGTTGACAATGTCGCCGTCCTGAATCACAGTCGTGTCGGGGATGCCGTGGCAGACAATCTCGTTGAGCGAGATGCAGCTGGACTTCGGGTAACCGCGGTAGCCCAGCGTGGACGGGTAGGCACCGTGCTCCACAAGGTAGTCGTGCACGATGCCGTCGATCTCGTCTGTCGTCTTGCCCGGTGCCACAGCGGCGCCGGCGAGCGCGAGCGCATTCGCGGCGATCTTGGAGGCTTCGCGCATCGCCTCGATGGTCTCCGGTGTTTGAATGACCGGCTCACCGACGTTTTCTTGTACCTCGTCCTTCCATGCGTATTCGGGGCGCTCAATGGACTTCGGCACCTTGCGCTCGGGGGTGGGTTTTCCAGGGGTGAGTAGACCTCGTTTATTCATGGTCTCAATGGTAGTCCTGCGGTCAAACAGTGCCGCACCTGCAAGCAGGCAGTCCTACTGTGCAGGCGCGTCGAGGTTCAGCAGCATCCGGTTGGTCAAGGCGACCGCCGCTTCAGAGCCGCCCCCGAGAACTACGAGAGTGGCGAAGGCGATGTCGTCGTCCGCCCGGTACCCGGTAAACCACGAGTGGGAGCCGCCGTTGATCTCGGCCTCGCCAGTCTTGCCCCGTATGTCGCCTCCCGCAGTCAGTCCGCCTGCGGTGCCGCCAGGGCCGGTCACGGCCGCCATCAGCTGGCGCAGCTCATCTGCGGCCCCCGGGTCAAGCGGTGCCGGAGCTTCGCTGAGTTGAGTCTGCTCCCCCTGCACCAAAAACGGCACTGGCATCGCGCCACGCGCGGCGGCCGCTGAAACGAGCGCCATACCGAAGGGACTAGCCAAGTCCAGGCCCTGGCCGTAGCCAGCCTCAGTGCGGTCGAGCGGTTCCTCGCCGTCCGGGATGGAGCCAGTAATGGTCTCCACACCCGGGATTTCCATGTCCACGCCGAGCCCGAACTGCTTGCCCACATCCTTGAGCTCGCCGGGCGCGAGCTTTGTGGAGATGTCGGCGAAAGTAGTGTTGCATGAGCGCGCGAACGCCGTTTCCAGCGGCACCGTGCCCAGGCCGAACCCCGCGTAGTTAGTCACGGTGCGCCCGAATATGTTCATCGTGCCCGGGCACGGCACGGACGAGCCGGGCACCAGCCCCTGCTTGGTCAGCCCGGCGAAAGCTGTCAGGATCTTAAAGGTCGACCCCGGCGGGTACTGGCCCATTGTGGCCAAGTTGCCCTCCGCGTCGGCGGCTGGTGTCTGCGCGATGGCCAGGATGCCTCCGGTGGAGGGGCGGATAGCCACGATCATGGCTTGTTGGCCCGCCACCGGCTCAAGCGCCATCTCGGCGGCGCGCTGCACGCGGTGGTCCAAGCTGATGTGTACCGCGGGTGCCGGGGCGGCGTCCTCGCGTGTGATCTCCTCGTAGGACGCGCCGTTTTCGTTGACCACGTCGACGCTCCAACCGGAGTCGCCCTGCAGGTCGTCGCGCACGAGCTCGCCCACCCGGGCCATGATGTCCGGGGCAAACTCTGGCTGCGCGTTGACCATCGCCGCCTCTTCGTTGAGGCGCACCCCCGGCTCGCCAGCCAGCGCCTGCTCGAACGCGTCGCGCGCAGGCGCAGGCACAACTGCCGCCGAAAAGGTACCGGAGGCGCCTTCGAGGTCTTTAGCCAGGCCCTCGGCGTCGCGCAGCGGCACGCCACGGTCAGCCTCGTGGGCCTGAGCCAACGCAGCGCTGATTCCCTCCGCGGCGGCGCTGGCAGAGCGCATTGCGTCGGTATCCACCAGCACGCGGTAAGCCGTGCCCGGCTTGAGCAACTCCACGCCGTCGGAGGAGACCACGCTGGCTTGTGCGGGAGCGACTGCGCGCAGTTCCAGATGCTGGTTCGCGCCCAGGCGCGGGTGCAGAAGAGACGGCTGCCAGCGCACGTTCCATTCGTCGCCGCTTTGCGTCAGCGTCATCTGCGCCTGATAGGTCAGGTCGCGCTCGCGCGGCAGCTGCCAGTGCATCTCGTAGGTGGCGGTGGCCAGGTTGCCGTCTTGGTGGACGTCTTCAAGCGTGGCTTCCAGCCCATCCGCCTGCAGCCCGCCCCAGGTTTCGTTGAGGGAGGTGTCGGCGGCCGAAGGATCGTCGATAAGCGAGGCGTTCACCTCGCGCTTTTCAAGCGCGCTCAAAAAGGACGCAGCGGCGGGTTCAGCATCATTAGGGCGCGGGGTGCAGCTGCTTATCGACGCCGCAAGCGCCACCACCGCCACCCCCGCAACACTGCGACGGAGCATATTAGCGCGTGACCTTGACCTCTGCCTTGGCGCCGGCGACCTCCTCGAGGCCCTCCTCCTCAGCGATGCGCTGCGCGTAATCGATGAGCGTTTCCACAATCTTGGACTCCGGCACGGTCTCCACAACCTCGCCCTTGACAAAGATCTGGCCCTTGCCATTGCCCGAGGCCACGCCGAGGTCCGCGTCGCGCGCCTCGCCCGGGCCGTTGACAACGCAACCCATCACGGCGACACGCAGCGGGAACTCCATGCCGTCGAGGCCCGCGGTGACTTCCTCGGCAAGCTTGTACACGTCCACCTGGGCGCGGCCACAAGACGGGCAAGAAACAATCTCCAGCTTGCGCGGGCGCAGGTTGAGCGACTGCAGGATCTGGTCGCCGACCTTGATCTCCTCCACTGGGTCCGCGGACAGGGACACGCGGATGGTGTCGCCGATGCCCTGGGACAGCAGCGCGCCGAAGGCGACGGAGGACTTGATGGTGCCCATGAACTTCGGGCCCGCCTCGGTGACACCCAAGTGCAGCGGGTAATCGGTCTTCTCCGCCAACTGGCGGTAAGCCTCCACCATCAGCACCGGGTCCGAGTGCTTCACAGAGATGGCGATATCACCGAAACCGTGCTCCTCAAAGAGGCCGGCCTCGTAGATCGCGGACTCGACGAGCGCCTCCGGCGTAGCCTTGCCGTACTTGGCCAGCAGGCGCGGGTCGAGCGAGCCGCCGTTGACGCCGATACGGATTGGGATGCCCGCATCTCCAGCTGCCTTCGCAACCTCCTTGACGCGGCCGTCGAACTCTTTGATGTTGCCCGGGTTCACGCGCACCGCGGCACAGCCAGCGTCGATCGCGGCGAAGATGTACTTCGGCTGGAAGTGGATGTCCGCGATCACCGGGATCGGGGACTTCGCGGCAATCGCCGGCAGCGCGTCCGCATCAACCGTCTTCGGGCAAGCTACGCGCACGATGTCGCAGCCAGCGGTGGTCAGCTGAGCGATCTGCTGCAAGGTGGCGTTGACGTCGTGCGTCTTCGTGGTGGTCATCGACTGCACGGAGATCGGGTGATCGGAGCCGACGCCGACATCCCCCACCATCAGTTGACGAGTCTGGCGGCGCGGAGCCAACGTCGGTGCCGGGCCTTCTGGCATACCTAATCCGATGGGGGTGTTCATGGTGGCTAACTCTAGCACCGTCAGCCAAAAATTCTGACGGGGTTGACCACGTCCGCGGCCATCACCAGCACACCCACTCCAAGCAGCAGCGCAGCCATGGCATACGTCAAGGGCATGAGCTTTTCGTAGTTGGCGGGCGGCCCGGGCGGCAGGCCCCGGAGGCGTCGCAAGGCATCGCGAATCTTTTCGTACAGCACCACCGCAATGTGCCCGCCGTCCAACGGCGGCAGCGGCACGAGATTGAACAGCGCGAGGAAGAAGTTCAGGCTGGCCAGCATCATCCAAAACGCCGACCACATGTTCTGCTCCGCCAGCTCGCCGCCGGTGCGCGAGGCGCCGATCACGCTGACGGGGCCGTCGATGTCGCGCTCCCCGCCGAAGATGGAGGCCACCACCCCAGGGATCTTGCCGGGGAACGACACGATGCCGTCCACCGTCGCACGCAGCATCTGTCCTGTAAATCGCAGCGTGGCGGGCACGGCCTCAGCAGGCCCGTACGCCTTTACCGCGTCTTCCACGGGGGCGGCGACGATGCCGACGGCCCCGGCGGCTATCTGCTCACCGGTGCGCGGATCGATGCGTTCGACCTCGCCGACGGTCAGATCGATGGTCATCGGTTGGCCATCGCGCACAACGTCGAGCGTGACCGTCTCACCGGGTTTGTCAGCGACGGCCTCGCGCAGATCCGCGAACCGCTCGAGCTCCTGCCCGTCCAGCGCGACAAGCGTGTCTCCCGAGCGCACGCCGGCCTGCCCTGCAGGCCCCGGCCCGGAGCACTCCCCCAGCGTCTGCGCATCAACCTGGTCTGCAACGCACACCGTCTCACCCACCCGCGGGGTGAAGTCCGCGTCAGGGTTGGGGATGCCGGAGAATATGGCCACGAAGTAGGTGATGACCACGCCGATGAGCAGGTTCATCGCAATGCCGCCAGAAAGCACGGCGACACGCTGCCACGCAGGCTTGTTTACCATCGCGTGGGGCGCCTCGTCCGGCGTGACCGGATCCATCGCGGTCATGCCCGCGATGTCGCAGAAACCGCCGAACGGCAGCGCGGCTATGCCGTACTCGGTGTTGCCTTTTGTTGTCGACCACACCGTGGGGCCGAAACCGATGAAGTAGCGTCGCACTCGCATACCGAAGGCCCGGGCAGTGAACATGTGCCCGGCCTCGTGCAGTGCGATGGACACGGCGATCGCCAGAGCGAACGCCACAATGCCTAGAGCACCCACAAAACCCCTTTGACGCTACGCGTCAGCGAAACGCTCGACCACAGCTGCGGCGCGCTCGCGGGCGCGAGCCTCGGTGCGCAGCACAGCGTTGACGTCGGCCGGAGCCTCCGCGAAATCCCCGGCACCGTCGAGGACCTCCGCGATCACGTCGACGATGTAGGGGAACTTCAACCGGCCCTGCACGAAGCCGTCCACAGCAACTTCGTTCGCCGCGTTGTAGATCGCCGGGTACGGATCCCCCTGCTGTGCCGCCTGGCGGGCCAGTCGCACCGCGGGGAACGCATCGTCGTCAAGCGGCTCGAAAGTCCACTCAAAAGCTTTGGAGAAGTCCAGCGCCGGCTGCGCCCCGGGGATGCGGTTCGGCCAATTCAGCGCATGAGAGATCGGAAGGAGCATCGACGGCGGCGACGCCTGGGCGATAGTCGCGCCATCTTTGAAGGTGACCATCGAGTGCACGATGGACTGCGGGTGCACCGTCACGTCGATCTTGTCCGGTTCGACGTCGAACAGCAGCGAGGCCTCAATCAACTCGAGGCCCTTATTCACCATCGTGGCCGAGTTCAGCGTGTTCATCGAGCCCATCGACCACGTCGGGTGTGCAAGCGCTTCCTCGAACGTGACATCCATCAGCTGCTCGCGAGACTTGCCCCTAAACGGCCCGCCGGACGCCGTGAGCACGAAACACTCCACTTCCTCGCGCTTGCCGGAGCGCAGCGCCTGGGCCATAGCGGAATGCTCCGAATCCACGGGCACGATTTGCCCCGGGCGCGCCGCCTCCAAGACGAAGCGTCCGCCAGCGACAAGCGACTCCTTGTTCGCCAACGCCAGCGTCGCCCCCGCTTTCAGCGCCGCCAGCGTGGCCGGCAATCCGGCGGAACCGACGAGTGAGTTGAGCACTAAGTCCGCTTCCTGCGACTCCACTAAGGCGGCCGCGCACGCGTCGCCGGTGATGACGAAACCGCCGAGCTCCTTGGACACCTTCTTCGCGCCCTCCAAGTCGCGCACAGCGACCTGGTCAGCGCTCAGCCCAAACTCAAGGGCTTGCTCGATCGCCCGGTCGGGACGAGTCCCGCCGGTGGCAAGGCCGACCACGTTGAATTGGTCGCGATGCTCGCGGATCACATCAATCGCCTGTGAACCGATCGAACCAGTTGAGCCCAAGATGATTACATTCTTCACGCACCCATTGTGCCATGAATGGGCGCATTCTGGCACTATGCGGCCACAATCGCGTGGACGGTGGTGCGAAAGTTTGAACACATTGGGGGTAACGTGTCCCCGTTCGTCCACCCTGTGTGCGATGATAGGCGCTGACAGTTTTTACCAATCTTGGCAACCGCTACCCACGCTTTGAAGGAGCATTCCAGTGGCCCACGCGAAGGACAACGCACCGCAGGTGTACAACGGCGTTTCTGAGGCGGATGTTCCGTCCGCTCGTTTCGGCTGGAGCGCGTTCACTGACCGCACCATCCAGATCGCTGGTTGGATCTCCGTCCTGTTCCTCATCGCCTACAACTTCGGCAACCACCAGGGCCACGTTGAGACCATCTGGCTCATCGCCCTCGCTGTGCTGCTGGCACTCGGCCTGATCCTGCACGCCACCAAGCCGAAGTTGAGCCAGGTGCGCACCGTCACCTCCCACAACAAGCCGGTGGGCCACCAGGAGCCGGACTGGATCTACAACCAGGCCACCCTCTCCGGTGACGTGTACGAAAACCTCACCGACTCCCAGCTGCGTTCCCTCAACATCGAGCCGGGCCGCGTTGCTCACCTGCGTCCGGCGCACGGCCAGGAGCGCGTGGTCGAGCGCACCGCCGCCCGCCCGGTCGAGGCTGCGCACCAGCGCGAGGACGTCGAGGTCGTCACCGTCGAGCCGACCCACGGCAAGCACCGCATCTAAGCCTGACGACGAAAACCCCGCCGGTTATCCAACCGGCGGGGTTTTTCCGTCCCCAAAGAGGCGGCGAGCTACACCGCCTTCTCGTCGGCCGCGAGCTGACCGCACGCGGCGGCGATCTCCTGCCCCTTGGTGTCGCGCACTGTGCACGGCACGCCCTGAGCTGCCACCCGGCGCACGAACTCGTCCTGACGCGCCTTCGGGGAGGCATCCCACTTCGAGCCCGGCGTGGGGTTGAGCGGGATGACGTTGACGTGCACCAGCGAGCCGAGCGCCGAGTGCAGCTTCTTGCCCAGCATGTCCGCGCGGAAATCCTGGTCGTTCATGTCGCGGATCAACGCGTACTCGATGGAGACGCGCCGGCCGGTCTGGTCCGCATAGTAGCGGGCAGCGTCGAGCACCTCCGCAACCTCGAAGCGGTTGTTCACCGGGACAAGTTCGTCGCGAAGCTCGTCGTCAGGCGTATGCAGGCTCACAGCCAGGGTGCAAGACAGCCCCTCGTCCGCGAGCATGCGGATCTGCGGCGCCAGGCCCACGGTGGAGACGGTGACGTTGCGCTGGGAAATGCCGAAGCCGTCCGGGGAAGGCTGCGTAATCTGCCGCACTGCGGAGACAACACGTTTGTAGTTGGCCAGCGGCTCCCCCATGCCCATGAACACGATGTTGGACAGGCGCGAGCCCTCGGCCTGCATCATTGCCGCGGCTGCGCGCACCTGGTCCACAATCTCGGCGGTGGACAAGTTGCGGTCCAAGCCGCCCTGGCCCGTCGCGCAAAACGGGCAGGCCATGCCACAGCCAGCCTGGGAGGAGATGCACAGGGTCGCCCGGCCCGGGTAGCGCATGAGTACGGATTCCAACAGGATGCCGTCGTGAAGCCGCCACAGCGTCTTCGTCGTATCGCCTTCGTCGGTCTCAATCGTGCGCACCGGAGTGAGCAGCGTGGGAAACAGCGCGTCCTTGACGGTCTGGCGCTGCGTCTCGGGCAAGTCCGTCATGGTCAACGGATCCGCCTCGAACTTGCCGTAGTAGTGGCGCGCGATTTGGTCTGCGCGGAACTTGGGCAGGCCAAGCTCCTTGAGCGCGTCGATGCGCTCTTGTTTGGTCAGGTCTGCGAAATGCTTCGGCGGCATGCCGCGCTTCGGCGCGAGCAGCTGGATCTGGGGGAAATCGCTCATAGTGCGCCCCATCTTGGCACGCTGTGCCGGGAATTTCGAATCTGGCGCTGGCCGGGCACGCGCTACAAACCGCAGTTAGCCGTTCATCAAAGAGATGGCGGTGAGCAGGATGTACGTGGCGGCGGCCGCCGGCAGCATCCCGTCAAGGCGGTCCATGATCCCGCCGTGGCCAGGCAGCAAGTTGGACATGTCCTTAATGCCCAGCTCGCGCTTGAACTGGCTTTCCACCAAGTCGCCCATCGTGGCGCAGATGACCAAGGCGATACCGAGCACGACGCCCATCCACCACGGTCCATTGATGAGGAAGTTCACCACCAGGACCCCTGTGACGATGCCGGCCGTCATGGACCCGGCAAAGCCCTCCCAGGACTTGTTGGGGCTCACCGCTGGTGCCATCGGGTGTGAGCCGAACATCACGCCCGCGGCGTAACCGCCGACATCGTTGGCCACCACGCACAGCATGAATGCGACAATGTAGGCGGAGCCGTCCACCCCTGCCTCGGTAATGAGGGAAATCATCGCGGCGAATGTGCCGAACAGCGGGATCCACGCCAGCACAAAAATCGCCACCGCGGTATCGCGCAAGTAGTTCTCCGGACGGGCGTGCCTGCCGCGGTGGAACATCCCCCAGAACATCACCACGAGCACAGTGAAGGCGAATCCGGACACCAACCCTGAGGTGCCGTAGGGCACAGACAACCACAGCATGGCCTGCCCCAAAATGATCAGCAGCGTGCGGGGCTGGACGTAGCCGGCCTCGCGCAGCCGCGTCATCACCTCCCACATCGCCAGCGCCACAGCGGCGGCAACGAGCGGGTACCACGCCACCGGACCTATCCACACGGCGGCGATGACCAGCGCGCCGAGCACCACCCCCGTCGTGATCGCGGCCGGCAGATCGCGCCCCGCCTTATTTTTCGGTTTCGGGGCATGGGTGGGCCAGCGGCTCGGCGATGCCTCTGCGGGTTCCGCTGCTTGGGTCGGCTCAGTAGGGTCCGTCTGCGCCTCAGACACGTCGGTTTAGACCTCCAGCAGCTCGGACTCCTTGCGCTGCACAAGCTCGTCGATCTGGCCGACAAAGCCCTGGGTGGACTTGTCCAGCGCCTTTTCGGCGGTGGTGACCTCGTCCTCGCCGGCGTCGCCGTCCTTCTGAATCTTCTTCAGCGCTTCCATGCCCTGGCGGCGCACGTTACGGATGGCAATCTTGCCTTCCTCGCCCTTCTGCTTGGCCATCTTGACCAGGTCCTTGCGGCGCTCCTCCGTCAGCTGCGGGATGGTCACGCGGATGACCTGGCCGTCGTCCGTCGGGTTGACGCCGAGGTCGGAGTTGCGGATGGCGTTTTCGATCTCGCCCATGGTGGACATGTCGTACGGCTTGATCAGCAGCATGCGAGGCTCCGGCACCGAGATCGTGGCCATCTGGTTGATCGGGGTGGGCGAGCCGTAGAAGTCCGCCATCACGCCGTTGAACATGGCCGGGTTCGCGCGGCCGGTGCGGATGGTGGCAAGCTCGTCGCGGGTGTGCTCGACGGAGGAGGTCATGCGCTCTTCAGCGTCCAGCAAAACGTCATCAATCATGGTGTTACCCCTATCTTTTCTCGGGTTTGCGTCCCCCTTAACTTACCAGCGCGGAGCGCGAGCCTAGACTGTCGCCATGCCGCACCCAGCCTTCACATTCGTCGCCGAAGCGGGCACTGCGCTGACAGGGCCGGCCGGCGGGCGTCTTTCTGGCTGGCGGATCCCAGTCAAGGACGGCACGGATGTCGCGGGCATGCCCACCACTAACGGCAACCCCGCCCGCGCGTACACCGCGAGCGACACGGACCCGTTTGTGCAGTTGCTTATCGACGCAGGCGCAAGCGTGACCGCCAAAACGTTGACGTCTGAACTGGGCGCTACCTGCTACGCGGAGCGACCTGGTGTGCCCGTGCTCGAGTCCCCTGCCTACCCCGGCTGCACTCCCGGCGGGTCCTCCGCGGGCGCCGCAGTGGTCGTAGCCGACGGGACGGAACGCGCGGCGCACGGCACCGACGCGGGCGGGTCCATCCGTGTGCCAGCCGCCGCCTGCGGGGTGGTGGGGCTGAAGCTTGCCAGCCGGCAACTCCCCGCCCACGGCTTTCTCACCCGCAACGTCGGAGACCTAATTTCACTCACAGGCTGGGAGGTTCCGGCTCCGCGCAGGCTGCGCATCGGCGTGCTCACCCGCGGCGTGTTCGCCCGCCCAGAAGTCTCGGACAGGCGCGGAGCTGACGTCGAAAAGCTCGCTGCACTCTTAGGCCGCCGCCACGACGTCGTTGAAATTTCCCCCTACGCCGAATCGCGTGAAACCTACGCCCACTTCAGCACCCTGATCCAGCACTCGTTCAAATCCGTCGATCCGCTGGACAGCGAATACATCGGGTGGTTGTGGGAAATGGCGCGGCGGCTCACCCCGGAACAGATCGGCGCGGCGCGCGCGCACGCGGGTGAACTGCTTGGCCTTGTCGCGGCGCAATGGGACGTCGATGCGGTGCTCTGCCCCACCCTCGCGTACGACCCGCCGCCGCTCGGCTATTTTTCCGCGCTGAGCCCCGCGGAGAGTTTCCACGCGCAGACCGAGTGGTCGCCGTGGTGCTCGGTGTTCAACATGCTGGGCACCCCCGCCATTGCCCTTGCGGATGTACACCTCGGCAGCCTGCGGCTGTCTGGCCCGGAGCTGCTCGGCCTGGCGCTAGAGGCCGAGCGGTTGCTCACCGACTAGGCCACGAGCGTTCCCACCTGCTCTCCGGAGACAGCGCGGGCAATGTTGCCCTCCTCCAACAGGTTGAACACCAAAATGGGCATGTTGTTGTCCATGCAGAGGCTAAACGCCGTGGCGTCGGCCACCTTCAAACCGTGCTCGATCACCTCGCGCGGGGAAATCTCCGAGTACATCTTCGCGTCCGGGTTTTCGCGCGGGTCGGAGTCGTACACGCCGTCGACCGCCTTGGCCATCAGCAGCACCTCGCAGCCGATCTCCAGGGCGCGCTGTGCGGCCGTGGTGTCGGTGGAGAAGTAAGGCATGCCCATGCCGGCGCCGAAGATGACCACACGGCCCTTCTCCAGGTGACGCGCAGCGCGCAGCGGCAGGTATGGCTCTGCAATCTGCGCCATATTGATAGCGGTTTGCACGCGGCAGTCCACGCCCATCTGCTGAAGGAAGTCCTGCAACGCGAGACAGTTCATCACCGTGCCCAACATGCCCATGTAGTCCGAGCGCGCGCGGTCCATCCCGCGCTGCTGCAGCTGCGCACCACGGAAGAAGTTGCCGCCGCCGATGACCACTGCCACCTCGGTGCCGCCGCGTGCCACATCGGCGATCTGGCGGGCAACGGACTCGACCACGTCCGGGTCGATGCCGACCTTGCCACCACCGAACATTTCACCGCCCAACTTCAGCATCACTCGCTTGAAACCGGTACGCGTTAGCGCCTCAGTCACGTTATTTCAGCTCCTTGTCATCTGGGGTACGGTTACGCTCAACGTCATCTTACGCGGAGCGAACGGAGATCCCGATGTACCGGCTCAACACCCATTTCCCCAGCGGGCGGCGCGGCCACGGTCGCGCAGCGATCGCGTTGGCGTCGTGCGCAGCGGCCGGTGCGTCCCTCATCGGGTGCGGGATCATCGAGGCCAACGCCGACCGCGCCGAGGCGCTGGCGGAAGCCCTCGAAGCCTCAGACGGCAACGGCCCGATCACACTGCCGGTCAGGGAGATTTACCCCGACACGCATCAGGTCGTGCTGGTGTGCCCCTATGGCGGCGCCGCAGCCAACAAGCTGCTCGGCTTCGAAACGTTCACGGTCCCCGAAGACACATCGGAGGGCAGCAACTGGGTTGCCGTGAAAGAACCCAACGGCAGGGTGGTCAAAGTGGAAATGCACCGTGCAGACATTGACCTGTGCGCCAGCGCCCCGTTCGCTGCCGAAGATGTGGGCACCGACGGGTCGCTCACGTTCGAAAAGCACGGCAGGACGTGGGAACTGACCGGCTGGTAGGCGGGCGGAGCTTCGTCGCAAAGCAAAAGCCCCGGCCGAAGCCAGGGCAGCTGCACTAAGGTGGACAGGCTTACGCCTGGCCGACCTCGTAACGGACGAAGTCGGTGACCTCGATGCCGTTTTCCTCGGTGTACTGCTTGACGGTCTTCTTAGAGTCGGCCAGCGACGGCTGGTCCAGCAGCACGACGTCCTTGAAGAAGCCGCCCATGCGGCCCTCGACGATCTTGGCGATGGCAGCTTCCGGCTTGCCCTCGTTGCGGGTGATCTCTTCCTGGACCGCGCGCTCCTTCTCCACGACGTCCGCCGGCACAGCCTCCTGGTTGAGGTAGCGAGCCTTCATCGCGGCGATCTGCAGAGCGACCTGGTGTGCGGCCTCAGCGTTGTCGCCGGTGTAAGCGACGAGCACGCCGACGGCCGGCGGCAGGTCCGCGGCCTTCTGGTGGAGGTAAGCCTCGACCTTGTCACCCTCGACGGTGGCGGCGCGGCGCAGCTGCAGCTTCTCGCCGATCTTTGCGGAGAGGCGCTCCAGCACGTCGTGCGCGGTCTCGCCGTTCACGTCTGCGTTCGCCAGCTCCTCCTCGGAGTTCGCCTTCACAGCGGCGGCAGCGTCAGCGATCTGAGCGGCGAGGTCCTTGAACTCCTGGTTCTTGGCCACGAAGTCGGTCTCGGAGTTGATCTCGACGATGGTGTTGCCGGAGACGGCGACCAGGCCCTCGAGGGCGTTGCGCTCAGCGCGCTTGCCCACATCCTTCGCGCCCTTGATGCGGAGGTTCTCGACGGCCTTATCGAAGTCGCCGTCGGTCTCCTCGAGTGCCTTCTTGCAGTCGAGCATGCCGGAGCCGGTGATCTCGCGGAGCTTCTTGACGTCAGCAGCAGTGTAGTTCGCCATAGTGGGCGATCCTCCTCGTGAATGTGTTGCTAAAAGTTTTCAAACCGTTTCAAGCGTAGCCGACAGCTTCCGTTATGGCACGGCGTGAACCGGGGTGACACGCAAAACACCCCGCGCCCGCACGTTCCCGGGGCACGAAAGCCGGCGGGCGTGAGCGGGACGCGGGGTGCGCGTGCAGGTGGCGTGAGCCGAAAGCTTACGCCTGGGTTGCAGACTCGTCGCCAGACTCGTTGGCCTTGGCCTGCTCAGCTGCACGGACAGCGTGCGGCTGCTCGACCTCGGCGACCTCCTGCGGAGCTGCGGTCTCGGCAGCGGCAGCAGCCTTCGCTGCGTCGGCGGCGGAGACTTCCTCGGAAGCTGCAGCCTGGGCAGCAGCTTCAGAGGCCTCAGCCTGACGCTTTGCGTCGCTGTCGCCTGCAGCGTCGCGTGCGGAAGCGAGCTTACGCTCCTCGCGCTGCTGCTTACCGGCGATGACAGCCTCGCCCACGATGTGGGTGAGCAGCTTCACGGCGCCGATGGCGTCGTCGTTGCCCGGGATCGGGAAGTCGACGACATCCGGGTCGCAGTTGGTGTCCAGCACTGCCACAACCGGGATGCGCAGCTTCTGCGCCTCGTTGACGGCGATGTGCTCCTTGTTCGTGTCCACGATCCACAGCGCAGACGGCGCCTTGGTCATGTCGGCGATGCCGCCCAGCACACGCTCGAGCTTGATGCGCTCGCGGGTGAGCATGAGGACTTCCTTCTTGCCGCGGCCGGCGTAGCCGTCCTCGGCTGCGTCCATGGCCTGCAGTTCCTTCATGCGGCCGATGCGCTTGGACACGGTCTGGAAGTTGGTGAGCATGCCGCCCAGCCAGCGGTGCGTGACGTACGGCATGCCGACGCGCTGCGCCTCTTCCTGGATCGGCTCCTGTGCCTGCTTCTTGGTGCCGACGAACAGGATGGTGCCGCCGTGAGCGACGGTTTCCTTGACAAACTCGTATGCCTCATCAATGTAGGTCAGCGTCTGCTGCAGATCGATGATGTAGATGCCGTTGCGGTCGGTGAAGATGAAGCGGCGCATCTTCGGGTTCCAGCGACGCGTCTGGTGGCCGAAGTGCACACCAGCGTCGAGGAGTTCACTCATGGTTACAACTGCCATGGTTTTGTCTCCTTCGGAGAAAGTAGTTCGGTTTTCTTGCTTGTCTCACATGCGGGTTTTTATCCCGCACCCTGGCACCGTGCTCGCCCTGCACCCCTGTGAGAGGGACCGTCGCTGAGCAGGCATTATCCGGCGCGCGTAGTCAGCCCATAAAAGCTGCCCGTGCAACACTACCCTCTGACGGCCCAAAAACCTAATCTCAACTGCACCTTCTGTGGATAACATCCGGGCGGACGACCGGTTATCCACAATGCGCTACTGAGCCCCTGGCGCAGCTGGCCCGGCCGTGCTCAGATTCGAGCCATGCGCTTATCGACGATCCTTCGGCCCACCACCGCCTTGTTCTCCCTGCCCCTCTTTTTCACCCTTCTCGCCGCCGCCCCGGCAGCGGCCTGGGTCGACCCGGCCGCCGGCACGCCGTATCCGGCTGCCGTTGCCCGCCCCGCGGACATCCCGGAGCAGAACTGGAAGCCCGGCCACAGAGGCGTCGACCTCCCGTTGCGCGTCGGCGAGCCGGTGCTCGCGTCAGGCGACGGCGTGGTCGCCTTCGCCGGTGCGGTCGCCGGCACGCCCGTGCTCTCCATCGACCACCCAGGCGGCATCCGCACCACCTACCAACCGGTGCGCACCACGTTCAAGGTCGGCGAGCAGGTGCGCGAAGGCCAAGAAGTGGGCACCCTCGTGCACGCGCCCGCGGGGTTTGCCGGCTCCCACGACGGCCTGCACTGGGGCGCACTGACAGGCAAGGACTCGTACATCGACCCGCTGACGCTGCTCGAGTCGCCGCGCATCCGCCTCAAGCCCCTGGACGGTGCCACTACGCGCGGGGATGCGCCTGGTCGTAGACGCGCTTGAGCCGTTGCGCGGACACGTGGGTGTAGATCTGCGTGGTTTGCAGGCTGGTGTGTCCGAGCATCTCTTGCACGACGCGCAGGTCTGCCCCGCCCTCGAGCATGTGGGTGGCGGTGGTGTGGCGCAGTGTGTGGGGGCTGACCTGTTCCACGCCCGCGCGCTGCCCGGCGCGCTCCACCACCCGCCGCACTTGGCGCTGGTCGATGCGTCCGCCCCGTGAGCCGACGAACATGGCTGACGTTTCGCCGGCGAGTTCGCCGCGGCCGAATTCGAGCCATTCAGACACCGCGGCCGCAGCTTCGCTGCCGAACGGCACGACGCGCTGCTTGTTGCCCTTGCCGGTAACATGGGCCAGCCCACGGGCAAGGTCCACGTCGCCGATGTCGAGTCCGGTGAGCTCGCCGACGCGGATCCCGGTGGCGTAGAGCAGTTCGAGCATGGCCCTGTCGCGCAGGTGCTCGGCCGGGTGGGCGTCGTCGGCCGTGTCCGCCTCCACGAGTTTTCCGGCGCGCTCGCCTTGCACCACGGCGGGTAAGGGACGGTTCACCTTCGGAGCCTTTAAGCGCGCGGCGGCGTCGGTGCCGATGTATCCCTGGCGGTACGCCCACGTGGAAAACGCCCGGGCGGCGGCGGTGCGGCGCGCCAGGGTCGCACGGCTTTTGCCGGCGGCGAGGGCGTCAGCCAGCCAGCGCCGCAGAGCGTCGAGGGTAAACGCGTCGAACGTGTCCGCGTAGCCGGCAAGCCCCTTGAGGTCCGCTACGTAGCCCTTGACCGTGTTCGGGGAGCGGCCGAGGACGAGTTCGGCATGTTCGGCGAAGTCCTCCACCGCCGCCTGCAACTGCCCCAGCTGTTCACTCATGTCACGGCAGTCTACTCACTTCACTGCTCGGGTTGCTCCACGCGCGACCACACGCGCTTGTCACGTTGCACGAGCCCGCGCTTAGACAGATCCATCAGGATGTGCACCGTCAGCGCGATTGATAGCCCTGCGTCGGCGGCGACAGCTTCCGCTTCCCGGCCCTGGCGGCCCACGGGCGGAAGCGCGTCGTAAATGCGCAGTTCGTTGCGGGAAAGCTGCTGCACCACGCTGGGCGGAAACTGCATTTCCAGCTGCTCTTGTGCGTCAAACTCGCCGACTGCGCAAAGCTCTTCGTGGATCTGGTCCGCGTTGAGCACCATCTGCGCCTCCTGTCTGCGGATGGCCAGGTTTGCGCCGAGGGACTGCGGGTCGGTGATCGGCCCCGGCACCGCCATCGCTTTGCGGTTGAACACGTTGACCCACTTCAAGGTGTTCAGCGCCCCGGAGCGAAACGGGGCTTCGACCAAGACAGTGCCCAGAGTCAGCGCTGCCACCAAGCGGTTTCTTGTGAGGAACCGGTGCCGGTCTGGCGTCGTCCCAGGCGGATATTCAGTCACCACCGCACCACCGCGCGCCACCACGCGTTCGAACAACGCCTTGTTGGAGCGCGGGTAGTGCTCGCCTGGGCCGCAGGCGGCGACGACGACGGTGGGCGTGCACACGTCGATCGCCGTCTGGTGCGCCACGGTGTCGATGCCGAGCGCGCCGCCGGAGACAACGGTGTAGTTGTGCCCGCCGAGTCCCGCCACCAAGTCCTTGGTCGCCACATGGCCGTACTTGGTGGCGTGGCGTGTGCCTACTACGCCCACAGAATGAGCGAACAATCCGGCCAGGTTCGCGTTGCCCTGTACCCACAGCGCGTGCGGGGCGATCCCGTCCGGTTGATGGCTTTCTTTGGCGGCAGCGCCCGTTTGCTGGCAGCCGAACGAGCGCTGGATCGCCTCTGTCGGCCAGTGCGGCGACTCAGGCGTCAGCAGTGTGAAGCCGAGCTCCGCCGCCTGTTCGAGGTCGTGCGTAGGGCGGTCCCATGAGTAGCGGTTTTCCGTCTGCTTGAGCAGCCCGCCTACCCAGCTGGCGCGGGTGCGCACTCCGTGCGCGATCTCGTCAGCAGTCCTGCCCACGCTGAGCAGGGCTTGGATGTGGTGGGACGGGCCTTCCACCACCCTGCTGAGATAAGCCCATGATGCTTGCGATGCCATCTACGCCACCTCCTGCTGCAGTTGCGCCGCGCGCATCTGCACTGCCCGGTAGGCGTGGTCGATGTCGGGCTGGTCCTCCTGCTCCAGGTCCGCCAACGTCCAGGCGAGCTTCAGGCACTTATCCACGCCCCGCTGCGTGATCACTCCATCTACCAAGTGGGACTGCAGCAGCGCCATCGCCGATTCGCGGGCCGGGAAGTGGCGCCTGATCACTGTCGCCGGCACCCGGGCGTTGACGGACTCTTCCAACCCCGCCTGCGCCCACCGGGCAGCGGCACGCTCACGCGCCACAGCGACGCGCTGGGCAATCACACTCGAGGGCTCCACCCCATCCGGGCTGAGCACCTTTGTCTCGCCCGAGGTGGTGATGAACACGTCCAGCCGGTCCTTCAGCGGGCCGGAGAGGTTGCTCAAGTGCCGGGCGAGCTGCGTCGACTTGCACACGCATTGACCTTTGATGCGCTGGCACGCGCACGGGTTCGCCGCCAGCACCAGCTGGAAATCGGCCGGGTAGACCACCTCCCTGCGAGCTCGAGCCAGCCGCACCTCGCGCTTTTCTAGCGGGATGCGAAGCGCGTCGAGCACCGGCGCCGCAATCTCGGAGGCCTCGTCCAAAAACAACACCCCGCGGTGAGCCTGGCTCACTGCCCCCGGCGTGGGGATGCCGCTGCCGCCGCCGATCAACGCGGCGCGGGTCAGCGACGGGTGCGGCGCGATAAACGGCCGCGAGGCAACGACCCCGCCTCCGGACACCCCCGCCGCGGAGTGGATGGCGGTGACCTCGACCATCTCTGCCACATCCATCGCGGGCAGAATTGAAGGGATGCGCTCCGCCAGCATGGACTTGCCGGAGCCGGGAGGGCCGATCATCATCACGTGGTGCCCGCCCGCGGCGGCGACCTGAAGCGCCTCGCGTTCCTCGGACATGCCCGCGAGATCCCGGAAATCGGGAGCGGCGGGCGGCGCGGTTACAGCCGCTGGCGCGGTAGCGTGCTCGAGCTGCGCCTCGCCTGCGGCCCACTTCCAGACCTGGAGCAGCGAATCCGCCACCACAATATTCCGGCGGCCGAGCAGGGCTGCCTCCGCGGCGTTCGCCCGCGGCACGACGATGGTGCCGATTCCGCCCTCGCCGTTGTGCAGTGCTGCAAGGAGCATGGGCAGGACGCCTTCGGCCCGTCGCAAAGTGCCGTCCAGCGCGAGCTCGCCGCAAAACATTGTGGTTTGCAACGTGGGCTCAACCCGCGGATCAAGGCTGCCCAGCACCGCGAGGGCGATGGGTAAGTCGAAGTGCGAACCGGCCTTTGGCAGGTGTGCGGGAGACAGCGACACCATGATCTTCGTGCGCGGCCACGGCAGCGCGGAGTTTGCCACCGCCGTGCGGATACGCTCGCGAGATTCCTTGACCGCCGCGTCGCCCAACCCCACCATGTGCATCCCCGGCAGGCCCGCCCCCACATTCGCCTCAACCGTGACCAAGCGGGCGGCAACCCCTTCCACGGTGGCGCTCATCGTGCTAGCAAGCGCCATCTTCAACCCCCGGAAACCTGCGCAGCACGAAGTCCTCCCCGTCGCGGACCACCTCCACCACGTCGAAGCGGATTGGGCGGAACTCGCCGCCAGAGTGCTGCTCCAACCACTGCGCCGCGCACCGGCGCATCGTGCGCAGCTTCTTCTCCCCCACAGCTTCAGCGGCACCGAAGGCGCTGCCGCGGCGCGCTTTGACCTCCACGAACACCACGGTGCCGTCTTCGGCCTCCACCACGGCATCGATTTCGCCGGCGCGCATGCGCTGCCTGCGCCCGAGGAGGGTGTATCCCTCCTGTTCGTACCACCTGATGGCGGCGTGCTCCCCCGCCTTGCCCAGCGCGTCCTGGGCTTTATAGTCCACGTGCACGGTGCCTCCCCAACGTTTGGAAAATCAACAACTGACTTCCCATATGACGCAAGGAAGAGCGCCTCGGTTCCATCAGGCGCGAAAAATGGACCGGGCGCAGGCGGTGCGCTCCCGGCCTCCGGAAGCTACTCCGGGAAGGTCAACTCCGGTTTGTCCAGCTCTTCGATGTTGACGTCCTTGTACGTGATCACGCGGACGTAGCGCACGAAACGCACCGCACGGTACATGTCCCACACCCACGCGTCGGACATGAGCACCTCGTAGTAGACGTCGCCGCCCTCGGTGTGCGGGATCAACTTCACCGCGTTGGCCAGGTAGAAACGCCGCTCCGTTTCCACCACGTAGGAGAACTGGCTGGCCACGTCCCGGTACTCGCGGTAGAGGGAAAGCTCGACGTCAGCCTCGTAGTTGTCAAGATCCTCGGCGCTCATTCGTGCCCCTTCATGCTGGACTGCCAATAGAAGTCGTCAGCGTCCCTGACGTTTGCATAACTATAACGGTGCTGAGGGCTCGCACCGTGGCGGCGCACCGCGTCCATGTGCACCTTCGTGGAATACCCCTTGTGGCCTTCCAACCCGTACTGGGGATACTCATCGGCCATCTCGCACACCAGCCGGTCGCGGCTCACCTTCGCCAGCACGCTCGCGGCGGCGATGCAGCGGGCGGTGTAATCGCCGCCGACCACCGGCAGCTGGGGTGAGGGCAGGCCGGGGATACGGAACGCGTCGACAAGCACATAGCCCGGCTGCACCGCCAGTCCCGCAATGGCGCGGCGCGCGCCGTCGATGTTGGCGTGCTGGATGCCGCGGCGGTCAATCTCGGCCGCTGGGATGTGCACGACGCAAAACGCTACCGCGATATCCACCACCGCATCAAAGAGGATCTCGCGCCTGCGCGCGGTGAGCTTTTTGGAGTCCGTGAGCCCCTCGAGCGCCGCCTGCGGGGCCGGCGGAAGCACGCACGCGGCGATGGTCACGGGGCCGAAGCAAGCGCCGCGGCCTGCCTCATCCACCCCAGCGACCGGGCCGAAGCCGGCCTTGTCCAAGGCGACCTCGTAGGTGCGCAGCTGCTTCAGGCGGCGCACGTCGCTACTGCTGGATGTCCGGGTCGTCCACGCCCTGCATGCGGTTGACCGGGAAGACCACGGCCTTGACCTTGCCGCGGATGTTCTCCTCCGGGATGGTGCCCTCGAACTGGTCACCCATGTGCGCGCGGGAGTCGAGGGAGTTGGTGCGGTTGTCGCCCATCATGAAGTAGTTGCCCTCCGGCACCGTCACAGGGCCGAAGTAAGGCCCGCCGCACGCGTCGGAGCCCGTTGTCAGGTCCACTGGGTAGAAGTTGGGCTGCAGGGTGTAAGACTGGTCGATCGGCTTGCCGTCGACCATGATCGCCGGGTCCCCCGCCTGGCAGGACACGGTCTGTCCACCGGTGGCGATAATGCGCTTGACCAGAGTGTTTTCGTCCTTCGGCACTAAGCCGACCCAGGATCCGACCTCCTGCATGCCGCGCACGACAGGGTTGGAGGAACGATTGGAGTCAAACCCGGTGTTCCAGGAGTCGGTGCCGGCGAAGACGATCACGTCGCCCGGCTCCGGGTCAGAGAAGTAGTAGCTGACCTTCTCCACGAAGATGCGGTCGCCGGAGCCTGCCTCGCCGTGCAGCGTGGGCTCCATGGAGGCGGACGGGATGACGTAGAGGCGGCCGATGAACGTCTGGATCACGAACATGATCAGCAGCGTCAGCACGACCACGACCGGGATCTCCACGTACCAGGGAAGCTCCTTTTTCTCTTCCCGGGCTGTGGTTTGGGCCTCGACCTCGAACTGCGAGTCGGCCGCGGCGTAGGGGTTGCGGGGCTGTGCAGGCGTGGAAGCGTTCGGTTCGCCTGCGGGTCCGTTCACGTTGGTCACCCGGGATACGTTAGCACCGCCACCGACGCCACCGATACTGCCCGACGAGCAACGGTGCGCCGCAAATGCGAAGCGCCCCGCCCGAGACAACTCGGACGGGGCACTGGTACGCGCTGAAACTAGCGGCGCTCCTTGATGCGGGCAGCCTTGCCGCGCAGGTTGCGCATGTAGTACAGCTTGGCGCGGCGGACGTCGCCCTTGCGCACAACCTCGATCTTCTCGATGTTCGGGGAGTGCACCGGGAAGGTACGCTCAACCGCGATACCGAAGGAGACCTTGCGCACGGTGAAGGTCTCGCGGATGCCAGCGCCCTGACGGCGCACGACGAAGCCGGTGAAGACCTGGGTACGGGTCACAGAACCCTCGATAACCTTGACGTGGACGTCGAGGGTGTCGCCCGGGCGGAAGTCCGGGATGTCGTCGCGCAGCTGGCCTGCGTCGACAAGATCAATGATGCCGTTGCTCATGAAAGCAATCCTTTACGTGTTCGGACAGAGGACCCTGGCGGCACTTCCCCTCTGGGGCGCTCGGCCGGTTCGTGTCGATTACAAGAACCTGCAAGATGTTACATACGCGCCGGTCACTTGCCAAATCCGGCGCGCTTGAGCGCGTCCGCCATGGAGCCGGATGCTTGACGACGCTCCTCCGGCCGCCCTCCACCACGGTTCCTTTTGCCCTGCCGGTTCTTGCCACCCTGGTTGCGTCCCTTTTTCGGTGCGGGTTGGCCGGGTTCGTCGTCAAGCCGCAAGCTCAGCCCGATGCGGTCGCGGGCCACGTCAACGTCCATGACCTTGACCTTCACCACCTCACCCGAGCGCACCACCTCGTGCGGGTCGGAGACGAAGGAGTGGCTCATGGCGGAGACATGGACCAGGCCGTCCTGGTGCACGCCCACGTCGACGAAGGCGCCGAAGGCGGCGACGTTGGTCACCGTGCCTTCCAGGATCATGCCCGGAGTGAGGTCTTTGACCTCGTTGACGCCTTCCTTGAACTCGGCGGTCTTGAATTCCGGGCGCGGGTCGCGGCCCGGCTTATCCAGCTCGGCGAGGATGTCGGTGACGGTGGGCACGCCGAAGGTGGCGTCGGCGAAGTCCTCGGGCTTGAGCTTCGTCAGCACCGCCGTGTTGCCGATGAGCTGCTCAGTGTTGAGCCCCGTGGCCTGAGCCACACGCTCGACTACCGGGTAGGCCTCCGGGTGCACCGCCGACCCGTCGAGCGGGTTTGAGCCGCCCTGGATGCGCAAGAAGCCGGCAGCCTGCTCGAACGCCTTCGGACCCAGGCGCGGGACCTTGCCCAGTTCCTTGCGGGTGGTAAACCGGCCGTGCTCGTCGCGGTAGGCCACGATATTTTTCGCCACCGTGCCGGACAGGCCGGCAACGCGCTCGAGCAGCGGCGCGGAGGCGGTGTTGACGTCCACACCGACGGAGTTCACCGCATCTTCGACCACCGCATCCAGCGTCTGCGCGAGCGCGGTCTGGTTCACGTCGTGCTGGTACTGGCCCACACCGATGGACTTCGGGTCCACCTTGACCAACTCCGCCAGCGGGTCCTGCAAGCGCCGCGCGATAGACACCGCGGAGCGCAGCGAGACATCCATGTCCGGGAACTCCTCCGCCGCGATCGGGCTGGCGGAATACACCGACGCACCGGATTCGGAGACCACCACCGGGGTGGGCCGCTTCCCGCCGGCCTGCGCAATCAGATCCGCGACCTCGCCCGCGAGCTTCTCCGACTCGCGCGAAGCGGTGCCGTTGCCCACCGCAATCAGTTCCACGCCATGCTGCGCGGCAAGCGACGCCAGCTCCGCGCGGGAGGCGTCCCAACGGTTCTGCGGCTGGTGCGGGTAAACAATGGTGGTGGCCAGCACCTTGCCGGTCTCGTCCACCACCGCGCACTTGACACCGTTGCGGTACCCCGGATCCAGCGCCAGGGTGGCGCGCTGTCCGGCGGGCGCAGCGAGCAGCACGTCGCGCAGGTTGGTCTTGAACACCTGCAGCGCGCCGTCTTCCGCCTTCTCTTTCAAGCGCATACGGGTATCCAAGTTCGCAGAAACCTGCAGCTTGGTGCGCCAGCCCCAGCGCACGGCCTTGGCCAGCCACTGGGAATCCTGCACTGGCAGGTCGAAGCGTTCGGCGATCATGCCCTCGTAGACGGTCTCCTCCCCCGGATCCATATCGAGCGTGAGCACGCCTTCCGCCTCGCCGCGAAGCAATGCCAGGATGCGGTGGCTGGGCAGTTTTTCAAACGGCTCGGAAAACTCGAAGTAGTCCGCGAACTTCGCCCCTTCAGTCTCCTTGCCTTCCACCACCGCAGAGCGCATCGCGCCCTGACCGTAAACGCGGTCGCGCACCTCGCCCACCAGGTCGGCGTCGGTGGCGAAGCGGTCCACCAAAATGGCGCGCGCGCCTTCGAGCGCGGCCTTCGCATCCGGGAAGCCCTCGGAGAGGAAGGCCTGGGCGAGTTGCTCGGGGTCGGCCGAAGGGTCGTCGATAAGCTGCTGCTCAAGCGCCTCCAGGCCCGCCTCGCGCGCGATGTCTGCCTTGGTCTTGCGACGCTTCTTGTACGGCAGGTAGAGGTCTTCCACGCGCGCCTTGGTGTCGGCGGCGAGGATCGCCTGCTTCAACTCGTCGGTGAGTTTGCCCTGCTCCTCAATGCTTTCCAGCACTGCCTGCTTGCGCTCGGCGAGCTCGACCAGATAGGTGTTGCGCTCCTCTATGTGGCGCAACTGCGCGTCGTCGAGGCCGCCCGTTACCTCCTTGCGGTAGCGGGCGATAAACGGCACGGTGTTGCCCTCAGCCAGCAGCTTGAGGGCCTGCTCGACCTGGTTGTCCCGAACGTTGAGTTCTTTCGCGATGGTGGCTGCGATTGATGTCATTCGGGCGAGTTTAGTCGCGCCTGTTTTGGGCCAGCTTTACAGCAGAACCTGCGCCAGAACCGAACCGACGACACACGAGGTGAACACCGAAATCGCACCCGGGACTAAGAAGGAGTGGTTGATCACGTACTTGCCAATGCGCGTCGTGCCCGTGCGGTCGAAGCCGATGCACGCCAGGTCCGACGGGTAGGTGGGCAAAATCCAGTAGCCGTAGGCGGCGCCGTAGAAGCCCACGATCACCTTCGGGTCGATGCCCAGCGCCAGACCGATCGGGGCAATGGACACGAGTGCGGCAGCCTGGGAGTTGACCAGCTTGGACACAATAAGCAGCACGATCGCGTAGGCCCACGGCGCGGCCTCCACCACCGAGCCGAGCCCCTCCTCCAGCTGGTCGATGTGCGCCGCGAAGAACGTGTCCGCCATCCAGGCGACACCGAAGACCGAAAACACCGCGGTCATGCCAGCCTTGAACACCGGGGTCGAGGCGATCTTTTTATGGTCTACCTTGCAAAACAGCAGGATCAACGCACCCGCGAACAGCATCACCATCTGGATGGCAAGGTTCATCGAAAGCGGCTTCATGCCGCCCTCGCCGTCGTAGAACGCCGGGCGCAGGCCCTCGAAGGCGCCGAGGACGACCACGAATGCGATCGCGGCGAGGAACACCCACACTGCGTTCTTGGCGGTGCGCGGGAAGACCTCGTCCATCAGCGAGTGGCTGGACTGGTTGATGGACTGCGCAAACACCGGGTCTTTCATCCGCTCCTGGAAGTGCGGGTCCTGGTCGAGGTCTTTGCCGCGGCGCAGCGACCACAGCGCGGCCAGGATGACACCGGACAGCGACGCCGGAATGGCGACCATGAGGATCTGCGGGATGGAGTATGCCTTGTCAATCACACCCGCATTTTCAGCCAGGATGGACGCGAGCGACACCGTCGCCACCGAGACTGGGGAGGCGGTGATGCCCATCTGCGCCGAGGTGGAGGAGACAGCCATGGGGCGCTCCGGCCGGATACCCTTCTTCAGCGCGATGTCCTCGATGATCGGGAACATGGTGTAGACGACGTGGCCGGTGCCGCACAGCACGGTGAGAAACCACGTGGTCAGCGGCGCGAGGATGGTGATGCGCTCGGGGTGGGCGCGCAACACCTTTTCCGCCTGCTGCATCATCACCTCCAGTCCGCGCGATTGTTGCAGCGTCGCGGCGCAGCCGATCACGGCGATGATGGTGAGCATCACGCCGACGGGTGGTTCGCCGGGCTCGAGCCCGAAGACGAACACCATCAGCATCAGGCCGATGCCGGAGATGAGGCCGAGCCCCAGCCCGCCGTAGCGGGTGCCAAGCAGCAGGGCGCCGAGAATGATGACGATTTGCAGGACGATGGCGACCGCGGAGGTTGGGTCGAGCACTGACGCGAGCATGGGTGTCCTTTCTTGTGAACACGCGTAACACTCTCAACCCTATGCAGATATGGTCAGATCATTAAATTCTCACAGGGTGATGTTAGCCACCAGATCGGTTAAACCTCTACGGTCCGCCCCGACTCACAGGTTCCTACAACATCACCGACCGCGCGCGTGGCCTCTTCCAGCGGCAACGCGGTTCTCCCCTCGACGGTGAGCACGCCGCCCTCCTGCGCAATCCGGGTTGCCCGGTATCCCGCCTTCTTCAGCGCCCTGCGCATTTGCTTTGCGACGATTCGCTTCGCCCCACCCACCTGCAACGTCGTAACCACGTCGCGGGCGTCGAGCATGAACCGGTCGTCGTCGCTGAGATTTGCCTGCTCCAACAGCTCCGGGCGGACCGCACGCGTGCGCTTCAGCGACTGCTCGCGGCGCCAGGTTTCCACCTTGGCGTGGTCGCCGGACGTGAGCACCGCCGGTGCCTCGATGCCGCGCCACACCCTCGGTTTGGTGTAGCTGGGCCCTTCGAGCAAGCCGTCGGAGAAGCTGTCTTCCTCGTGGCTTTCCGTGTTGCCGAGCACGCCCGGGATCAGCCGCGTCACGGCCTCCGCGATGACCAGAACGGCGACCTCGCCGCCGATGAGCACATAGTCACCGATGGAGACCTCGCGCACCCGGTAACGATGTGCGGCGTCCTCGAAGACGCGCTGGTCGATGCCCTCGTAGCGCCCGCACGCGAACACGATATGGCGCTCGCGCGACCAGGCCTGCGCATCCTTCTGCGTAAACGGCTTACCGGCCGGGGTGGGTACCAGCAGCAAGGGCTTGTCCGAGTCCTCTCCCTCGCCGTACGGACGGGGAGCCACCGCGTGGACGTCGTCGTGGCGCAGCTTGTCGTTGCGGTGAGCGACAGCGGAATCGAGGTCGGTGCCGGTGCGGCCTTTCGCGATCTCGTCGAGTGCGGGCCCCCACACCTCCGGCTTCATCACCATGCCCGGTCCCCCTCCCAGCGGCGGTGCGTCCACGGACTTGTGGTTGCCTTCCGCCCAATCACGCAGGTCGTGCACGCCCACGGAGAGGATCCCCTGTTCGATCGCCTTGCCCAGCAGCGCGTGGCGCAGCGGGTCGAGGTACTCGGGGAAGATGGTGACAACGTCTAAGCGCAGCTGCGGGTTAGACATCAAGCAGGCCCTCAGGCGGGGTGATAACCAGGTAGCCCGCGTCCGCGTCGAGCTCCGGCACGAAGTCCATCACGAACGGGACCATGACGTCCTTGCCCTTGTAGTCGATCTCCAAGATCTTCCGGTTCGGCACATCCATCACGCCGGTGACCTCACCGACCTCTTCGTCGCCGTGGCGGACCTTCAGCCCGATCAGCTCGTGGTTGTAGTACTCGTCAGAGTCCTCGCCACGCTCCAGCGGCTCGGCGAAGAACTTCATGCCCCGCAGGCTGTCTGCCGCGGTGCGGTCCGGAACTTCTTCGAAGCTGACCAGCAGGCGCTTCTGGTGCGGGCGCACCGTCTTTACGGTCAGCTCCCGCTCTTTGCCCGCCTGGCGGCCGGCAAGCACAGCGCCGACGACGATGCGTTCTTCCGACTCGTCCGCCAACAACTCGACGGCAACTTCACCTTTCACGCCGTGGGACTTGACCACGCGGCCGATCTGCAGCTCCATGGGTGCCAAGACTATCAGCGGTGAATGCGACCACTTCGCCCCCTTAAGCAGAAAGCTGCGACGCAGCCCAACTGTTGAGCCAGAGCGTAATCTGTGTCACTATGCCGGTCACGTAACCGTCGACGAGCAAATGCTTCAGTCGATTCCTAAGGAAGCAACATGACCTACTTCGAGCAACTTGCCAAAGACATGTCGGAAAAGGACCATTTGATGTCCGTCAAATGGTGGCGCCCCGGCATGACCTTGGAAGAAGCCTACGAGACGATTCGTGCCCTCCCAATTGATCAAAAACACGAGATCGAGAACCCGAGCCAGCCCGAGCAGGGGGCGTGGAACCAATTCAGAGGTGACACGTTCATCCAGATTCGTCTGCGCGAACTGTTCGAGGGATACGCAATAGAGCACGGCGATCCGTATTTCATTGGGTTGATGGGCCAGGCCGGATTTGAGCGCGACTTTCTTCTCTGGCACGACACCGAACTCCGAGAAGAACTGATTTGGCCGCTCTTCTCGCTCGCGGGCACCCAAGAAGTCAGTTTCACCACCATGGAGAAGACGTACTGGCCAGGCTGGGCAGAATCGCTTGTTGCGCTGGTGGACGAAGGTCTGCTGGACCGCGAACGCCTGCTCGACGAAATGCTCACGGCGCTGAACCGGGGTTTCCCCGCGTACCGCGTTCGCTGGTTTACCCAGCATTACGAGGATTTCGCGCCGACCGAGGAAGAAACCACGAAGCGACAGCACCTGCTCATCGCCGCTATGGGCTCGGGGATCGGCTCTACTACCACGTTCGCAGTCAAGCAACTTTCTCGCCTGTCGGAGCTGGATGCGGACGGGTTTGTTGCCGCCGGCACCCACGCCCTGAGCGGGTCGAAGACGACTGCAATCACGGCGCTGAAAATGTTGGAGAAGATCGCGACCGAGCGCGAAGATCTGGCCGCGGGGATCGCTGATGCCGCGCAAACCGGCCTATACCACGCAAATGACGACGTCGTACGACGCAGTGCCGCGCTCCTACGCACGTTGGGCAAAGAGGAGCTCGTTGACGCCGCCCGCGACGTCCTGTCCCCTGTCATGGCGCTCGAATTGCTGGGCCCCCGGTACACCAGCCCGGAAGCCCCCACAGAGACTTCCGCACCGTTAGGGCAGCCCGCTGAAGCGCAACCTGTCGCCCCGTGGACGGACGAGGATGCTTTGTTTCGCACCCGAGAGTTGCTCGCCGCACCAGACGCGGTGGGCTTTGCGTTGCTCGTTGCGTGGCTGGCGGAAACTGGGCCGCGCGCGCTGGAGATTCTCAAACCGGTGCTGCCGAACGACAGCCCGTCGTCTACTCTCCCCGATGTGCGGTGGCTATTGGTGCAATGCCGCAGCACTCCTGCCGAGGTAGAAGAAGCCAACGCGTATCGGCTGACGGTTGATATGAGGAGGAAATCGCTCCTGCGGGTCGTTGCCATCGTGCATGGGCTCGAACCCACGCGCACCCTACTTTCAACGCCAACGGACACCTTCGGCCGCGTGGACAACAAGGAATTCGCCCGCCGCCTCGCCACATATTCAAACCCCGAAGACGTCTGGCCCGACGATGCCCTCCTCGCCCACCTGCGATTAGTGGACTTTCAGGAAGACAGCACCGGACGTGTGCCCCTACAGGGAGTGCGAGCTGGGTGCGACTGCGTCCTGTGGACCCCGCCCGAAGACCGATGCACCGGATGCGGTGAAAGCCGCGTATGGCTCCGCACCTCACAAGGGTGGAAACACCAAAGCACACAGCTCGAAGAGAAGCTGCCATTTCTGGCTTCCGCCCCGTTCAGCGTCACCTACTCCGCTGCCGGGCGCGCCATCGTCGCCCCGAGCTGCTTGGATGCCTACACCCACGACATGGAGAGCGGCCTGGACGACGGGATGTCGAACTACCCAGAAAAGCAGGATCCCGCCATTGTCGACGTACTCACTTGGCACCCAGGAGAATGGTCGCCGCACACCGCCCGGTTCTTGGGCAAAGCCATGGCAAACAAAGACACTGAAATTCGCACAATCGCCACCGAGCTTGTGGCGACTGCACTCCCACGAGCCATCGGGGCGGACACCGCCGCGGAAGAATGGTCCAAGTTAGAAGACGTCATCCTTGGCCGATGGGCTGCCTCGCTTGAAGACGCCGCAACGCTTAACCCAATCTACGTCTGTGATCTCCTTGCGCAGTTATTGCCCAAGTTGGATCACAAGTCGCGCGACCTCGGCAAACTCATTGAGCTGTACCGAAACGTGCGACTAGCAACCGGAGAATCGGAGCTTGGTGCAGGGCTGCGCGAGTGGCTTGCAAACTTCAACGGGAAATCAAAGGCAGCGCTGGCAGCGTCGGCGTTGCTCAAGGAGGCATAGGTGCACTACTCCTACACCCACCCGTCCGCCGTGACTGACCAGGGCCTGCAGTTGGCCACCAGTGGTGGCACGCTCTACCGAGTGGACGAACCGCACTTTTTCAGCGGATTCGTAGAAAACCCCCACATCGTCGCGCGCGGGGTGCTCACCGTCGCGGACTACGCCGCGAAACGTTTCTACACTCCGGTGGACACCGCGGCTATCGCCGCGCTGGACCCGGTGGTCACCTCCACTCCGGAAGGTCTGCGGTTCGAATCGTTCTCAGGCTGCTGCAGCACCTACGCCCGCTTGGATGTCACCGACCTTGACGCGCAATCCCAACAGTCAGGCGTCACCAACGTGGACATCAATCTCCCGCTGCGTGAGGCTCTTACGGCAATCACACCGGGCTCGCCACTCCGCCTCACCATTGCCGACGACGCACTTCACGTCACGACGATGGACACCACACTGGACGAGAAAAGGGTCGACCTGCCGCTGCGGTGGGTAAAAGGACTTGCAGAGTCGCAGCGAATTAGCGCCTCCATGACGAAACAGCTGGAACTCACGGGGCCGGAAACGACAAAGCTCATCACGTCGCTGCCCGGGACAACTTCACCAAAATCCGTGATGTGGGCCACGCCCGCATTGCGGAGTCTGCGCCTGGCGTCGAAGCCGTCGCAAGGCGCGGTCTGCTTAGCCGGGCCGGAGCGGTTGAAACCACTCATCCCCCTCCTGCCGTACGTGACAAAACTGTCGGTCTACAGCACCGAGAGCGACACGTATTCCCAACCAAAGTCGTCCGCTTGGGTGTTTGAGCTTCCTGGCGCGCGATTCACAGTGGTGATCAGCCCGGCAAAAACCCGCGGGTTTTCCGGCGAAGGCGCATTGTTGATGTCACTGAACAGCCGGCACGCAGCCGATGATGCTGACCTAGTCTCAGCAGTTCTGGCGTTCGATCCCCGCATTGACGTCCGCCACCTCGTGGCGGAGACCGGACTCACTCCAGACCGTGTTGAAGACGCACTCCAAGTCCTCGCGTCGACGGGCCAGGTTGGCTACGACCTCACCCTGGGCGCATATTTCCACCGCCCGCTGCCGCTCGACCCCGATGTGGTGGGCAAACTCAACCCCCGCCTCGCTAACGCCGAGGAGCTCTTGACCCGCAACGCTGTCTCCCCGCTCGCCGGTCGGGACGACGGGTTCACGGTGCGCTCCGGCTCCAACGATTACACGGTGAGGCTCGAACACGAGACTTACGCGTTCGCATGCACCTGTTTCTGGTTTGCCAAACACAAGGATACCCGGGGTCCGTGCAAGCACGTGCTGGCGGCAGAGGCGTTTCGGGAAACCGCGCGCGGAAAGGCGTAGAAAAGCAATAATGCCCAGCGAAACCGCTGGGCATTATTCGCGTGAGGTGAGAAAGGCTTAGTTCTCCTCAGCCTCAGCGTCCTCGGAAGCCTCGGACTCGCCCTCAGCCTCGGCAACCTCAGCCTCGGCAGCGGCGGCGGCCTCAGCGGCCTCCTTGGCCTCAGCCTCTTCCTTGGCCTTCTTGCGCTTCTCGGTGATGGCCTCGGCGGTCGGGCCGTTCTTGGCCTCCTCGAGCGCCTGGTTGAACAGGTCGAGCTTGGACGGCTTCTCCTCGGCCACCTTCAGGGTGCCCTCAGCGCCGTCGAGGCCCTTGTGCTTCTGCCAGTCGCCGGTCACCTTCAGCAGTGCGAGCACCGGCTCGGTCGGCTGTGCGCCGACACCCAGCCAGTACTGTGCGCGCTCGGAATCGATGCGGATGAGCGACGGCTCTTCCTTCGGGTGGTAGATGCCGATGTTCTCGATGACGGCACCGTCGCGGCGGGTGCGGGCATCAGCGATGACGACACGGTACTGCGCGTTGCGGATCTTGCCAACGCGCTGCAGCTTGATCTTTACAGCCATGATGTACTTCCTTGTAGGTCACTGGGCAGTGCAGACACTCGCCGCTTGCCGACGAGCCGGTTCAACCCTTCTTATTTACCCTGCGCGTGCCTGGCCGGGCGACCTGCCTCGCTTGGGACGAGGGGCAAGACGGATCCGGCGCGTACGCAGTTATGAACTTGCGGTGCCACGGCATATCGAAATACGCCAGACAACCCGTTGCACTCTACGCGCAATCCCGACAGAGACAAAACCCCACCGCCTCGCATCCAGTTCGGTGCCGGGTCTGAGGAACGGTAAGGTGCTAAACCGCTTGTGACGATAGTAGCCACAACAACAGATACGGCGCGACGGGTTGGAGACGGAGTTGACCACGAAGGCAGGGCGAGTTCCACAGCCGAAGCAAGGCTCCTCCGCCTACCGAGTCGACCTCGACGGCCTGCGCGGTTTCGCCATCGCGCTCGTGGTGCTCTTCCACGTCTTTGTCGGCCGCGTCTCCGGCGGCGTGGACGTGTTTCTCCTGCTGTCCGGCTACTTCTTCCTGGGCGGCCAGCTGCGCTACGCGTTGCGTCCGAACCCCAACTTGAACCCGTGGTGGCCGCTGTGGCGCACGATTCGCAGGCTGGTGCCGGCGCTGGCGCTGGTTGTGATGTCCGTTATCGGTATCGTGCTGGCGCTGACACCTGAGTTGATGAACACGGAGCTGGCCCGCCAGGTCACCGCGTCCATGCTCTACTTCCAAAACTGGGAGCTGATGGCACAAAACGCGGACTACGCCGCCGCCAGCCAGGAAACCTCTCCCCTGCAGCATCTGTGGTCCATGTCCGTGCAGGGACAGTTTTACGTCTTTGGCATTCTCCTCGGCTGGATCATCGCGGTAGCGGTGACCAAGCTGCGGGCGAAGCCGGAGCACGCCCGCCGGGGTGCCATCGTGCTTCTGGCTGTCATTACGGTGGCGTCCTTCGCCTGGGCGTCACGCTTCGGGTTGGAAGGCACGGGCGAGAACTACTACTCCACCTTCTCGCGCGCATGGGAGCTCTCCCTCGGCGCGCTGCTGGCATTCGTGCCCGCAAAGCGGTTCCTCCCCCAATCCACTGCGTGGCTGACCGCGCTTTTGGGCGTGGTTCTCATCGCCGTGACCGGGCTGATCGTGCCCACCTCGCTGGCCTTTCCGGGCCCGGTCGCGCTGATCCCGCTGGTTGGTGCGGCGCTAGTGATTCTCTCCGGCAACGCCAACCCCGTTTCCGGTGTGCTCGCGTCCGCACCCATGACGTGGTTGGGCAGCGTGGCGTACTCCCTCTACCTGTGGCACTGGCCGCTGCTGATCATCGTCACAGTCATCGGCGGCTACGACACCCCGCCGGCGTGGCTGGGCTCTCTGGTGATCCTGGTGTCGCTGTGCCTGGCCCACGTCACCCACACTTTGGTGGAAGACCCGCTGCGCCAGCACCGTTCCCGCCCCCGCGGCGATGACACTCCGGTGGCTGACGCAATGGGGTCCATGCGTACCCTGTCCGGGGCGTTCCGCGCGGTGGGAGGTCTGCTCGCGGCAGCACTTTTTGCAGCGGCTCTTGCGGTCCAGCCGTACTGGGACCACCGCGTCGACCGGGAGGAAAAGCCGCTGGACCCTGCCGTTTACCCGGGTGCCCGCGCACTGCTCGGCGCTGAGGTACCGGAAGTGGAGGCACGACCGAACCCCAACCTCATCGCCGGCGTCTTCCCGCCTATCGGGGAGGAGGGCTGCATGATCTTTTTGCCCGAAGCGCCGGATTCCATGCCCGGCCCGGACTGCGTCTACGGCGACGTGGATGCGGAGACCACCATCGTGCTCGCCGGCGGCTCCCACATCGAGCCGTTCATCATCCCGCTGGACAAGCTGGGCAAAGAGCACCACTTCAAGGTCGCCGCATACGTGCGCCAGGAATGCCCGCTGGTGGTTGGCGGACCGCAGGATCCGGCCAACGACATCGTCTCGCCCGCCTGCGCCGAGTGGGGCGAAAATGCGCTGCAGGAGATCATCAACCTCTCGCCCGACATGGTTATCTCCACGTCCACCCGCCCTGCGGGGCACGCAGGCGGCGGCCTCGTATCCGCGGACTACGTGCCGGACGCCTACGCGAACCTGTGGCAGCGCCTCGCTGAATCGGGCATCCCGTTTGTGGGCCTGCGCGACAACCCGTGGATGTTCACCCCCACCGGCGAGCAGATGGACCCGAACCTGTGCGTGGTCGAGGGGTATCCGGAGTACGCGTGCTCCATGGCCGCGGACATGGTCTACGCGCCAGAGGATCCGGCCGCCTTCTTCGTCGACGGCGGTTTCTCACAGTGGGCCATCGACACCGCCGGCTGGTACTGCGTCGACGGCGTCTGCCCGCCGCAGATCGGCAACGTGTACATCTACCGCGACCAGAACCACATCTCCAACGCCTACGCGGAATCGCTGACGCCGTTGCTGTGGGAGCAGCTCTTGCCCATCTTCGACGGGCTTTCGCTTCTCGACGCACCTCCGGCCACCCCGTAGCTCTCACCGGCATCCCTTGCCCTGCACACACACGCAAAAATCCCCGAGATTGCGCCGAAATCGCGCCTTCTCGGGGTTTCCTACTCCTGGTGCGTGGGCGAGCTAGAAGAACTTGCCCTTCTGCATGCGCTTCATCGCCTCATTGAAGTCCAGGTTGTTCAGATCCATGCCCTGCATGCCTGCCGGCAGCTGTTCCTGGAGCTTCTCCAGCTCCTTCGGATCCGGCATGCCGCCAGGCATACCCGGCATCTTCGGCATCCCCGGCATCTTGGGCATGCCGCCTCCGCGCTTCGGCGGCTTGCGCTTGCCGTTCTTGCCCTTGCGGCCCTTCGGCTTCTTCTTCGTGGCGGAGCGGCCCCCGCCCATGCCAGGCATGCCCGGCAGGCCGAACTGGCTGGCCATCTGTCCCATCATCTTCTTCGCCTCGAAGAAGCGGTCCACCAGCTGGTTCACGTCCGAGACCTTCACACCGGAGCCGTTGGCGATGCGCTTGCGGCGCGACGCGTTGAGGATCTTCGGGTTCTGGCGTTCCTCCGGGGTCATGCCGCGGATGATGGCCTGGATGCGGTCGAGCTGCTTCTCGTCGACCATGTCCGCCATCTCGTTCATGGCCTTGCCGCCGGGCATCATCTTGAGCAGGTTGCCGATGGGGCCCATGCGCCGAATCATCAGCAGCTGGTCCAAGAAGTCCTCGAGCGTGAGCTCGCCGGAGGCGAGCTTGTTCGCCGCCGCCTCTGCGTCCTGGTCGTTGTATGTCTGCTCCGCCTGCTCGATCAGGGAGAGAAGGTCGCCCATGCCGAGGATGCGGCTGGACATGCGCTCCGGGTGGAAGACATCAAAGTCCTCCAGCTTCTCGCCTGTAGAGGCGTACAGGATCGGCTTGCCGGTGACCTCTCGGATGGACAGCGCCGCGCCGCCGCGGGCGTCGCCGTCGAGCTTGGTCAGCACCACGCCGGTGAAGTCCACGCCCTCGGCGAAGGCCTCGGCGGTCTTGACGGCGTCCTGGCCGATCATGGCGTCGATGACGAAGAGGACTTCGTCAGGGTTCACCGCGTCGCGGATATTGCGCGCCTGGGTCATCAGCGTCTCGTCGATGCCCAACCGGCCCGCGGTATCGATGATCACCACGTCGTTTTTCTGCTGCTTGGCGTACTCGATGCCCTGCTGCGCCACTGCGACCGGATCGCCGTGGGAGGTGCCCATCTCGTGCTCGAAGGAGTCCAGGGAGGTACCCGGATCCGGTGCGAAGGTGGGCACGCCGGCGCGCTCGCCAACGATCTGCAGCTGCTGCACCGCGCCCGGGCGCTGGAGGTCGCAGGCGACCAGCATCGGCGTGTGCCCCTGCTTGGCCAAGTGCTTGGCCAGCTTGCCGGCGAGGGTGGTCTTACCGGCACCCTGCAGACCGGCCAGCATGATCACGGTCGGCGGGTTTTTCGCCATGTTCAGCCGGCGCGTTTCGCCGCCGAGGATGTTGGTCAGCTCCTCGTCGACGATCTTGATCACCTGCTGCGCAGGGTTCAGCGCCGCGGAGACGTCTGCACCGAGGGCGCGCTCCTTCACGCGCTTGATAAACGCGCGTACGACCGTCAGCGAGACATCCGCCTCCAGCAGCGCGAGACGGATCTCGCGCGCGGTGGCGTTGATGTCTTCCTCGGTGAGCTTGCCCTTGCCTCGCAGGCCGCCGAGGGCTGATTGAAGCCGGTCGGACAGTGACTCGAACACGGTGTGCACGCTCCCTTGTGCTGCTAGCGGAAAATAATCCCCACAAGACTAGCGCGCGCCCCAGGCGATGGGCACATCACCGGGGGCGCGAAGGCGTCGTAAAGCTTCTGCTTAGCCGAGCAACGCGTCGACGAAGCTCTCCACCTCGAAGGGGGCGAGGTCGTCCGCGCCCTCGCCCAGGCCGACGAGCTTGACGGGCACGCCGAGCTCCTCTTGGACCTGGAAGACGATGCCGCCCTTGGCGGTGCCGTCCAGCTTGGTCAGCACCACGCCGGTGATGTCCACGACCTCGCGGAACACGCGGGCCTGCATGATGCCGTTCTGGCCGACGGTGGCGTCGAGCACCAGCAGGACCTCGTCGACGTGGCTCTTCTTCTCCACCACGCGCTTGACTTTGCCCAGCTGATCCATCAGACCGGTGGAGGTGTGCAGGCGGCCCGCGGTGTCAACGAGCACCACGTCCGCGCCCTCAGCCACACCGGTGGCCACCGCGTCGAAGGCGACGGACGCCGGATCTGCGCCCTCCTTGCCGCGCACGGTGGACGCGCCGACGCGCTTGCCCCAGGTCTCCAGCTGGTCCGCAGCCGCCGCGCGGAAGGTATCGGCTGCGCCGAGGACCACGGAGTGGCCCATAGACACCAGCACGCGTGCGAGCTTGCCGGTGGTGGTGGTCTTGCCGGTGCCGTTGACGCCGACGACCAGGATCACGGCAGGCTTGCCGTCGTTCGGCATGGCCTTGATGGAGCGGTCCAGCTCCGGGCGGGCGGCCTCGATCAACGTCTCACGCAGCATTGCGCGAGCCTGGTCCTCGGTCTCCACGCCGCGCTCGGCGATCTTCTCGCGCAGCGAGTCGGTGACCTTCATGGTCAGCTCGGCGCCGAGGTCCGCCATGATCAGCGTGTCTTCGATCTCCTCCCAGGCGTCCTCGTCCAGGTCGCCCGCGGTGAGGATGCCCAGCAGCCCCTGGCCGATCGCGTTCTGGGAGCGCGACAGGCGCCCGCGCAGCTTGCCCATGCGGCCTGCGGCCGGGGCGATGTCGTCCAGCGGCTCCTCGGTCGGCGCCTCAACTACCACGGCGTCATCGGAGACCTCGGCACCGTCCTGGCGCGCCTCGTCCGCACTTTCCTGCGCCGCAGCAGCTGCCGCGGCGGCTTCCTCGGCCTCCGCCTTCGAGTCGGAGGGTTCCGGCTCAGCTGGGGCGGCGGGTTCCTGCACGACCTCTTCGGCGGCGGGCAGTTCTTCTTCCTGCTCGCGCATCTCCTCATCGACGCGCGGCGGCTCAGCTGCAGGCTGCTTCTCGACGGGCTCCGCTTCCTCTACCACCGGCTCCTCTACCACCGGCTCCGCCGGAGTCTGCTCGACGGTTTCGGTGGGGACCTGCGGTTCGTCGTCACGCGCGATGGCGCGTTCGATGACGCTTTCCTCGTCCTTCGGCTCTGGGGTCTCCGGCTCCTTCGGCTCCGGCGGGACAAAAGCGGCTGCCGCCTGCGGCTTCGCCTCAGTCTTGGGCTGCTCGCGGCGCACCGGCTCCGGCTGCTTCGGCTGGGCGTCCGCCTGGGCGAAGTTGAAGCCGCCCTTCGCCTGGTAGTTGCCCGACTTCTCCTGCTGGGTGAGCTCCTTGGGCTCCTCGACCTTGTCAAAGGAAACGGTCTTCGACTCCTTGCGCTTCTTCCCGGCAGAGACGATGCCGATAAGAATCAGCGCGATGACGACGACCGCGAGGACAATCCAGAACGCAGTGCTGTTGATTAAGGCGTTGAGATCCATGCGCTCTAGTGTGCCAGCCCAGCCGACATCACGCGGGCGCAGCCCCCGCAGGCTGCATGCGTTGCGAAAGCACTCGTGTCACGCCGTCGCCACGCATAGTCACGCCGTAGAGCACGTTGGCCACGTCCATGGTCGGTTTCTGGTGGGTGATCACGATGAGCTGGGAATCCTGGCGCAGCTCCTCAAGTAGTGCGATGAGGCGCCGGAGGTTGACGTCGTCAAGCGCTGCCTCGACCTCGTCGAGCACGTAAAACGGGCTGGGCCGCGCGCGGAAGATGGCCACCAGAAACGCCAGCGCCGTCAGTGACTTCTCGCCACCGGAAAGCAAGGACAGACGCTTGACTTTCTTGCCGGGCGGGCGTGCTTCGATCTCGATGCCGGTGGTGAGCATGTCATCCGGCTCGGTGAGCACGAGTCGTGCCTCGCCGCCCGGGAACAGCGTTTGGAATACGCGCGGGAACTCCGCTTCAACGTCCGCCCACGCGTCTGTGAACAGCTGCAAGATCTGCGCGTCGACGTCTTCGATCACGCCGGTCAAGTCTTTGCGCGCCTGAATCACATCGTCGAGCTGGGTGCTTAAGAAGGTGTAGCGCTCCTCCAGCGCCTTGAACTCCTCCAGCGCCAACGGGTTGACCTTGCCCAGGGCGCGCAGGTCTTTCTCCGCCTGCTTCAAACGGGCCTGCTCGGCCTCGCGGTCGAAGTCCTCGCCCGGGGTGTATCCGGCGAGCAGATCGGCCACGGCAATACCCAGGGACGAGGTGATGTTCGCTTCCGCTTCGTCGATGCGCACCTGCGCCTGCGAGCGCGCGATGTCGGACTGGTGCGCGCTGTCCGTCAGGCGCGCCAGCTGCTGGCGGGTGGCGTTAACTTGCTGGCGCGCCTGCTGCACCTTGCCCTGCAGGCTGCTCAGCTGCGCGGTGAGCTCGTCGCGCTGTGCGGTGGCGCGGGCCAGTGCGTCGTCGATGCGGGCGGACAAGTCGCGTGCATGCTTTTCGACGGCGCCCGCCAACTCCGCTTCCGCCCTCCGGCGCGCCATCGCCGCTTCATGCCGGGCCTTCGCCTGCCGCTCCTGCTCCGCCTGCCGGCGCAATGCGTCGCCCTTACCGGCTTCTGCCTCGGCTCGCTGCTGCGCGGTGCGCGAGGCCAGCGTTGCCTCCATTTCCAGCGACTTCGCGTTGTTCAACGCGTTTCTGGCCTGGTCGCGCTGCTCCGTCGACGGCTCTTCCGGCGAGGCCGCCACGTCGGTGTCCACGCGGGTCAGGCGGTCGCGCGTCTCTTCCAGCTCGGTGCGGCGCTGCGCAAGGCGCGCGTCCGCCTCGTTCGCGCGGGCTGCCGCGCGTTCGTGCTCGGACTTGTTCACTTCATTCTGCTTGACCAGGCGGGCGCGGTCGCGGCGCCACGATTCGACTTCGGTGTCGTGCTCGCGCAGGGCGGCCTTGGCGGACGCGGCGTGCACCCGGGCCTCGTCCGCGGCCACGGTCGCGCCCTCGAGCGTGCCGGCCAGCTCGTCCAACCGCTGCTGCGCCTGGTTCAGCTCCAGCTTCGCCGCCTCGATGCGGGCGGTGACCTCCACTGCGGAGGTTTGGCCGGTCCCGGCGGCGACCCAGCCTTCGCCGACGAGGACACCGTCAGTTGTCACCGCGCGCAGGCGCGGGTCCTGCTCCGCCGTGGCGCGCGCCGCATCCAGGTCGGAACATACAACCACGTCTGCGAGCAGGCGGGTCACCGGCCCGAGTACCTCGGGGGCGAGCGTGACGTGGTCGAGCAGCCAATCCACCGCGCTATCGGTGTCCAGGCGCCAGGCGGAACCACCCCGGCGGTCCACAACCACCGTGCGCGCCGCCGACTCCAGCGCTTTGATCGCATCCGAGGTGACCTCACCGACGAGGGCTTCTGCGTGCTCCCCCAACGCCGCGGCGAGCGCCCGGTCCAGCCCCGGCTCCACCGTGACTAACCCGGCGAGCGCGACAAATCCGTCGAGCACGTCCTCGGCCGAGTGCTTCGGCGCCTGCTCCGCCAAGGTGTCGATGCGCGACTGCAGCGTGGCCACCGCACGCTCGTGCTCGCGCTGCTGCGCGCGCAACTGGTCCAAGCGCTTATCGGCGGCGTCGGATTCGGTGTGGGCGCGGGCGAAGGCGTCGTCCAAAGGCGCGCGCTCGGCCTCAAACCCGGCAATCCGCTCTTCCACCGCAGCAACCTCCGCGTCGGCTTGGCGGGCGCGTTGCTTGGTCTCTGCCAGCGTTTCCTCGAAACGGCGGACCTCCTCCTGCGCCGCCTCCACGGCCGCTGCCTGGGATTCCTCCTGCGCGATCAAGCGCACCACGCCTTCGCGGCGGTCCGCAATCGCGCGCACCTGCGCCATGTGCTCGCGCTCGGCGGCGTCGAAAGCCTCCTGGCGTTCGGCGACCTCTTCACGGATGGTTTCCAACCGTTCCGCGGCTTCCTCAGCGGCTTCGAGGGCTTCGGCGTAGCGCTCGTCGGCAAGCTGCGCCCGCGCCTCGAGATCCTCCGGGTCCTGGCCCGCATACGGCGCGAACGCGTTGGAGCTGCGGGCACGCTCGGAGGCGATGCGCTGCGTGGCGCTGACCCGCTCGGCCAGGGTGGACAGCGCGAACCACAGTTGCTGCGCCTGCTCCGCTTGCGGCTGCAGCTCCTGCTGGTGCGCCTCGACGCTTTCCTGTTCTTCTACTGTCGTCTCCAGCGTGGCCGTGACGGTTTCCACCTTCTCCGCCAGCATCTCCGCCGCGCGCTGCGCATCGGCGTATTTCGCGCGCAGGCGCACCACCTGGTCGCCGGCGAGCTTGAGTTTTGCGTCGCGAAGCTCCGCCTGCACTGCCGCACCCCGCTTTGCGGCCTCGGCCTGACGTGCCAGCGGTTTGAGCTGTTTGCCCAGCTCCTCCGTGAGGTCGGTGAGGCGGTCCAGGTTCGCTTGCATGCCGGTGAGCTTGCGCTGCGCCTTCTCCTTGCGGCGGCGGTGCTTGAGCACACCCGCGGCCTCCTCGATGAAGGCGCGGCGCTCCTCAGGGCGCGAATCCAGGATTTCAGAGAGCTTGCCCTGGCCGACGATGATGTGCATCTCGCGGCCGATGCCAGAATCGCTCAACAGCTCCTGGATATCCATCAGGCGCGCCTTGGAGCCGTTGATCTCGTACTCGCTCGCGCCGTCGCGGAACATGCGGCGGGTAATGGCCACATCCGTGTAGTCGATGGGCAGGCGCTTGTCGGTGTTGTCGAAGGTGAGCGTGACCTCCGCGCGCCCGAGCGGCTTGCGAGCGCCCGCGCCGGCGAAGATGACGTCCTCCATCTTCCCGCCGCGCAGGTTTTTGGCCCCCTGCTCGCCCATCACCCAGGCGAGCGCGTCCACCACATTCGATTTGCCGGAGCCGTTCGGCCCCACCACGGCGCAGATGCCGGGCTCGAATTTCATCGTGGTCGCCGACGCGAAGGACTTGAATCCTTTGAGCGTCAGCGATTTGAGGTGCATTTTGTGGATGTTACCGGCAACGCGCTAGCGCGCCTGCATGACCACGATGAAGCCCCACCCGCGGCCGTCGACGTACGCGTGCGCCGCGCCAATGCCGACCGTTGTCGCGTTGGAGAGCATGTTTTCATTGTGACCCGGCGAGTTGCGCCACTGCTCGAAGGCCGCCTCCGGACTGTGGGAGCTAAACGCGATGTTTTCGTGCAGGTTCGCCTCAGAGTGCCGGAAGCTGTTGGTGCGGCTGAGCTCTTCTGCCCACGCCTGCGCCTGCGCGTCCAGCTGGCGGGTGCGCAGCCACGGCAGGCGACCGTTTTGAATGCGGTAGAAGTTGATGTTGCGGTACGTCTTCGCCCGCGATGCTTCCGCCACGTCCCACGGCAGACCGGGGTCGTATTGGCGGGTGGGCAGGCTGCTCATGGCCGCCATGCTCGAAGACAGGTCCTGCGCCTGGGCGGGTGCCGGGACCGCTGCGAGTGCCACTGCCGCAGCGGTTGCCGCGATTCGCTTCTTCATCGCTCTTCAAACCCTTCCGCGCCCTTCGGCGCTGAAAACTGCGCTTGCGCGTGCTCGACGTTACCGGGCCGACCAGTGGTGGTGGGCTGTTCTTCGAGGAGCGTTTTCAGCTTTGCGACGTCACCTTCGGCACCTTCCGCAACCACCTCAACGCGGCCGTCTCTCAGGTTCTTGGCGTAGCCGGTAAGACCCAGCTCGAGCGCGCGGGAGCGGGTCCACCAACGAAATCCGACGCCTTGGACGTGGCCGCGGACGTGGGCGGTCATGCGTGTCATTGTCATGCCGCCCAAGCGTAGTGCCGACGACCGCTAGTCGTTGCTGTAATCCGCCACGATGCGGTCACCTTCGCTGCGGCGGGTCACCGGGTCGGAGCCGTCCCAGTACTCTACGTTCTTCAGCTCCGGGAGCATGTCGCGGTGGAACACCGGGTCGATGCCCTTGCGGCGCTGCTGGTTGAAGTTCTTCAGCAGCTTCAGCGCCACCCCGCCCAGCGGGACGATGGCGACGATGTTGAAGATGGCAAGCAGGCCGGCCATGGTGTCGCCGAGCGCCCACACTAGCGGCACGGAGCCGAACGCGCCGAAAATGACGAAGCCGATGACCACGATGCGGAACACCGTCATGGCGGTCTTGGAATCGGTGAGGTACTCCAAGTTGGCCTGCGCGAGGTAGTAGTTACCGATCACGGAGGAAAACGCCAGGAAGAAAAGGATGAAGGTGATGGCGTGCGCGCCCCAGGCACCCACGGAATTCGCCAGGGCAGACTGGGTCAAAGACGCGCCCTGAATATCGTGGCGGCCGTAGGAGACGGCCGGGCCGAGCAGCACCACGAATGCAGTGATGGAGCACACCAGCAGCGTGTCAAAGTACACACCGAGTGTTTGCACCAGGCCCTGCTTGACCGGGTGGGACACAGTGGCGGTTGCAGCCGCGTTCGGTGCGGAGCCCATGCCGGCCTCATTGGAGAACAGGCCGCGGCGCATGCCCTGGGTAAAGGCCTCCCCCACGCCGGCACCGACAACCTGCTTCAGGCCGAGCGCGTGTCCGACAATGAGCTCGATCATGCCCGGGATCTCGCGCCAGTTGATCACCAGCACCGCGATGCCGAGAAGGATGTAGGCGCCGGCCATGAACGGCACGATGATCTGCGTCCAGGAGGCGATACGGGTCACGCCGCCGAAGATGATCAGCGCGGTCAGGAGAGCCACAACACCGGCGACAATTGCCTTGATCGCCACCGAGTCGTTGCCCAGCGAGCCGCCGACGGCTTCCGCGATGGAGTTGGTCTGGATGGCGTTGTAGACGAAGCCGTAGGTGATGGCCAAAAAGGCGGAGAAGATTACCGCGAGTGGCTTCCAGCCCAGGCCGCGAGTCATGTAGTAGGCCGGGCCGCCGTGGTAGTGGCCGTCGGCGTCCTTGGTCTTCCACAGCTGCGCCAGCGTGGATTCCACGAATGCGGTGGCGCCACCGAGCAGCGCCAGCATCCACATCCAGAACACTGCGCCCGGGCCGCCGATGGAGATCGCTAGCGCCACGCCGGCGATGTTGCCGGTGCCCACGCGGGAGGCGGCGGAGATGGTGAACGCTTTAAAGGCGGACAGGCCACCGAAGTCCTCGTCGAGGTCGCGGCCTTCGCGGTCTTTGCCCTTCGGTGTTTCGGCGACTGCCTTGAGCATGTCCGGGAACATGCGGATTTGGACGAAGAAGGTGCGAAGACCGAAGTAGACACCCGCGAGAATGAGGAAGATTGGAACGACGTTCCAGATGAAGCCGTTGAGAGAATCCTCAACGAATGATGTGGCTGTATCCATGGCGGGCAGTGTATCCCCAGAATGTGTTACTCACATAACACGCACACCTATTCCCGGACGGCACCATACCCAACTTGGGGGCCAGCGGGATCGTTCTCCCCCTCAACCGCCTGGGTGTGCACTTGTCCCGCGCGAATCGAGCCGTGGGTGCCAAACTCGCGCTGCCAGTACAACAGCGGGCAGTTCGAGTCCACTTCCGTCGCTTCCACGCGAACCAGCACCAGCACATGATCGCCCGCCGCAATCAGCTGCGAGACAGTGCCCGCGACCCATGTGTGGTTGCCAGCCAGCTGCGGCGCCCCGTCCACCATGGACCACTGCACTCCCGCGAACCGGTCTATGGCCTTGTCCGCAAACCGCCGGGCCAGCACGTCTTGCTCGGTGGAGAGCACATTAATGCCTATCGACGCCCCTTCGGCCAACAACGCCAACAGCGACGACCTTTGATCCAGCGAGACCAGCACCATCGGCGGATCCAGCGAGAGCGACATGAAAGCGCTGACGGTGGTGCCGTGCGGGTCCGTCGCAGAACCGGTGGTCACGATCGCCACCGCGGCAGCCAGCTGGCTCATTGCGTCTTTGAATGCTGACTGATCAACCATGTCGCACCACCGTACTCGCGCGCTACAACACCTGGCATGCCGGGCAGAAGTAGCTGGAACGGCCGCCGACCGCAACGCGCTCGATCGGGGTGCCGCAGCGGGCGCAGGGTTTGCCCGCCTGCCCGTAGGCGTTGAGTGAGCGGGAGAAGTACCCGGACGCGCCGTTGACGTTGACGTACAACGCATCGAAACTCGTGCCGCCCTGCTCCAGCGACCGGGCCATGACCTCCCGCGAGGCGTCCAGCACTGCCTCCGCGTCGCGCTGCCGCATGGTTTTTGTCAGGCGCCACGGCTTCAGGCGTGCGGCCCACATCGCCTCATCGGCGTAGATGGAACCGATTCCGCTGACGACCTCCTGGTTGAGCAGCACATTCTTCAGCGGCGACTTGCGCCGGCGCATCGCACGCGCGGTCTCCCGCAGATCGAAGTCGGTCTCGAAGGGGTCGGGCGCGATGTGCAGCGCTGGCTCCGGAATGCCGTTGACAAGCTGCGTGTACTGCCAGAAGCCGAAGGTGCGCTGGTCCACAAAGTCCAGCTCCACCTCTCCCATGTCGGCGCGGATGCGCAGGTGGGGCGAGGTGACAGCACCGTGCTCGGCAACGAGCATTTGCCCGCTCATACGCAGGTGCACAAGCAACGCGGCGCCGTCGGAAAGCGTCAGCCACATGTACTTGCCGCGGCGGCCAGTGCCGGTCACGGTCAGCCCCGGCAGGGTGAGCTCCAAATCCACGGTGTTGCCGCGGGCCGCTCGCGGGTGCAGCACGTCAACGCGGCCGAAGGTGCGGCCGACCACGTGCGTTTCCAGACCGCGCCGAACCACCTCAACTTCAGGCAGCTCAGGCATTGTCGCGCACGGCCTCCGCAGCGTGGTCGCGCAGGTAGAGCACGGCCTGGTGCGCCGCTTCCTGCTCCGCCAGCTTCTTGTTCGGGCCGGTGCCAGTGCCGCGGGCTACACCGCCCACCAGCGTCTGCGCGGTAAACGTCTGGTTGTGCTCCGGGCCTTCTGCCTCGGAGACGTATTCCGCCACAGGCAGTTTCAGCTCCGCAAGGCGCACCTGCAAGTCCGTCTTCCAGTCGTGGTGCTTCTTGTTCACGGTGGCGGTGCGAAGCTTTTCGTCGAAAAGCTTGAGTATGACGTCGCGCGCGGCCTCGAAACCGTGCTGCAGGTAGATCGCGCCGAAGATCGCCTCGGTGGTGTCTGCGAGAATGGATTCTTTTTCGCGGCCGCCGGTGAGCTCTTCGCCCTTGCCGATGAGCACGTGCTTGCCCAAATCGATCTCGCGGGCGATGTCGGCCAAGCCGTAGCGCGACACAATTGCGGCGCGCATCGGCGACAGATCGGACTCAGGGCGCGAGGGGTAGAGCTGAAAAAGCTTGGTGGCCACGGACAACCCCAGCACGGCGTCGCCGACAAACTCCAGCCGCTCGTTGTTGGGCAGGTGCCCGTGCTCGTTGGCGAAAGAGCGGTGGGTCAGCGCGAGCTTCAACCCGTCGCGCTCGATGTCCACGCCGAGCCGCTCAATCAGCGGCGCGTGGTCGACGGCGTCGAACGCCGCCTCCCACGACTCATCCGCGTTTGCCTTGTTCTTGCGCGAGCGGCTCACAGGAACTTCTCCAGGCCAGCCCAGCGCGGATCGACCAGGTTCTGCTCCTCGCCTTCGACCGCGTCCGGCGAAGGCACGTCGGTGTCGCCCTTACACTCGGGCTGGCACGTGGGGTTGAACGGCCAGTTCAGGCCGGCCTCGTCAACAAACGCCTGCTCGAGGTCGACGGTGCCGTCGACAACCTTGCGCACCTCGTCGCCGGAGCCCTGGTCCTCCTCAGACTCGCTGTCGCCGGTAATGAAGTCGTCGGAGGCGGAAAACACCTCGGAGACCCGCAGCGTCTCCGTCGGGGTGAGCTCTGCCAGGCAGCGCACGCACTGGCCTTCGAGCTGCGCGGTGGCGGTGGCGTCCACCATCACGCCGGAGCCGAGCGGGATCAACGTCGCCTCAACCTCGACTTCGCGGCCTTCCGGGATGGCGATCATTTCCGGACCGATTCGCGAGGGCGACGGCCCCTTAAGCGTCACAGTCTCTGGCGTGCCGTCCCCGCCGAGCACGTCACTGACATCGAAAACGAAAGGATTGGTAGACATAGCCCCCACAGATTACCCCGATTAGTACTCGTCGCTGTAGCTGCTGGACCGGTCGGTGTACTCGGTGCGGCGGCCACGGGCTGCCGCACCTGCGGCGCCAGCGCCGCGGCGCAGCGCGGAACGGTCAGAAGAGACGGTCTGCAGCACGCTGCGCAGCCCGTCCTCGAACTCGGCCAGTTTGGAATCGACGTAGTCGTCGCACTCGGAGCGCAGTCGGTTCGACTCCGCGGTGGCGTCGTCAACCAGACGGTGCGCCTCCTCGTCCGCGCGGCGCATGACCTCGGACTCGGAGATGAGGCGCTCCTGCTCGGCGAGGCCTTTGTCCACGGAGCGCTGGTACTCCGCGTTGCCCGATTCGACAATGTTGTCCGCCTCGCGCTGCGCGTTATTCACAGTCATCTCGGCGACGTTCTGCGCCTGGGTGACCATCATGTTGGACTCTTCTTCCGCGTCGGTGACCAACGCGGTTGCGCGCGCTTGGGCGTCAGAGAGCATGGACTCGGATTCGGAGTGCGCGTCCGAGACAATCCGGCGCGCGTCCTCCTCCGCGTCGCCGACGAGCACGTCAGCGCGGTCCTGCGCCCCGCGCAGGATCTCGTCCTGCTTGTCCAGCACATCCTGCGCGTCGTCGAGGTCGACGGGCAGGGCGTTTCGGAGGTCGTCGAGAAGCCCGAGCATCTCGTTGCGGGGAACCATGCAGTTGGAGGTCATGGGCACGCCATAGGCCTGCTCCAACGTCTGAACTAACTCATCCAGGGCTTCAAAAACGCGGTACATGGTGCCCAAGCGTACCCGCCCAGACGCTAAATTACGCCCTGAGCAAGCATCGCGTCAGCGACCTTTTTGAAACCGGCGATGTTCGCACCCACCACGTAGTCGCCCGCGCGGTCGTACTCTTCGGCGGTATTGCTGGCGACCTTGAAAATGTTGGACATAATCTTCTGCAGGCGATCGTCCGTGTAGTCGAAGGACCAGGAGTCGCGCGAGGCGTTTTGCTGCATCTCCAGCGCGGAGGTGGCCACACCACCCGCGTTGGCGGCCTTGCCCGGGCCAAAGCAAACACCCTTGTCGCGGAAGACCTCAATCGCCTCCGCGGTAGACGGCATGTTGGCACCCTCTGCCACGTAGCGCACGCCATTGTCGACGAGCGTGCGTGCGTGGTCGCCGTCCAGCTCGTTCTGCGTCGCACACGGCAGGGCGACGTCGGCCTTGAGGCTCCAGATGGAGCCGTCCGAGTGGTAGGTCGCGCCAGTGGTCTCTTCGACGTACTCGGACACGCGGCCGCGGCGCTTCTCCTTGACCTCGCGCAGCAGCTCCACGTCCACGCCGTTCGGCGTTTCCACCCAGCCGGAAGAATCGGAGAAACCGACCACGGTCGCGCCAAGCTCCTGGGCTTTCTTGATGGCGTAGATGGCCACATTGCCGGAGCCGGAGACGATGACCTTCGCGCCGTCGATGGAGTCGCCCTTGGCCCGCATCATCTCGTCGGTGAAGTACACCGAACCGTAGCCGGTCGCCTCGGTGCGCACCAGGGAGCCGCCCCAGGTCAGGCCCTTGCCGGTGAGCACGCCGGACTCGTGCTGGTTGACCAGGCGGCGGTACTGGCCGAAGAGGTAGCCAATCTCGCGGCCGCTGACGCCGATGTCGCCAGCCGGCACGTCGCGGTACTCGCCGATGTGGCGCCACAGCTCCGTCATGAAGGACTGGCAAAAGCGCATGATTTCGCCGTCGGACCTGCCCTTCGGGTCGAAGTCGGAGCCGCCCTTGCCGCCGCCGATGGGCAGGCCGGTCAGCGAGTTTTTGAAGATCTGCTCGAAGCCGAGAAATTTGATGATGCCCAGGTTCACGCTCGGGTGGAAGCGCAGGCCGCCCTTGTAGGGGCCGAGCGCGGAGTTGAACTGCACACGGAAGCCGCGGTTGACGCGCACGTTGTTGTCGTCGTCGAGCCAGGGCACGCGGAAGATGATTTGGCGCTCCGGTTCGCACAGGCGCTCAATCAGGCCGTAGTCCGCGTAGTGCGGGTCCTTGCCCAAGACGATCTTGAGCGAATCCAGCACCTCGGCCACTGCCTGGTGGAACTCTGGTTCACCCGCGTTGCGCTCCAGCAACTTTTGGTAGTAGCCGGCAACTTCCTGATCAATGGTGCTCATGGGCATTCCCTCCGATATCTATAGACGGGCAGAATTGCGTACCGGAGGAACTTTACAGCACTCGACGGCTCCTCGTTGGCGCCCGCTAAAATTTCCCGCATGGCTTCTCCCCTCGACCCAGTACCGTCGCCCAAAGTTGTCGTCGCACCAGATTCCTTCAAGTCCACTGCCACCGCAGCCGAGGCCGCCGAGTGGCTCGCGGAAGGCGTGCGCTCCGTCATTCGCGACGCGCAGATCGTGCTCACCCCAATGGCGGACGGCGGCGAGGGCACGTCCTCGTTGTTCGAAGGCGAGCGCATTTGCTTGCCGACGACGACCGCGGCCGGCCGCCTGACAGAGGCGGAATACACCTTCCACGCACCGAGCAGCACCGCCTACATCGACGTCGCCGCCGCCTCAGGCCTGCCCGCAGTCGAGGGCGAGCCGGTGCCGCTGACCGGCGACACCTACGGCACCGGAGTGCTCATCGCGGACGCGCAGACGCGCGGCGCGGAGCGCATCGTGCTGGGCTTGGGCGGCACCGCAACGATCGACGGCGGCACCGGCATCCTCGTCGCCCTGGGCGCCAACCCCTTAGACAAGGACGGCTACCAGCTCAAACCCGGCGGCGGCGCGCTGGAGCAGCTGGCCGACTTCGACACCGCGAAGGTCAACGTCCCCGCCGGCGCCGTGGAGTGGGTCCTGCTCACGGACACCACCGCGCCCGCCACCGGCCCGCACGGCGCGGCCCATGTCTTCGGCCCGCAGAAGGGCGCCACGGAGGCGGACATCGAGGTTTTGGACCGCGGCTTGGCGCGGCTGTGCGAGGTCGCCGAGGTCGACCCTGCTACCCCGGGCCTGGGCGCGGCCGGCGGCGTGGGCATCGGTCTGACCTGGCTGTCCACCATGCTGCGCGGGGACTCCTCCCACGTGCACATCCTGCCCGGCGCGCGGGTGGTGGCAGACTCCAACGGCTTGTCGGAGCAGGTGGACGGCGCCGCGCTCGTGATCACCGGCGAAGGCCGCTTTGACGGCCAGACGGGCACCGGCAAGGTCGCTTCAGTAGTCGGCGAGCTGGCGGCTCAGGCTGGCGCGTCGTTCGCCGTTGCTGCCGGGCGCTTCGACGAGCAGCCCGCCGAGGGCACGATCGCAGTGACGCTGCCCGAGATCGACGACGTGCGCGAGCAGCTCGTCCAGGCCGGCGCAGAGATTGCCGTGGCCTACCTAAACACTTCCACGGTCCAGGGGTAGATCGAGGCCGCCTCGAAGCGGTCCTGGTCCTCCAGCATCACCGGGTCGCGCGGCAGCTCCGCCTTCGGGGTGAGGATGCGCGACAGGCCCATGGCCAAGCTGTTGAGGCTGTCGGCGCCGTCCACCTCGATTCGGTAGCGGTGCACTTCTGCGCCTTCGGGGGATTCGCCGCGGTCTCGCTCGTAGGTTTCTGCCAGTTGGGCGCGCACGAAGTCGTCGATAAGCACACGCTCCATGCCCACAGTGCCCGCAGTGAGCATCTCGCGGCGCACCAGGATGTCCAGGGCGCGCTGGAACGCGTCGTTGACCTCGCCGGCGGCGGCGGGCGGGACAAGGACGTCGAATTGGATCACAGACATGCGTGTAAGGCTAACCGGTAAGGTTGCGGGCATGTCCAACCCCGCCGTGAACCCAGCGCACTCGTACCACGTTGCGCTGCGGACCATGGCGGACGGGACGCTGAAGCAGGTCAACCCGTTTTCCGGCACGGAGGTGTGGACGGTTCCCGGCCGCGGCAACCGTCCCCTCGGCGCCCCAGCCGCGCCGCCTGAGCCGCTTCAGCCCGGCGCGCACACGGACACCTGCAACTTCTGCGAGGCGCGCAAACTGCGCACGCCCCCGGAAAAGGCGCGACTGGTAGACAGCGGCGATGGCTTTGCCATCCTGCGCGACGTCATGCCCGGCGAGTTGGACGACACAATCGCGCAGTTTCGGCGGGTGCCCAACCTGTTCGAAATCGTCTCCTACGACTACTGGCGGAAAAACTACGGCTACCAGATGCCGGACGCGAGGCGCGAGCACATGGAGCGCTACCTGGCCGACCCTGCGGGCCGCAGCCACGTGCTGGAGACGGTGCGCACCCGCCTTGCCGCCGCGGGCCAAGACCCTCAGATGCCGGACGCACAGCTGCTGGAGTTGGCGCCGGCGTACTTCGGCGGCGGCCACGACGTGATCATCGCCCGGCGCCACTACGCGGACGGCGCGCAGCGTTCCGACCAGCTCGCCGGTTCAGGCGCGTTGAGCCCTGAGGAGCACTACCGCTTCATCGCGTTTACCGTCGATTCGCTGCGCGACCTGGTTGAGCAGCACACTTACGCGCGCTACGTGGTGGTGTTCCAGAACTGGCTCTCGCCCGCCGGTGCGTCGTTCGAGCACCTGCACAAGCAGTTAGTTGCTATCGACGAACGAGGCGTCAACGCCGAGACCGAGACCGCGAAGCTGCGCCAGAATGTGAACCTGTACAACGACTGGGGCGTCAACCACGCCTTCTACCACAACCTGGTCATCGCGGAGAACGAGCACGCCATCCTCACCGCCGGCGTGGGCCACCGCTACCCCACCATGACGGTGTATTCGAAGTCCCGCGCCAGCGAGCCGTGGCAGCACACGGCAGACGAGGTGCGGGGCGTGTCCGACCTGCTGCACGCGGCGCACGCGGCCACGGGCGGGCAGGTGGCCACCAACGAGGAGTGGCACTACCGGCCGATGGATCTTGATGTGCCCATGCCGTGGCGGATCAACTTAAAGTGGCGCATCTCCACCCTCGCCGGTTTCGAGGGCGGGACGCAGGTGTACGTGAATACGCTGTCGCCGTTCGACGTGCGCGACCGCGTCACCGCCGCGCTTCGCACATTGCGTAACGACGGGCGCGTCGCCGCCATCCGCATTGCCGAGGAATGCACCCCGGCTCCGAACCTTTTGCGTTATAACCCGAATTTGGAGGGATGAATAGTGAGTAATATTTCCGAGGTTTTGAACTCCTACTCCGTGGACGAGGTCTGGCAGCGCCGCCTGTACGAGCTGCTGCACGCCAACCCGGAGTTGTCCTTGCAGGAGGAGGAAACGTACAGCCGCCTCATGATGGAGCTGTCGCGTTTCGACTGCGAAGTTGTCGCGCCGATTGGCAAGTTCGGCATCTGCGCCATCTTTGAAAACGGCGAAGGCCCTACCGTGATGCACCGCGCGGATTTCGACGGCCTGCCTGTAACCGAGCAGACCGGCGCGCCGTACGCCTCCCACAAGGTGGTCAAGACCGCCGACGGGCGGACGGTGGGCACCATGCACGCGTGCGGGCACGACATCCACACCACCGCACTGTTGAGCATGTGCGACTTTTTGGACAACACCCGCGAGCACTGGTCCGGCACCTTCATCGCCCTGTTCCAGCCCGGCGAGGAGATCGGCGCCGGCGCCCAGGACATGGCGGACAACGGGCTGACGGAGAAGGTGCCCGCCCCCGACGTCGTCTTCGGCCAGCACGTCATGCCCGGCCGCGCAGGCGAGGTCATGTCCAAACCCGGCCCCCAGTTCGCGGCGTGCGATTCCATCCGCATCCTCATCCCGGGCCGCGCCGCGCACGGCTCCATGCCCCACAACGCCATCGACCCGACCTACACGGCGGCGATGATCATCGCCCGCTTGCAGGCGATTGTGGGCAGGGAGGTCAACCCGGCCGACTTCGCCGTGGTCACCGTGGCCAGCATGCACGCCGGCACCACCAACAACATCATCCCGGGCGAGGCGGAGCTGGTGCTCAACTGCCGCTTCTACTCCGACAAGGTCAAAGCGAAGGTCTACTCCGCAATCAAGCGGGTGGTGCACGCCGAGGTGCTCGCCTCCGGCTCGCTGGATCAAGCCATGATTTCCTTTTTCGCCCACGGCGAGCTTTTGGACAACGACGAGGCTGTCTTCTCCCGCGTCCGCGAACAGTTCGACGAAGTCTTCGGCGCCGAATCCGTCACCGCCGACCCGAAGACCGTCTCCGAGGACTTCCCCGTCATCGGCCAGGCCTTCGGCGCCCCGTACTTTTTCTGGCTCATCGGCTGCACCCCGCACGACGTGTGGGACAAGGCTGTGGAAGAAGACCGCGTGGGCGAAGACGTGCCGGTCAACCACATGTCCACGTTCCTGCCGGAATTCGAGCCGACCATCAGCGCCTCCACCCGCGCGGGCCTGACTGCGGTGCTGACGTACCTGGGCAAGTAGCACCTGCACACACCCCGGCGCGCCGGTACGCTCGGGGCACATGACTGCTACCACGCCAGCATTCGAGCAGACCGTCGCGGGCCACGTCCGCGCCTTCTCCGGCCGCGCGCCGGAGGATTCCACGGTGAAGAAGTTCTGGACGGGGCTCTCCGCCGCCACCGTCGAGCAATTCGCCGACGACTGGGCAAAGACCCGCACCACCTACAAAAAGTCCCGGCGCGCCGCGTACTTCTCGGCGGAGTTCCTGGAAGGGCGGGCGCTGCTGAATAACTTGACCAACCTTGGGCTCGTCGATAAGGCGCAGGCCATTGCGAAGGACAACGGCTTCGAGCTGGCGGACGTGCTGGAAGCCGAGCATGACGCCGCCCTCGGCAACGGCGGCCTGGGGCGCCTCGCGGCGTGCTTTTTGGATTCCGCCGCCACCCAGGACTACCCGCTGACCGGCTACGGCCTGCTGTACCGCTACGGCCTGTTCCGCCAGGAGTTCGAGGACGGCTTCCAGCGCGAGCACCCGGACGCGTGGAAGGAGTCGTTCTACCCCTTCATCATCCGCCGCGGCTCCGAGCAGCGCATCGTGCGGTTCGACGACATGCACGTGCGCGCCATCCCTTACGACATGCCGATTACCGGCTACGGCACCGACAACGTGGGCACGTTGCGTCTGTGGGACGCCTCCCCGATCGCGGAGTTCGATTACGACGCGTTCAACTCCCAGCGCTTCGCCGACGCGATTTTGGAGCGCGAGGCCGTCCACGACATCACGCGCGTGCTCTACCCGAACGATTCGACCTACGCCGGCAAACTGCTGCGCGTGCGCCAGCAGTACTTCTTCTGCTCTGCCTCGTTGCAGGAGCTCATCGACGACTACGTCGCCGCCCACGGCGACGACCTGCGCCACTTCCACGAGTACAACTCGATCCAGCTCAACGACACCCACCCGGTCCTGGGCATCCCGGAGCTGATGCGCCTGCTCATGGACGAGCACGGCCTGGGCTGGGACGAGGCGTGGGAGGTGACCACCCACACGTTCGCCTACACCAACCACACAGTGCTGCAAGAGGCGCTGGAGACGTGGGAGGAGTCCATCTTCAAGCAGCTGTTCTGGCGCATCTGGGAGATCGTGGAGGAGATCGACCGCCGCTACCGCCTGGACATGGAGGGCCGCGGCGTCGACGCCGAAACCGCGCACCACTACTCCCCGGTCCACGACGGGCGCGTGCACATGGCGTGGATCGCTTGCTACGCCTCGTACTCCGTCAACGGTGTGGCGGCGCTGCACACCGACATCATCAAACGCGACACCCTCGGTTTCTGGCACGGCCTCTACCCGGAGCGCTTCAACAACAAAACCAACGGTGTCACCCCGCGCCGCTGGCTGCGCATGTGCAACCCGCGCCTTTCGGAGCTGCTGGACCGACTCTCCGGCTCCGACGAGTGGGTCACCGACCTGGACAAGCTCAAGGAGCTGCGCCCGCTTGCCGACGATCCGCAGGTGCTCAACGAGCTGCGCGAGATCAAGGCCGCGAACAAGCGCGACTTCGCCGAGTGGATCGCAGCCCGCCAGGGCGCCCAGATCGACCCGAACTCCATCTTCGACACCCAGATCAAGCGCCTGCACGAGTACAAGCGCCAGCTGATGAACGCGCTGTACATCCTGGATTTGTACTTCCGCATTACGGTCGACGGCGAGCAGGACGTGCCGAAGCGCACCTTCATCTTCGGCGCGAAGGCGGCCCCCGGCTACGTCGCCGCCAAGGGCATTATCAAGCTCATCAACACCATCGCTGAGCTGGTGAACAACGACCCGGTGGCCTCGAAGTACATCCACGTGGTGTTTGTGGAGAACTACAACGTCTCCCCCGCCGAGCAGATCATCCCGGCCACGGATGTCTCCGAGCAGATCTCCACTGCCGGCAAGGAGGCATCGGGCACCTCCAACATGAAGTTCATGATGAACGGCGCGCTGACCCTGGGCACCATGGACGGCGCGAACGTGGAGATCGTCGACGCTGTCGGCGAGGACAACGCCTACATCTTCGGCGCGCGCGAGGAGGAGCTGCCGGAGCTGAAGGCGCACTACAACCCGCGCCAGGTGGCGGAGCAGACCCCGGGGCTGATGCGCGCGCTCGACGCGCTTGTGGACGGCACGTTGGACGACCGCGGCACCGGCGCCTTCCACGACATCCGCGCCTCCCTGCTGGAGGACAACGGCTACGGCGAGCAGGACGTCTACTATGTGTTGGGCGACTTCGCGGACTTCCGCGCAACCCGCGACCGCATGGTCGCGGACTACTACTCCGACCCGGACGGCTGGGCGCGGATGTGCTGGATCAACATCTGCGAGTCCGGACGATTCTCCTCCGACCGCACCATCCGCGACTACGCGGAAGAGGTGTGGAAGATCGCGCCCACCCCGATTAACTAACTAGCCGCGCACCATGCGCTTGAGGGTGATGTCGTCGCCCGCGTGGTGCGAATCTTCCCCGTCGAAGGAAAAGCCGTGCTTGCGGTAAAAGGCTTTTGCCTGGTCGTTGAAGTCCGCCACCCAGAGGAAGGCAGGCTCGCCGGGGCGGACAACCGCGTCTAAGAGCTGCACCGCCACGCCCGAACCGGCGGCCGCTTCAAGCAGGTAGAGGTTGCGCAGCTCAGTGCGCTCGCCGGGGTGTTGGGCGGGGATGCCGTATGCGATCCCCACTGCTTGTCCGTCAACCTCGGCGATGAAGACGCGCCCGTCCGGCGCTCGGAAATACTCCTCCCATTCCCGCTCGAGGGGCGCGTGATTGTCCAGCACCTCGTCGGCGATGTGGCCGCGGAAGGCTTGGGCGCGGGAGCGGTTGTGCACGTCGGCGACTGTGGCAGCATCGCTTGGCTGCGCTGGCCGGATGGTGGCGTCCATGCGCCACCACGCTATACGATTTTCGGCACAATGATTCTGCTCGTTGACAATTACGACTCATATACATTCAACCTCGCCCACCTCATTGCCGAAGCGAGCGGACGCGAACCGCTTGTCGTGCCCGCGGGCGAGGCCGCTGATCTTCCCCGGCGCGTGCGCGCAGGCGAGTTCAGCCACGTCGTCATCTCCCCCGGACCCGGCACACCCGAGCGCGAGGAGGACTTCGGCGCCTCACGCCGCGTGATTGAAGCGGCGGCGGAAGCGGACGTCCCACTGCTCGGGGTGTGTCTGGGCCACCAGGGACTCGCCATGCTCGCCGGTGCAACCGTCGCCCGCGCGCCCGAGCCGCGCCACGGCTTCATCTCCACCGTGACCCATTCCGGCGAGGGCATCTTCGCCGGCATCCCGCAGGATTTTGAGGTGGTGCGCTACCACTCCCTGCACGTCGGCTGTGATGTTGAGGAGGCCCCCGGCATCACCGTCCACGCGCGCAGCGAAGATGGCGTGGTCCAGGCGCTCAAGGTCGACGGGCGGGAGCACTGGGGCGTGCAATTCCACCCTGAATCCGTGCTTACCCAGCACGGAGCGGCGCTGATGCGCAACTTCATTGGCGGCTGGCGTCTTATCCACCGGGAGGTGCCAGGTGCGCTGGACTGCCAGCGGGTCTTCAACGCCATCCGCGAAGATGGCCGCGACGCGTTCTTCCTCGACTCCTCCGACGCGCGCGGCCGTTTTTCCATCCTTGGCGACACCGCGGGCCCGCTGTCACGCTCCATTTGCTATTCGCTTGACGACGGCGACATTCTGCACACCCTCAACGAGGAGCTATCCACCCCCATCCACGGCGCGCCGGACCTGCCGTTTACCGGCGGGTGGATCGGCTACCTCGGCTACGAGTGTGCGCAGCTGACGCTCCCGATCACGCTCACACACACCTCGCCGTACCCGGACGCCTACTTTGTCCGCCCGCAGTCCTTCATCGTCTACGACCACGACGCTGAATCCGCGCACCTGTGCGCTTTGGCCGGCGAGGGTTCGGAGGAGCTCCTCGACCGGCTCGAGCGGATGCTTGAGGGCGCAAACGGTGCCGAAGGTGCGTCGAGAAGCAAAGGCTCCTGGAGCAACCCCGACTACCTGGGCAGCATCGACAAGGCGCAGGAACTGCTGCGCGCGGGTGAGAGCTACGAGGTGTGTTTGACCGACACCTACACCGCCGAGGCGACCGGCGAGCTGTACGAACCGCTGCGCGAGCACAACCCCGCGCCGTACGCCGCGCACCTTGTCTTCGACGGCGTGGAGGTCGCCAGCGCCTCACCCGAGCGCTTCCTCACCGTGCGCGACCGCGAGGTGGAGGCCAAGCCGATCAAGGGCACCATCGCCGCAAACGAGGATCCGGAGCTGCTTCGCGACGACAAAACCCGCGCCGAGAACCTCATGATTGTGGACCTGCTGCGCAACGACCTCTCCCGCGTCTGCGACCCCGGCACCGTGCGCGTGCCCGGGCTGATGCAGGTGGAGTCGTACGCGACGGTGCACCAGTTGGTCTCCACCATCACCGGTCGCCTGCGCGAGGGGCTCACCGCCGTCGACGCCGTGCGCGCGACGTTTCCGCCCGGCTCTATGACCGGCGCGCCGAAACTGCGCACCTGTGAGATCATCGACAGGCTGGAAACCTCCCCGCGCGGCGTCTACTCCGGCGCACTGGGGCACTTCGGCTTCGATGGTCAGGCCGATCTATCGGTGGTCATCCGCACCGCTGTGCGAGCCGGCGACACAGTCACCGTCGGCGCTGGCGGCGCGGTCGTGCTCGCCTCCGACGCACACGCTGAGCTCGCCGAGCGCAACCTCAAAGCCCAGTCGGTGCTGGGAGCATGGGATGTGTAGGTACGTCTGGCGCGGTGCGCTCAAGGAGTCCGCTGCCTCTGACGGCCCCCTCGACAGCCCCCTCGATGTGGCCGACTCCTGGCGTCACTCCAACGGCCGCACCAACGGCCTCGACCTGCACCTCCAGCGGTTTTCTCGTGCGGCGGGCGGGTTGCCCGAAGGATTCGTCGATAAGCTAATGCCTCTCCTGCGAGAGGGCGAGCTGTTCCCCCGCATCGCGCTGTTGCAGGGGCTCTTGCTTCTCGACGTCCGCCCCGCCCCTCCCGCACGCCCCACCACCTCGCTGACCTATGCCCCTGCCCCGGACCCGCGCACCCGTCCTGAGGTGAAGGGGCCCGACTTCGCCGCGTTTCGCGCATACCGTTCGCGGTACCAGGTGGCGGGCACGGACGACACGGTGATCATCGATAAGCATGGCGCGATGCTGGAGACCACCACCGGCGCGCTGGTGATGTGGGACGGCGACACCCTGTGTCTGCCCGACGGGGTGTGGCTGCCGAGCGTGACATTGCACCAGGTTCTTGCGCGGTCTGAGCGGCTAGGCATTCGCGTGGAGCGGCGTCGGCTCACACCCGAACTCGCCACCGAGCACCCCCTGTGGTTCCTCAACTCCCTGCACGGCATCAGCCCGGTGCGCGAGCTGCACACAGGCGACGCCGTGATCATTCCCCCGGCACACCCCTGTTCCGACGAATGGCGCGACTGGTGGTGGGGCGGCTTCTCACACGAGTTTGAACACATCACGGAGAACTGACAGCTCACTATCAGTCACACTCTCGCGATTTGTGTATTTTCGGTCACATGACCAACGCGCAGACCCCACAGGACATTGTCGACTACCGCCTTGCCCCACTGTTGGGTGAAGAATACTCGGTATTCCACGAGCTCATCTCGGACGAGCTGCACATCGACGTATATTGCTGGGCCCCCACCGAGCAGCGTCAATTCTGGACGCTGTGCACCTCGGGGATGAACGAGTACCGGATGCAGATGCCACCCGGAAAGGAAGAGTTCAACCGCACAGAGCTGGTGATGACGCTTCCGGACGATTGGCCGCTTGCAGAGATCGGTTCTCAAAACGGCCCCGAAGGTGACGCGATCAGCTGGCCAGTAACCCTGCTCAAGTCCACCGCTCGCCTGCCCAAAGACATGGAGACATGGCTGTCCTACGGAACCTCGAGCCAGGCGGGGCTCGACCCGAGCGAGACCTATCCGGGCAGCGAATTCTCCGGCTTCATCATCGGCGGTGCACTGACGGTTGATGCAGAAGGAGATTTTCTGCGCACCCCCGTGGGCGACGAAGCCGTCCACTTCTTCGGCGTCTACCCCCTCTACGCCGACGAGCTGCAGGCATACCTCGCCGGTGACGACATTTTGAGCAAGCTCCACGAACTCGGTGTCGCCGAAGGTGTCTACCCAGGACGCCCATCCGTTGCTTAACTCAGGAAGTCAAGGAGAACACGGTGCTTTGCCACAAAATTGAGCACACGATCGGCACGGTGGACTTTGTATTCGACCCATCGATCTCCATGTTGGATATGGAAGAAGCCCAGCATTTCAGCATGATCGACGGCCAGCATTTCGACGTGTTGGAAAGCTGTTACGCCTCGGACGGATCCCCCTACCCGCGTTACGGCATTACCGAATCCATCGGCATGCTTATCGCTCCAGCCGATGCAGCCCCCGCTATCCGAGACGCTCTCAACCAGCAGGGTGCCCGCATCGCCGAGTGCACGCTGACGAGCCAGTTCGGCGACTACGTCGGCTTCCGCGCATTCAACCTCTTCGAGGACACACCCCATACTCCGGTGTTCCGAATCCGAACCTCACCCGACAACCCCGACCTGTGGATGGACCAGTACTACACCGCCGAATTTGCAGAATGGCTCAAAGCAAACTTCGACACCCGTGGTACCCGCATTCGGCTGGTTGACAAAGACCCCTACTTCTACCGACCCGACAAAAAATAGGAGTGCTGCCATGTCCTCGCCGACAATCAACCTCGACCAGTACCTCGCCGACACCGAACCCGCCCCAATGCCCGACCTGGCGTGGGAGGAAGCCAAGGCGATCTTTGCCGAGTCCAACGACCCAGAAACGCACGTTGCTGTCATTGCCCCACTCGCGCGCAATTTCAGCACCTCCCGCAGCATCCCCGGCAAGGAAGTCTTAGACCTGCTCGCCGACTCCCCTGTCGCTCTCTGGGCGGTGATGATGCTTCAGGTCTACGAGGCAGCGCAGTATTCTCCGCTGGATCTGCACCGGTTCGTCGAGGCGGCGGAAGCGCCGTCGCAAAGCGATGAACTTCTTGCCATGCACCACTGGGCCACCGCGATGCTGCACAACGAAGCACCACTCGATGACCCGAATACGGCGCTCGCAGGTTGTCGCGCCTTTTTGGAGGTAAGCGACGGGCACAATTGGGTACGCCCCGACGTTGAGATTGCCGGCATCGTGCTCGAGGCCGCAGTTGAATATCCGGATGGGCCGATCGGACCAGTCGGCACCGAAATCATGAGGCAGTGGGAGGAACGTCTCACCACCGCGATCGAGGCGGTCGACCCGGACTTCGCCTACACCGAAAACCAGCTGCTGAGCATCTGGAAAGACAACTAGGGACTTCCCCGATGACGTACTTCATGCGATTTGATGAGTCGATGAAGGCGATCCGCCCGTCCGACAACACGCGTCTGCGCATGCCGACGGATACCGGAGACGTTGAAGTCCACGTCTACGAAGCAAAACACCGAAGCGGCGGCGCCTCGTTGGTCGGCGTCCCCCGCACGGCTGAAAACCTGGCGGTGCTCGGTCTTCCCGCCAACACCGGGAAGCAGTCACCATGGATCATTCCACCATTCCCACTGCTGAAGAGCGCCTTCCGTAAAGGCGGACCCTTCATCCGCGACGGAAAGATAGAACACATCCCAGACGGATTCGACCCCCAGAAGGTCGTCGTAGGCGGAGAGCAGTACCGCCCGGGACCGCCAGCGTACATTCCATACGAATTGAAGGATGACATCCCTCTCAACGTCGAAAGCGTCGACCCCACAGACTGGGACATCGAGATGTGGGTCGGAGGGTCAGCAACTCGCGCCGCCACCGAAGAAGAACGCTCCTACCAGCTCATCCCCTGGACGTATTATCCGCTCGGGTTCCTGGATCTGTGGCTCGAGCAGTACCGCTGCTACCACCTCGACCAAGACATCCCAGCAGAGCTAAGCCCACCAGACGAGGACATCGACCACGACGCCGAAGAATCGGAAACGCCGACCGGGCTAAAAATGCGCAAGGTAGAACTCGACGCCTCGACAGGTGAACTCGAAGGCCAACACACCGTCTACATCCAAGTGCTCGTCGATACAGAACTCGACCATGCGATCACCGCCACCGGACACGAAGCAAACGGCTACTTCCTCGAAGGACTGGCGTGCTACCTCCAATCAGCCGACCGCATTGATCCCAGCCTCCAACTCGACCCAGAAGGCGAAGGCATCGGCATCTACGGCAACCCCGCACACGTCGAGAAAGCCCAGACTGCTTTCAGGAGAATCGCTGAAACTCCGTCGAAGATCGCAGGGCTGGTCGAGCAAGCCGAAGCAGCAGGCATCGAATTCGACGACTAGTTACCGGTGCGTCAGACCATCCAGTTCGCGTGGCGTCCGCCACACTATGCAGCTGCATAGTGAGCTCCCCGTTCACGCGACTATGCCGCCGCATAGTAAATCGAGCCCGCCAGACTATGCCACTGCATAGTGATTCGCACTCGGGAAAAACTATGCCACTGCATAGAGAATCAAGCCCTCCCGACTATGCCGCTGCATAGTCCCCACCAACACCGATCTAGGCTGACCGCTCCGCCAACACCTTCCCGGTCGCGGTATCGCGCTCAGCCAACTCGGCCGGAGTGCCTGCAGCGACCACTTCCCCGCCGTCGGCGCCGGCGCCTGGGCCCATCTCAATCACGCGGTCCGCTTGCGCGATGACAGAAAGGTCGTGCTCGACCACGATCACGGTTTGGCTCGCATCGACCAAACTGTTGAGTTCCTGCACCAGCAGCGCAATATCGGCCGGGTGCAGGCCGGTGGTCGGCTCGTCCAGCAGGTACACGGTGTGGCCCCGGCGCGAATTGCGGGAACGCTGAAGCTCCGTGGCCAGCTTGATGCGCTGCGCCTCGCCGCCGGACAATTCCGGCGCGCCCTGGCCCAGCCGCAGGTAGCCCAGCCCAACGGCTTGCAGGGTTTCCACGGCGCGCAGGATCTTCGGTTCGTCGGCGAACACGTCCGCGGCTTCGTCGACAGTCAGCTCGAGCACTTCCGCGATGGTCAGCCCCTCCCAGGTCACCTCGAGGGTCTCGTCGTTGTAGCGCGCACCGCCGCAGTCCGGACAGGTGGTGTACGAGCCGGGCAGAAACACCAGCTCAACCTCGATCTTGCCGGCGCCGCCGCAGGTGGGGCACTGGCCTTGCTTCACGTTGTAGGAAAAGCGCGACACGGTCCATTTGCGGTGCTTCGCCTCGTCGGTGCCGGCGAACAGTTTGCGCACGCCGTCGAAAAGCCCAGTGTACGTCGCCAGCGTCGAGCGTGGCGTGCGCCCGATGGGCTTTTGGGTGATCTGCACGACGCGGCTGACAGCATCAAAGCCTTCTTGCTTATCGACGACCCACTCGCCGTCTTGCCCTACCTCATCGTCCTCATCGACGACGGTGGACGCCGCCTCGCGCAGCACCCCGGCGAGCACGGTGCTCACCAGCGTGGATTTGCCGGAGCCGGACACGCCCGCCACGGCGGTGAACTGGCCACGGCCGAAGTCCACATCGAGGCCGTCGATGGAGCGCGCGTGCACGCCGGAAAGCGACAGTTGGCCGGTGGCGGACCGCGGGTCGTCGTTGAGCGAAAGTGCCCGGTTCGCCAACGCCTTCGCGGTGGGCGCGTCACCGGTGTACTCGCTGGTGGGACCGGCATAGACCACCTCGCCGCCGCGTTCGCCGGCGAGCGGGCCGACGTCCACCAAGTAGTCGGTCTGGGCGACCAGCTCCATGTCGTGCTCGACTAAGAGCACCGAGTTGCCGGCATCGATGAAGCGGCGGCAGATATCCAGCACCGCGCCGCGCTCGGCGGGGTGCAGGCCAGCAGACGGCTCGTCCAGGACGTACGCCACGCCGAACAAGCCCGAGCGCAGCTGGGCGGAGAGCCGGATGCGCTGCAGCTCACCGGCGGACAGCGTCGGCGCGGGGCGGTCCAGGCTCAAGTGCGCCAGGCCCAAATCGAGCGCGGACTGCAGCGCGGGCAGGATCTGCCTGAGCAGCAGATCCTCGGCGGAGCCTTCTTGCGGATCCTGCGCGGAGAGCACCTCGTAGACCTGGTCCAGCGGCAGGGCGCCGAGCTCGTCGATAGGTATGCCTGCGTAGGTGACCTTGAGCGCCTCCGGATTGAGGCGGCGGCCGCGGCAGGTCTCGCACACGCGCGATTCCATGTAGGACAGCACGCGTTTGCGCAGCGTGTCAGAGTTGGTCTCCGCGAGCGTGTTGGTCAAGTACGACGCCACGGAGCGCCACGTGCCCTTGTAGTTGCGCTGGATCTGATCCTCGCCGCGAAGCGGCTTGACGGTGACCACGGGGCGCTCGTCGGTGAACAGAATCCACTCGCGGTCTTTCTGAGGCAGGTCCTGCCAGGGCGAATCCAGGTCGTAGCCCAGGGTGGCCAGGATGTCGTGGAAGTTCTTGCCCGCCCAGGCGCCGGGCCAGGCCTTAATGGCGCCGTCCTCGATGGACAGCGTCGGATCCGGCACCATCGATTCCTCGGTCGGCTCGTGCACCACACCCGTGCCCTGGCACGTCGGGCACATGCCCTCCGGTGTATTCGGAGAAAACGAGTCGGAGTACAGCCCCTTCGGGTTGTCGCCGGAGCGCGAGTACAACAGGCGGATGCTGTTGGACAGTGCGGAGACGGTACCCACCGTCGAGCGCGCACCGCCGCCGGAGGTGGACTGCTGCAGCGCAACAGTGGGCGGCAGGCCCTCCACCGAGCCGACCTGCGGGTCCACCGCGGAGCCGATGAGACGGCGCGCGAACGGCGCCACCGATTCCAGGTAGCGCCGTTGGCCTTCGCCATGGATGGTGCCGAATGCCAGCGAGGACTTCCCCGAGCCCGACACCCCGGTTACCGCGACGAGCGTGCCACGCGGAATGTCCACGTCCACGTTGCGGAGATTGTGTAGGTGGGCATCGCGAACTTCAATTCCAGGCATGCCCACCAGAGTAACTGCTTAGCCCTTTTGCGTGTCCTCGCCGAGCTGGTGCACGTGAATGGTGTTCGTCGTGCCGGAGACCCCGGGCGGGGTGCCAGCGACCACGACCATCGTGTCGCCTTCGTTGTACTGCTCCATGGCGAGTAGCTGGCTGTCGACCACCTTGATCATGTCGTCGGTGCTGTGCACCTGCTCGCACAGGAACGTCTCCGCACCCCACGTCATGGCCAGCTGTGAGCGCACCTGCTGCACCGGCGTAAACACCAAAAGCGGCAGGTCCGGGTGCAGGCGCGCCACCCGACGGGCGGTGTCGCCGGAGGTGGTGAAGGTGACAATCGCGCGGGCGTTGAGACGGTCTGCGATGTCGTTGGCGGAGTACGACACGACGCCACGCTTCGTGCGCGGGATGTGGTTCAGCGGTGGGACCGTGCCCATGGTCTCTGCGGAGCGCACGATGCGGCTCATGGTGCGCACGACATTGTGCGGGTCCACGCCCACGGACGTCTCGCCGGAGAGCATCACCGCGTCCGCGCCGTCGAGCACCGCGTTGGCCACGTCGGAAGCCTCGGCGCGGGTCGGGCGAGAGTTCTCGATCATGGAGTCGAGCATCTGCGTCGCCACAATCACCGGCTTCGCGTTCTCGCGAGCAATCTGGATCACGCGCTTTTGCACCGCGGGTACCTGCTCGAGCGGGATCTCCACGCCCAGGTCGCCACGGGCGACCATGACAGCGTCGAAGGCGAGGATGATGGACTCAAGCGCGTCCACAGCCTCGGGCTTTTCAAGCTTTGCGACGACCGGTACACGCCTGCCAACCTCGTCCATGATCTCGTGGACCAGCTCCACATCCGCCGGGGAGCGCACAAACGACAAGGCGATGATGTCCACGCCGAGCTGCAGCGCGAAGCGCAGATCTTCCTTGTCCTTTTCACTCAGAGCTGGCACGGAGATGTCCATGCCCGGCAGGGAAACACCCTTGTTATTGGATACCGGGCCGCCCTCGGTGACGCGGCAGACCACGTCGTTGCCGTCGATGTCGGTGCACACGAGGCCGACCTTGCCGTCGTCGACAAGCAGGCGGTCGCCCGGCTTCGCGTCCTGGGCGAGCTGCTTGTAGGTGGTGGACACGCGGTCGTGCGTGCCCTCGACGTCGTCGACGGTGATGCGGACAGTCTCACCGGTCTCCCAGTACGTCTTGCCGTCGCCTTCGAAGCGGCCGAGGCGGATCTTTGGGCCCTGCAGGTCCGCCAGGATGCCCACGGCGTGGCCAGTCTCGTCGGTGGCCTCGCGCACCCAGCGGTAGTTCTGCTCATGATCCGGGTAGTCGCCGTGCGAGAAGTTCAAACGCGCGACATCCATCCCGTCGCGCACCAGCCCTAAAATCGCATCCTTGCTGGCCACCGCCGGACCGAGGGTGCAGACGATCTTCGTCCTTCTATCCACGTGTACCAACCTCGCCTTCGTAGGTTTCTTGCGTGTCGTTCAACGCCACACCGTACTCTCGATTTTGCGGGTCTGCCGGGGGCTGCTCGTTGAACACCGGGTCCACCTCCTGCGGGGTTTCCCTGCCTTTGCGCAGCAGCAGGAACACCACCACCGCTGTGAGGAACAAAATCGCCGTGACCCACGTGTTCACGCGCAGGCCGAGGATCAGGTTCGCCTCGTCGCGGCGCATGAGCTCGATGAAGAAGCGGCCCAGCGAATAGCCGGCCACATAGAGCCAGAACACGCGCCCATGCCCGAGGCGGAAGCGGCGGTCGGCCCAGATGAGCACGAAAAACACCGCCACGTTCCACAACAACTCGTACAAGAACGTCGGGTGCACGCTGGCGATGACCTCGCCGGTGGAACGCCCCGTCAGCGGCGCGTACTGCCCTGCCTCGTTGACGCGGTAATAGATGTCCAGCGCCCACGGCACGGTGGTCTCCGCGCCGTAGAGCTCCTGGTTGAAGTAGTTGCCCAAGCGACCGATGCCTTGGGCCAGAATCACGGACGGCGCCACCGCGTCTGCCAGCGGCGCAATCGGCAGCCCCTTGCGCCGCATCATCACCCACACCGCGAGTGCGCCAAGCGCCACTGCCCCGATGATGCCGAGACCGCCCGCCGTGATGTTGAACGCTTGCCAGGGGTTTTTCCCCTCACCGAAGTACTTCTGGTGGTCCGTGATCACGTGGTAGAGCCGCCCACCGATGATGCCGGCGGGAATGATCACAATTGCGGCGTCCCACACCGTCTCCGGGTTGCCGCCGCGCGCTTTGTAGCGGCGCAGCGATATCGCTATCGCGACGATGATGCCGGTGATGATGCACAGAGCGTAGGCGCGAATCGGGATGGGACCGATATGCCACACGCCCTGCGGCGGCGAGGGGATGTTGGCCAAATTCAGCGTTTGCACGCCACTTAGTGTGCCACCTACCGCCGAGACGGGCACGCAGGATGCTGTCCCGCCGTGGCCAGCGAGCGTGTCGCCGAAAGCACATCTCCCGCCGCCATCACCGCTTCCGCGGCGAGCACCGCGTCGGCGCCGCACGAAGCGGCGTTGATCAGATCGCGCGGGGTGGACACGCCGCCCAAGCTGATCTTGATTACCTCGCTAGGCAGCCCCGGGGCAATCTCTGCGAACGCGTTGCGGTTCAAGTCGTTGGTGTCGAAGCTCCAGGAGTTCACCGCCACCACAGTCACCCCGGCACGCAACGCGCGGTCCGCCTCTTCCGGGCTGCGCACTTCCGCCACAGCGGCCATGCCGAGGGACTCGGCCCGGTCCAGCAGCGCCTCAAAACGAGCCTGGTCCAAAATGCCCACCTGCAGCGGGATCGCGTCCGCGCCGTAGCAGCGGGCCTCGTGGATCTGGTACGGGTCCACAATCACGTCGCGGCACACCATGGGCAGCTCCACCGCTTCCCTAGCCTCGGCCATGTCCGCGAGGGAGCCGTCGAAACGCAGCCGCTCCGTCTGGCACGCAATCAGGTGCGCTCCGCCAGCCTCGATGTCCTGCGCCAGCGTGGTCACGGGCGCGTAGCCTGCGCCGGTGGGGCCGAAGACTGGGGAGTTTCGCTTAATCTCCACGATCACGCTGCAGCCGTGACGCAAAAGCGCCGCCCGAGCGTCTCGGGTCGGCGCCATATCGCGCGAACGCGCTTTGATCTCTTTGAAGGAAACGGCGGCCTCACGCTTCGCAACGTCGCTGAGCACACCAGCGACAACGTCGTCGAGTGTGCCCGGTGCCGGCATGGCTACCTCCAAGTCGAAAGGGGCCCTGGCCTATCCCAGATAAGGCTAGCCGGTGGCCTATCTGGAGCGGAAATCCGGTCCACCCTCGCCGCCGCGCGGATCCGTCGGGTCGATATCGGCGCTGATCGCGTCCCACAGCACCCGGCCGGACTGGGGGTCTTCCTCCAAATCCTCGCGCACCTTCTCCCGGCGCACCGCTTCTTTTTCGTATTTGTTCTGCCTCGGCGAATCGGTGCCCGGGCGAGAAATCAGCACCACGCCGCCGATCACACCGAGCAGCGCCGCCAGCAGCGTCAGTGCGGGCCCGAGCGGCTGCACGGCGGTGGAGGTGATTTCCGCCCACTCCGCAATCGCCGGGGTGGAATTCGCCTGCTGGGCCTGATCCGCACCGGCAGTGAGCAACGCGTGGACGCGCTCCGGGTCCGCGCCCGAGACGAACAGCTGGACCGCGGGGAGAGCCAATCCGACGGACGCCGCGGCGCAGATGGCGCCGACGACGCGGCGGCCAAAGCGTCGCAAAGCAAACGCTGCGACCATGCCAGCGATGAGCAACACCGCCACCGCGGTGGTCTCCGTGGACCAATCCGTGCCGTTGACAGTGGCGGACCCGCCGCCGGAGATGTCGTCGAGGTAGTCGGCGCGCACCCAGTCCATCCGGGAGGCGGCCCAGGTCAGCGCCCCAGCGACACCCAGCGTCGCGGCGCCTGCACGCGCCGCTTTCTTGTCGGGGGTTGCGCTCGCTGTAGTCATCGCTGCTCCTTCTTGCTCGCGTCCTTGTGCACTGCGCCAAAAGCACCCATCACCGCGGCGTGCGCCTTGGCGGTGCCAACCACGGCCCCGGTTGATCCGGGGTGCCACTCGGTGCCGTCTCCGGCGGTTGCCACGGCGCCGGCGCTGCGCGCAAGCAGGATGCCGGCGGCGTTGTCCCACACGTTCGGCGAAAAACTCACCGCGGCCTGGTAGATCCCCTGCGCCACGAAGGCGAGGTCGATGCCCACCGAGCCGCTGATGCGGGGCCGCAGGTGCGCCCGGGCCAACTCCCCGACCAGCTGCAGGCGCCGGTGCGACGGCATGTCGTCGGTGCCACGGGAAAATAGCGAACCGATCCCCACGTGCGGCGCCGTATCAGAGACTCGGATGGGCGGCAGCGCACGGCCGTTGAGGTGCACCGGCTCGCCGTCGGTTGCCGTGAGCCTCATGCCCAAAAGCGGCGCGTCCACCACCGCCACCACCGGTTGGCCCTCCACCAGCAAGGACACCAAAATGGCGCAGTTCGGGTTCCCCGTGGAGTAGTTCGACGTGCCGTCGATGGGGTCGACCACCCAACACGCGTGCTCATCCAGTGCGCCTCCCTGCTCTTCGCCGTACACACCGATGCCGGTATCCCGGGTGAGATGTGTGCGCAGGAGTTTTTCCACCGCGATGTCGGCGGCGGTGGCGAAGTCACCGGAGGTTTTGTGCAATGCCGGGGCGGCGCCGAGTTCGTTGACGAAGATCTCGCGGGCAGCGTCAACTGCCGCCTCCGCGGCGTGCAGGCTCCCCGTCACATCGTTCATCGCTACTGCCCCAGGCGCGCAATCCAGTTGCTAAGCACTGCCGCGCCGGCGTCGCCGGATGCTTCGGGGTGGAACCGCACGGCGCACAGCGGGCCGTTTTCTACAGCCGCCAGCACACCCTCGGCCCAGCTCAGCGTCGGGTACGCGATGAACTCGTCTTCGGTGAGTTCGAAGTTGCGTGCGCCGGTGGCAGCATCGAAGACGAACTCGTGCGAGCCGGACAGCAGTCGCGAGCCTTCCGCCGCCTGAACCGTTGCGCGCTCAACGGGAGCTGCGAGCTTTGCGACGTCCCCCGGCCACTCCCCGAACCCGGCCTTCCCGTCCGCACCGCGCTCGAACAGCGCATCCATCGCCGCACCGACCGCGAGCACGGGGCGCGATCCCGCCAGGCGCTGGCCGACAATGCGCCCCGTCTGCGCCGCGTGCAGCGCGCGCAACGCCTCCGCCGCGTCGCCGTCCGCCGCGAGCACGAGCCCGTCGGCCGCGACAGCTTCAGCGGGATCGTCGGTAATTACCGCGTTCGCCCCCTGCGCACGCAAAGCGGCGCGCACCTTCTCAACGGCCTGGTTTGCGCCCGCAAAAGGGTCGAACACGGCCACTGCGGGGGCTGCCAGGCTGGCGGTCTTCTCGCTCATGGGTGCGTAGTTTAGCCGTCGCCGGACCTACTGGCGCTTGCGCGGGTAGCGCCGCGGCGCCTGCACTGCCTTGAGTCGGGCGGAGAGGTTGTTGACCTCCACCACGCGGTGCCGGCCCAGCTGCCGATCCAGCAAAGTGATGGCCAGACCAATGGTGATCACGCCGGACGCGATGCCGAACACCGGCGCGAACGCCATCTGGGCCACCAACATGCCGTAGAAGGTCGAACCTAAACCTGTGCCGCCGTCGAAGCCGATGTTCCAGATCGCAGATGCCTCGGACGTCTTATGGCGAGGCAGACGGTAGAACAGCAGCGTCAGCGCCTCGTTTTGCACGCCGCCGAATCCAGCGCCGTAAAACAGCGCGGCAATGAGCATGGTCCAAGCGGGCAGCTCCATGGCCAAGATCATGGCCATCAGCGCAACACCCACGGCGGCGAGGATCTGGAACGGAATGATCACAGAGCCCGGGTACCCGCGACGGTCCATAATCCGGCCGGCCACGTAGCGCGACACCATGGCGGCAAAGTTGAGCACCGCGAGCATCACGCCCGCAAGCGTGGCACCGGAGACCGGATCGAGCTCTCGCATGGACACCGGCAGGAAGTTGGTGATTGCGCCGTACGCGGTGGTAACGAACATCAATGCGAGCGCTGGCACGAGCGCCAGGTGCCACATAGGAACGCGCACGCTCTGCTGCGATTCCGCGTCCGGGTCCGCCGGCGGAATCGGGGGGATAGCCATGCACGCCACCAACGAGATTGCGCCGATGGATGTGGCGATGACGTAGACCCAGTTGTAGCCGATGACTTCCACCAGGGCGAGGCCGGACGGCAGCGCCACCATCTGCGCCAGGCCCACCACCATGCCGAAGATGCCCGTGGCGCTGCCTAACAGGCGCAACGGCACCAGCTCGGCGATGATGGCGGCCTCTGCAACGGACAACGCGCCGAAGCCGATGCCGCGGATCGCGCTGACGGTCAGCAGCGGCACCGCATCCATCCCGATCATGTAGCCCAGCGCCGGAATGCCCAACAGCAGCGACGCGATGGCGAGGACCCAGCCGAAGCCGAACGTCTTGAGCGCCTTCGGGGTGAACATCTGGGTGATCACGGTGGCGAACATGAACACGCCGGTGGAAAGTCCCGCGAGGGAGGCGGGCTGGCCGGCGTCGATCACGGCGGTGGGCACCACCGGCAGCAGCAGCGCCCACGCGGCGAAGGCGGACGCCACGGCCACGAGCACGGGGATCAGACCTCGCGCGCGCCACACGTTTGTCAGCGACTCAACTTCCCCGCGGGTCAGCGGCGGGTTGGACCATGCCATCTCAGATCACCTCCACAAGCGTGAGAGCTGCGAAGAGCACGGCCATGACAGCCAAAAGCGCCAGCACCGCAGTCACGGCACGCGGCGCGCCACGCTGATATGTGGACCACACTCCGCCGACGAGAAGCCCAGCAATAATGCTGAGCACGACCACCAGTACCGGGTTCCCGACAGCGGACACCGCGATGACCTCCTTCGCAACCGACTCGATTCCGCGAACATTGTAGACGCTGCGGGGGATTCCACCGGCGCCAGCTCGAAGCCGGGCGTTATGCTCGCTGTATGGGAAAGCACGCAGCACCGGCCGGCGAGCAACGCCCGGCAGAGGTCAACCTCGACCACGTGGCCGCGGTGCTGGAAGGACTCGGGTTCGACCCTCTGGTGCGCCCGGACCGTCTCGTTGTCGGCGCGCACGCGTTCACCGTGGCGCTGTGGGTGGATTACGCGCGCCCGATGTCGCTGGTGATGGATACCGCGGAGCGCATCCCCACCGCCTTCGAGCACTCCACGGATCTCGCCCGCTTCATCAACGCGTGGAACCACGACCGGGTCGGCCCTTGGGCGTCGTACCGCCTGTTGGAATCGGGTGATCTGCAGGCGCGGATGCGCCGTGGCATCCACATCAAGCACGGGCTTAGCGACGACCAGTTGGCCGCCGAATTGGTCGATTCCTTCGAGCACGCGGCGGCGTTCTACCAGCGGCTGCGCGAACGTTTTTTGGACGCGGCCCTGGACCAGCCGCTGCCACCGCAGCTCATGCGGGTCCAGGACACGAATGTGCTGTTGGGCCGCCATCCGTCGTTGCGCCACCTGCCCCGCGGGGGCCGGCAGGAGGTGACGACGGTGCCCGAGCTCTACGCGGAAGCAAACGGCCCAGCAGGGGCTGTGGCGCCGGTGGACTTGCACGAACTTTCGGCCGCCTTAGAGTTGCTCGACTTCCGCTACGGCCTGAGCGAGGACGGCGTGATCGCCACCGGGGTCAACGGTGTTGCGTTCGCGTTGTCCATCGACGGTGAGCCCGGCCCCCAGTACGCCCGGGTGACGGGGATGTGGGACACAGGCCGCGACGCGCTCGCAGCCTTCCTCCCGTTGTGGCTGGTGTGCAACGACGTCAACGAGCGCACCAGCGCAACCACGGTGTATTTGCACGAGTTCGACGGCGTTGTGCATGTGCACGCGGAGTCCACCATGCTTGTGGCGGAGGGCGCGGCGCAGGCGCAGGTCAGCGAGTTTGTTGTGTCCGCGATGGCGGCGTGTCTGGCGGCGATCGACCACGTCAGCCAGCAGGCGGCGGGCCAGTCCGTGGTGGATTGGCCGGGCCGACACTAGCTCGACTTACTAATCTGCGTTTTCCGTGGTGTACGCCAGCAGGTTGACTACCCAATACAACAGCACCGACGCGAACGGTGCCGCCGCCCAGGCCGCCCCCGGGCGCACGGGCGGGACCATGGTCACGGCGTCGCCCTGCGCGATGGTGTCCAAATCCGGCACCGGGTGCAGCACGGCCACGAACCAGTCGCCGAAAATGTAGAGGGCGAGTGCGGAGACCGCGCTGACCACACCAGCCCATAGCAGCCAGGCCACGGAACCGCGGACCCTGCCGCGGCGGGCGGAGTTGAGCGCTACCGCAGCTACCACGACCCCAGCCAGTGTGGAGAGCAGAGCGAATGTGCCGAAGCCGGTGAACTCGACGTTGGCGGGGCTGAGCGATTGATCGAGCTTGACTCCGCCTTCTGCGATTTCGCCCACGTAGGCGGGGCGCAACAGCGCCCACGTGCCGCCACCGGCGATCCCCAAAACGCAACCGAGCGCCAGGAGCCCTGCTCCGGCGCTCAGTGCGGATGTCTTCTTCAGCTGCACTGTGCTAGTTGCAGCTAGTTGCACAGCTTCCAGCGTCCGTCTTCCTTCTGGAAGATCATGGTCTGGGTGTCCTCGCCCTGGTCGCTCTTTGCGGTCAGGCTGCCGGAGGCGCGGTCGCCCTCGACGCGCACGTCGGTCAGGCTCACTTCGGTCTGGGGCAGGTCGATGCCCTGGCCCTGCTCCTCAGCAAGACGGCTCGCCTCTTCCACCTGCTCCAGGGTCATGCCCTGGCGCTCCAGCTCTGCGAGCATCGGCTCAGTGACGGCCTTGCAGGAGTTTTCCAAAATGGTCGGGGTCCAGTCCGCGAAGGAGCCCGGGTTGAGCACGTTGCGGGCGACGTCCTCCATCTGCTTGCGGTCTTCCTCGCTGCCTTCCTCACCGCCAGCCAGCGGCTGGTTGGTGTTTTCCGGCATACCGTTTTCAAACGGGTTGACCAGTGTCGGCGGCTGCTCGCCGTCCGCACCCTGAGCGTTGTCGGACTGCTTGTTGTCCTTGTTCGCGTCCTTGTTGTCCTTCTTGGCTTCCTTGTCCGCGCTCTTCTTCGTCGTCTCGGTGACGGTGGACTTGTCGGAGCTCTCCTCGGAGGATGCGTCTGCTGCAGTCTCGGAGTTAGCAGCGGATGCGGAAGACGGGGCCTCGGCAGCGGTGGACAGGCCGCCGGAGGTGCCTTCGTCTTCGGACCCGCAGGCGGCGAGCGGGAGTACGAGGGCGAGCGCCGTCGCCGTTACTGCCATGCTCTTTTTCGATTGCAACTTCACGGTATACCTGTACCTCTCGTTGTCGGACCCGGCCGTACTTTCGGCGCGGGCTGGCACCAGCGACTGTGTTTGCGATATGCGTTTGCGATATGCCGAAATGCAGTCGTGGTGTAGACCTGTCGGAAATAGTACCAACTACTCACTGACGCTCCCGTAGGACATCTATACAAGCATTCTGGATGGTTTCTGTGAGCTTTCGTAGAGGCATTTTCCGCGCGGAGGCATCTGTACCCGCGCTGCGTTCGCAGAGAGTTGGATATGTTTGAGGAATGCAACTAACCCGCGAGCGCATCACCGAGGCCGCGTTGGCCATCCTCGGTGATTACGGTCTCGCGGACGTGTCCATGCGCCGCGTGGCCAACTCGTTGGGGGTCGCACCCGGCGCGTTGTACTGGCACATCGCTAACAAGCAGGAGCTCATCGGCTTCATGGCGGAGGCCATCGTGCAGCCGCTTGTCGACGGCGCGGTGCCCGACCCCGCACGCCTCAGCAGCGAGCTGCGCGAGGCGCTGTTGTCGGTGCGCGACGGCGCCGAGGTGGTTGTCGCCGCCGTGAGCCAGCCCGATTCGCTCGTGCGGCAGTCCTTGGAAACGCGGTTTTCCGCCTCGGTGAGGGCCGTTTTGGCTGATGCAGACGAGCAGGAGAATGTGCGCGTCGCAGCCCGAGGGCTGCTGCACCTCACGCTCGGCGACGCCGCCGTCCAACAGTCCGCCGCGCAACTTGCGCAGGCCACTGGAGCCGCACCCCGCACCGACGGTTCCGCCGAACACGCAGCGGCAGTGGGGTTCTTGCTCGACGGGCTGAAGCGAAGCGTCTGAGGGCGCACTAAGCTGTGGCCCCATGAGTGAGACCATCGTCTGGCCCGGTTCCGCATACCCGCTCGGCTCCACCTTCGACGGCGCAGGCACAAACTTCGCGCTGTTTTCCAGCGTCGCGGAAAAAGTGGAACTGTGCCTGATCGACGACGAGGGTGCAGAGACCCGCATTCCGCTCGAAGAGGTGGACAACCACGTCTGGCACGCATACCTGCCGGGAGTGAGCCCGGGCCAGCGCTACGGTTACCGCGTCCACGGGCCGTGGGACCCGGCCGCCGGCAAACGTTGCGACCCGAACAAGTTGCTCGTGGACCCGTACGCGCGCGCCTTCGACGGCGAGTTCGACCAGCACTCCTCCCTGTTCTCCTACGACGTGCACGCAGAGGAGCCGGGCACGGGCCGCAACGAAGAAGACTCGCTGGGCCACACCATGCTGTCGGTGGTGATCAACCCGTTTTTTGATTGGGGAGACGACCGCGCGCCGAAGATCCCGGAGGAAGAATCCGTCATCTACGAGTGCCACGTCAAAGGCATGACCCAGACCCACCCGGGCATTCCGGAGCAGCTGCGCGGCACGTACGCCGGCATGGCTCACCCGGTGATGGTGGACTACCTCACCGACTTAGGCGTGACCGCCATCGAACTGCTGCCGGTGCATCAGTTCCTCCAGGACGACCGCCTGCGCGACCTGGGCCTGCGCAACTACTGGGGCTACAACACGTTCGGCTTTTTCGCCCCGGAGAACAACTACGCCTCCTCCACCGCTCCGGGCGATGCGGTGGCGGAGTTCAAGCAGATGGTGCGCGCCTACCACGAAGCGGGCATCGAGATCATCTTGGACGTGGTATACAACCACACCGCAGAGGGCAACCACATGGGCCCCACCATCGCGTTTCGCGGCATTGACAACGAGGCCTACTACCGCCTGGTGGACGAGGACAAGTTCCACTACATGGACTACACCGGCACCGGTAACTCCTTTAATGTGCGCTACCCGCACTCGCTGCAGCTGATCATGGATTCGTTGCGCTACTGGGTCACGGACATGCACGTCGATGGCTTCCGCTTCGACTTGGCGTCCACCCTCGCCCGCGAGTTTTCGGATGTGGACCGCCTCGCCACCTTCTTCGACCTTGTGCAGCAAGACCCCGTGGTCAGCCAGGTCAAGCTCATCGCCGAACCGTGGGACGTCGGCGAAGGCGGATACCAGGTGGGCAACTTCCCCGCGCTGTGGAGCGAGTGGAACGGAAAGTACCGCGACACCATGCGCGACTTCTGGCGCGGCGAGGATTCCACCTTGGGCGAGTTCGCCTCGCGCCTGACCGGGTCGTCGGATTTGTACCAGCACAACGGCCGCCGCCCCACCGCCTCAATCAACTTCATCACTGCTCACGACGGCTTCACCCTCAACGACCTGGTCAGCTACAACGACAAGCACAACGAGGCCAACGGCGAGGACAACCGCGACGGCGAGGGCCACAACCGATCCTGGAACTGCGGTGTGGAAGGCGAAACGGACGACGCGGAGGTGCTCGAGCTGCGCGCGCGCCAGCGCCGCAACTTCCTCACCACCCTTCTGCTGTCCCAGGGCACCCCGATGCTCGCCCACGGCGACGAGATCGCCCGCACGCAGGGCGGCAACAACAACGTCTACTGCCAGGACAACGAAATTTCCTGGATGGACTGGTCGCTGCTGGAAACGTCCGCGGACCTGCTCGACTTCACCCGCCGCCTCATCGAGCTGCGCCGCGAGCACCCGGTGTTCCGCCGCCGCCGATTCCTCGCCGGAGGCGCCCTCGGCGACGAGGAGCACGGCCGCGAGATCGCCTGGCTGACTCCGGGGTGCACGTTGATGTCGCAGGACGATTGGAACGCCCCATTCGGTCGCGCCTTGATGGTCTTCCTCGACGGCGAAGCCATCGCCGAGCCGGACGCACGCGGCCAGCGCGTGGTGGACGATTCCTTCTTGCTCATGTTCAACGCCCATTTCGAGGACATCGACTTCACGGTCCCGGACGCGGCGTTCGGCGACGAGTGGGAAGTTTTGGTCGACACCACCGCCGCACTCGGCGTGCGCGAGGACCAAGAGCCGGTGCAGCCGGGCACGTCCGTTACCGTCGGCCAGCGCTCAACTGTGGTGCTGCGCCGCACTCAACCACCAGCAGGCGAAGGAAATTCGGAGGCCGATAAGTAATGATCACCGCGCACGGCGCGACCCTGACTGTGACCAATGAGGAGCTGACCCTCACGCCTACTTCTCTGGCTGCTTCACTGCGCGGCGATAGCGCCAGCCGCTCGGTCGCCATCGCCGACATCGCCGGCACCACGCCCACCCCGGGCGACGCGTGGACCGGCTCGCGCGTGGACATCGACGCCGGTGCCGAGGCACTCACGGTGTTGTTTGTTCCTGGCGACGACCAGGGTCCTGCGCAGCTGCTGCAGCTTCTCGACGACGCAAAGCGCGGCGACGCCCCGGCCACCTCCGCCGTGGCTGGCGCAGCGGGCATTCCGGGTTTTTCCTTCGTCGGCTTCGACGTGGAGACCGCTAACCGCCGCTGGGGTTCCATCTGCCAGATCGGTTTGGTCAAAATCATCGACGGCGAAGAGGTCGACCGCGTGTCTTGGCTGTGCAAGCCGCCGGCCTCGCTCGCCCAGTTCGAAGAGGGCAACGTGGCCATCCACGGCATTACCGAGCAGGACGTCGCCGACGCCCCGGACGTGCAGGACTGCATCGCCGACATGGTGACATTCGTCGGCGACTTGCCGCTGGTGGCCCACAACGCCCAGTTCGACGCCTCCGCGCTGCGCGACGCCTGCCTGGCCTGCGGCATCGATACGCCAAAGATGCTCTTCGCCTGCACCCTGGCCCAGGCCCGCGCGACCAAGCTGGACGTGGCCAATCACCGCCTGCCCACCCTGGCGGAGCACTTCGGCACCTCCTTGGACAACCACCACGACGCCTGCGAGGACGCAGCTGCCTGCGCCGGCGTGATGGTGGGCCTGGCGCGGCAGGCTGGCCACACCGGCAGCCTGATGAGCTTCGTGCACGACTCCGGGTTCACTCTCGGCTCCATCGATGAGACGCGCGTGACCCCGGTGCTGCGCGACCGCTCCGGCGCGGGCCGCGCGATGCAGGCGCAAAACGCCGCCCAGGGCGGTGTCGCCGCCGCCGTCGGGGCCACCGCAGCGCCGCGTGGATCCAATCAGGCTGGCCCGGCGAAGCAGACGTCGCAAAGCAAAAGCTCCAAGCCCGCCCCCTGGCAGTCCGTGGCGACGCCGGACACGGTGCCGGAGCCGAACCCGGACGCAGACCCGAACGCGCCACTTTACGGCGAGCATGTCACGCTCACCGGCGAATTCGAGCCCCACGACAAGGGCGAGCTGTGGGCCAAGATTGCGCAGCAAGGCGCGCAGGTGGGCAAAAACGTGACCAAGAAGACCACCTTGCTGGTGGTGGGCGAATGGGCCACGGTGACCTCGAAGGAAAAGCGGGCCCGCGAGCTGCAGGACAAGGGCCAAGACATTCAGATCTGGCAGGCGGCAAAGCTCTTCGAAGCGCTCGGTTTGGACGAGCAACCGCCGTTTTAAAAAAGTTTCGCACCCGACGGAACCGGAGCGGCTGGGCCAACGTCTAAATGGCCATGCAGCTCCTTGATTCAACGCCAGTTTCCCTCGGTGGGGTGGCCCTGCGCCTGGCGCGGGTGGACAGCGCGGAAACGCGCGCGTGCATCGCCGCCGGGTTCGCCTCCTCCACCGCATTTATCAGCCTTTCGCCGGGGCTGGTGTGCGTCTTCGACTCGCCCACCGCTTCCGGCTTGACCCACCAGGAGATCGGGGCGGCGGGCTTAAGCGCCCACCAGCTGTGGAACGCCGCGGCGGACCAGCTCGCAGGCCGCGCCCAACGCCCTGAGGGCGCGGAATTTCTGGTGCGCTGCCCCAGCGCCGCACTTGACTGTGCGGAACTGCCGCGGGGCTTCGAGGTGGACGGCCACGGCGTGCCGGCCGCGTGGTGGCTTGCCCACCCGCAGCCGTTTACCCTGCTTCAGCGCCACCTCGAGGCCGTGTTGAAACCAGAACACGGCCTGGTGTATGCCACCCGGGACGCCCGCGAGCTGTTCGTGTTCGACGCTGAGCCCGCCGAGGTGGCTCGCTGTTTGCCCGGCGCGGACGTGATGGCCTACTCGGTGGGCTTTCCCCTGCTGTGCCACGCGAAAGACCACTAGGGTGTGAGGCGTGAAGCGCCCCATCACCTCCACTTACCGCCTCCAGTTGCGCGGGCCTCGCGCCGACGAGCAGGGCCGCACGTTCGGCTTTGCCGAGGCCGCGGAGCTTGTGCCCTACCTCGCAGACCTTGGAGTATCGCACCTCTACCTCTCCCCGATCTTCGCCGCCGCGCCCGAGTCCAACCACAACTACGACGTGATCGACCCGACCGTGGTCAACCCAGAACTCGGCGGCATCGACGGGCTGCGGTTGTTGGCCCGCACCGCGCACGACGCCGGGCTGGGATTGGTGGTGGACATCGTACCCAACCACCTCGGCGTGGAGGTGCCCAGGCGAAACCGGTGGTGGTGGGACGTACTCACCCACGGCCAATCCTCCGAGTACGCGCGCTTTTTCGACATCGACTGGGCAGCCGACAACGGCGCCGACGGCAAGCTTGGGCTGCCGGTGCTCGGCGCGCCCGGTGACACGGACGCGCTGCATCTTGAGCACATCGACGGCGAGGACGTACTCACCTACTACGACCACGTCTTTCCGCTGTGCCCCGGCACATACACCGACCTCAACGATGACCCGGCGGCCGTCCACGAGCGCCAGCACTACCGTCTGATGTACTGGCGCGACGGCATCATCTCCTACCGGCGGTTCTTTTCCATCAACGGGCTCGCCGGCGTGCGCCAAGAGGACGAGGACGTCTTCGACGCCACGCATGTAAAGCTGGGTGAGCTCGTGCGCGAGGGGCTTATCGACGGCGTCCGCGTCGACCACCCCGACGGCCTGACCGACCCCTTCGGCTACCTCACCCGACTGCGCGAGCTGGTCGGGCACGACACGTGGTTGATTGTGGAGAAGATCCTGGCGGTGGACGAGCCGTTGGATCCGCGGTTGGGCATCGACGGCACCACCGGCTACGACGCGCTGCGCGAGTTCGACGGGATCTTCGTGCGCCCGGACAGCGCCGAGGCCTTGGGCGAGACTGCCCGCCATTACTCCGGCTCCACCTGGGACGCGCGGGCCGTGGAGGAATCCGAGTGGGCGCTGAAAGCCCGGGTGGCCGAAGAGGAGCTCGCCGCTGAGGTGCGCAGGCTGGTGCGCGCGGTGCGGCGCGACACCCTCACCACTGCAGCGCGCCAGGTCAGCGACGCGCAGGTGAGCGAGGTGCTGGTGGAGCTGATCTCCCGAATGCCCGTCTACCGCGCCGACTATCGCAGTCTGTCCCGGGTGGGCGCCACCGTCGTGGCGCAGCTGGCGCAAGCAACGTCGCAGCCGGCCGCGCTCGACATCGTTGCAGCCGCCTTGGCCGCCCACGGCGAGGCGGCTCAGCGCTTCGCCCAGGTCTGCGGCGCCGTGATGGCGAAAGGTGTGGAGGACACGTTGTTCTACCGCGCCTGCCGGCTGGTGGCGCTGCAGGAAGTCGGCGGCGCGCCCGGCCGCTTCGGTGTGAGTCCTGCCGAGTTTCACCTGCTGCAGGACGAGCGGGCCCGACTGTGGCCGCGCAGCATGACTGCCCTGACCACACACGACACCAAACGCAGCGAGGACACCCGCGCGCGGATGCTGTGCATCGCGGAGGTGCCCGGCGAGTTCGCTCAGCTGGTCCGCGATGTGTTCGCGCTTGCCTCCCCGCCGGATCACGCCACCGGCTACTTCCTCATCCAAAACCTCCTCGGCGCGTGGCCGCGTAACGGCGAGGTCACCTCCGAGTTCGTGGACAGGATGAAGGCGTACGCGGTGAAGGCGGCGCGCGAGGCGGACGTGCTAACCAGCTGGTACGACAACGACCTGGACTACGAGGCCCAGCTCACCGAGTGGATCGGCCAGATCACCCACGGGCCGGCCGCCCGCATGCTGGCCGACTTTGCCTTGACGCTGGACCGGGCCGGCGTGGTGGTGTCGCTGGGCCGCAAGCTGCTTCAGTTGGTCGGCCCCGGCGTCCCGGACACGTACCAAGGCACCGAGTTTCTCGACTTTTCCCTGGTGGATCCTGATAACCGCAGGTTCGTGGACTACACGGCGCGATTGCGGGGTGAGGGCGCACCGGAGGACGTCGATAAGCAACGCATTGTGCGAGAAGCACTGACCCTACGGCGCGAACGGCCTGAGCTCTTCCTCGAGGGCGGCTACGAAGCGGTCTTCGCCGAAGGCGCAGCGAGCAGGCACGTGGTGGCCATGGCGCGTGTGCGCGAGCGCGCACCGCAGGTCATCGCCCTTGCTACCCGCGAGCCGCTGACCCTGGAACGCTCCGGCGGTTGGCGCGACACCACCGTCACCCTGCCGGAGGGGATCTGGACAGATCGGTTAACCGGCCGCGAGTTCTCGGGAACCGTGGCGGTGGCGCGCCTGTGCGCCGACCTGCCCGCTGTGCTGTTGACCATGTAAGCTAACCGGCCGTTATGAGCACTGACAAGCACCCCGCCAAGGGCCGCAAGGCCCGCAACAAGGTGGTGGACGACACTATCGCGCGCCTCGGGTCGACCTACTTCGCCTGGGTGCGCGAGCACGAGGACGCCGCGACGACGTTCCGTCACGCCCTGCACGAACTCATGCGCGACGCCGGCGTGAACTTCGACCGTGTGGATGCGCGCGTGAAGTCGTGGACGTCGCTGAAGGAAAAGGCCCGCAAGGTCCGCGGTGACGGTGAGATGGTCTACCCCGACCCGTGGCACGACATCAAGGACATCGTCGGCGCGCGCGTCACCGTGCTGCACTCCACCGAAATCCCGGCCGTGCAGCGGCTTTTGGCGGACCAATTCGAGGTCCTGCGCAGCGTGGACAAAGCCGAAGAAACACGCGTGGCCGGCGGATTCGGCTACGGCTCGCACCACATGGTGGTTCGCGTGCAGGAGCAGTCCGAGGGGCTGGAGGAGTTTGTCGGGCAGGTCTTCGAGGTGCAAATCCGCACCGTCCTGCAGCACGCGTGGGCGGAGTTCGAGCACGACATCCGCTACAAGCGCGCCACCGAGAATCTTAACCCGCAGGTAGATCGCGCCTTTACCCTCGCCGCCGGCCTCATCGAGCTGGCGGACCAGCAGTTCGATCAGATTGCGGCGCTGGCGAACCCGGACGCCCCGGACGACAAGGTCAACACCGAGGTCGACGCCGAGATATCTCCGGAGACGCTGCCCGGCATCCTCACCGTCTTGTTGGGCAACCAGTTCCCGCTGTCGCGGGCGGGTGATTACCGCTTCTGCACGGAACTGCTGCGCGCCCACGGCATCGAGCACGTCTCGGACGTGGCGGAGCTGACCAATCCGGCGGACATCGAGGCGATTTCCAACTCGCTGTCCTACCCCTTCGTGCCGGGCCAGGTGCGCATCGTGGATGATTTGTTGCTCAACCGCTACGGCACCGAGCACATTGAGCGCACCTGGGATGCCGGAAACCGCCCGCAGGTGCGGCGCAAGCGTCTGACTAACCGCCTGGCGCAGCTGCGCGGCGAGTAGCTACTTGCGCCGGCCCAGAAGCCGGTCGGTTTGGCGCCGCTCCTTCTTGGTGGGCCTGCCTGTGCCGCGCTCGCGCACAGGCGGAGCGGCGAACAGTTCGCGCGGCGGGGGCGGCGGCGAGTGGTCGATGTAGCAGGAGCGCGCGATGGGCGCGCCGACGCGTTTGCTCACGGTCGCCGCCACTTCGAGGATGAATTCGCGGTGGTCCTTCCACACACGCACCGTCTCCCCCGGCACCACCTGCTGGGCGGGTTTCACCGCTTTGCCGTCGATTTTGACGTGGCCGGCGCGCACCGCCTCGGCGGCCAGGCTGCGGGTTTTGAAAATGCGCACGGCCCAAAGCCACACGTCGATGCGCACCGCCGCCGCGGTTGGCTGCGTCAATCTAGTACTGGTCCTTGTGGTTGACGATTTTCTGGACCTTGTTCCAGTTGGTGAACCCGCCGGCGACTGCCACCACGAGTCCGAGCACCAGGATGGTCCACGAGCTGAAGATCAAGCCGAAGGCGATGCCGCCGGCCACACCGCCGCCGGCCCAGAGGACGGCGTTTCTGGAGTACTGGCGCACGGCGGCTTTGCGCTGTGCGATCGGGTCGTTGGGGCGCGGCTGCATCGTCATGGGGCCTAAGTGTAGCGCCTTATTGGCTGCGTTCGACCCAGTGCTGGCCGGCCTCTTTCATCTCGGCCCCGCCGTGGGTGGCGGCGGCCAGCAATGCGTCGATGTGCTCGCGCTCCCCCGGCGCGAACGCGAGGGTGTAGGTGGCGGCGCGGCCGTAGGCGACATCGACCACGTCGACGCCGGCGGTGCGCAGCTCCGCTCCGATTCTCCCTGCCTCGGCGTGCGGGAAGTCCACCGTGCCCAGCTCACGCACTTCGCGGGTGACGCGTTCGACGTGCTCGAGTGTGAGCGAGACGGACTGTGTGTAGGCGCTGACCAGGCCACCGGTGCCCAGCTTGACGCCGCCGAAGTAGCGGATCACCACAGCGACGACGTCTTTGAGCCCGGAGCCTTTGAGCACTTCGAGCATGGGTTTGCCGGCGGTGCCGGAGGGCTCGCCGTCGTCGGAGGAGCGCTCGATGGGCTGTGCGCCGTCTTGGTGCACGATGAACGCGGAGCAGTGGTGGCGCGCGTCCGGGTACTGCTCGCGGGCTGCGTTGATCACCTCGCGGGCCTGCGCTTCTGTTTCTGCCCGCGCCACCCAGCAGATGAAGCGCGAGCGTTTGATCTCGATCTCGTGGGTGGCCAGGGTGTCGGCGGGGCGGGTGTACGACTGCTGCATGCGTTAGCCCGCCACGATGTAGTCGTATTCCGGCGTGCCCGGTTCCAGGCGGCGGCAGCCGATCGCGGAGGCGTCCATGCGCTCCAGCAGCGGCTGGAGGTCCTCGGCGTGGGCGAGCTCGAGCCCCACCAGCGCCGCGCCGGTTTCGCGGTTGTTCTTTTTCAGGTACTCGAACAGCACGATGTCGTCTTCTTCGCCCAAGATGTCGTTGAGGAAGTGACGCAGCTGCCCGGCTTCCTGCGGGAAGTTGACCAGGAAGTAGTGGCGCAGACCCCGGTGCACGAGCGAGCGTTCCATCACCTCGGCGTAGCGCAGCACGTCGTTGTTGCCGCCGGAGATGATGCACACTGCGGTCGAGCCGGGCTCCAGCTGCGCCAGCCCCAGCCCGGCGACAGACAGCGCGCCGGCAGGCTCGGCGATGATGCCTTCGTTTTGGTACAGCTCGAGCATCTCGGTGCACACCGCGCCCTCGTCGGCTGTGTACAGCGACGTCGCGTCGCGGTGGGCGTTGAAGATGCGCCACGGCACGTCGCCGATGCGCTTGACTGCGGCGCCGTCGACGAAGGGGTCGATCGTCTCCAGCGTCACGGGCTCGCCGGCGTTGCTTGCAGCGCTTAGCGACGCAGCACCTGACGGTTCCACCCCCACCACCTTTGTCGCCGGCGACATGTCCGCCAGGTAGGAAAGCACGCCGGAGATGAGCCCGCCGCCGCCCACGGGCACGAGCACGGTGTCCACTTCCTTGCCCATGCTGGCCAGCTGCGCCACGATCTCCGCGGCGACGGTGCCCTGGCCGGTGACGGTGTTGCGGGAATCGAACGGTTCGATCACGGTCGCGCCGCGCGCTTGCGCGTCCTCTCGGGCCGCCTGCGCGGCCTCGTCGAAGGTGTTGCCCGTAACCACGAGCTCGATCGCGTCGCCTCCGTGCACGCGGATGCGGTCGCGCTTCTGCTTCGGGGTGGGCTTGGGCACGAAGATTTTGCCCTTCATGCCCATTGCGCGGCACGCGTAGGCCACGCCCTGGGCGTGGTTGCCCGCAGACGCCGCGCCCACGCCGGCGGCGCGTTCCTCGGGCCCCAGCTGCGTGATGGCGAAGTACGCGCCGCGGATCTTGTAGGAGCGCACGTCCTGCAGGTCCTCTCGCTTGAGGTAGACCTCCACGCCGTACTTTTCCGACAATCGCGGGCAGTACTGCAGCGGCGTCGGAGAAATCACCGAGGAGATCCGGCCCTGCGCGAAACGAATGTCCGCGGCGTGGACAGCATCGAAGGCGTCGTCGGAATCTTCTGGGGTGGCTGTGCGCATGGTTAGCGAGTCTACAGTCGGCCCGTTCGTTCACTCCCCCTTCACCTCACCGTAACTTCGCGCCCATGTTCAGGCTGTACACATTCACACGTAGCTAATCTCCCAGCCTCCATGAAAGGTTTATCCATGTCTGGATCGCGCATCCGCCGCACCGGCCTCGCCGCCGCCTGCGCTGCCGCACTCGCACTCGGTGCGGCCTCCCCCGTTGGGGCAACCGTCGTTGCTGAGCCGGTGAAAGACCTCGCCGACGGCGCCACAGCCGACATCTCCGTGCTCGGCTCCTACGACGCCGGCGCGTTTGAGCAGTCCGCCGCAGAAATTGTGGCGTTCCACCCGGCTTCCAAGCACATCCTCACCGTCAACGCGCTCAGCGGCAAGATTGACGTGCTGGACGCCACCGACCTGAGCGCACCGAAGAAGCTCGGCGAGGTCTCCGGCGGCGAGAACACCACCATCAACTCCGTTGCGGTGCGTGACGACGGCCTCGCGGTCGCCACCGTCGAGCCGGAAAACAAGACCGACGACGGCGAGCTGATCTTCTTCGACGCCGCCAACCCGAGCACGGTGCTTGGCCGGGTCGGCGTGGGTGCCCTGCCGGACATGGTGACCATTTCCCCGGATGGTCAGTACGCCCTGGTGGCGAACGAGGGTGAGCCAGCCGAGGACTACTCCTACGACCCGGAGGGTAGCGTAGCCGTCGTCAAGCTGCCTGCCGCTGTGGGCGCCGCAAAGCAGTCCGATGTGCGCATCGCGGACTTCCGCGCATTCGAGGGCACGTTGGCTGCGAAGGGCGTGCACATTTTCGGCCAGGTGGGCGATTCCACCACCGAGGCGCAGAACCTAGAGCCGGAATACATCGCGGTCGAAGGCGGCAAGGCGTACGTGACGCTGCAGGAGAACAACGCCGTGGCCGTGGTGGACATCGCCACCGCCACCGTCGAGGACGTCTGGCCGCTGGGCTACACGGACCGCCGCGAAGTGCCCATGGACTTTTCCGACAAGGACGAAAAGATCGACGTCCGCACCGCGCCGGTCAAGGGCATCCTGCAGCCGGACTCCATCGCCGCCTACGAGGTGGACGGCACCACCTACCTGGTACTGGCAAACGAGGGCGACGGCCGCGACTGGGAGGGCTACTCCGAAGAAGAGCGCGTAAAGAAGCTCGGCAAGAAGGACGTCCCGCCAATCTGCGAGGGCTACGCAGGCATGACCGCCGCCGAGATCGAGGACTTCCAAGAGGACGAAAACGCGGGCCGGTTGAAGATCACCACAGCGTTTGGCCTGAACGAGGAGAAAAACTGCTTCGAAGACCTCTACACGTTCGGCGGCCGCAGCTTCTCCATCTTCACCGCAGACGGCACACGCGTGTTTGATTCCGGCGCCGAGTTCGAACAGATCACGGCCAAACTTCTTCCGGAGCATTTCAACACCAACCACACGGAAAACGAGCTCGAGTCCCGCTCCGACGACAAGGGCCCGGAGCCGGAGGGCGTCACAATCGGAGAGATCGGCGGCCGCACCTACGCGTTCATCGGCTTCGAGCGCCTCGGCGGGGTGATCGTCTACGACATCACGGACCCCGCCAAGGCGACCTACCAGGCATACATCAACAACCGCGACTTCACCGTGAACATGGAAGAACTCACGGAGCAGGGCGACGACGCCGTGAAAGCCGGCCTGGATAAAGTCGGCGACCTCGGCGCAGAGGGCCTGACGTTCGTGCCCGCCGCAGACTCTCCCAACGGCGAGAACCTTCTGCTTGTGGGCAACGAAGTCTCCGGCACCACCACCGTGTTCCAGGTTGATTCCCTGATCGAGCAGGATCGCCCCACAGCGCCTGCCCCCTCCGATTCTGCAGAGGACAACTCTGCGACAAGCAGCCTGTCCAGGGGCGGCGTGATTGCGCTCGCGCTATCCGCAGTAGCCCTGGTAATCGGTGCTTTGGGCCTGGTAGGCAACGCTATGGCGGCAGTTCTGCCAAGGTAGACGGCGAACGGCGGCCAACGGTTGTTCATGAAACAAAGGCCGCTACTTCACTACATATTTAACGGTAAACCTGCTAGGTTCTTCCAGGTGTCATGTCGGGCACAGCGCCCGTAACGACAGTTTTGGATCTTCTACGAGGAGAATAAGAGATCATATGAAGCGTATTTCCACCGCAGCCGTCGCTGCCGCGACCGCTCTGTCCCTGACCACCGTTCCGGCAATGGCTCAGGAGACCACCACCGCCACGACGACCGAGTCGACCACCACGACCGCTCCGTCTGCTCCGGCGACCGCGACGACCTCCCCGAAGGCTCCGGAGACCGAGTCGACCACCACGACCGCTCCGGCAACCACTACCCCGGTCGCTCCGGAGACTGATACGACCGCTCCGGCGACCACCACCACTCCCGCTCCGACGACCACCACCCCGGAGAAGCCGAACAACGCTAACAAGCAGTCCGGTTCCTCCCAGGGCACCATCGTCGGCCTCTTCGCCGGTACCCTGGGCGCGGTGCTGACCACCACCTTGATCGTGTTCTCCGACCCGCGTGGCGCGAACAAGATCATCGACATGGTCAACAGCCAGTTCGGCCTGGGCATCCCGCACCTGCACACCCCGAAGATCGAGCTGCCCAACTTCCAGCTCCCCTTCTAACCCACACGCTCACTCGTCTGAGGAAGGTCAATCAATGAAGTCCCGTTTCGTAGCCGTGTCCTTCGCGGCCACCGCAATCGCCGCAGGCTCCCTCGCGGGCGCCGCAGCCGCCGCCGAATCTGAAGCTTCGACGACGACCCAGTCCAGCAGCGCAGAGCCGTCCACGACGGCCACCAAGCCGTCCGTGGTTACGCCGTCGAACACGACCGCTCCTTCGACTACCACGAAGACGACTGAATCGACCCCGGCGACCACCACGCCGAAGGCGTCCGAGACGACCGCCCCGACCACCACGAAGGAGAAGAAGCCGACTGGCACGATGGTGACCATCACCACTACGCCGTCGAACACCGCTCCGGAGTGGCTGCAGCCGTCCTCTTACGAGGATCAGGCGCTGGAGGTCATCTCTAAGATCTCCGTGTGGGTTGGTGCCCTCAGTGCAGCCATCAGCGCCCTGATGGTGCTTGCAGGCGCTATCCCGGGCCTGAAGGATAACTTCAAGCAGATGACTGGTGCATTCAAGTAGTAGAACGCACCACGAAAAGGTTGTAAAAACCCGCCCGGCACACACCGGGCGGGTTTTCCTTATCCCCCACTTACCCCAGGATGCCAGCCCCCAGGGTCGCCTTCAGGTCGCCCATGAGGCTCGCGGATCGCTTCACTCGTAGGTGGTCGCCCAAAATCATCAGCTGGCTGTGCTCGCCGTTGACCAGGTTCAGATAGACGTCTGAGTCGCCTGGGTTGTTTACCAGCACCCCCTTAAGCTTGGCGATGTTGTCCGCCGTGCACTGGTCAGTGCGCATGGTCAGGCGCAGCGGCAAGCCTGCCCCGTTGCCAGGGCCAAGCTCAGGGATTTTCACGTCGTCGCCGAACAGGCTCATCCGTTCGTCGCGGATGGACACGTGCGCCTTGACCAAAATGATGTTGTCCTCCACGATCTGCGGAGCAACAAGCGCGTAAACCTTGTTAAACAGCAGCACATCTACCTGCGCGCCGTGGTGGTCCTCAATCGTGACAATCGCCCACGGGGAGCCGTCCTTCTTGGAAAAACGTCGGTCCACCGACGAGATCAAACCACCGATGGTGACTTCGGCGCCGTTGCGCAGCTCACCGGAGAGGATCGTGGTCAGCTGCGTGTCCGTCTGCGCGTCGATGGCCTCTTCAAAGCCGTCGAGCGGGTGGCCCGAGACGTAGAGGCCGAGCATTTCGCGCTCGAGGGCGAGTTTGTGTTTGCGGTCCCACTCATCATCCGGAACCTCGATAGTGAACGCGGAATTGTCCGCGCCGTCCTCCCCGCCGAATCCGGCGAAGAGGTCGAACTGACCTTTGTCCGCCGCCTTTTTCGTGGCAAGCACCGAGTCCACCGCGTCTTCCTGGATGAGCATGAGGCCCTTGCGCGGGTGCTCCAACGAGTCGAAGGCACCTGCCTTGATCAGCGATTCGGTGATGCGCTTGTTGCAGGCTGCGAGCTCAATTTTGTCCAGGTAGTCGGAGAAGCTAGTAAAGCTGCCCTTTTCCTTCCTGGTCTTCTTGATGGACTCCACCACTTCGACGCCGACATTGCGTACCGCGGCGAGGCCGTAGCGGATGTCCTCGCCGACTGCCATGAAGTTTTCTTCAGACTCGTTGATGTCCGGCTGCAGCACGCTGATGCCCAGGTGGCGGCAGTCGGAGAGGTAGATGGCGGACTTGTCCTTCTTGTCGCCCACAGACGTCAACAGCGCAGCCATGTACTCCGCGGTGTAGTTCGCCTTCATGTACGCCGTCCAGTAGGACACCAACGCGTAGCCCGCTGCGTGGGATTTGTTGAAGGCGTAGGACGCGAACGGCTCGATGGTGCCCCACAGCGCGTCCACGGCTTCCTTGGAGTAGCCGTTGTCGAACATTCCGGCGGAGAACGTCTCGTATTGCTTCGCCAGCACCTCCGGCTTCTTTTTACCCATGGCCTTGCGGAAGCCGTCTGCTTGGCCAGCCGTGTAATTCGCCACCTTCTGCGAGATGTTCATGATCTGCTCTTGGTAGACGATCAGGCCGTAGGTCTCGTCCAGAATCTCCTTGAGCGGTTCTTCCAGCTCCGGGTGGATCGGCGTGATCGGTTTGCGCCCGTTCTTGCGGTCCGCGTAATCCCAGTGGGCGTTGACGCCCATCGGACCCGGGCGGTACAGCGCGAGCGAGGCGACAATATCGTTGAAGCCGGTCGGCTTCATGCGCTTGAGCAGCTCCTGCATGCCGCCGGAGTCCAGCTGGAACACGCCCAGGGTGTCGCCGCGGGACAGCAGCTCGTAGACCGCCGGGTCGTCGGTGTCCAGCGCCTCCAAGTCGATGGTCTCGTCACGGTTCTTCTTCACGTTTTCCAGCGCGTCGCCCAGCACGGTGAGGTTGCGCAGACCAAGGAAGTCCATCTTCAACAGGCCGATGGCCTCGCACGCCGGGTAGTCCCATCCGGTGATGATCGCCCCGTCGGCCGGGCGCTTCCACATCGGGATGTGCTCCATCAGCGGCACCGACGCCATAATCACGGCACACGCGTGCACGCCTGCCTGCCTGACGACGCCTTCCAGTCCCCTCGCCGTCTCGTAGATCTTGGCGACGTCCGGGTCCGTCTCAATCAGGGAGCGCACCTCCGCGGCCTCCGCGTAGCGCTCGTGTTCCGGGTCGGTGATGCCTGACAGCGGGATGTCCTTCGCCATAATCGCCGGCGGCAGCGCACCGTTGATCCGGTCCGCCATCTGGAAGCCGGGCTGGCCGAAGTTCACCTTCGCCGAGTCCTTGATCGCCTGTTTCGTCTTCACGGTGCCGAAGGTGATCACCTGGGCAATCTTGTCCTCGCCCCAGCGCTCAGCGGCGTAGGTGATCATCTCGCCGCGGCGGCGGTCGTCGAAGTCGATATCGATATCGGGCGCGGACGGGCGCTCCGGGTTCAGGAATCGCTCGAAGAGGAGGCCGTGCTCCATTGGGTCGATGTTGGTGATGGTCAGCGCGTACGCGACCAAAGCACCCGCCGCAGAGCCACGTCCCGGCCCCACTCGGATGCCCACTTCGCGCGCGTGCTTGATCAGCTCCGCGACGATGAGGAAGTAGGACGGGTAGCCCTTCATGTCGATGACGTCGATCTCGTAGCTCGCGCGAGTGAGGTACTCCTCCGGAACGTCTCCCCCGTCGAAGCGGTCCTTCAAGCCCCGCAGCACTTCCTCGCGCAGCCACGTCGTCGGTGTGTGCCCCTCGGGCACATCCGCAATCGGCATGCGGTCGTGCGGGTGCTCCTCCCACAACTCGCCGTAGTCGCCCACGCGCTCCGCGATCCACAGGGTGTTGTCGCAGCCGTCCGGCACCATGGAATCCCACAGCTCCCGCATCTGCTCGGCAGATTTGATGTAGTAGCCGGTGCCGCCGAACTTGAACCGGTCCGGGTCGAGCAGCGTCTTGCCCGTCTGCACGCAAAGCATCGCCTCGTGCGCGGGTGCCTGGGACTCGAGCACGTAGTGGCAGTCGTTGGTCACCAGCGGCGGCAGATCGAGCGTCTTGCCGATGCGCAGCAGGTCATCGCGGACGCGCTTCTCGATGTGCAGGCCGTGGTCCATCAGCTCCAGGAAGTAGTTGTCCTTGCCGTAGATGTCCTGCCACATCGCCGCCGCCTCCAGGGCCGCGTCGTACTGACCCAGGCGCAGGCGCGTCTGCACATCCCCCGAGGGGCAGCCGGTGGTGGCGATGATGCCGTCGGCGTGTTCGGCGATGAGCTCCGCATCCATGCGCGGCCACTTGCCCAGCTGGCCTTCGTAGGACGCGAGCGAGGACAGCTTGAACAGGTTGCGCAGGCCGGTGGCGTTTTCCGCCAACATCGTCTGGTGCAGGTACGCGCCGGAGGCCGACACGTCGTCAGATTTTTGGTCTGGGGTGCCCCACTGCACACGCTTTTTGTTGAAACGGGACTCTGGCGCCATGTACGCCTCAATACCGATGATCGGCTTCACCCCGGCATCGACCATGCGCCGGTAAAACGCGTTCGAGCCGAACATGTTGCCGTGGTCGGTCATGCCCACCGCTGGCATGCCCTGGCGGACGACCTCCTCCGCGAGCAGATCCACCTTCGCCATGCCGTCCAACATGGAGAATTCGGTGTGGTTATGCAGGTGCACGAAGGAGGAATTTTTGGCCATGCGGCTCATCTTAGACGGCCGGCCGACAGGCGCGAACCCCCTCGAAAGTCCGTTCTGCTACTCGTACCGGAGGGCGTCGATAGGCTGCATCTTCGCCGCCTTCGAGGCGGGGTACGCGCCGAAGAACACACCCGTTGCCAGCGAGAACAACAGCGCGAAAATCACGGCACTGATGGGTGGCCAGGTCAAGTCCAGCACAGCGGAGCTGGCGATCATGCCGATGGCGCCACCGAGGATCACGCCGATGATGCCGCCGATGAGACACACGAGCATCGCCTCGACGATGAACTGCACACGGATGTCGTTTTGCGTCGCACCGAGCGCCTTGCGCACGCCGATTTCGCGGGTGCGCTCGGTGACGGTGATGAGCATGATATTCATCACGCCGATACCGCCCACGAGCAACGAGATACCGCCGATTGCCGACAGCACAGTCGACAGCGTGCGGAAGATGGTGGTCAGCCCCTCAAGGCTCGCGGAGATGTCAAAAACCTCAGCCTCGTAGTTCTCGTTGCTGGCGTACTTGCGGTCCAGGTAGGACTGCAGGTCGGCGCGGAAGACCTCCGGATCTTCATTGGCCGCGGAGCGGACGCTAAACGACGAAGTCCAGTTCGCGTCCAGCCCCACCCGGTCCGCCGCCGTGGCGGGAATAAAGATCTCGGCGGCAGCGGACGGGCCGAACGCCGGGTCTTTGTCCGCCCGTTCCAGCACACCGACGATGGTGAACACGCTGGTGTTGTTGTCGACATTGACGTCGAAGCGGGAGCCGAGGGCAGCGGCGGAATCGCCGTCGAAAAGCGCCTCCACGAGCTCCGGGGAAACCACCGCAACAGGGCGGCGGCCGTCAATCATGTCCTGCGTGATACCGCGGCCGTACTGCACTTTCAGGCTACGCATATCGAGCGAGCCGCTGAGAGCGGGGTTGATGCCCACGGACAGGGAGTTGTCGCCAGTGCTGCCCTCGCCTTGACCAGAGATGTCGATGTCGACACCTTGGAGCCGGTCGCCGAAAGAGGCACTCAGATCGTCGAGGTCGTCCAAGCTCATGCCGTCTCGTTCTTCCGTCGGCCCGGCCATGCCGAAGCCCGCAAACGGGTCGTCGCCGCCCTCGCCCTCCTCGGCGCGCTCGTGCACCATCACCGGGTAGGTGGTGGTGCCGGCATCTTGCAGGCCGCCCATGACGTCGTTTTCCAGCGCGCGGCCGAGCGTCATGATGATGATCACGGCCATGATGCCGATGATGATGCCCAACAAGGTCAGCAGCGAACGCAGCTTGTTCGTGTTCAGGCTGGATAAGGCCAACCGCATGGATTCCCGGATGTTCATCTAGCTCGCTCCTCCCGGTTCACGCACGCCCGCGATGCGGCCGTCCATCATCTCCACCACACGCCCGGTCTCTTCGGCGAGTTCCGGGTTGTGGGTAATAAACACGATGGCCTTACCCAGGTCCTGGTTGAGCTCGTGGAACAAATCCATCACCATGCGGCCGGTCTTGGAATCCAACGCGCCGGTCGGCTCGTCCGCGAGCAGGAGATCCGGGTCGTTGGCCAGGCTGCGCGCGATAGCCACGCGCTGCTTCTGACCGCCGGAGAGCTCGTTGGGGTTGTGGTGGAGACGATCGCCCATCCCCATCCGGTCCAGCAGTTCGGCGGCTCGCTCGTCGCGCTCCTTGCGCTCCACGCCCGCGTACATCATGGGCATCGCCACGTTCTGCAGCGCATCCATGCGACCGATCAGGTTGAAGTTCTGGAAGATGAAGCCGATGTTCTTGCTGCGGTAGGAGGCGAGTTCTTTGTCTTCTTTGGCGTAGACCGGCTCGCCGTTGAAGGCGTAGGCCCCTTCGGTCGGCCGGTCCAGCATGCCAATCAGATTCATCAGCGTGGACTTGCCGCAGCCGGACGGGCCGACGATGGAGACAAACTCTCCCTGGTCGGCGTAAAAATCCACGCCGTGCAGAACCGTCAGCTCGCTGGGCTCGCCGACGTTGTAGGTTTTCACTACGTTTCGCATGTCAATGAGCAGGCCGGATTCGGCCATGCCACCATGTTTCGGAGCCTGAGTCATCTACTGCCCCTCGGCCGCACGACGCGTGCTGGTGGTCGTCACCGTGGCCGTGGTGCGTTCCTTGTGTTCTTTCGCCTGGCGGACCTTTTCCGCGTCGAAGTTCGGGTCGGAAATCTCCACTGTTTCGCCGATGCGGTCCTTGTACTCGTCCGGCCAGTTGATCACGATGTCGCCCGGCTTGAGGTCGCCGCCGGTGACGGCGACGTCCACGTCGTTGGTGGCGCCCGTTTTCACGGAACGCTCCTCCACGCTGCCTGACGTTGCGTCATCGCCGTCTGTGGCCATCACGAGAACCTTCTTGTCGTTGTCCTCGCCGTAGACGGCATCCAGCGGCACGTTGAGCGCGTCCTTGGCCTCGGCGGTGATGATTTCCGCGCGGGCGCTGCCGCCCAGCAGCAGCCCCTCCTTGTCGCCGGTGATTTCAATTTCCACCGGGAAGGTGACCTCGTTGGATTTGTTGCCCTGCTGCGGCATGGCCATGCCCTGCGGTCCCTGGTTCTGCCCGCTCGCCACGGAGTCCGAGGCGGGCGCGATACGGGACACCTTGCCGTTGAACGTCTTCTTGCCCGTTGCGGTCGAGGTGAAACTCACACGGTCGCCCTCTTTGATGTTGGGGATGTCGGCCTCGCGGACCTCGGTGCGGATGACCAAACGCGAATCATCCGCGATGGTGAGCAGCTTGCCCTGCGGGATATCACCTTCGCGCACATCAACGCTGGTGATCAGGCCCGCGATCGGGGCGTAGACGGTGGACTCCCGCACCTGGTACTCCAGGGTGCCGTCGCCGTCGCCGAGCTGGGCGGTCTCAGCCTGTCGCGAGGCCGAGTCGAGCTGCGCCTGCAGTTGGTCGCGTTCCTGCGCCGCCTGCGCCTGTGCCGCTGCCAGGTTCGCCTTCGCGTCCTGCAGTGCCGCGTAGGCCTCGTCCTTGCTCATGTTCGCGCCCACCGGGGCGCCGCCACCGCCTTCTCCAGTCAGCTGCGCCAGCTGGTCCGGGGTGAGCTGGCCGTCTTGACCCGGCTGACCCGGCTGCCCCGGCTGGCCAAGCTGGCCGGGCACTGCATTGGCATCCTGCCCGGGCACGGGAGCAACCCCTGGTGCCGGTGCCGCCGGAGCTTCCGGAGCCGCCGGCGGTGCGGTGCGGATGCCGAGGTTGGAGGAGATGTTGCCGGCAGCGTGCTCCACCGCCGCCAGACCCCGGCCCACGATGCGGGCGCCGCCGCTGCCGGCGACCGCTGCGTCGTAAGCGGCCTGAGCCTGATCCACCTGGGCCTGCGCTGCGCGGATGCCCTGGTTGGTGCCGTTGTTGATGCCTTCCTGGTGGGCGTTGAGCGCGGCACGTGCCTGGTCCACCTGCGCCTGCGCATCCGCCTGAGCGTTGGCCTGCTGCTTTTGCTGGACTTCAAGCTGGCGCTCGAGCTGCTCGGAGTTCATGGAGGCGAGGAACTGCTGCGGCTGAACGCGATCGCCAGCCTTGACGGCTACCTTTTCCACCTCAGACTGCACCGGGGTGGAGATGTTCACGGAGCGGATCGGCTCAATCGTGCCGTTGACCACCACGCTGTCGGTGACTCCCTCGTTGGTGGCCACGGTGTAGTCACCGGGGTTGAGTCCGGCGCCTTCGGCCCCCTCGTCGCCGCCTCCGCCGAATCCACAGGCGCCGAGGAAGAGCGCGGAGGAAGTCACCACCGCCAGCCCTGCGCGAGTAAGACGTGCGTGTCCGGTTGAGCTGTCGGTGTGGGAAATCAAGTGCTCTCCTCGCTTAACTTTGTTTAAGACGGGCCTGCGTACAACTCCGCAAACTATACACGCCCACCTGTCGTTGACGGGGTGAGAGCAAACGCCCCCCACACCGCATCTGCTGGCAGCATTTCCACAGCAAGGACCGCGTTGTCGGCGCTGATCTGCTCCAGCTGCCCGTGTGTGGCAAATACCACTGCCGCAGACAGTGGCGAGTCGGTGGCGGACCGGAGGACGTCGAGACGCGTTTTGCCTGTCGACGCCTCCGGCACCACCACCGGAGCCTGCCCCGGCACCACAAGCGCGCTGACGCGCGGGGCCGCCGCGAGCGCTTCGACGGCCGTCTCCGCGCTTACTGGCCGGGAAAACGTCACCAGCGCAAACGACGCCTCTTCATGGTCGAGCGTGGCCGCCGCGCGTTGCGCGTACTGCTGCTGCGACTCCCCCTGCCGCGCACCGAGCTCGTCGCCCTGCATCACGGGCGTGGCGGGCGGGTTGACGACCCCCACGGCCCACAGCCCGGCCACCGCGAGAGCTGCGGCAACAACCGGTGCGATGCCGCGCATCTAGCCCTGCCGCACCCGATCCAGTGCAGTGCGCAGATCTTCGGGGTACTCGGAAGTGACCTCCATGTACTCGCCGGTGCGCGGGTGGGCAAAGCCCAGCTTTGTGGCGTGGAGCCACTGGCGCTTCAGCCCCAGCTCTTTGGACAACTTCGGGTCCGAGCCGTACATCGGGTCGCCCACGCACGGGTGGCCCACCGACGACATATGCACGCGAATCTGGTGCGTGCGGCCTGTTTCCAAATGGATGTCCAACAGGCTCGCGCGGCGGAACGCTTCGATGACGCTGTAGTGGGTCACGCTGTGCCGGCCGTCCTGGGTGACGGCAAATTTCCAGCCCGCCGACGGGTGGCGCGCGATGGGTGCGTCGATGGTGCCCTCGATCGGGTCGGGCAAGCCTTGCACCAGCGCGTGATAGGTCTTGTCCACGGTGCGTTCCTTAAACGCGCGCTTGAGCACCGAGTAGGCGGGCACGCTCGCCGCGACGATCATCACACCGGAGGTGCCGACGTCGAGACGCTGCACAATGCCCTGCCTCTCCGGCGGGCCGGCGTCCGGGAGGGTAAATCCCATCGCTTGCAAACCGCCGACGACGTCAGGGCCTTCCCACCCCAGTGTGGGGTGGGCAGCCACGCCGACGGGCTTATCCACTGCGATTACGTCGGCGTCCTGGTAGAGGATCTCTAGCCCGTCCACCAGTTCCGTCACCGGCTGCGGCGCCTGCTTCGGCTCGGGCAGGGTCACCTCCAGCAGCGAGCCCGACGTGACGCGTTCGGATTTCTGGGCGGCCGCGCCGTCGACAAGCACATCGCCCTGCGCCGCCATCTCCGCGGCGACGGAGCGGGACACGCCGAACAGTTTGGTTATGGCGGCATCCACCCGCATGCCCTCGAGCCCCTCGGGCACCGGCAGAGCCCTGAACTCACCGCCCATCGGCGCCTCCCTTCAGCTCCACTGCCAGCGTGGCCACGATAAATACGGCGACGCCAATCGTAATGGCCGCGTCCGCCAGGTTGAACACCGCGAAGTCTCCCACGGAGATGTAATCCACCACATGGCCGAACCAGAAGCCCGGGGCGCGAAACAGCCTGTCGATGAGGTTGCCCATCGCACCTCCCGCGACCAGCGCGAGCCCCAACGCCTCCCACTTCGAGGACATGCGCGGGCCGAACCACAGCGCTCCCAGCACGAACAGCAGCTGGATAGCTGTGAACACCCCGGTGAGGCTTTGCCCCATGGAAAATGCGGCGCCCGAGTTGAACAGCAGGTGGAAGCGGAACCAGTCACCGATCACAGGCTGGGGCACACCGGGCTCCAACCAGTTGAGTATCAGCTGTTTGACCAGCTGGTCTACCGCGGCAACTGCAAGCATGACCGCAACCACCGTGCGGAGGTAGCGCGGCGTTCGGTCGGGTGTGTTTGCCTGTTCCATCGCCGACCTACCTTAGCCGGTTACGCGTGCCCGCCCTGTATTCGACGGTGCACGCCAGGTAGCTTCGTAAGAATGTTCCGCAGCATCCGCACGATCACCGCCGCCGCCGGCCTCGCCCTCGCGCTCACCGCCTGCTCCTCCAGCGAGGACGACCCGGTGGCCGAGGTGCCGGCATTTCCTATCGACGCACCTTCGGTCACCCTCTCCACCCCAGGCGACAACCCCCAGGAAGTCCGCTACACGCCAGCGCAAGAATGGGACACCACCGTTGCCGTGTCCTCGGGCGTGGACCAGCATGTCGCCGCCCCCGGCGAAGCGGAGGCGGCCAACTCCCCCGCCGGCGGGGACGTGCACAAAACCACATTGCCGCTGCACATCACCGCCGCCGATGCGCCCGCCCCAGGCCAAGGTGAAGAAGACGCGGATAACCGCGTTGACTTTGTGGTGGGTGCCGGCAAGCACTCCGATCTGGACGTGGGCCAAGACGTCGCCGCGACCGAGGGCTTCCGCATGAGCTGGCGCACCGACGCACCCGGCCGCGTTTCCACTCTGAAGCTGCTTGCGCCTGCCGACGCCCCGGAGCGCGGCCTCCAGCAGGTCGAGCCTGCCCTGCTCGCCTTGGTCAACAACGCCGTCATTTTCCCCGACGAACCGATCGGCCCCGGCGCGACCTGGTCCGTCAAGGGCCGCGTGGCGGGCGACACCGCCATGGAGCGCACCACCACCTACACCTTGGTCTCCCGGGACGGCGACACGCTGACCCTGGACACGAAGATGGAAGAGCGCCCGCAGCAAAGCAGCGTCACGCTCGATGACGGCGAAAGCGTGCAGGTGCAGTCCGCCAACACCACGTCCGAGGGGCGCATCGTGGTGGATCTCTCCCGCCCACTGCCGGTGTCCGGCGAGACGGCGTGGACCACGCGCCTGATTTACGGCGGGGACGACAAAGCGCGGGTGGTCCAGGACATCACCCGCGCTGTGCAGTACGGAGTTTAAGGCTTACAGGCCAGGCGCCGCAGGGGCCTCTGCCGGCGCCTCCGGCGCTGCCGGGTCCGCTGCCGGCGCATCAGGCGCCGCCGGTGCACCGCTGTCGCACATCTCCGGCACCTGCTCCGGCGGGAGGGTGTTGCTGACCAGGAAGCATGCCCAGCTCTTGGAGATCTTCCACTGGCCGTCCTCGTTGACGAACTCCACGTCCTCCGCCAGCTGGGACTCCGCGTCCGGGCGGGTGAAGTTAACGGTAGCCAGCACAGAGTTTGCGGTGTAGCCCGGCAGCACCGGGTTGACCACCTGGAAGTTCGCGCCGGACTGCTGCTGCGACTGCGTCATCAGGTCGAACAGCTCAGGCGTGGTCTCGCCGCCCTGCACCGTGTTCGCGCGCTCTGCGATGGGCAGGTTGGGATCAGCGGCGCGCTGCAACACGGCGTTGAGTTCTTCCGCCGTCGGCATGGCTGCCACCGGCGCAGCCTCGGAGGAGGCAGCGGCAGAGGACGCAGCGTCGGTGCTCTCAGTCTTGTCCGAGTCTTCGGAGCAAGCCGTCATGCTCAGTGCGAGGCCGACAACAGCGGCGGCTGCGGCAAGTTTCGGTGCTTTCACGTGTTCTCCTTGCGTAGCGTAAATCTCTTGCTTCACGTTACTGCACACCCGCAACCTTCTGGCACTCTGTGTGCATGAACGTGTTAGTGATCTCAACCGGCGGCACGATCGCCTCCACCGCAGACGCCCGTGGCGCACTCGTGCCCACGCTCACCGGCGAGGAGCTCGTCGCCGGTTGCGGCACCACACGAAAGGTGCGCGCGGTGGACGTGGCACACCTCGATTCATCCTCCATGGGCTTGGCGGAGGTGGACATGCTTCGACGCACCGTACGCAAGTCGCTTTTCGACGAAGACGTCACCGGCATCGTCATCACCCACGGCACCGACTCCATGGCGGAGACCGCCCTCGCCTTGGACCTCGTCCACACCGATGCCCGCCCCGTTGTCCTCACCGGAGCGATGCACTCCGCCGATCACCCCCGCCCCGACGGCCCGGCGAACCTGCGCGGCGCCATCGAGACGGCAGCTACCCAGCGCGGCACTGGCGTGCTCGTCCACTTCGCGGGCGGAACATTCCCGGCGCGAGGGTTGATGAAGACGCAGACCACGGCGAACGACGCCTTCACCCTGTCCAGCCCCTCCCCGCTGCCGCGCCCGATGGCGGTCGCCCCCGCCCCGCTCGACGGGCTGAACATCCCCATCGTGCGCGCGTGGGCAGGCGCGGACAGCTCCCTCATCGAGGCACTTGGGCCTGTCGACGGGCTCATCCTGGAAGCCCTCGGCTCAGGCAATGTGTCCGCGGCGATGGGCGAAGCCGTAGCCAAATTGCTGCGCCGTGGGATACCTGTGGTCGTCGCCACGTCCGTGCCGTACGGCGAGGTCTCTTTCGCCTACGGCGGCGCCGGCGGCGGCTCCACCCTCGGAGCACTCGGCGCGCTGCCTGCGGGCTACCTCAGCGCCGGGCAAGCCCGCATCGCCTTAGCTACTGCGCTGGCGACTGGGGTGAACCCCCGCTCACTCCTGTGAGAACCAGTCCTCCCACGCGAGTGAATCCAGCGGGTCCGCGGGCTGCAATTGCGCATCGTCTGCGCGCAGGCTCTTAATCCGCCCGGGCCCGGTCGCGCGCGTTTCAAAGCGCACCGTCACCCAGCCTTTTCCCGACCCCTGGACCCAGCCGTGGCCATAGTCTGGATGGTAGACGTCCTGGGTGGCCCGCCACCCGGCGCGCGGGACCTCGACCTCGTGCGTTACTTGGGTGTCAAAGTCCGATTCGTGGTCACTCACGCCTGTTTCATAGTCAGTGATCACCGGCGCCGGTTTGACAATCGCCTGGTCAAGCTCCGGAAACAGCACCCCTTGCAGTGTGTCCTCCAGCCCCGAGTACGACACCCCCACAAGACGGATCGGACCTACCTCATCCGGGTATCGCACAATGCGAAAAGCGGTGGCCAACAGCGTGTCGGCGTCGTCTGTTGCATACGGCAGCGTCGCCGAGCGCGACTCGATGCGAAAATCCGCCATCCGCAGCTTCACCGTCACGGTGCGCGCGCCGCGGCCGTCTTTGAGCAACCGGCGGTGCGATTCGGCTGCCGCGCGCTCCAGCGCCGCATCCACCTCCGGCGGCGTGGTCAGATCTTGCGGATACGTGTGTTCCGAGGAGATCTGCTTCGATTCGGCACGCGGTGCCACGGGGCGCTCATCTACTCCGCGCGCCAACCACCACAGCTGCCTGCCCACTGCGCCCCCGATGGCGATGTCCAGCTCTTTCTCGCTCAAGTTGGCTAGATCACCGATGGTCTCAATTCCCGCGGCCAGCAGCTTGGATTCCGTTACCGGCCCCACACCCCACAACTCACTCACCGGCATGGGGTGCAAGATTTCCAGCTGTTTGTCGTGCGGGATGACAAAGACTCCGTCCGGTTTCGCGCGCCCCGAGCCGATCTTCGCGTACTGCTTGCCCGGCCCCGCCCCAATGGAGCTGGGCAACCCGGTCTCGTCTTTGATTGCCGCGCGCAGCTCGTTCGCCCACTGCTCCACCTCCTCGGGGCTCGCCCCGGCCAGCTCCGCGGGCTCCATAAACGCCTCGTCGATGGAAAGTTGCTCGACCACGTCGACGTGCTTGCCGATAACCTCGAACACCCTCCGCGACGCCGCGACGTACACCGGCCGGCGCGGCGCGACCAGAACCGCCTTGCTGCCCACCAACCGCGCCGCTCTGTGCGTGGGCATCGCCGAACGTGCACCGTATTTGCGCGCTTCATAACTCGCCCCGGCTACTACGCCGCGTCCAGTCACCCCGGCGACGAGGACAGGACGGCCTCGAAGCGTTGGCCGGGTGAGCTGCTCGCACGATGCGAAGAACGCATCCATGTCGATGTGAAGCACCCAGCGGTTCATGTCCCCCACTGTGCACGACAAAACCTGCCGAGCACCAATTGCCTCAATCATCGAATGCGAACTCTTGCCTGTTGCTTCGCCGGCGGGGCAACCCCCGCCCGCGGGAGACGTAGCGGGCACCATTGTTGAAGGTAAAGACGATATCGTCGCCCAGGTGCTCAATTCGGACCACACCTTGGCTGACCCTCGAGTGGCAGCTGGAGCACAACGGGATGAGGTTATCCACATTCGTTTCGCCACCGTGGTCCCATTCCCTGATGTGGTGCATCTCGATGAAACGTCTGTGCGCGCATCCCGGCATCGCGCACTGGTACCCCCAAACTGCGAGCAGCGCCTGCACTTGCCCATCAGTGGCGAAGCGTTGCGCACGTCCCACACTCAGGGTCAGCCCCCTCGAAGTCAGGCGGTGCAGACGCACGACAGCATTGGCAAGGTAGCTGCGCACCACCTCGGAGCGGGCAGATTGGTTTTCTGCCATCCAACAGCCCCCGGCCTGATTGACCATCAGATTCACCTGCACGCCGGGGCAGCGAAGAGCGCTGATCGGATGTGACCGGACCATGGAGATCATGGCCACGAACGCATCGTACAAATCTTGCTTTTGCGGAGGCCCGTAGCGCGACTGCGGCCCCAGGATGTCTTTGATCGATATGCCAGTGCGTTTACGCGGCGCGCGAGTCTGCTCGGCCGGGACGGCATCTTCAGCGTGAGCTGCGTCGATAAGCTGCTGCACTTTCTCCGGGTCCTGCAGGTCTTCGGGCTCGACATCGTCGAACCCGAAAAGAGAAAGCTGTGCAATCTTCAACGCCGTCAGCAGCTGTTGCCCCGTCACCGGCGGAAGCAGCGCTTCGACGCGTAGCATGCCGTCCTGCCGCTCCCGGGTGGTCAGGTACGGTTCCGTCGGCTCCTCTTCCTCCGGCCCTGCACCAGCGAGCACCAGCTTCAACTCTGCAAACGAGAGCGTCAGGGCGAGGTGTACGACGTCAGCCTCGTTTTCCTCTGTCAAATACCGGAGCAGATACCGCACCGTGGAGTACGACATCACGCCAGATTCAAACGCGCTGAACAGCTGCGGAAACTGCCTCAGCCCCCGGGCAACGCGCACGTACTCAAACGCTGTAGGTTCCGGCAGGTTCAGCTCCCGGCACAGCCACGCTGCTGTCGACCGCTCCCCCACCTGCTGCGCAAGCTCCAGTTCATCGAATTGCGCAATCGCTTCGAGCATCCGCGCTCGGTGATGGTTCGCCGACAAGTAGTTGCACTTTATTTGGTCCTCGAGCACCTCCGCCGATCGCCCGTCCGTTCCGCCCTCTACCTGTTCGTCCACTGCCAATGTCATGGTCTCGCCCCTCACTCATGTACATTGCCACCTTTATAGCCCGATCATATGTTCGAGTCAACGGTACAAAGAAAAATGCTCACTGAAGTGGACACTGTGGGACGAAGAACCCACGTTCTAATTCGAACGCAGTATCTGTTTACTATGCCGCTGCATAGTAAACCGTCTCTCCCCCCAACCACCCCGCCAGACGCGGGCTCCGGGGTCGAGCACAGCCGTAAAAACTATGCCGCTGCATAATGGCCTCCCAACAAGGAACCACTATGCAGCGGCATAGTCGGTGAAGAACTTTCGCGTTAGTTGTTCTTGCGCACGGTGGCGGTCACGCAGTCGATCACGTCGTGGCCCTCGACGGGCTCGGTGACCACCTCGAAGGAGGTTGCCAGGGTCTCGGCGGCGATGTGCTCGGCGTGAGTGCGGGCCCACTCCTCCTTATCTGCCGGCACCGCGAGTACAACCGCGATGCGGTCGGAGACCTCCAGGCCTTCGCGCTTGCGCGCGTCCTGCAGGCCACGGATCACATCGGCTGCCCAACCCTCTGCCTCGAGCTCCTCGGTCACCTCGGTGTCCAGTACGACCAGGCCGACGGTGCCATCGGCGTCCACGCGCGCGGTGCTGTCCGGGTTTTCCGCCACCAACCGCTCGGTGTACAGCTCCGGGGTGAGCACGATGTCGCCGTCGACCACCACGTCGTCGCCGCGGCGCTCGTAGTTGCCGGCCTTGACGTTCTTGATCGCGCGCTGCACGTCCTTGCCCAACTGGGGGCCGGCCACCTTGGCGTTGACCACGACTTCGAAGGATCCGGCGGAATCGACGTCGTCAGTCAGCTCGACATCCTTCACGTTCACCTCGTCGCGGATGGTGGAGCGGAACGGCTCCAGCAACGCGGCGTCCGGCAGCGCGACGGTGAGCTTCGGCAGCGGCAAGCGGTTGCGCAGCTTGTTCGCCTTGCGCACCGACGACGCAGCGGAGCACACCGCGCGGGTCGCGTCCATCGCAGCCACGAGCTCGGCGTCGGCCGGCAAGTTGGAGGCCTGCGGGTAGTCGGTCAGGTGCACCGAACGCCCGCCGGTCAGCCCGCGCCAGACCACCTCGGCAACGTACGGCAGCAGCGGAGCCACCGCGCGGGAGACGATCTCGAGCACCGTGTACAGGGTGTTGAACGCCTCCGGGTGCTCCTCCTGGCCCGCCCAGAAACGATCGCGGGAGCGTCGCACGTACCAGTTGGTCAGAGTGTCGGCGTAGCGGCGCACCTCGTCGCAGGCGTCGGCGATGCGGGTGTCGTCCAACGCCTCACCCAAAGCGGCAACCAGGTCGTGCGTCTTGGCCAGGATGTAGCGGTCGAGCACGTTGTCGGACTCGGTGGACCAGACAGCTTCCTCGGAGGAGTACAGCTGCAGGAAGGTGTACGCGTTCCAGATGGGCAGAAGCGCCTGGCGCACACCCTCGCGGATGCCCTGCTCGGTGACGATCAGGTTACCGCCGCGCAGGATCGGCGACGACATGAGGAACCAACGCATCGCATCGGAGCCGTCGCGGTCGAAGACCTCCATCACGTTCGGGTAGTTGCCCTTGGACTTGGACATCTTCTGCCCGTCGGAACCCAACACGATGCCGTGCGCGACCACCTTCTTGTACGCCACGCGGTCGAACAACGCGGTCGACAGCACGTGCTGCACGTAGAACCAGCCGCGGGTCTGGCCGGAGTACTCCACGATGAAGTCCGCCGGCTGGCGGGTATCAAACTCCTCGCGGCTTTCAAACGGGTAGTGGTACTGCGCAAACGGCATAGAACCGGACTCGAACCAGCAGTCCAGCACGTCCGGCACGCGGCGCATCATGGACTTGCCGGTCGGATCGTCCGGGTTGGGTCGCACCAGGTCGTCGATGTGCGGGCGGTGCAGCGACTCGGGTCGGCGCCCAAAGTCGCGCTCCAGTTCCTCGAGCGAGCCGTAGACATCCACGCGCGGGTACTCCGGGTTGTCCGAGACCCACGCCGGCACCGGCGATCCCCAGTAGCGGGTACGCGAGATGTTCCAATCGCGGGCGCCTTCGAGCCACTTGCCAAACTGTCCGTCGCGGATGTGCGAGGGGATCCACTCGATCTCCTGGTTCAGCTCCACCATGCGGTCGCGGATGTCCGTGACCTTGACAAACCAGGCCGGCAGCGCCATGTAGATCAGCGGCTCGCCTGAGCGCCAGGAGTGCGGGTAGGAGTGCACGATGGTCTGATCGCGCACGACGCGGCCCTTCGCGCGCAGGTCGCGGATGATGTCGCGGTTCGCGTCGAAGACGAGCTTGCCCTCGTACTCCGGCACGAGCGAGGTGAACTTGCCGTCGGCGTCGACCGGGATGGCTAGGTCGATGCCGTACTTCTGGCAGGTGAGCATATCGTCCTCACCGAAGGCGGGTGCCTGGTGGACGACGCCGGTGCCGTCCTCGGTGGTGACGTAGTCCGCGTTGAGGATCATGAACGCGTTGTCGTGGTCGCGGAAGTAGTCGAAGACCGGCTCGTACTCCAGGCCCTCGAGCTGCGCGCCAGTGTAGGTGGCAACGACCTCGAAGTCGCCGAGTTCCTTGCCGTAGGCGCCCAGCAGGCTCGAAGCGAGCAGCAGCTGCTTATCGACGAAGCCTTCGGCCCCATCCGCCCCGACCTTGACCAACGAGTACTCCACCTCGGGGTGAACGGCCAGCGCCAGGTTGGACGGGAGGGTCCACGGGGTGGTCGTCCAGGCAATGGCGGCGGCGTCGTGAAGCTCAGGGTGCTCGGCCCACGTCGTCTCGGCCGCGAAGCCGGCGCGCGCGCCGGTCAGCGGCAGCGTGACGGTGACGGTGGGGTCCTGGCGGTCGCGGTAGGAATCGTCCAGGCGGGTCTCCTGGTTGGACAGCGGGGTGTGCTCGGCCCAGGAGTATGGCAGGACGCGGAAGCCCTGGTAGATCAGGCCCTTGTCGTAGAGCTCCTTGAATGCCCACATGACGGACTCCATGTACTCCGGGTCCATCGTCTTGTAGCCGTTTTCAAAGTCCACCCAGCGCGCCTGGCGGGTGACATAGTCTTCCCACTCGCCCGCGTAGTGCATGACGGACTTGGCGCAGTACTCGTTGAACTTTTCCAGGCCCATGTCCTCGATCTGGGCCTTGTCGGTGATGCCGAGCTGCTTCTCGGCCTCCAGCTCCGCCGGCAGGCCGTGGCAGTCCCAGCCGAACACGCGCGGGACGTGGAAGCCGCTCATCGTACGGAAGCGCGGAACGATGTCTTTGACGTAGCCGGTGAGCAGGTGGCCGTAGTGCGGCATGCCGTTAGCGAACGGGGGGCCGTCGTTGAACACGTACTCCTCGCAGCCCTCGCGCTGCTCCAGGGATGCCTTGAACGTTTCGTCGGCGTTCCAATAATCCAGCACGACGCGTTCCATGTCCGGGAACCGGTCGCTGCCGCCCGTCATATCAACTTTGGGGTAGACGTTACCAACCATGGAATCACTCCTTCAGCCGTGCAGGGACGCATTGCTGCGCGGTACCACCCTGCTTGGAGCGCTAAAGCGCGCTCCCACTTCGTTGCGGTGAAGGAAGTGTCGTCTTCCGTGTGCGACGTCCGGGTCTAATAAGCCAATTGCCGTTCTTCCGGAAACGCTCCCCGGTGATGGCCGGATCGACGCGTGTTACGAGTAACGCCCAGCATCGTACAACGATGCCGGGCGTTTTGGCTAGAGCGAGAAGGCTACTTCTCGTTCGGCGCGGTGGTAGAGCGGGACTCCAGCTCCTCCAGCTGGGACTCCAGCAGCGTCTTCAGACGCGTGCGGTATTCGCGCTCGAAGGTGCGCAGCTCAGCGATGCGGTTCTCCAGCGCGGTCTGCTGCTGCTTCACCGTGTTCATGATCTCGGTGTGCTTGCGCTCAGCGTCAGCCTTGAGCTTGTTGGCCTGCTCCTCAGCCTGGCGGATCTGCGCCTCGGCGCGGGAGTTCGCCTCGCTGGTGGTCTCCTCCGCCTTCTTCTGGGCGTCGGTCACGAGCTGCCTGGAGCGGGTCTCCGCCTCCTGCAGCTGGGTGCGGGTGCGGGTCTGGGCGTCCTCGAGCTGCTTCTTGGACTTGCTCTCGGCCTCGGCGATCTCGCGCTCTGCAGCAGCGCGAGCGTCAGCCAGCATGGAGGAAGCCTCCGCCTGAGCGTCGCTGGTCAGACGGTCCGCCATCTCCTGCGCCAGGCCGAGCACCTTCGCCGCCTGGACGTGGGTGTCTGCGGAGCTCTCACCGTTGGACGGCTGGGACTGGGACACGGCAGCAGCCGGTGCGGTGGCCTGCTTCTGAGCCTTGGCGGACTCCTCCGCCTGCTTGCGGGCCTTGGCCGCCTCGTCCTTGGCGGAGCGTGCCTCGGCCTCAGCCTTTTCCTGGGCCTGCTTCGCGGAACGCAGCTGAGCGTCGAAGTCCGCGCGCAGCTTCTGCTCCACCTCGCGGCGGATTGCAGCTTCGTCGACCTCGTTGGCCTCGTTCGAGCGGATTACCGGTGCTGCAACGGCAGCGCCCGTGCCGCCCTCCTCGAGGCGGGAGCGCAGCTCGTCGTTCTCATCCTGCAGCTGCGCAAGAGTGTCCTCCACGAGGTCGAGGAACTGATCCACCTCGTCCTCGTTGTAGCCTCGCTTGCCAATCGGCGGCTTGCTGAAAGCGACATTGTGCACGTCTGCTGGTGTCAGCGGCATTTGCGTTCCCTTCGATAATCGTGTGAGTACTCGCTCGCGCGAAGCATTATCTGCTGAATTGTAACGGTTTCGCTCGACGAGTGTAGCCCAGCCTAGCCAGAAAGCTGGGTTCAAGCTCAAGTAAAGCTAACGGAGCGCCGGATTAATCATCGTCGCACCGATGAGCATTTGGACGAGCATCAGCACAAAAAACAGGACGATGACGCTCACATCCAGCCCGACCCCGCTGCCGCCGAGACGCAGCGGCGGAATCAGCTTGCGCAGCGCGTTGACCGGCGGATCCGTGGCCCGGAAGATGGGCTCGGCCACCATGATGAACCAGTGCGGCGGGTCGAACTGCTTGGAAAACGACTGCACCATCTCAATGATGATGCGCACGATCACCAGCAGCGAGTAAAGCCCCACCAGGGCGTAAAGAATTGCTCCAAAAAGTGCCACGCGACAACACCCTAGCGGCTAGCGCAGACCGGCAGCGCGCTTGAGGTCTTCCTTCTGCAGGTTCGCGTTCTCCGGCACGATGGCGAATACGCGCTTGCGGGTCTCAGAGTCGCGCGAGAGGTTGTGCATGCCGCCGCGCAGGGCGAAGCACAGGCCCGCGGCGAAGTCCACGATGCGCTTCGCGTCGGCGGTGTCCAGGTCGGTCAGGTCCATGACGACCGCGTCGCCGTCGCGGAAGGGCTCGCCGATCTCCTTGGCGTCGTTGTAGTTGCGCGGCGCGGCGGTAACGATGTGCGTGGTGGAGCGGTAGCTCGGACGCACGCTTTCGCGGCCGTAATCGCGGCGCTCGGTGTGGATGGGGCGCTCGACGCGCGACGGACGCTCGGGGCGCTCCGTACGATCTGCACGGTCCGCACGGTCGTAGGCGGTGGAGCCGGCGGCTGCGGCGCCGGCCGCGGCTGCGCCGTACTGCGGGTCGTCGTAGTAGGCATCGTCCTCGCCGTGGTCGACGGGGCCGAGGCCAAAAAAGTCTTTAGCGCTGTCGAAAAAGGACATGCGGGTGGCTCCTTTGATGGGGGTGATTCGCGGTGGATTTTAGCGTACGGGGCGGGGCCCGAGGAGGGCTGTTCCGACACGCACGATATCGGAGCCGCAGGCGATGGCGTCGGCGAAATCACCGCTCATACCTGCGGAAAGTCTCAAGCTTCGGTTGAGCTCTGCCCCATACGAGTCCGTCATTTCGCGTGCTGCTGCAAACACCTCCCGCGGCTGCGCGTCGAGCGGCGGAACGACCATAAAACCGGCCATGGTCAGATGCTCGGCATCTTCGACCGCCTCCACGATCGCGGGCGCATCGTCCGGGCGTGCGCCGCCGCGGGCGGAATCGCCGTCGTAAGACAGTTGCACCATGCACGGCAGCGTGGCGGTGGTGCGGTCTCCGCGTTCGAGCGCGAGCGCCATGCCGCGCTCCAAGCCGTGGGCGAGCTTGAGCGAATCCAGGGAGTGCACCTCCGCGGCCCACCGCGCGACGGAGTTGGCCTTCTTGGACTGGATCTGGCCGATCATGGCGATGCCGCAGCGGCCGTCAAGTTCCGCCGCCTTGTCGCGCGCCTCCTGTTCGCGGTTCTCCCCCACCAGCGTGAAGTCTCGCTCAGCCAGCTCGACGATGCGCTGGACGGGGTGGAACTTGGTCACCGGCAGCAGCGCCACGCTGCCTTCGGGGCGGCCCGCGGCACGCTCTGCGTCGCGGATCTGCTGGCGGACAGTATCGATGTTGCGGTCAAGATCAGACATAGGGCATCCAAATTACGCCAGCTTGGCGCCCGGTGACGCCCTCGCGGCGATGGGAGAAGAATGCGTTGTCCGTGATGGTGTCGCGCGGATCGGCGTCGATGTGGGTCACACCCAGGCTCATCAGTTGGCGCACCAGCCCCGCGCGGACGTCGATGCCGGGGGTGCCCTTCTTCGTCTTCGCCAGGGAGCCGGGCAGATGCTTTTCGACGTCTACAGCCATCTCCCGCGGGACCTCGTACGACGCACCGGCCGCCGCCGGGCCCAGCAGCACCTGGATCCGGGCAGGGTCCGCGCCGAGCTCCACCATCGCCTCGACCGTGTTCTTCACCACCCCGTTGCGCGCGCCCATGCGGCCGGCGTGGGCCGCGCCGATCACGCCGGCGGTGTGGTCGGAGAGCAACACCGGGGTGCAATCCGCCACCAGCACGCACAGAGCCAGGTTCTTCTCCTTGGTGACGAGGGCATCGGTAGCTTCGACGGGGTGCTCCGAAGGCCCGTCGACAAGCGTGACTGTGTTGGTGTGCAGCTGCTCCATCCACACGAACCGGTCCTCGGGCAGGCCGAGGATGCCGGCGAGGCGGGAGCGGTTCGCCGCGACGTCCGCGGGGTCGTCGCCGACGTGGGTGCCCAGGTTGAAGGAATCATAAGGGGCAGCAGAAACCCCGCCCGCACGGGAAGTAAACACCATGCGGACGGGGCGAGTGGAAGTATCTGGCATGTCGCCAGCTTAACTAGCGCATGAAGTCCGGCACATCGACGTCATCGAAGCCGCCGTCAAAACCACCATCGAAGCCGCCGTCTCGGGGCTCGCGGGGCTCGCGCTCACGCTCGGTGAACAGGCCGCTGCGGCTGCTCGGCTCGTAGCGGTGGCGCGGCTGGTAGTCCTCGCGCTTCGGCTCCGCCTCCACAACCTTGCTGGAGGTCGGCTCCGGCTGCGGGGCCTCCTTTTCGGACGGCTCGACCTGGCGCGCGTTGGCCTTCTCGTCGAAGCCGGTGGCGATGATGGTCACGCGGACCTCGTCGCCCAGGTTGTCGTCGATGATGGTGCCGAAGATGATGTTGGCGTCTTCGTCGGCCTTCTCCTCCACGATGGAAGCTGCGTTGTTGACCTCCATCAGGCCCAGGTCGGAGCCGCCGGCGACGGAGATGAGCACGCCCTTGGCGCCTTCCATGGTGGTCTCCAGCAGCGGGGAGTTGATGGCCTGCTCAGTTGCGGTCATCACCCGGTTCTCGCCGCGGGCGGAGCCGACGCCCATGAGTGCGGAGCCCGCATCCGCCATGACGGAGCGCACGTCCGCGAAGTCCACGTTGATCATGCCCGGAATGGTGATCAGGTTGGTGATGCCCTGAACACCGTTGTAGAGCACCTCGTCCGCCGCGCGGAACGCTTCCATCATGGACAGCTCCGCGTCGCCGAGCTGCAGCAGGCGGTCGTTCGGGATGACGATGACGGTGTCGCAGACCTCCTTGAGGTTTTCAATGCCCTCAAGTGCCTGGCGGGTGCGGCGCTTGCCCTCGAAGGTGAAGGGGCGGGTGACCACACCGATGGTCAGCGCGCCCATCTTCTTGGCGATGCCGGCCACCACCGGGGCGGCGCCAGTGCCCGTGCCGCCGCCCTCGCCGGCGGTGACAAAGACCATGTCGGAGCCCTTCAAGGACTCCTCGATCTCCTGCTTGTGGTCCTCGGCGGAGGTGCGACCGACCTCCGGGTTCGCGCCTGCGCCCAGGCCGCGGGTGGCTTCGCGCCCGATATCGAGCTTCGTGTCTGCATCCGTAAACAGCAGCGCCTGCGAGTCGGTGTTGATAGCAACGAACTCGACGCCCTTCAGGCCTTCCTCGATCATGCGGTTGACGGCGTTGACGCCGCCGCCGCCGACACCGACGACGCGGATCATGGCGAGGTAGTTGGCGGGAGAGGTCATGGTGGTGGTCTCGCCTTTCACAAGTTGGTTTTTACAGTTGCTACCCATCTTGTGTGAAAGCGCGCCGATTTTTGTTTTCTGGGTCGGCGTGTCACAACCCTAAACCTATACTTTAGGGTTGTGACCTGCGGTTTTAGCGCGAAGTGACCAGTTCCGGGTTGGAAATGTTGAATGTTTCTCCCGGCAACTGCAGCACCGTTTCAAGCGCGAGCGCCTTATTGCGGTTGTCCTCCGACGCGCCCCACGTCACCGCGCGGCCGTCCTGCAGCTTGAGCACGAAACTGTGCTCCCCCTCCATGGTCAGTTCGCGGACCTGCGGGCGGGCCGGGTCGCTGATCGAGGAGGCCACCTCCACAGCTTGGCGCATCTGACCTTCTCCGATGTTGACCAGCTGCACGGTACCCACCGGCGGCTCAGCCACGACGAAATCCGTGCCCTCACTGTCGATGAGGTGCGGCTGCCCGGACTGGTCGATCCACGCCACCGGCGTGTGCTCTTCTACAGAGATATCCACCGCGTTCGGCCAGTTGCGCTTCACGGTGGCGGACTCCACCCACGGGTTGCCCGCGACGCGGTGGGCCGCGCCGCGCACATCCGCCCGCCCGATCGGGGTGCCCGCTTCAATTCCCGCGAGCGACTCCACCTCCTGCACCGGCAGGTTCACGGCCCCGTCCACATTGACGGAGTCCACCGGCATGGCCGGGGTAAAGGGCAAGGCTGCCGCGACGGCGAGCACGAACGCGATACAGCCGGCGACGATGGCGATAGTGCGGCGCGACACTTAGGCCTCCTGCAGCGCGGCGAGGATCTCGTCGGCGAGCAAGGTCACGCTGCCAGCGCCCATCGTCAGCACCAGGTCCCCGGGTTTGACTGCGGAAGCCACCGTGGCCGGCGCTGCGGAGAAGTCCGGCTCCAGGCGCACTGGCGCAGTCATCTTTTCGGCGATGATCCTGGAGGTCACGCCTTCCACGGGGGTCTCTCGGGCACCGAAGATGTCCAGCAGAATGCATTCGTCGCTAAGCGAAAGCGCCTCGGCGAACTCGGCGGCGAACTCCTGGGTGCGCGAGTACAGGTGCGGCTGGAAGCACACGACAACGCGTGCGCCGTCGCCCTCCGCGGCCACCTTGTCGCGCGCAGCGGTGAGCACGGCGGCGACCTCGGTCGGGTGGTGAGCGTAGTCGTCGTACACGCGGGTTCCGCCCACTTCGCCCTTGAACTCGAAACGGCGCCGCACGCCCGTGAACTCGCTCAGCCCTTGCGCGAGCTTGGCCGGATCCGCGCCCACGAGCACGCCGGCCAGCAGCGCGGCCGCAGAGTTGAGCACCATGTGACGGCCCGGAATGGCCATCGTGTACAGCACCTCGCCGGAAATGCGCTCGGTGCGCAGCTCCACGTCGACCACGGTGCGCTCACCTTCCTGGCGCTCGCCGGTGATGACAGCCGCCGCCGGAATCTGCGGGTGGCGCGCCGCGGCCTCCGCCGTGCCGTAGCCGGACACGGTCAGCCCCCGCTCGAGGGCCCGCTCGCCGCAGGGGGCGGCATTGTCGTCGTCGAGGCAGACCACCACGTGCTTGGCAATGTCAGCGAAGTCGTCGAAGACCTGGAAGTACTTCTCGCGCGTGCCGTAGAAATCCAGGTGGTCCGGCTCGATGTTGGTGATCACGGCCACATCCGGTGCGTAGCGCAGCAGCGAGGCGTCAGATTCGTCCGCCTCTGCCACGAACACGTTGCCCTGGCCGTGGTGGGCGTTCGTGCCCGCGCGGTTGAGCTGGCCACCGATCGCGAACGAGGGATCCTCCCCCGCCGCCTGCAGCGCCACCACCGCCATGGAGGTCGTCGACGTCTTGCCGTGGGTGCCGGCAAGCAGGATCTGGGTGGAGCCTTCCATCAGCTCCGCCAGCAGGTCGGAGCGGCGCAACAGCGGGATTCCCTCACGCTTGGCGCGCACCAGCTCCGGATTGTCCTGCGGGATGGCGGCGAAGCTGGTCACCACGGCAGTAGGCAATTCGCCGGAAAGCTCCAGATTGGCCTCGTCGTGGCCGAGCGCCACCGTCGCCCCCTTCGCCTTCAGCGCGCGCACCGGGCGCGAATCCTTCGCATCGGAGCCGGTGACCGTCGCACCGCGGTCCAGCAGGATGTGCGCGACGCCGGACATGCCGGCGCCGCCGATGCCGATGAGGTGGACGCGGGAGAGATCTGTCATTTACTTGTCCTTTCCAGCTGCCGCGGCGATGCGCGCGGCGAGGTCTTCGGCAACACTTCCGGCACCGGAATCCTGCAGAGCGGCGCGCATTGCTGCGCGTGCCTCGGGGTCCAGCAGGGGCACTAGCTTGTCGACGAGCACGTCACCGTCGAGCGCCGCATCGTCGATCCGCAGCGCCGCCCCGGTGGCTACCAGGTGGGCGGAGTTGAGCCCCTGCTCGCCGTTGCCGTGCGGCAGAGGGATGTAGATGGCGGGCAGGCCGGCAGCGGAGTTTTCGGCCACCGTCATCGCGCCGGAGCGGCACACCACGACATCGGCCACGGCGTAGGCGGCCTCCATATCGTCGATGTACGGCACCGCCGTGTAATGGTCGTGCTTGGCGGGCGCGTCGTTTTTCCGCCCGTAGGCGTGCAGGATCTGATACCCCGCCTCGGTGAGCCGCTCCACAGCCCCGGCGAGCGCGGTATTGATGCTCACTGCTCCCTGGGAGCCGCCGGTGACCAGGATCGTGGGGCGGTTGTCTTCCAGGCCCCACATGCGCAGGCCCCGCTCGCGCTTCGCACCGTCCGGGTCCACGCCCACGCCCGGGCGCACCGGCACGCCGACGACATCCCCGGCCATGCCGGAGTTCGGCACCGCGTTAAACCCCGTGCCACCGAGTTTGACGCCGAGCTTGTTGGCCATGCCAGCCAGCGCGTTCGTCTCGAGCACGAAGAACGGCAGGCCGAGCGATTTCGCGGCAAGGTACGCCGGCGCGGCGACGTAGCCGCCGGTGCCGAACACCGCCTGCGCGCCCGTGACCTTCATGGCCTTGCGCGCCTGGTGCACGCTGCGGCGCAGCTTCCACGGCACCGCCGCCAGCTTCCACGGCTTCTTCCGCGGGATGGGCACTGGGTCGATCAACGCGAGCTCGAAGCCGCGGGCAGGCACGATCGTGGTCTCCAACCCACGCTCCGTGCCGAGCGCGACCACATGGGCCCCGTAGGCGTCGCGAAGCACCTCCGCGACAGCGAGTGCGGGTTCGATGTGGCCTGCGGTGCCGCCGCCTGCGACAACAACACTGAATGTCTCTTTCGGCATAACTCTCCTAACGCCGCGGGGTGGGCCGGTGTGGCTGCCCATGATATGCCTGCGTCACCGGTGTGCCGTAGCGCTCGCGGCGCGGAGCGGCTGCCGGTGCCGGGCGGGACTGCTTGCGCGCGCGGGGCTCGCCGATGAAAAAGACGCGGTCGAACACGGGGCGGCCGTAGTTCTGCATCGAGGAAATCGCGTCCGGCTCGTGGCGGGCCACCGATGCCAGCACACCCATCGCGCCGAGGGTGAACACAGCGGAGGAGCCGCCGGCAGACAGCATGGGCAGCTGAATGCCGGTCACCGGCAGCAGGCCCACCACGTAGCCGATGTTGATGAAGGCCTGGGAGACGACAGCCGCGGTCAGCGACGCAGCCATCAACGTCTGGTACTGCGTCTGCGCGCGGCGCGCGGTGCGCAACCCGAAAAAGCCCAGCAGGGCGAACAGGATGATCACCAGCGCCCCGCCCCACAGGCCGAGCTCCTCGCCGATGACGGCGAAGATGAAGTCGTTGCGCGCCTCCGGCAGGTAGAACCACTTCGCGCGGGACTGCCCCAGGCCGACGCCGAAGATGTGGCCGTCCGCCAGAGAAAGGAAGCCCTGGTGGGACTGGAACGCAACACCCCTCGTGTCGTCGAAGTGGCCGTGCAGCGCGTCGAAGTAGACGTGGAAGCGGTTCGAGCGGAAGCCGCCCGAGAGGAACATGACCACCATCGCCAAAAAGCCCGATGCGACCACCACGCCGACCGCCTTCAAGGACACGCCGGCGAATAGGAGGATGAACGCCACCACGACGGCGAAGGACAGCGCCATGCCCATGTCCCCCTGCATGGCAATGAGGCCGACGCAGATGAGCGAGACAGTCAGAAACGCGAGGAACCCATTTTCCGGTGCACTCAACCGGCGCGGATCCTTGTTTGCCAGAATCTTCGCGCCCCACATGGCGATGGCCACGCGCGCGAACTCCGAGGGCTGCAGGCGCAGCGGGCCAGCAACCAGCCAGGATTGCGAGCCGACCTCTTCACGGCCGGTGCCCAACGGGGTGAGCACGGCCACAAGCAGCAACACGGCGATGACCATCAGCCAGTTGCTCAAACCCCGCAGATGCTCGGGCGGGGTCTTCAGCGCGCCCCAGAACGCGAGCAAACCGAGCACGACCATCACACACTGGCGCGCCGCCTGCGACCACACGCTCGCGCTGGCCGCGAAGGAAGTCGCCATGGACGAACTCATCACCATGACCACGCCGAGTCCGGCGAGGAACAGCACGATGCTGCGGATCATGGTGTAGTCGATCAACGGGCGGGCGTCGAGCGCGTCGCGGATGCGCCGAACGGCCACGCTGATTTTGGATTCTGCAGCCGGGCCCGCCGATCGCGGCGCGGCCTGCCGGGGTGCGCGTTGAACCGTCATGCTGCCCTTTCGATTGGAACCGCGGAAGAAAACCTCAACCTCTAGTTGAGCTTACTTGCTGTGCGAGTCTCAGTGTCGCATTGCGGCGGCCGCGAAGGCGTCGCCACGCGCCGACATGCCGGAAAACATGTCCAGACTCGCAGCAGCCGGCGCCAGCAGCACCGTGTCTCCCGGCTGCGCCTGGGTCGCAGCCCACGCCACGACCTCATCCATCGCTTGCTCCGGGTCCTGCGCATCGGAGACAAACACCGGCACCTCGGGCGCCACCTGCTGCACCGAAGCGCGGATGAGCTCGCGGTCCACGCCGAGCAGGGCGACCGCGCGGAATTGCTCCGCGTGCGCCTTCACCACTGCGTCCACAGACGCGCCCTTGAGCTGGCCGCCGGCGACCCACACCACCGTGCCCGCACCCGTGAGCGCCGAGTGCGCAGCGTGCGGGTTTGTGGCCTTGGAGTTGTCCACCCAGTTCACACCGCCGCCCGAGTGCACGACAGCGCCACGGTGCCCCTGCACCTGGTAGGCGTCCAGTGCACGCTGAATGTGCTGCGCGGTGGCACCTTGTGTGAGTGCCACCGCGGTGGCTGCGAGTGCGTCGAGCACACCCGCCGCACCGGCAGGCTCGATGCCGTCGGCGCTTGCGACGTCCACCGTCTTGCCGTCCAACTTGGCCACGACACGCCCGTCGGCGACACCGACCTGGCTGTCCGCCGGCTCCCCCAGCGTGAAGCCGATGATGTCGCTGCGGCCGGTCGCTTCCGCCAGGCGCGCGACCTCCGCGTCGTCGATGCCGGCCACCGCCACCGGGGCGCTGAGCACCTTCGCCTTCGCCGCGGCGTACTCGGCGAAGCTGCCGTGCCAGTCGATGTGGTCGTCTGCGAGGTTCAGCAGCACGCCCGCGTCCGGCACTAGCTCGGACGACCAGTGCAGCTGGAAACTGGACAGCTCGGCGACGAGCACGTCCAAGCGTTCAGGCGCCATCATCGCCTCGCCTACCGCGACACCGATGTTTCCGCACGCACCCGCGCGCAGACTGGTGTCCTTGCCCGCCTCGGCCATCATCTGCGCGAGCATGCCCGTCGTGGTGGTCTTGCCGTTCGTGCCGGTGACCACCAGCCACGTCCGCGGCGCGCCGAACACGCCGGCGCGGTCGAGGCGGAAGCACAGCTCCACATCTCCGATGACTTCGATGCCGGCCGACATAGCGTCGACAAGCAACGGCGTATCCGGCCGCCACCCGGGTGAGGTGACCACAAGACCCACTTCGGTGAAACGCGCACGAGCCTCGTCGCCCGTGCACGTGTCGTAGCCGAGGGCGGCGGCGCGCTCACGGCCTTGCTCGTTGTCGTCGACGACGCTGAACCGCGCGCCGACATGCGCGAGCAGCTTCGCGGCCCCCAAACCCGACACGCCCGCGCCAGCGACGAGGGTGTAGTCCGGCAGCATCGCCGGCGTCACAGGCCCGCCCCGTTCTGGGAAAGCCACTCGCCGTAGAACACTGCCATGCCGAGCATGACCGCCATCGCGGAAATGATCCAGAAGCGCACCACCACGGTGGTCTCGCGCCACCCGCCGTTTTCGAAGTGGTGGTGGAACGGCGCCATGCGGAAGACGCGCTTGCCGGTGGATTTGAAGGAGGCGACCTGAATGACCACAGAGGCTGCCTCAAGCACGAACAGGGCGCCGATGATGATCATCAACAGCTCGGTGCGCGACCCCACGGACAGGCCTGCAACCAACCCGCCGAGGGCGAGCGAGCCTGTGTCACCCATGAAGATCTTCGCCGGGGACGCGTTCCACCAGAGGAACCCGACGCATGCGCCGAACCCTGCGGACGCCAGGATGGCCAGATCCAGCGGGTCGCGCACGCTGTAGCAGCCGGCCGCGGCGACCGCGTCGCAAGAATTGCGGAACTGCCAGAAGGTAATGCCCACGTAGGCACCCATCACCAGCGCGGTGGTGCCGGCGGCGAGGCCGTCCAGGCCATCAGTGAGGTTGACGGCATTCGACCAGGCGGCCAGCAGGATATAGATGAACACGAGGAAGATAACGGTGCCGAACGCCCCACCGCCGAAGTTGAGGTCGATCGTTTCCATGTCGCGCACAAAGCTGAGGAACTGCGAGCCAGGAGTCAGACCGTTCTCGTCCGGGAAACGCAGGATGAGGATGCCAAACACCAGGGAGATGACCAGCTGGGCGATGAGCTTCGCCGTCTTGTTCAACCCCAGGTTGCGGTGCATGAACAGCTTGATGCCGTCGTCGGCCAAACCGACAAAGCCCAGGGAAAGGGTGAGAAACAGCACGATCAGGCCGGTGGCGGTAAATGCCGCGTGCCCGGTGATCAACGCGGCGAGGCTGCCGCCCAAATAGCCCATGGTGATGCCGACCAGGATGGCGATACCGCCCATCGTCGGAGTGCCGCGCTTGCGGGCGTGGGACGCCGGACCGTCCTCGCGGATCTCCTGGCCCATGGCCCGCCGGTTGAAGTACCGGATGAGCAGAGGGGTGAGGAAGATCGAAACCAGGAAGCTGATGATTCCGGCGCAGATAACTTGAACCATGGAAGTTTTACCTTGCTATTTCTCTACGTCGAGTTTCTATTTAAGCGTATGCCCTTGCAGCAGCGCTTCCGCCACCACCCACAGCCGGGCCGCGTTTGAGGCCTTGACCAGCACTACATCACGGTCTTCGCGCTCGTGCCAGCGGTCCTCGCCCGCCGGCGCGTGCGCGAGCAGCTCGCGCACCGCACGCGCGGCCTCGTCAGTGTCCCCGACTGCCACGGTTGTGATGCCGCGGCGTTCCGCGTTGTCACGCAGCTCCGCCATCGCCTCGGAGGTGCCCACAGCGACGAGGTGGGTGACACGGTATCGCGCCAGCTCGTCCGCGAGCGCCGCGTGCGCCTGCACCACTCCGGCACCGAGTTCGCTCATCTCTCCGAGCACGGCAACCGAGCGCACGCCCGGGCGGGCTGCGGCGGTGTAGCCCAGCGCCGCGATCGCCGCGCGCATGGACTCGGGGTTGGCGTTGTACGCGTCGTTGATCACGGTCACGCCGTCGGCACGCGTGTTCACGTCCATGCGGTTAACGGATACGGAGCTGGCTGCGGACAAAGCCTGCGCCACGGTGGCCTCATCCATGCCCAGCTCGGTGCCCACGGCAGCTGCCGCCAGCGCGTTGCCCACCTGGTGCGCGCCGAACACGCCGAGCTCCACGCGCTGCGGCTTGCCCTGCGGTGTGTGCATGGTAAACGAGGCCCGCGCCACGGCGTCGAGCTGGACATCCGTGGCGTAGTAGTCCGCCGCCGTGTTGCCGGATTCAGAGAAGGTGACCACGCGCGCCTTCGTGCGCGGGGCCATGCCCGCGACAAGCTCGTCTTCGGCGTTGAGCACCGCCACGCCGTCCGTCGGCAGCGCCTCCACCAGCTCGCCCTTGGCTTTCGCGATGTTTTCACGGGAGCCGAACTCGCCGATGTGCGCGGAGCCGACGTTGAGCACCACGCCGATCTTCGGCGGCGCGATGGTGGCCAGGTGCGCGATGTGCCCGATGCCGCGCGCAGACATCTCGGCCACCAGAAAGTCTGTGTCCTCGGTGCAGCGCAGCACCGTGTACGGGTGGCCGATCTCGTTGTTGAAGCTGCCCGGAGGCGCCACCGTCTCGCCTGCGCGGGAGAGCACTGCGGCGATCAAGTCTTTTGTGGAGGTCTTTCCGGCAGAGCCGGTCACGCCCACGATGGTCAGCCCATGGTGGGCGGTCAGCTCGCGCGCGACCTCCGCGGCGAGCTTGGACATGCCGTCCACCACGCCTGCGGCGGAGCCGTCCGGGTCGTTGGTGGCGAGGTCAGAGTTGTCGCCTTCGCGCGGCGGCCGCTTCTCGACGATCACCGCAGGCGCGCCCACTTCCCTGGTGGTCAGCGACGCGGCGGCACCGGCCTCTGCGGCCTTGCCCACGAAGTCGTGGCCGTCGACGCGTGCGCCCGGGAAGGCGATAAACAGCCCGCCCGGGCCAATCTTGCGGGAATCGAATTCCACAAACCCGGTCACGTGTGCTTCCGGGTCCGCTTCCTTGCTCAGGCGCCCGCCGGTGATCTCGGCGATGCGCGCCACGGTCATGTCGATCATGCTTGCGCTCCCCTTTCCGAAAGTGCCCTACGCATCTCCTCGCGGTCATCGAAGTGCAGCTTCTGCGTGCCCACGAGCTGGCCCACCTCGTGGCCTTTACCAACCACGATCACCGCGTCGCCGGGCTGCGCCCAGGCCACCAGCGCGTCGATGGCCTCGCCGCGCGGGCCGACCTCCACAATTTCTGCGTCCGTGCCAGCCTGACGTGCGCCCTCCAGCACCGCGGCGCGGATGGTGGCGGGGTCCTCGGTGCGCGGGTTGTCGTCGGTGACCACCACGAAGTCTGCCCCCTTTGCGGCCTCGGCGCCCATCAGCGGGCGCTTGGACGAATCGCGGTCGCCGCCCGCACCGACGGCGATCCCGATGCGGCCTTCCACCTGACCGCGCAGGGTAGCAAGCACCGCCCCGATCGCGGCCGGCTTGTGGGCGTAGTCCACCACCGCGACGAAGGGCTGGCCTTCGTCGATGCGCTCCATACGCCCCGGCACCGCCGCCTGCTCGAGGCCTGCAAGAAACTCCGGCAGCGCCACGCCCGCGGTTGTCGCGATGGCGGCGGCCAGCGCGGCGTTGGCCACATTGAACGCGCCCGGCATCGGCAGCGTGAACTCGTAGTTCTCGCCAGCCTGCAAGCTGATGCGTTGGCGGCCTTGGTCGTCGATACGCACAAGCTCCGCGGTCACATCCGCCTGCGCTGTGGTGGCGACAGTGACCGGGTCCTGCGCGAGATCCGCCATGCGCGTGCCCCACTCGTCGTCGACGCAGATGACGCTGCGCTTCGCCCGCAGCTCTCTGGCAGGATCGAAAAACAGGGCCTTGGCCTGGAAGTAATCTTCCATGGTCGGGTGGAAATCCAGGTGATCCTGGGAGAGGTTCGTAAACGCGGCCACGTCGAAGTCCGCGCCCGTCACGCGACCGAGCATCAACGCGTGCGAGGAGACCTCCATGACCACGTGGGTGACCCCTTCGTCACGCATCTGCGCGAACAGGCGCTGCAGCATCGGCGCCTCCGGCGTGGTCAGCTTCGTGGCAACGTCGCGGCCCATGATCTTGGTGCCGGTAGTGCCGATCAGCCCCACCTTGCAGCCGGCGGCCGTGAGCCCCTTTTCCAGCATGTAGGTGGTCGTGGTTTTGCCGGAGGTGCCGGTCACGCCCAAGAGCGTGAAGCTTTGCGACGGGTGCCCGTACACCTCAGCCGCCACATGGCCCAGCACTGCCCGAACATCCTCAACCACCAGCACCGGGCGGCGGTCGGCGGTCTGCTGGATGATGGACAGGCCGGCCTCGTCGGTGAGGATCGCCCCCGCCGCGGAGTCGAACGCGTAGGTCGCACCGTGCACCCTCGTGCCGGGCAAGGCCGCAAACAGACCCCCGGGCTCCACGTTGGCGGAATCGAGGCCGACAAAGGTCACCGGCAGCGGCGCAGACGGCGGGTGGACAATACGCGCCCCGGCGATTTCTGCGAGCTGCTGCAAGCTGGTCATTTCTTCTCCTCTATCTGCTTCTACTGGCCCTGCAACGGGAAGGGTTCTGCCGGCGGGCTCAACGGCACGTTCTCGCGGTTGAGCAGCCAACCCGCAATCTGCTTGAAAATCGGCGCCGCCGACTGGCCGCCGCTGCCGCCGTCGAGCACGCCGCGCTGTGGCTCATCCAGCATGACGGCCACTACAAAACGCGGGTCGTTCGCAGGCGCGATACCGGCGAAGGTGATCCAGTAGGCGCTCTGCGAGTATGCGCCGGTGTCCGGGTTGACCTTCTGCGCGGTACCCGTCTTGCCGGAGAACTGGTAGCCCTCCAGCGTGTTGCCCTGGGCGGTTCCGCTGTTGACGCCGCTCGGATCCTCCTGGAATGCGGAGCGGAACATGTCCACGGTGGTGCGGGCAGCTTGTTCGCTGACCACTCGAGAGCGCTGCGGCTCTTCCTGCGGGATCTCCTCGCCATCCGGGCCGGTAATCTTGGAGATGATGCGCGGCTGGATGCGCTCACCGTCATTGGCCAGGGTCTGGAACACGCTCGCCATTTGCAGCGCAGTCCAGCTCATGCCCTGGCCAATCGGCAGGTTGGCAAACGTGCCACCGGACCACTGCTCGAGCACGGGCAAAAGGCCCGAAGACTCGTTCGGCAGCTCGATGCCGGTGTTTTGGCCGATGCCGAAACGGTTGAGGTAGTCCCAGTACCGCTCCTCGCCCAGGCGCTGGGCCAACTGGAGCGTGCCCACGTTGGAGGACTTACCGAAGATGCCCGCGGTGGTGTACGGCATCACCCCGTGCTCCCACGCATCGCGCACCGTAATACCCGCCATGTCGATGGAGCCGGGCACCTGGTGGACCTCGAAGGGGTCCGTCAGCCCCTGGTCAATCGCTGCGGCGGCGGTGATCACCTTCGCCACAGACCCCGGCTCGAAGGGGTGGGACACGCTCGGGTTCTCAAAATCCCGGCCCTGCTTCACCTGCTTGTCCACGTCGCCGTTCGGGTTGATGGTGTCCGTGTTCGCCATCGCCAGCACCTCACCGGTGTGGGCATCGAGCACGACCGCCTGCGCTTCCTTGGCCTGCGAGTTCTTTTTCGCCTGCTCGAGCGCCTGCTGCACGTACGTTTGCAGGTCCAGATCGATGGTGAGCTCGACTTGCGAGCCGCCGACAGCCGGAACGACGTCGCGAAGCGAGCCCGGAATCGACTGCCCGCCGGCGGAGACGTCCTCGGTGGAACGGCCGTCGATGCCAGTCAGGTCCGCGTCCCGTGACGCCTCGAGGCCGAACTGCCCCTGGCCGTCCATGGAGACCTTGCCGATGATGTTCTCCCCCACCGCGCCGTTGGGGTACTGGCGGATGTCCTGGTGGTCGGCCGCAATGCCGTGGAAGGTGTCCGCAACTGTGGCCGCCACATCCGGGTCCACGTTGCGCACGAGGACCTCGTAGCTGGAATCCGCGTGCAGCTTATCCAGAATCTCCTTGGCGCTGACATGGCCGACCTTCGTGGTCGGTTCGGCGGTGGCGGTGCTTGCCGGGGCGTCGCGTTCCACTTCACCGTCGCCGATCATGCCCGGGATCTCGTTTGCCATCGTGCGCAGCGTGTCCTCCACACGCGCGTCAACCTGAGCGGCGATATCTGCGGCGGACATCCCGTCCATCCGCATCTCCAGCTCCTGCTGCTCCTTCAATTCCTTACGCAGTTGCTCGGGAGAAACCGTCAAAGAGCGCGCCTGCATGGTGTAGGCCATTTTGTTGCCGTCGCGGTCCACAATCTCGCCGCGACGGGCGCGGTCCACGTAGGTGCGGCTGCGCTGATCGTTCGCCTGGGCGCGCAGTTCGTCCCCAATGACTACCTGTACCCAAAAAAGGCGGCCGATAAGCAGGGCCGCCACCGCCAGAAAGGCGATGCCGAGCCAGTAGACGCGCGCACCCGTGATGCGCTTTTGGGAAGTCTGCGCTTTCTTTGCAGGTCCCTGTTGGGTCCGCTTCTGCGCGTTCACGCTAGTGCGTGGCACCTTCGCTGCTCACCTCCCGTATCCACCGGCTGGTATCCACCTTCATATCGTCAACCATCATGCACCGCCCCAGGCGGATACCGGGGTGCGCCACGCCAGCCGTTACGGCTGTGCCGAAACGTTGGCCTGGTACGGCGCCAGATTGGCAACGCGCGACGGGTTGCCGGTGCGGCCCGGGCGCTGCGTCAGCAGATCCTCGAGTTCCTTCGTTGCGCGGTCATCGGAAGACGCGCGGGAGTTTGCAACGCCCTCTCCGTTGACATCCACGATCTTGGTCGCAGACTCCGGGTTGAACGGGCGCTGCTCCTCCGCATGGCCCGCCTCATCCACAGCAACCACGCCCGGCTCACCGGCGAGCACCATGCCAGCCGAGTCCGCGCGCTGCGCCAGCTCGGCTGAAGAACGCCGGTCTTCCAAGTCGCGGTTGAGCGTTTCCACCTCATTGGCCAGCTGCTGCTCCTTCGATTGCAGCTCCTGGATGGTGAACGTCTGCGACGTTGCGATGCCGGAAAGGATCATGGCCACTGCAATGCCCACAAACAGCAGCGGCAACGCAATCTGGGACAGGGAGGAAAATTTCGAACGGGCCTTCGCGGTGGCCACCCTGCGCCCGCGCACGGACACGACCTGGTTGGACCCCAGGCGGCCGCGGGACTTGGGGTGTTCCACGTGCGGCTTGACGCCCGGCATCGTGCGCACCCGCTGCGAGGGGTGCTCCGTGCGGCGCGGGGTACGGCTCGGGGTGCGGGTTAGCGTTGCCGATCGCGTTGCTCGTGCTGCCATGGTGTCCGTCCTTTGTCGGGCTGTGTTGGTGGGCGGTTAGTGGGTGGTGCGGAGTTTTTCAATGCAGCGCACCCTCACGGGCGCGGCGCGGGGGTTGCGTTCGATCTCTTCCGCGGGCGCTTTTTCCGCGCCGCGGGTGACGGTGCGAAACGCCGGTTCGGTGCCGGGCAGATCCATCGGCAGCCCCACCGGGGTTTTGGATGAGGTCAGATCCGTAAATGCGGCCTTGACAATCTTGTCTTCCAGCGACTGGTAGCTCATGAACACCGCGCGCCCGCCGACACCGAGCAAACCGGTGATCACGGGCACGACGTTTTCCACGGCCTCGAGCTCCCGGTTCACCTCGATTCGCAGCGCCTGGAAGGTGCGCTTCGCGGGGTGGCCCCCGGTACGGCGGGTCGCCGCCGGGATGGTGTCGTAGAGCAACTCCACCAGCCGGGCTGCGCGGTCGAACGGTTCGCGCTCGCGCTGCGCCACAACTGCGGAGGCGATCTTCCCGGCGAAGCGCTCGTCGCCGTACTTCTTCAGAATGCGGGCCAGGTCGCCGTGGCTGTAGGTGTTGAGCACCTCGGCGGCGGTAATGCCCGTGGTCTGGTCCATACGCATGTCCAGCGGCGCGTCGCCGCGGTAGGAAAAGCCGCGCTCTTCCTGGTCCAGCTGCATGGAAGAAACACCGAGGTCGAACAATGCACCAGCGATGCCGTGCTCGCGTGCGACATCGAAGATCTCGCCCTCACCGTCAGCGATGGCGTCGTCGACGTGGTCGAAGCGCGCTTGCACCGCAGCAAACCGGTCACCGAAAGGAGCCAAGCGTTGCGACGCCTGACTGAGCGCGATCGGGTCGCGGTCCACACCAATCACACGAGCCTGCGGGAACACGGTGAGGAAGTGCTCAGTGTGGCCGCCGGCGCCGAGCGTGCCGTCGACAAGCACTGCGGTTGCGCCGAACTTCTCCACTGTGGGCTCGAGGAGCTCCGCCATGCGGTCGCGCATCACAGGGACGTGACCGTGCGGGTCGTCAGCGAGCGTGAAGTTCGCCATTGCGTGCCCTCCGTGTCTTTCGGTGTCCCATGCGTATGCGGCTTTTCGGCCCGGTCAGTGTCGTCAGCGCGGGGAGCGCATAGAGCCCTGCCCGGGGCGGCTGTTCTGATGTCGGGGAAGTACACCAGAACGCTTCACGCCCCGGACAGAGTCCGTACACGCTCTCCGTAGTCGTTGCCTGCTACGGGGTAGTCAGCCCTACAGCAGACCGGAGAGAATGTCGTCGTCATCCGCCGCGGAGAACGCGGCTTCAGTTTCTTCTTGATACTTATTCCAGGACTCGAGGTCCCAGATCTCGAGAAAATCCACCGAACCGATGACCACGCACTCCTTGGAAAGGCCTGCGTACTCGCGGTGTGCCGGGGACAGGGTGATCCGACCAGAGCCGTCGAGCGTTTGCTCATCCGCACTGGCAGCCAGATTGCGGATGAAGGCGCGCGCCTTCGGGTTAGTGCGGGATGCCGCTGCGGCCTTGCGGGCGCGGGCGGCGAACTCGTCACGCGGGTACACCGCCAGCGAGTGGTCCTGCCCCTTGGTCACCATCAACCCGTCCGCAAGATCCTCACGGAACTTCGCGGGGAGCGTCAGGCGACCTTTGTCGTCGAGCTTGGGAGTGTAGGTTCCCAGAAACATCCGGCGACCTACCTTCCTTCACTTTCTGACGTTGGCTGTGAAATTTTCTCGGCTTCGCTCTGCGCCGCGCACGTAGTCAAGATGCGCGCCACATCACTCCGCTGGCCCCCACTTTAACCCACTTTCCCCCACAAACGCCACACCTTCGGCGTGTTTCACTTCAACATGCCACCAAACGGCAGGTCAGAGCAGCTTTTTAGCGGTGGGGAATCTACCCGCACAGGTGCGAAACACAGCCACCACACGCCACCATTCACCCCTTTTGCCCCACTCATTACATAGACAGTGGAGCCACCCAAGCCACTTTTCACGCGGAAATGGCCACATGTGGGGAGAAGTGGGGGATTTTGGGCAGGCACGAAAAACGCCTCCCCAGATCACCGGGGAGGCGTTTGAGAAATGGGCCTTTGCGCTACTGCCGATCCTCGAACCGACGACGGAAACTTTCTTCCATATTCACGCTGCGCTGCGTCCGAGGCTTTACCTGACGGGAGGCGCGGGCCGAAGATACCGCGGACTGGCTCGGGGTGCGAAGCGCCATGATGCCGCCGAAAAGCATCACCGCGAAGCCGATGATGCTGAGCACGATGGTCCACGTACTCATACTCGCCAGCGCGACACCGCCAAGGAGGAGCACCAGGCCGAGGACGATCAACGCAAAGCTACGCATAGTCAGCTGCCCAGTTTTGGGCGCGGAACCGAAGCCAGGCTCAGTGGCGACACTGCTGCCAAATTTCGGGTCGTCCGCGAAGAGCGACTGCTCAATTTCGCGCAACGCCCGCATTTCCTGCTCTGATAGAGACACTGCTCACTCTCCAGATACCAATGGCGGACTGACAATATCCGTATAACGGCCATGGTACGCAGATTGTTCCCGTGCCCCACTTTTCGAGCCCCTAGGCGGCCATTGGCACCTCCCCGCCCCGCGTTGCCAGGTAGAAGTCTTCGACATCCGCGAGCAGACGGTGCACCACCACCGCACCGGGGTCTGTTTCGATGCCGGAGGCCACGCGGCCCCGCTGCGCCGAATATCGCTTGAATGTCTCCGCCCAGCGCTTCCCATCAAGACCGGTCAGCGCAAGTTTGTCCCACGCACTCGTGGGCAATCGTTTGCGCTTGCACACCACAGGCGACGCGCTGTTGCGCGCACCCGCCACACGGAGGGCGGCGCGGTACGCGTTTTCCATCGCCAAGTCGTAGCGCCCCGCCTCAAAGTCGTCGTGCGCCTGCGAAATCAGCCCTTCTGCGGCAGCGAGGAATTGGTCGGCACGGCTCACCCTTGCGCCCTGCCCGTATACGGCGCCGGTGGTTGCTGAAATTACGCTACCCGTCATGAGTTTCTCCTGTTCAAGTTGCACTTTTGTCGTTGCGATGACCCCAACCTAAAACACCCGTTCGACACCACCGCTACCCCTTTAGCACGTCTGTTCGAATGCAATTTCGACAATCGTTCCCCCTTTCGCCTCCAAAGTGATTCCATAGAGGGGTGACTGCCTCAATCCAGCGCCTCACTGCGGCCGAGTTCGTCATGCTCGTCCCCACGCTTGTCGATATCTATATAGAGGCCATGGGCTATCCGCGTTCCATGCGCCGCCAGCGCATCCAGGTTTGGAAAGGCGAGGTGCGCTCCCCCGGCTTCGCCGCCGTTGCCGCAGTTGACGGCTCTCAAGTCATCGGCATCGCCTACGGCTTCATCGGCACACGGGAGCGCTGGTGGGACCGGCAGCTGATTCGCGCGATGGACTCCAACGGCGGCATCACGGAGCTCGACCGCGAGATGCTCCGCAACTACTTCGAAGTCGCGGAGGTGCACGTCACGCCGAGCAGGCAAGGCGAAGGCCTCGGCTCCCAACTGCTTTCGGCGCTACTTTCGCAAGCGACCGCGCGCTGGGCACTGTTGTCCACCCCCGAAGTCGCCGACGAGGCGAACAACGCGTTCGCGCTCTACCGCAAGTTCGGGTTCAGAGACGTGGCCCGCAACTTCATTTACTACGGCGATAAACGCCCCTTCGCCATCCTCGCCCTCGATCTGGAAAACCGCACTGGGTAGGGTTGCGGGAGGACAATACACTTCGGCACAAGGAGCGTGGGCGTGAAAGATCTGGGGCTCAAGGACGTTCCGCAGCAGGTGGAGCACAACCTCGCGGAGTTCTTCACTGGGCGCGAAGCTGCGGTCGAAACCATCGGCGGGCCTGTCGCCCACGCGGTAAGCCACCTGCGCAACTTCGTTCTCAACGGCGGCAAGCGGGTTCGCCCCACGTACGGTTGGGCGGGTTTCGTCGGCGCCCGCGGGTTGGACGGAGCGGAAGACCCGCAGGCCGTGCTGCGCGCCGTGAGCTCGCTGGAGCTGATTCAGGCTTGCGCGCTGGTGCACGACGACATCATTGACGCCTCCGACACCCGGCGCGGCAATCCGACGGTGCACCGCGCGCTCGAGGCCGAGCATCGCGAGCAGGGCATGCTCGGCACGGCTGAGGCGTACGGCACGAACGCCGCAATTCTCTTGGGCGATCTCGCGCTCGCGTGGGCGGAGGATATGTGGCGCTATTCGGGCGTTTCCCAGGAGGCGCTGGCCCGCGCGGCGGAGCCGTGGGTGGGCATGCGCACCGAGGTCATAGGCGGTCAGCTGCTGGACATGATGCTGGAAAGCCTCGGCAGCGAGTCCGTGGAGATGGCCAACCGCGTCAACCGTTACAAGACCGCGGCCTACACCATCGAGCGCCCCCTCCACTTGGGCGCAGCTCTCGCGGGTGCGAGCAGTTCGCTTATCGACGCGTTCCGCGGCTACGGCCGCGACATCGGCATCGCCTTCCAGCTGCGCGACGACCTCCTCGGGGTCTTCGGCGACCCGGCAATTACGGGCAAGCCGGCTGGCGACGACCTCCGGGAAGGCAAGCGCACCGAATTGTTCGCCACGGCGCTCGACCTACTTTCCCAGGCCAACCCGGCCGGCGCCCAGGAGTTGCGCGACGGAATTGGAACGGCGGCAGATGAAGCGGAGCTGCGTCGATTAGCAGAGCTCATCCGCGACAGCGGCGCCGAAGAAGCCGTGGAGGCGCGCATTGCTGAGCTGACCCGCTCCGGCCTCGACTACCTGGACGGCGCCGGCATTGACGACGCCACGGTAGAAGCGCTGACGGTGCTCGCGCACAAAGCCACCGACCGGCGGATGTGATGCGCCCGCAACACCTGGGCGTTGTTGCATGCGCCCTGATCACCGTCGGTTCCTATGGCGCCGGCGCCACCCGCTACCGCGGCGGTGCGCTGCGCGCCGCCGGGTTGGAGCATCTCTCCTACGGCCACGGACGCGCGCTCATGGATCTGCTGCTCACCGCAGGCATTTTCGCGCTCATCGCCGCATGGGTGATGCTGTGGAAGGCCCGCCCCGCCGAGGGCGCTGTCCGGCGCGCCGTGTGTTTATGGTCCGGCATTCTCGCGCTGTGCGCGCCCATCCTCTCGCGCGACGTGTACTCCTACCTCATGCAGGGCGCGATGCTGCGCGACGGATTCGACCCCTACTCCGAAGGCGCCGCCGTCAACCCGGGCCCGTACCTGTGGGAGGTCTCGCACGACTGGCGCAACACCACCACCCCCTACGGGCCTTTGCACCTCGGCTTGGGCAAGGCAGTGACCTGGCTCGTCGGCGACAACGTCACCGCGGGCCTGATGGTCTACCGGCTGATCTCTCTAGCCGGGTTCGCGCTCATCATGTGGGCTGTGCCGCGCATAGCCAAACAGGTCGGCGGCGACCCGGCGCTCGCGCTGTGGCTGGGCGTGGCCAACCCCGTAATGCTGCTGCATCTAATTGGCGGCATGCACAACGAGGCTGTCATGGTGGGCCTGGTCAGCGCGGGGTTGCTGTCGTGCCTGCGCCGCAGCTGGTGCACCCCGGGCATCATCCTGATTGCGCTGGCGGTGTCGCTCAAAGCCACCGCTGCCGTAGCCCTGCCGTTCGTGGTCTGGCTGATAGTCAAGCGGCAGGCCGCCACACCTGCTGGCCAGGTGGGCGTGCTCGTCGCCGGCGGCGCCTGGGCGCTGGCGGTCAACGTCGCTGTCATCCAGCTGGTCACCTGGGTGTCCGGCACCACTTGGGGCTGGCTCGAGGAGATTACGGGCAACTCGAAGGTGATCAACCCGCTTGCCGGGCCCACCTTCGCCGCGGAGCTGATCACGCCGTTGCTGCAGCTTTTCGACGACACGTTCCGCTACAACACCGTCCTGAACTGGACACGCTCCGTATTTTCGGTGCTCATGCTCGTGGGCCTGGCCGCGGTGTGGTGGGTGTTCCGTCCCCGCCGGGGCGAGGCGTACGAGCGGCGCGCCGTCGCGGGCACGACCGCCGCCTACACGGTTGCCTTCGCGACCAACGCGGTGACACTGCCCTGGTACTACGCCTCCGTGGTCTCCCTAGCGGGCAGCTTCCGGCCGCCAGCCTGGGTGGTGAAGGTGACCACCGGCGCGTCGATCGTCATCGCGCTTGCGTTCAAGGGCAGCGGCAACCACCGGCTCTACGACATGTGGTTCCTCACCCTCGCCGCGATCGTCGCCGTGGTGGCCGTGGAATGGGTGTTCCGCGAGGAAACTAAAACGCCATTGCTTGGGCGCGGCGGATTACTTCGCGCGCCTTTTGGCCGTGCAGCGCGTCGACAGGACGCCCCGGCAACGACTCGTCCGGAGTAAACAAAAAGGCAAGGATCTCTTCGGCGTCGTATCCGCCGTCGTAAAGCACGGTGATTGCGCCGGAGACGAACTTGCTCAGCCCGTCCTCACCGAGCAGCCTCTCCGGGATGACCTTCTTGCCGTCCTTGACGTAGTGCACCAGCTTCTTCGCGCCGATGTAGTCGTGCACCTTGGTCACCGGCACGCCCAGAATTTCGGCGACATCCGGGAAGGGCAACAGTGTTTCGTCGCTAAGCAATTGCTCAAGATTCGTTTGTGCGCTCACGGTCGGCGATTCTACCCTTGTGCACATGGCAACCTTGAGCGCAGGCACGGCCCTGGACGGACGCTACGTCGTCGACCGCCCAATCGCCCGCGGCGGAATGGCCACCGTCTACCGCTGCGTGGACGCACGACTCGGCCGCGAGGTTGCGGCGAAAGTCATGCACGAGCAGTACGTCCACGACAACGTGTTCCTGGACCGCTTCCGGCGCGAAGCACGCGCAATGGCCCAGCTGAGCCACCCCAACCTGGTCAACGTGTACGACTTTTCCGCCTCCGGTGGAGAGGTGTTCCTGATCATGGAGCTGATCACCGGCGGCACCCTGCGCGAGCTGCTTGCCGAGCGCGGCCCGATGCCACCGCACGCCGCCGCAGCCGTGATGCGCGGCATGCTCACCGGACTGTCTGTCGCCCACGCGAAGGGCATGGTGCACCGCGACATCAAGCCCGACAACGTGCTCATCGACGCCTCCAGCCGCGTCAAACTTTCCGATTTCGGCCTCGTGCGCGCCACCGCCGAAACCACACAATCCACCGACCAGATCGTGGGCACAGTGGCCTACCTGTCGCCCGAGCAAGTCGACGGCAGCCCGCTGACCGCGGCGTCCGACGTCTACTCCGCCGGCATCGTGCTCTTCGAACTCCTCACCGGCCGCACCCCTTTCAGCGGCGAAACCCCGCTCGCCCACGCCTACGCGCGCCTGCACAACGACGTGCCCGCCCCGTCATCGTTGATCGCCGGGGTGCCCAAGCTTTTCGACGAGCTCGTGGCCACCGCCACCGCCCGCAACCCGCACGACCGGTTCCGCGACGCCGCAGAGTTTTTAGCGGCGTTGGACGACGTGGCTGGCGAGCTGCGGCTGCCCGCCTACACCGTGCCCGCCCCGCACAACTCCGCCGCGCACCGAGCCGCCGAACACCCGACCAATTTTGGGTTGGCCGCCGGGGTTGGGGGTTCTGGCAGTGCTGCTCCGAGCGCTCAGAGCGCCGCCCACCAGCGCCTTTTCCCCGGCGACGACGCTCCTACCCGCGTCTCCCCTTCTCCCGCCAGGCCCGCCCAGCCAGCACCCGGACCAGCACGCGGCCAATGGCCCGTGCCAGGTCCGGCCGCAAGCCCCGCACCTGTTCAGAGACCTGCTCCGAGTCAGATCTCCCCCAACGCCCCGGATGTTCGTGCTACCCGCGAGCCTGCTTCGCAGCGTCCCTCCGTTAAACCAGTGTCGAACCGTTCCCCATTCAGCGTGGCTCTTTATACCGTGTTCGTGGTAATCGCGATTGTCGCCGTGGCGCTGGGGGCTTGGTGGTTTGGCTCCGGCATGTACGGCGAAATCCCCGAAGTCATCGTGTCCCAGCCCTAGCCAGGCGACGTCCGCTATGCAGCTGCATAGCGTTACTGGGCCAACGGGTGGAAACAAGCCATCAACCAACTAGCCGTGGCATACTCCGACCGATTCGCGGACTACTCGTAAACCAAGCCCCCGCACACAAACAATCGGACGCTCTCTCATCTGCGGTTACAGTTAGCCCCTCTAAACTTCAATCTAGAGAGGCTAACTGTAATTGGCCTTACAGCGGTTCCATATCTATAGGCTATGCGAAGTTTCCATAGCCAGAAATGGTGCTCACCCATAAGAACGCTGATACGACGAAAGCCGCGGCGAATGTGAAGGCAAAAGCACGCCATGATCGGTCGCTAAGCCGATCCTTTTTCAACTTGTAGACAGACATGGCTAATACACCCAACGCCACCAATGTAGGTAGAGGTAGCCCATAGAAGACGAAAGGTATTGGAAGCCATGTGGACAGGAGTACTCCGCCATAAAGGGTTGCGACGCCCAAGACAATTCCAAAAAGTATTCCCGGAATGATCGTTCTTTCTTTCACAACAAATTTCTTACCAATCAGTTTATCTTGATCAGACCACCGTTTATAGCCTGCGCATGACATTCATTGATGGCGCCCGCTTCATCTCCTTCGTGTCGCAATCCAATGTCTCGACCAATGGCATTGTTTGTTTGATCCATGTGCCCAGCTTCAGGAGAACCAGAATGGTCTGTTTCGTGGGCATCGCCGATTTTTTGTGCAAAATCTGCGTTAACCCGGATCAGCGGGATTAACGGCTACACCCCGCTAAGCGTCCTCGACGGCACCTGGCGGCAATACGAAACCAACCGCATCAACGCCACACGCACCGCACTCGAGGCCGGACTGATCACCGCATTATCAAAACCCCTACCGGACTGCCAAAGGAGGTCACCATCATCCGCACAACCACCAAACCCGCCCACAGCCCCCCACCCTGACCGTCGCCTAAACCAGAAACTGTTCACAACCACTTGACACAAAGCGCAAAATGTCCACTTTTACGAAAGTCGCCACCGCCAACCACTATGCAGCTGCATAGTGTTACTGGGAGCAGACCAATTATTGGCACCGGCCGAATTGTCCGCACTGCAGAGCCCGCAAGCGACCCCGCCGTTGCACGAATGGCAGACGATGCCAGCGGCGCCGGCAACAACTAGTAGCGCAGCATCTCCGCGACTAGGAAGGACAGCTCTAGGGCCTGCTCGGTGTTGAGGCGGGGGTCGCAGGCGGACTCGTAGCGCCCCGGCAAGTCGACATCGGTGATGTCCTGGGCGCCACCGAGGCATTCGGTGACGTTCTCGCCGGTGAGCTCGATGTGGATGCCACCCGGGTGGGTGCCCAGTTCGCGGTGGACTTCGAAGAACCCCTGTACCTCGTCGAGGATTTTGTCGAAGTGGCGGGTCTTGTAGCCGTTCGAGGAGGTGAAGGTGTTGCCGTGCATCGGGTCAGACTGCCAGACCACCTTGTGGCCGGAGGCCTCGACGGCTTTGACGATGCCCGGCAGGACTTCGCGGACCTTGTCCTGGCCCATGCGGATGACCATCGTCAACCGGCCCGGCACGCGCTCCGGATCGAGCTTATCGGCGTAGGCGACGGCCTCCTCGGGCGTGGTGGTCGGGCCGAGCTTGATGCCAATCGGATTAGAGATCAGGGCGGCAAAGTTAACGTGGAAGTCGTCGATGCCGCGGGTGCGCTCACCGATCCAGAGCTGGTGGGCGGACAGGTCGTAGAGCCTGGTGTCACCGTTGGAGTCGGTGGCCAAGCGCAACATGGCGCGTTCGTAGTCCACCAGCAGCGCCTCGTGGGAGGCGTAGACCTCGGAGGTCCGCAGGTTATCGTCGCGCACACCGCAGGCATCCATGAAAGCGAGCGAGCGGGAGATCTCGCGGCCGAGCGCCTCGTAGCGCGCACCTGCCGGGGAATTGGAGACGAATTCGCGGTTCCAGTCGTTGATGTTGTGCAGATCGGCCGTGCCAGAGGTAGTCAGCGCGCGTACCAGGTTCATCGCCGCGGACGAGTTGGCGTAGGCACGGACCATACGGGCCGGGTCGTGGCGGCGGGCCTCCTCGGTCGGCTCCACGCCGTTGACAATGTCGCCGCGGTAGTTGGGCAGACCGTTAGCGTCCAAGTCGGACGAACGTGGCTTGGCGTACTGGCCGGCAATGCGGGCCAGCTTCACCACTGGCGTAGATGCGCCGTAGGTCAGCACCGCAGCCATCTGCAACAGCGTGCGCACATTGGCGCGGATGTGCGGCTCGGTGTTGGACTCGAAAGTCTCTGCACAATCGCCTCCCTGCAGCATGAATGCCTTGCCGTTAGCGACATCCGCCAGCTGGGTCTTGAGCTCCTCCACCTCGGGGCCGAGCACAACCGGTGGCACAGACTCGAGGATCTTGCGCACATACTGCGCCTGGGTGGGGTCCCAGGAGGGTTGCTGCTTCGCATCGCGGGAGATTGCGTCCTGGAACTGCTCGTTCAGGTCGCCCGGCAGCGGGGGCAGGTCCGGCAGTACGTCTTTGGGGATGTCGATTGTCCAGCTCACCCGTTTAGTTGTAGCACGATTCACACCGCGCTACAACCATTTTCACCTGCACATTCCCAAACCGTGAAGTCAATATCCCACTATTTGGAAACGGAACCGGAGGCGTCGATAGGCAACGCATCCATACACACGCGGAATTTACGCAGGTTGTGACGCGCGTCCACGAGCGCGTCATGGTTGCCGTCCGGCACCTTGGGCAAACGAGGACGACCCGCCATCTGCCAGTACTGCTTCAGCTCGCGGGTGTAGCGCGGCAGGTCCTTGGGCAGGCCCGCCATGTCGCCCCAGAGCTGTGCGAACACAACATGGTCGTATGCGCCCACCCACGCCCACAGTTCCGGCTTTCCGCGCCCGGCAGTGAGAAACTCATGCGCTTCGTCCCGGATCTGCTGCAGCGGCTTCCACGCCGGGTGAGAAGCGCGCGGCAGCTTGCTCAGCACGTTCTCCCGCACCCATTCGTTCGCGTTGGAGGCGTCGAACTCGGTGCTCACTGCGTAATATTCGCGCCCGTCCTCCGCGACGATGCCGATGGAAACCAGCTCGATGGTGGAGCCGTCCTCGATAAACTCCGTGTCGTAGAAGTACCGCATTTACTTGCGTTGCTCCGCCCGGATGTCGTCGAGCAGCTCGCGCCGCGACGGCCCCTTCGGGCCGCGCTGGCGACGAGGCCAAAACATCACGGCCGCGACCGCGAGCACAGCAAGCGGCCCGGCAAGTTTGGGGTACCACCCTGCCTGCGAGGCGACGAGATAGATCGCCACGACGACAGCGACGAGCACGAAACGGATAATCAGCGGTTTGTTCACGGGCGTGCCTCCACCGGGTACTCCCCCGTCTCCGCCAGCGACTTCTTCACGTCCGAGGCGTAGACATCCACGTAGTCCTCCCCCACCATGTCCGCCAGGCGGCGCATGCAGTAGTCCGTGAACGGGCGCATGACCTCGCGCGAATCGGGGTCGAAACCGTGCTCGGCGGCCCAGGCGTGCGGGTGGATCTGCTCGGAAACCTTGATACGCACCTTCACCGGCCGCGGGACTGTCGTGCCAATCGGGTTCGCTTTACCGGAGCCGATCATGCCGATGAGCACGATCGGTGCGCCGGTGGCCATGGCCACGCGCGCCATGCCGGTGCGGCCCTTGTACACGCGCCCGTCCGGGGAGCGGGTGCCCTCCGGGTAGATGCCGAACAGGTCGCCTTTGTCCAGCACGCTTTCCGCCGCGGTCTGCATCGCGGCGCCGGCGTCCTTGGCCCCGCGGTCCACGGGAATTTGGCCGACCGAGGAAAAGAAGAACTTCTGGATGCGCCCGGACAGACCCGTACCGGTGAAGTACTCCTTCTTCGCGGGGAAGGCGATTTGGCGCCGCACCATCAGCGGCAGGTAGAACGAGTCCAGCACGGACTGGTGGTTGGACGCCAAAATCGCGGCGCCTTCACTGGGGATGTTCTCCGCACCCTCGATGGTGGGTCGGTTCCACACCAGCAGCGGCGGCCCGAAAATGACCTTGAACAGGGAATACCACTTGTTGTTCATCGTTTACTCGCCTTCTACAGCAGTTCACGGGCCAGATCAGCGACCCCGATCATACCCGCCCGGGATCCCAGCTCAGCGCACAGGATCTCCGGCTGCGGGCGGTAGCCGGCGCCGACGATGTTGGCTTCCATCGAGGCGCGGGCGTCGTCCAAGTACAGGTCGGAGTCTTCGCTCACGCCGCCGCCGAGCACGATCTGCGCGGGGTCCAGCACGTCGGCGACGATGGCGAGACCGCGCCCGAGCCACGTGGAGAAGCTGTCCAGCGCAGCAAGCCCCAGCTCGTCGCCTGCGCGTGCGGCGGCCATGATGTCGTGGCCGCTTGCGCGCTTTTCGACGACCGCCCGGTACACACCCGAGTCCTTAAAGCTGCCCTGCGTGGCAATGTCGATCGCGCAATCAACCAGCGAAGTGCCCGACGCGTACCGCTCCAGGCACCCCTGTTTGCCGCAGGAGCACACGCGCCCGCCGGGCACTACGGTGATGTGGCCGAACTCGGGCGCGGTGCCGAACGCCCCGCGGTAGATCTCGCCGTGGTGCATCAGTGTTGCGCCGATGCCGGTGCCGACTGCGAAAAACACCCAGGTATCCAGGTCGCGGCCGGCGCCGTAGCGGTACTCGCCCCACGCCGCGGAGTTCGCGTCGTGCTCGAGTCGTACGGGCAGCCCAATCGCCTGCTCCAGGTCCCGGCGCACTGGCTGGTCGTCGCGCCACGCCAAGTGGGGCGCGAAGCGGACCACCTCGCAGGAGGGGTCCAGAAATCCGGCGACTGCCACGCCGACCGCCCCGATGTCGTGGGTGGAGCGCAGCTGCCCCACCATGTCCACGATGGTGCGGGTCAGCCCGTCGGCGTCGTGCGGGGTTTCGGTGCCGAGCGAGTCGACGATCACGCCGTCCGCGTCCACCACGGCGGCGCGAGCGTTCGTGCCGCCGATGTCGAATCCGACGGTCATCGGTGTTTGAGCAGCCATGGAAAGGCAGTCTAGTCCCGCTGTCCGCTTGCACCGCATATCGCAGCTAGCCGGTCCCCGAGCACGTCCCAGGAGAAATGTTCGGCCACGTGCGCGCGCCCGGCGTTGCCCATGCGGGCGCGCCTTTGGTCGTCGTCAAGCAATTGCACAATCGCATCCGCGATGGCGCTCGTGTCGCGCCCGTCCACCACCACCCCAGTGTCCGGCGTGACGGTCTCCGGCGCGCCGCCGGAGCTGCCTGCGATCACGGGTACACCGCACGCCTGCGCTTCCAGGTACACGATGCCCAAGCCCTCCACGTCGAGGCCGCCGAAGCGCGTGCGTGCGGGCATGGCGAACACGTCTGCCGCCGCGACAATGTCGCGCAACCGCTGCCCTGACACTGGCCCGGTAAACAGCACCCCGTCCCCTGCGAGAGCGCGCAGCCGCTTGCCGTACGGCCCCGAACCCACGATGACCAGCCGCGCATCTTTTGCTTTGCGACGCACCTCCGGCATCACCCGAATCAACTGGTCCTGCCCCTTCCGCGCGACCAGGCGCGAGGAGCACACCACGAGCGGGGCCTCGCCGACGCCGAGCTGCGCACGCGTCTGCGCACGCTGTTGCGCGGTAGCAGGCCGGAAGAAAGAGGTGTCCACGCCCGAAGGCAAAGCGACGAAGCCGGGGCGGGGGCCGAATGCGCCACGCAGGCGAGCGAGCGTGAACCAGGAGATATAGGTGACCTTGTCAGCGCTGCGGCCGATCATGCGCAACACGCGGCGCGCGACGGGCAGTTTCGCCCACCCCACCTCGTGGCCGTGCGTGGTGGCAACGACGTGCTTCGCGCCCGCGCGCTTGGCGGCCGCCCCCATGATCCCAAGCGGGGCGGCAGCGCCGAACCAGACCGTGTCGATGTTGTGCGCGCGGATTAACCGCTGCATCTCGCGCACCGTGGCAGGGGTGGGCAGCATGACGCGGCGCGGCCAGCGCACCACGGTGTACGGCACCGACGAATCCCACGCACCCGCCGCCTTGGAGTCTTGGGTAGATGCGAAAACCACCAACGAATCCGGGCCGTCGCGCCGCACAAGCTCGGCGGCGAAATCGCGCAGATACGACTGAATCCCGCCCACGGTGGGCGGGAAGTCGTTGGTGACCAGCAGAGTCTTAATAGCGCACGGCACCCTGAACCGGCATCGAGTTCACGGGCACAACCTGGACCGGGATGCCGTAATCCGAGGCGTGCACCACCATGCCGTCGCCGATGTACATGCCAACGTGGGTCACACCCGGGTAGTAGCCGATGATGTCGCCCGGCTGCAGCGCATCCAGAGACACCGGCGTGCCGCCGGCGAGCTGCGCCTGGGAGGTGCGCGGAATGCCGATGCCGTTTTGCGCGTACGCCCACACCATCAGGCCGGAGCAGTCAAACGCGTCCGGGCCCGTAGCGCCCCAGCCGTACGGCTTGCCAAGCTGCGCCATAGCGGCGGCGACGATCCCGGAGTCCACGCCCGGCAGGTCAACGGCGCTGACCGGGTTGTCCTTCGTGATCCAGCGCTGACGGTCCTCCTCGTTCAAGCTGTCCACGCGGCGCTCGATGTCTGCGACCTGCAAATCCAGCTCGTCGCGCTCCTGCTCCAGCTTCTTGCGTTTGCTGTCGAGCTCGTTGCGCGCGTGCTGCGCCTCAGCCACAGCAATGTTGGCAGCACTGGCGCGGTCCGCCGCGGCACGGTTCACCTCCTCCAGCTCGGTCAGCGCACGCTGGGAATTACGTCCGAGGGTGGCAAGGTACGCGGAGCGGTCGATTGCTTCCTGGGGGTTCCCGGAGTCGAGCGTGGTCAAAAGCGCGTCAGACTGCGGCATGCGGTAGCGCGACTGGGCAATGTCGCCAACATTTTTGCGCTGCAGGTCGCTCACGCCGCGCAGCGTGTCCATTTCCGCCTTGGCATCAGCCGCGCGGGAGTTGGCTGACCGAAGCTTCACCTCAGAATCAGCGATCTGGTCTTCCAGCTCCTTGATTTCCTCGGACTTGGCCGTGGCGTCTTGGGAGACGGACTCCAACTCCTCGATGAGCGCATCAACGTCATCCGCCTGCGCGGGCGGGGCAACCAAAGTTGAGGTTGCGACAATACTTCCGGCCACCACCGCAGCGGCAGAGCGGGACCGGTTGGTGTGGAGGGAGTGCTTACCCACGAAAGGACACCTCTTCAAGTTATGGCGAGAACGAACAAACTATAACCCTTCCCGCAGACACTGCCAAGCAAAATACCCAACGTGTGATTTTTGTTAACAGTGAGGTCAAAGATGAAAAACGCCCCGCTCGCGCTGAGCGCGGCGGGGCTGAGCCTAGCTAGCTTTGACGCTGTTAGAAGCGAACCACAGAGTGGATCGGCATCAGGTTCAGGTCGCGGTAGCCGACCGGAATACCGGAGTTCAGCGCGTCGATGATCTGGCCGTTGCCGGCGTAGATAGCGACGTGGGAAGCACCGCCGTAGTACACGACGATGTCGCCAGGCTGGATGTCGCTGAGCGCCACCTGCTGGCCCGCGGAGGCCTGAGCCTGGGAGGTGCGCGGGATGGACTTGCCAACCTGGGAGTAGACCCAGGAGGTAAAGCCGGAGCAGTCGAACGCGTTCGGGCCAGATGCGCCGTAGACGTACGGGGAACCGATCTTCGACTGCGCGATGGAAACGATGCGCTCGCCGACGGACGGCTCCGGAGCCGGGGCCGGGGCGGCCACCGGCGCGGAGTAGGTCTGCTGGACCGGAGCCGGAGCTGCCGGGCGGACCTGCTGCTCGACGTTCGCGAGGAACTGGGTGAAGCCCGGGACGTTGTTGACGCCCGGCATCGCCTTCACGGAAGCGATGGCGTTCTGGACGTCGCCGGTCGCGGTGACGCCGGCGAGCGACGGAATCCAAGCGTCAATGCCCGGGATGGCTGCAATGCCCGGGACGTTCTCGATACCCGGAACCTGGACGGAAACCGGAGAGTTGGGAACACGCACCTCAGCTGCGGAGGCGGCGGCCGGTGCGACCAGTGCAGCGCCAGCTGCGATAGCGGCGGTTGCTGCTGCAGCGCGTGCTGCGGTGTTTTCCTGGCGACGGTGCTTTGCCACGATTGTTTTCTCCATATCTTCTCTTCGCCAACCGGGTTAGCTGTCGGGCGGGGTGTTGAGAAAAGTCCCCGCGCCCCACGGGAGCGGTTCTGCCCCACTGTGGTTCCCCGGCCCCCATAGCGAGCGGACCGCGGGTGCGGACCGCCGCTTCGGGTGACGGCTCATATGTTGTTTTCGGTACATGCTGCCAACGGCTGTTGTCGCAATGTCTCGAACAGGTTACGAAACGGCAACAACGCTGTCCAGCCGTCGCGCCGTTACAGTTCCGTTATCAACCACAAAAGCCAGTGACACGACCATCTCTCAGGTTTGCACACCAGTCGTAAACAACTGCCAAAACTCCGCCATTACCCTCTCTACGCTGGGGTTTTACACACGCCCGCAACCAACGACGCTACCCCCGAAGGTTTATATACATTCACATTTTTAAATCTAGTGTGTGCTTCGTCACACGCCCTTGTTTACGTACTTGTAACAAAGCAAAAGCCCCCTTCCCGTAGCCGGGAAAGGGGGCTTGTTGCGACCGCTAGAGCGTCATGCTCGAAGTACTACTCAGCGTTGAAGTGGGTCGCGTCGCGGTCGGTGCGGTCCTTCGTGGCCTCGAGCGCACGCATAGTCTCGATGGCCTCGTGGTGGTTCTGCTCTTCCGCGTCGCGCACACGCTCGGTGACGCCGAGCTCTGCCGGGGAGAATTTGCCGATGGTGTCCGAATCTGCGAAACCAAGCTGGTTCATCTGCTTCGGCACTCGTGCACCTGCGTATTCCAGCGGCACCGGGTGGCCGTGCTCGTCCACCGGGCCGAGCGGCTGGTGGATCTCCACGAACGCACCGTTGGGCAGACGCTTGATCACGCCGGTCTCGATGCCGTGCTCCAAGACCTCGCGGTCGGAGCGCTGCAGGCCGATGCACAGACGGTAGGTGATGAAGAACGCCAGCGGCGGCAGGATGATCAGACCGATGCGGCCGAACCAGGTCATCGCGTTCAGCGAGATCTGGAAGAAGTGCGCCACGTGGTCGTTACCACCGGAGATGGTCAGCAGCAGGAAGAAGGTCAGACCCATCACACCGACGCCGGTGCGTACAGGAACGTCGCGCGGGCGCTGCAGCAGGTTGTGGTGGGCGGTGTCGCCGGTGACCTTCTGCTCGATGAACGGATAGGTGATCAGCAGCACGACCATCAGGCCACACAGCAGAGCCACCCAGAATGCGCCCGGGATGGTGTAGTTGCCCAGGTAGAGCTCCCACGCCGGCATGACACGGGCAGCACCGTCAGTCCACAGCATGTAGATATCCGGCTGGGAACCAGCGGAGACCTGCGACGGGTTGTACGGGCCGAGGTTCCAGATGGAGTTGATGGAGGTCAGACCTGCCATCGCCGCCAGCACCGCGAAGACAACCATCATGTAGCCGATTGCCTCGGTGGCGAACACCGGGAGAATACGGACACCGACGACGTTGTTCTCGGTGCGGCCCGGCCCCGGGAACTGGGTGTGCTTCTGGAACCAGACAAGTGCCAGGTGAGCTGCAACCAGGGCGAGGATGATGCCCGGCAGGATCAGCACGTGCAGGATGTAGAAGCGGTCCAGCATCAGGTCGGACGGGAAGTCGCCGCCGAAGATGGTCCAGTGGATCCAGGTGCCGATGATCGGCAGGCCGAGGATGATGGCGGACATGATTCGCAGGCCCACGCCGGAGAGCAGATCGTCCGGCAGGGAGTAGCCCATGAAGCCCTCGATCATGCCAAGCAGCACGAGGGTCACGCCGATGAGCCAGTTGGCCTCACGCGGGCGACGGAACGCACCGGTGAAGAACACGCGCATCATGTGGGCGAACATCGCCATCATGAACATCAGCGCGGCCCAGTGGTGCATCTGGCGGACAAACAGGCCACCGCGGACATCGAAAGAGAGGTCCAGGGCAGTTGCGTACGCACGGGACATCTCCACGCCGTTGAGCGGGAGGTAGGCACCGTCGTAGATGACCTTGGTAATGGACGGGTCGAAGAACAGGGCCAGGTAGATACCGGTCAGCAGCAGGATGATGAAGCTGTACAGCGCCATCTCGCCGAGCATGAACGACCAGTGAGTCGGAAAGACCTTGTTCAGCTGCGGGCGCAGAACGCCCGAAATGGTGTAGCGCGAATCAACGTTATCCGCGACTTGCTCAAGTTTAGTGCTCATTAGGACTGACGCTCCCAGAATGCCGGGCCGACGGGCTCAATGAAGTTCCCGTTGGCGATGAGGTAACCGTCTTCGTCAACAGTCACAGGCAGCTGCGGCAGTGCACGCGCGGCCGGGCCGAAGACCGGCTTGCCGTACTGCAGAGCGTCGAACTGCGACTGGTGGCACGGGCACAGGATGCGGTTGGTCTGAGCCTCGTACAGCGAGGTCGGGCAACCGATGTGCGTGCAGATCTTGGAGTAGGCGTAGTAATCGCCGTAGTGGAAGTCCTCCTGGCCTTCGCGCTCAATCGCCTTATTCGCGTCCTCAGAACGCAGGCGGATGAGCATGACCGGGTTACGCGGACCGTGGATGGAGTGCATGTGGTGCTCGTAGACGTCGCGGGTCGGATCGTAATCCTTCCCGTCGTTGACATCCTCCGCGTAGAGCGGGAACACCGTCTCCATTGCTGCCGCGGCGAGATCCTCCGGACGCATACGCACCAGGCGGGAAACGCCGGCGGTGCTGTAGTGCGAGCCAGTCTCGCCCTCGTGCAGCTCGGCGATGGCGCCGGTGTCGCGACCGAGGTAGACCTTCACGCCCTGGTCCTGGATGGTCCAGCCGTGGGTCCACAGGGTGCCGTCGCCGTGGTAGTCCAGCTCGTGGCGGACCTTCCACGGGTTCTTGATCATGCCGCCGAGCGGGGCGATGACCATCAGGCCGGCAAGCACACCGGCAGTGCCGAGGAGGCCCTGCAGTGCCTTACGACGACCGAGGGTCGAAGTCTCCCACGCGTCATTCAGCAGCGCGGTGGTGGTGCGGCGGTCCAGTTCGCTGGAACGGCCGTCGTGGCGGCGCTGTACCGCGATCTCCTCCGGCACGAACTTCTTCACGTACTGGATGATGGAGACACCGAGTGCGCAGAAAGCCAGCGCCGCGGTCAAGCCGAGCAGCGGCGTGTACAGGGTGTAGGTCCACAGACCTTCCTCACCGTGGAACTTCGGGTGCCACGGCCAGAACAGGTAGACGCCGAGGAAGGCCAGCGCGCTGATCACGGAGATGGTCAGCCAGATGCCGATGCCGGTAGCAGCGGACTTCTCGCGCGGGTCACCTTCAACCGGGAAGCGCTCCTTGCGGTAGGCGACAGTAACGTCGTCGAGCTCGGTGCCCAGAGCCGCCAGTTCCGCATTGCTCATGCGGTCCAGCTCTTCGTTCGTGTAATTCTTCTTCACATCACTCATGAACGGGATCCAATCCACATAGCAGCGGCAGCGACCAGGGTCACGCCGATGATCCACATCGCCATACCTTCAGAAACCGGGCCGAGGCCGCCAAGCGCGTAGCCGCCCGGTGCCGGGGTTTCCTTGGTGGACTTGATGAAGGCGATGATGTCCTTCTTCTCGTCAGCGGAGAGCTGACGGTCGGAGAACTTCGGCATGTTCTGCGGACCGGTGAGCATGGCCTGGTAGATCTCTTGCTCGTTCGCCGGATCCAGCGCAGGTGCGTACTTACCGGACGACAGCGAGCCGCCGCGGCCGGTGAAGTTGTGGCAGGACGCGCAGTTCAAACGGAACAGCTCGCCGCCGCGGGCGACGTCATCCGCCTGAATGTCGCCGTCGTAGTCCTTGCCGCGCAGCTCTTCCTTCGCAACAGAGCCGTCCTCGTTGTACACCAGCTCGGGGCCGCCGCCGTTCGCCGCGACGTAAGCGGCGAGGGCGAGAGCCTGCTCCTCGGTGTAGCGCGGACGCTTGCGCTCAGCCTGTGCGTCGTTGGACATCATCGGCATGCGGCCAGAGTTGACCTGGAAGTAGACGGCACCTTCGCCGGTACCGATGAGCGACGGACCGCGGTCCTCGACGCCCTGCAGGTTGGCGCCGTGGCAGGTGATACAAGCGACGTCGTAGAGGTCCTTGCCCTCCTGGACGAGTGCCTGATCGTCGCGGGCCGCCGTAGCCACCTGCGCGTTCGGGGTGAGCGCGGACGCGAGCAGACCCGCGCCGGTCAACCCCAGCGTCAGAGCGGCGGCGCCAGCGAGCGTGCGCTGCGTCTTGCGTCCCTGGCGCTTCTTCTTGGGTGTGTTTTCCATTGTGTTCCCTTTATCGACTTTTCAGAACTTCTCCCCTTTCCCGGGCAACTGCCCGGGAAAGGGCTACTGAACGATGTAGATGGTGATGAACACGCCGATCCAGATGGCATCGACGAAGTGCCAGTAGTAGGACACTGCCATCGCGGCAGTCGCCTGAGCCGGGGTGAACTTCGACTTGGCCACGCGCAGCAGCACCACGATGAACGCGACGATGCCGGCAGTCACGTGGGCCATGTGGAAACCGGTGATGATGTACACCACGGAGCCAAAGACGGAGGACTGCGGAGTCACACCGGCCATGACCATTTCGCTCCACTCGAAGGCCACCAGGCCGAGGAAGATGACGCCCAGCACAATGGTCACAGTGAACCACTTGCGCAGGCCGAACACGTCACCCCTCTCGGCGGCGAATACGCCGAACTGGGAGGTGAACGAGGAAGCAATCAGCACGACGGTGATGATTGCACCGAACACGACGTTCAGGTGCTCCGTCTGAGTGCTCCAGTCACCGTTTGCAAGGCCGTTTGCGCGCGAAGTGAAGTACATCGCGAACAAACCGGCGAAGAACATGAGCTCTTGGGCGAGGAACGCAATCGTGCCCACGCTGACCATGTTCGGACGGTTCAGCGCTGGGACGCGATTCTGCGGCGTCGCCATATCTTGGTTTGTCATTGCGGTCGTCACGGATGCGATTATCCCCCATCGCGCCCTGATATTCATCTCACTCACCCCCGAAATTTTCCTGTGAACGGGTGCACAACCAGCACTTTTTGCACCACACCTATGCCACGAAAAAATTTTTCCGCAATCCCGGGAACTTTTTTAACCCATATCCGACTAAGTCAGTGCTGGTCATCGCGTCGGGTCGGCAAAACACTCCCCCGCCCCGAAAAACCGACCCGTTCTTTGGCTGAAATTTCGCACCTGTAAAACGGTTCCCTGATGTGCCATATCTCACAGGCTTCCCCCTCTAGGCCCGGGCCTTAAACGGGGGACATACTTTCGTTTGATTGCCCCCGAAATAGAAAAGTCCCCGCCACGAAAGACCGTGGCGGGGACTCCCCTTTTGCGCTTAGTGCTTTTCGCGCGGGATGCCGTACTGCAAGCTCAGCATGGTGGTGGTGCCGATGAGACAGACCGCACCGATGGCCAGCAGCCACAGCTGCCAGAAGGCAATGCCGAGACCGAGGATGCAGATCGCCATCGACATCGCGAACGGCCAGATGGAGCTCGGCGAGAAGAAGCCGAGCACGCCGGCGCCGTCTTCAATCTCCGCCTCTTCCCAGTCCTCGGGGACGATGTCCATGCGGCGCTCGGTGATGTTGAGGTAGCCGCCGAGCATGAAGGAGAACACAGCGGCGAGCACGAGGCCGACCGAGCCGATCCACTCGATGCCGAAGAGGTAAGCGTCCTCACCAATCCAGGTGGTTGCGAGGATGTAGAACACAGCCATCAAGGCAAGGAAGGTGCCGATGGCGTAGAAAACCTTTGATCCAGTTCCCATGGCTTCGCTCTCTCTTTCTTAAACGTTCGCGTTCGGGTCGACAGTGTTGTTGCCGTCGCGCGAATCGGTGCGGCCCGAGACGAACGGACGGGTGGAGGTTGCGTACGGGTCCTCACCGATGGAGCGCAGCGCCTCCGAGTTCGGCGCGTCCGGGTTGTCGCGGCGGAACTGGATGTACTCCTCGAACTTCTCCGGGGTCACGGCGCGGACCTCGAAGTTCATCATGGAGTGGTAGGTACCGCACATCTCGGCACAGCGGCCGACGAAGGCGCCCTCTTCCTCAATGCGCTCGATCTGGAAGGCGCGCTGCTGCTGGTTGGCCTCCGGGTGCGCGTACACGTCGCGCTTGAACAGGAACTCCGGAACCCAGAACGCGTGGTTCACGTCGCCGGAGGCGAGGCGGAACTCGATCGCGGTGTCGGTCGGCAGCACCAGCACCGGAACTTCCTCGGTGGAGCCGATGGTCTCAATCTGGTTGAAGTTCAAGTAGGACTGGTCGCCCATGGAGGTGCCGTGAATCGGGTTGGCGTTGTGCATGTCCTCCGGGTCGAACTTGGTCTCCTCGGCCAGCGCCTGACGCTCGGAGTCCAGACCGTCGTAGTCCTGACCGTCGGCGGTCAGATCGCCGGCAACCTCGGCGTAGCCGAACTTCCAGTTCCACTGGTAGCCGGTGACGTCGACGGTGACCTTCGGGTCCTTGTCCAGCGCCGTGGTGCGGGTCTGCGCCTGGACGGTGAAGAAGAACAGCACCATCACGATGACGATCGGCACGATGGTCAGGCCCAGCTCGAGGCCGACGTTGTACTGCGTCTGACGGGGGAATTCGCCTGCACCCTGCTTCGTGCGGGCCTTGTGGTTCCACCGCACGATGGACATGATGAACAGGCCCCACATAATGATGCCGATAATCCAGGCGGCGAGCCAGGTCCAGACCCAGAAGTTGTACATCTGGGCGCCCTCGGGGGTGACCGGGTCCGGCCAGCCCATGTCGAGGATGTTTGCCATCGCCTCCGGCGCGGCGACGTCACAGCCGGTCAGCGCAAGGCTGCCGAGCAGGAGCGCGCCCGCGACGCCAGCCTTCTTGGCGAAACCGCGGTTTACTTCCTTATCCACGTGTGTCTGCCTTCCTGTCCACACTAAAAACATTGAATGTTCATGCTTATGGCAGAACATTCCTACGTGGCCAGAATAGTTCATCCGGCCTAACCCGTCGGAATTCCGCGGATGTGCGGGACGGCGGCGACCGGAGGCTCGTCGATAAGCAACTGCTTAGCGACGCTAAAGCCACACCCAGTTGGAATAAGCCCCAAAAAGTTCATCCATAAGTTGGCCCCCTTATGGGGCACGGCGAAAGTTGGGCGGTTCCGGTTCACGAAAATCGGGCCCCAAACCTTATTGTTGAGGGGACTCCCCCGCCGCTTGTCGCGGCGCACCTTATATATACGGAGAGGTTTGAGTATGTGTGGCCTTCTTGCCCTGCTTTCCGCGGACGCAAACGCAGCCAAGTTCGTTGACCCGGTCGAGCGCTCCCTGCAGTGCATGTATCACCGCGGCCCCGACGCCGCGGGCACCTGGAACGACGAGGACACAGTCTTCGGTTTCAACCGCCTGGCCATCATCGACATCGAGCACTCCCACCAGCCGCTGCGCTGGGGCCCGGCCGACAATCCGCAGCGCTACGCGTTGACTTTCAACGGCGAGATCTACAACTACATCGAGCTGCGCGAAGAGCTGATTGAGGCGGGCTACACCTTCAACACCAGCGGCGACGGCGAGCCGATCGTGGTCGGGTTCCACCACTGGGGCGCCAACGTGGTCGAGCACCTGCGCGGCATGTTCGCTTTCGTCATCTGGGACACCGAGACGAAGACGATGTTCGCCGCGCGCGATCAGTTCGGCATCAAGCCGCTGTTTTACGCCACCACGGAGGCTGGCACGGTCTTCGCCTCCGAGAAGAAGTCCATCCTGGAGATGGCGCCGGAGCTGGGTCTAGGCCTGGATCTTGACCGACGCGCTATCGAGCACTACGTGGACCTGCAGTACGTGCCGGAGCCGGAGAGCCTGCACCGCCAGATTCGTCGCGTTGAATCCGGCTGCACCGTCACCCTCAAGCCGGGTGGAGAGGTGCACTCCGACCGCTACTTCAAGCCGCACTTCAAGTCCCAGCCGGTGGTCAAGGGCAAAGAGCAAGACCTCTACGACCGCATCGCACAGGCGCTGGAGAATTCCGTGGAGAAGCACATGCGCGCCGACGTCACCGTCGGCTCCTTCCTCTCCGGCGGCATCGACTCCACCGCAATTGCCACCCTGGCCAAGCGGCACAACCCGAACCTGCTCACCTTCACCACCGGCTTCGAGCGCGAGGGCTACTCCGAGGTGGACGTCGCCGCGGAGTCCGCGGAGGCCATCGGTGTGGAGCACATTGTCAAGATCGTCTCTCCCGAGGAGTACGCCGAGGCCATCCCGAAGATCATGTGGTACCTGGACGACCCGGTTGCAGACCCGTCGCTGGTTCCCCTGTTCTTTGTCGCACAAGAGGCCCGCAAGCACGTCAAGGTTGTCCTCTCCGGCGAGGGCGCCGACGAGCTGTTCGGCGGCTACACCATTTACAAGGAGCCACTGTCGCTCGCCCCGTTTGAGAAGCTGCCCGGCGCGCTGAACAAGGGTCTGAACCGCCTCAGCCGCGTCCTGCCGGAGGGTGTGAAGGGCAAGAGCCTGCTCGAGCGCGGCACCACCCCGATCGAGGACCGCTACTACGGCAACGCGCGCTCCTTCAACTTCGAGCAGCTCAACCGCGTGCTGCCGTGGGCGAAGCGCGAGTGGGACCACCGCGAAGTCACCGCGCCGATTTACGCGGCGTCTACGGAGATGGATCCGGTGGCTCGCATGCAAAACCTCGACCTGTTCACCTGGATGCGGGGCGACATCCTGGTCAAGGCGGACAAGATGAACATGGCCAACTCGCTCGAGCTGCGCGTGCCCTTCCTGGACAAGGAAGTCTTCGAAGTCGCCGAGACCATCCCCTTTGATCAGAAGATCGCGCACGGCACCACGAAGTACGCGCTGCGCAAGGCGATGGAGCAGATCGTGCCTGCGCACGTGCTGCACCGCAAGAAGCTTGGCTTCCCGGTGCCGATGCGCCACTGGCTGGCCGGCGACGAGCTCTTCGGCTGGGCGCAGGACACCATCCGCGAGTCCCAGACCGACGACATCTTTGCCAAGGACCAGGTGCTGGAGATGCTCAAGGAGCACCGCGACGGTGTTTCCGACCACTCCCGCCGCCTGTGGACGGTGCTGGCGTTCATGGTCTGGCACGGCATCTTCGTCGAGCACCGCATCGACCCGCAGATCGAGCACAAGGACTACCCGGTCCAGCTCTAGACGGCCCTCAAGAGCGAAAAAGCTCCGCACCGACGTCGGTGCGGAGCTTTTTGCGGCCGGGCGCTTAGTTGAAGCTGTCGCCGCAGGCGCAAGCGGAGCCCGCGTTCGGGTTGTCGATGGTGAAGCCCTGCTGCTCGATGGTGTCCGCGAAATCGATGGTCGCGCCCGTGAGGTACGGAACGCTCATCTTGTCCACCACCAGGCGCACGCCGCCGACGACGTCGGCCTTGTCGCCGTCGAGCTCACGGTCGTCGAAGTAGAGCTGGTAGCGCAGACCTGCGCAGCCGCCGGGCTGGACAGCGATGCGCAGGGACAGGTCGTTGCGGCCTTCCTGGTCCAGCAGCGCCTTCGCCTTCGCCGCGGCGGCCTCGGTCAAAATCACACCAGTAGTAGAGGTGGGGGCAGTCATTGCAGTCTCCTTCGTGCGTCGACTTCAAGCTTCGATTTGGAGTGTGCGCCCATGCTACGCGCCACTCGCCACGAACTGTGCAACCGCCCGCCCCGCCGGTCTATTCCACTTGGGCTCGCATGCCTTGTAGCCTTAGGTGCGTGAAACTTCCCTGGCAGAAATCCGAGCACAACGCCGACGCAACGAGCGCGGCGGGCTCCACGAAGGTTGAATTGCCCGACGCGAAGCCTGAAGCAGAGCAGCAGGCGGAAAAGAAGCTCCCCAAGGGCTACACCCCGCCGAAGGGCCGACCGACGCCGAAGCGCATCGACCAAGAGATCAAGCGCGGTGTCGTGCGCGACCCGAACGCCGCCACCCCGGCGCAGCTGCGTCAGCGCGAAAAAGAGCTGAAGAAGACCATGTCCAAGGAGGAGTGGAAGGCACACAAGAAGAAGGTGCGGGAGGAAAACCGCGCCCGCAACCGCGAGATCCAGGCGCGCATGGACGCCGGCGACGAGCGCTACCTCACTGAGCGCGACCGCGGCGAGGTCCGCGGGTACGTGCGCGACTGGGTGGATTCCAAGCGCTTCTTCAACAACTACGTCATGCCGGCTGCGTTGGTGCTCGTGCTGATCATGCTCATCGGCACTTGGCTGCCGCGCGTCTCCGCCGTGCTGTCGCTGCTGAGCATGCTGTTCATGCTGACCATCTTTATCGAAGGCTTCATCATCGGCATCCGCGCCAACCGCGCCGTGAAGGCGAAATTCCCGGAGGCGGACACCGGCTTCGGTTTGGGCATGTACGCCTTCTCGCGTGCCACCCAGCCGCGCAACTGGCGCACCCCGAAGCCTCGCGTGGCCGTCGGCGCAGAGGTATAGGCCATGCAGTTCCCGCCGGTTGAAGCACCGAAGCAGTCCCACGGGCACGCGGTGGCAGACGCGCTCGCGGGTTCGACCCGCGGGCTCGCGCTGGGCAGGCTCGGCTCGCTGGCCGCGTGGATCGCCTCCGTCCAGGGCGCGGACGTACCCGCCCCGTTTGCCCGCCCGCGCGCGATCGTGGTGGCGGGCAACCACGGCATCGCCGCGCGCGGGCTATCCGCGTGGACCGCGGAGGCGGGATCGGCCCAGGCTGAACAGCTGCGCTCCGGCGCCGGGCCGGCCCACGCCGCGGCGCGCCTGGCGGGGTCGAGCCTGCGCTTCATCGGCGACTACCTGGACACCCCTACCGGCGCCATCGACATCGAGCCTGCGGTGTCCGCGCAGGTGTGGGAGGCCGCCCTCGCCGCTGGCGCCGAGGTGGCGGACAACGAGATCGACTCTGGGGCGGACATCCTCGTCCCCGGCGACATCGGGGTGGGCAACACCACCATCGCCGCCGCCGTGTACGGCACGTTTACCCGCACCGAGCCGGTCAAGGCCATCGGCCGCGGATCCGGCATCAACGACAAGGTGTGGAAGGTCAAGATCGCCGCGGTGCGCGACGCCATGTTCCGGGTGCGCGACTTCCGCGACGACACCGAGCGCGTGTGCGCGGAGCTGACCGGGCCGGATTTCGCGTTCCTGGTCGGGCTGACGGCCCAGGCCGCCACGCGCCGCACCCCTGTGCTCGTCGGCGAGGTCTACCCCACCGTGGCCGCCTACGTGGCCGAGCGTCTCGCGCCCGGCACCAAGGGCTGGCTCCTCGCCGGGCAGACCACCGCGGAGCCGGCGCACACCGGCTGTCTTGAGGCGCTGGATCTGAAACCGGTGCTGGCCCTGGACATGAAAACGGGCCAGGGCGCCGGGGCCCTGGCCGCGCTGCCGCAGCTCAATCTCGCGGCGGAGCTTGCGGGTGAGGTGCTCGCCGGAGGAGCGTCGTCAAGCGACTAGCCCTCGATGAGGACAGTGTTCCAGCCGTGGGTGTCCTCCACCTCGCCGGTCTGGATGCCGCGCAGACGCTCGCGCATGGCCATGGTGATCTCGCCAGCCTCGTTGTTGTTCACCGTGAATTCGCCGTCCTTGGATTTCACGGTGCCGACCGGAGTGATCACGGCTGCGGTGCCGCACGCCATGGTCTCGGTGATCGTGCCGTCTTGGACGCCGGTGCGCCACTGCTCGACGGTGATCCGGCGCTCCTCCGCCTCATAACCTAAGTCCTTCGCCACCTGCAGCAGCGACTTGCGGGTGATGCCCGGCAGCAGCGAGCCGGTCAGTTCAGGGGTGATGATCTTGGCGTTGTCGCCGCTGCCCTCGACGAACATGAGGTTCATCCCGCCCATCTCCTCGATGTACTTGCGCTCGCAGGCGTCCAACCACACCACCTGGTCGCAGCCCTTTTCCGCCGCCTGCTGCTGCGCCAGCAGGGACGCGGCGTAGTTGCCGGCGAACTTCGCGTCGCCGGTGCCGCCGGGGGCCGCGCGGACGTAGTCCTCACTGATCCACACACTCACTGGCTTCACGCCGCCGGAGAAGTACGCGCCTGCGGGCGAGGCGATGATGTAGAAGCTGTAGCTCGTCGAGGGCTTGACACCCAGCGTCTTTTCCGTGCCGATCATGAACGGGCGCAGGTACAGCGACGCCTCGCCGCCAGCCTCGGGCACCCAATCCTTGTCAATCGCCACGATCTGGCGCACGGCCTCGAGGAAGATGTCCTCCGGCAGCTCCGGCATGGCCATGCGCTTCGCGGAGTTTTGCAGGCGCTTGGCGTTTTGCTCCGGGCGGAACGCAGTGATGCTCCCGTCGGTGTGGCGGTAGGCCTTCAGGCCCTCGAAGATGGCCTGGCCGTAATGGAACACGTTGGAGGCCGGGTCCAAAGAGATCGGTTCGTAGGCGCGAACCTGGGCGTTGTGCCAGCCGTCCTCTTCGGTCCAGTCGATGGAGACCATGTGGTCCGTGAACTGCTGACCGAACGCCGGGTCCTGAAGGATCTTCGCGCGCTCCGCGTCCGGGGTGGGGTTATCGGTCGGTGTGATTGTGAATTCGATCTCAGCCATGCGGCCCAGGGTACTCCCCGCTTCAGTACCCTCGGGGAGAGCAACTGCCCGCACGATGAAAGGACTCCCCATGGCGTTCGATATCAGCCTCCCCGCCCGCGGCACCACGGTGCGCACGACCCTCGGCTCCGCCCCCGACGGTGCCGCATTGCTCATCCCCGTGGCCAGCGGCGAGGACGGCATCGAGGTGCCCGTCACCGCGCTCGCCCCGAAGGGGCTGCTGGAGGCGTTGGTTGCGGTCGATGCCAAGGGCACCGCGGGCGAGGTCACGCGTGTGCTTGTCGACGGCATCCTGGTCCTCGCATTCGGCCTCGGCGACGCCTCCGAAATCGATGACGAAGCAGTGCGCCGCGGCGCCGGTGCTGCGGCCCGCACCCTCAACGGTGTGGAGCGCGCCGCGGTTTCGACCGAGTTTGGTGTGGCCCCGGTGGTGCAGGGGGTGCTACTGGGCAGCTACGTCTACACCGGATTGAAGTCCCGCGCAGAGGTCGTCGACGACGAGAACACCGACGAGCAGACCCCGCAGACCACCGAAGTCACCGTCGTCGGCGCCGACGAGGCCGAGTACAACGCCGCTGTGGTCGTGGCCGAATCGGTCAACCTGGCCCGCGACCTGGTGAACACGCCTGCGAACTTCCTCTACCCGGAGACCTACGCCACCGTGATGGGCGAGGTTGCGCAGACCGCCGGCCTGGACATCGAGGTCCTGGACGAGTCCCAGCTGGAGCAGCAGGGCTTCGGCGGCATCCTCGCCGTCGGCCGCGGCTCCTCCCGCCCGCCGCGCCTGGTGCACCTGACCTGGGCTCCCGCCAACACTGCGACGAATGTGGCGCTGGTGGGCAAGGGCATCACGTTCGACACCGGCGGCATCTCGCTCAAACCCGGCTCCGGCATGGAGGACATGATCTCCGACATGGGCGGCTCCGCAGCCCAGCTCGCCGCCATCGCCGCGGCGGCGCGCCTGGAGCTGCCCGTGCGCATCGACGCGTGGCTTCCCCTGGCGGAGAACATGCCCTCTGGCACCGCGACCCGCCCGGGCGACGTGATCACCCACTACGGCGGCATCACCAGCGAGGTGATCAACACCGACGCCGAGGGCCGCTTGGTGCTTGCCGACGCCATCGCCCGCGCCTGCGACGACAACCCCGCCTACCTCATCGAAACCGCCACCCTCACCGGCGCGCAGCTGGTGGCGCTGGGCAACCGCACCGCCGGCGTGATGGGCTCGGACGAGCTGCGCGACCTCATCGCCGAATCCGGCCGCAACGTCGGCGAGCAGGCGTGGGCGATGCCGCTGCTCGAGGAGCAGGAAGATGAGCTGAAGTCCCCCATCGCGGACATCCGCAACACCCACAACGCGCGCACCGGCGGCATGCTGTTTGCCGGGCTCTACCTGTCGCGCTTCGTGCCCGAGGACACCGAGTGGGCGCACATCGATGTAGCCGGCCCCGCCTGGAACGGCGCGAGCCCGTACGGCTACACCCCGAAGCGGGCAACTGGCGCGCCTGTGAGGACGATTGTGGAGGCGTTGACGCGCCTCGTCGACAAGCAGTAGCGCTGAGTTGCGCACGATTTAACATGCGCAACCAGCAATATGAGCTTGACCTGCAGCATCAGATCTGACCGCTCGGCTCGAATGTCAGATCGTGCGCGGCCGGCTCAGCTGTAAGGGTTTTCGCCGCGCTCGAACTTGGCGCGGCGTTCCTTCTGCTCCTCACGCTTGCGCAAAATGCGCTCCTGCTCGATCTTTTTGCGCATGCGGTCGGGGTAGCCGGTCTCTTCCACGTCGTAGAGCATGATGCCCAGCATGTCGGCCACGTGGTCGATGCCCTTCGGGCCGCCGATGCGGCGGCGGGTGTAGTTGCCCTGCTCGTCCACGAGCACCACGGACATCTCGTTGACCATCGTTTCCGGCTCGACAAAGCCCTCCACAAACGCGCGACCCGCGACCCAGTCGCGCAGGTACTTTGCATCATCCGGGCGGATTGTCTCCCCCGGCGCACGCGGGGGCTTAAACGCCGTGGACTTCTTGCCTTTGCCGAACAGGTTGAACACGTTCCACATCATACGGTGCACCCGGGGCAGGCAAGGTCACCCCTTGGGCAACGAGCGGGGCGTGTTACAGGTACGCTTTGAGCCTGTATAGCTTCCAACGTTTCGATGAGGAGACATTAGAAATGGCGCACTCTGTTGAGATGCCCGAGCTGGGCGAATCGGTCACCGAAGGCACGATCACCACGTGGCTGAAGGAAGTCGGCGACACGGTCGAGGTGGACGAGCCGCTGCTCGAGGTCTCCACCGACAAGGTCGACACCGAAATTCCTTCCCCGGTCGCCGGCGTGATTCTGGAGATCAAGGCGGACGAGGACGACACCGTCGAGATCGGCGATGTCATCGCCATCATCGGCGAGGAAGGCGAGGAAGCAGCCTCCTCCGAGAAGAAGGAGGACAAGGCCGAGGCTGAGGAAAAGCCGGAGCCGAAGGAAGAGAAGAAGGAGGAGCCGAAGAAGGAGGAGAAGTCCTCCACGCAGGCATCCGGCGACGCCACCGACGTTGAGATGCCGGAGCTTGGCGAGTCCGTCACCGAGGGCACCATCACCACCTGGCTCAAGGAGGTCGGCGACGAGGTCGAGGTCGACGAGCCGCTGCTCGAGGTCTCCACCGACAAGGTCGACACAGAGATCCCCTCCCCGGTCGCCGGCACCCTGATCGAGATCCTGGCGGAAGAGGACGACACCGTCGAGGTCGGCGACGTGATCGCGCGCATCGGCGACGCTGCTGCCGCCACATCCTCCGATGACTCCGACGAATCCGCCGACAAGGACGAGGCCGAAGAAGAGTCCGAGGAGAAGCCCGCCGAGGATGCTCCGCAGAAGGAAGAGTCCAAGCCCGCCGCCTCCGCGAAGAAGTCCTCCGGCGAGGGCACCAAGGTTGAAATGCCGGAGCTGGGCGAGTCCGTCACCGAGGGCACCATCACCACCTGGCTGAAGTCCGTGGGCGACATGGTTGAGGTCGACGAGCCGCTGCTCGAGGTCTCCACCGACAAGGTCGACACCGAGATTCCGTCCCCGGTCGCTGGCACCATCCTGGAGATCCTGGCTGAGGAGGACGACACCGTCGAGGTCGGCGATGTCATCGTCGTCATCGGCGACGCTGAGGCCGCAGCTGAAGCTGACGAGCCCGCCGAGGAGGAGAAGCCGGAGCCGAAGGAAGAGCCGAAGAAGGAAGAGCCCAAGGCTGAAAAGAAGGCCGAGGAGAAGAAGCCGGAGCCGAAGAAGGAAGAGGCCAAGGCCGACTCCAAGAATGCTTCCGCCAAGGTGAATAACGGCGACAACGTCCCGTACGTCACCCCGCTGGTGCGCAAGCTGGCCGACAAGCACGGCGTCGACCTGAACACCATTGAGGGCAGCGGTGTGGGCGGCCGCATCCGCAAGCAGGACGTTCTGGCTGCTGCCGAGGGTGGCAAGGCTGCCGGCGCGAAGAGCACCGAGAGCACTGACAGCACCGCGTCTGCTGCCGCAGCGGCACCGAAGGGCGAGCGCGCCAACTGGTCCACCAAGTCCGTGGACCCGGCGAAGGCGGAGCTGATCGGCACCACCCAGCGCGTCAACCGCATCCGCGAGATCACCGCGGCGAAGATGGTGGAGTCCCTGCAGACCACCGCGCAGCTGACCCACGTGCAGGAGGTGGACGTCACCCGCGTCGCCGAGCTGCGCAAGAAGGTCAAGCCGGCGTTCGTGGAGAAGCACGGCGCGAACATCACCTACCTCGCCTTCTTCATCAAGGCCACGGCCGAGGCGCTGGTGTCCCACCCGAACGTCAACGCCTCCTACGACGCTGACGCGAAGGAGATCACCTACCACGAGGACGTCAACATCGGTATCGCCGTCGATACGCCGATGGGCCTGCTGGTGCCGGTGATCAAGAAGGTGCAGGACATGAACCTGGCGGACATCGCGAAGGCGATCACCGACCTGGCCGGCCGCGCACGCGACAAGAAGCTGCGTCCGGACGACCTGTCCGGTGCAACCTTCACGGTGACCAACATCGGTTCCGAGGGCGCGCTGCTGGATACCCCGGTGCTCACCCCGCCGCAGGCCGGCATTCTGGGCACGGCCGCGATTGAGAAGCGCCCGGTCATCGTGACCGAGGACGGCATCGACTCGATCGCTATCCGCCAGATGTGCTACCTGCCGTTCACCTACGATCACCAGCTGATCGACGGTGCGGACGCGGGCCGTTTCGTCACTACCATCAAGGACCGCATCGAGCAGGGCGACTTCGAGGCTGACCTCGACGTCTAACCCTCTCCCTTAAAACCCGGCACCGTCAATGGTGCCGGGTTTTGTCGTGTGTGCCTACAGTGGTGTTATGGCTGACACGTTCAAATCTTTTCGTAACGAGACTGACCATTTCATGCGGGAGGCGCTCGGCGGCCTTGTTGCAGCGCACCCGTTCGCCCGGTGGCACAGCGAGGGCTTCGTGGGGCTTTCGCTTGACGACGGCTCTAAAGATCGCAACCGCGTCGCAGTGATCTCCGGCGGCGGGTCGGGCCACGAGCCGATGCACGCCGGGTTTGTGGGCCCCGGCATGCTGGACGCGGCTTGCCCCGGCTTGTTGTTCACCTCCCCGAACGCGGTGCAGATCGGCGCGGCCACCGAGTGGGCCGACAGCGGCGCGGGCGTGGTGCATGTGGTGAAGAACTACACCGGCGACGTCATGAATTTCACCGTGGCAGCCAACCACGCTGAGGCGGATGTGGAGCAGGTGCTGGTGGCCGACGACGTGGCCACCGAGATCGACAACGACGACTCCCCTGGCCGGCGCGGCACGGGCGCGACCGTGATCGTGGAAAAGGTCGCGGGCGCTGCGGCGGCGCGCGGCGATGATCTGAAGGCGGTGGCGGAGGTGGCGCGGCGCGCCGCGGATCAGTCCCGCAGCATGGCGGTGGCGCTGCAGGCAGGCCACTCCCCGACCTCGGACCGCGACACTTTCGATTTGGAGGACGGCCAGATCGAGGTTGGCGTGGGCATCCACGGCGAGCCGGGCGTGGAGCGCCGCGATCTTGCCCAGACCACTGTCTCCGCTGCGGCACTGGTCTCAGAGCTGCTGGACGGCATCCTGCAGTCGCTGCGCGACGCCGGCGTCGACGGCAGCGACGTCATGCTCTTCGTCAACGGCCTCGGCGGCACGAGCGAGCTGGAGATGGATCTGGTTTTCGGCGAGGCGCTCAAGCAGCTGTCCGAGCGCGGGCTGAAGGTGCGCCGCGGCATGCGCGGGTCGCTGGTGACTTCCCTGAACATGGCGGGCATTTCGCTGACGCTCACCGTCGTCGACGACGAGCTGATCGAGCTTATCGATGCCGAAACGTCCGCCCCCGCCTGGCCTTCCACCGTGCGCGACCCGCAGTACGCCGACGCCCGCATGGTCGACGAGGAAACGCAGCCCGACGATGGCGCCGTAAACACCTGGCTCAGCGCCTTCGTAGAGCGTCTCGCGGCCGGCTACGGCGATTTGACCGCCTTGGACCGTGAGGCCGGCGATGGCGACTTCGGCCAGAATATGGAAGCTGCCTTTGGTGACGTCGCTAGACCTGTGCGCGGCGCGGACGCGGACGTGCTGAACTTCTTCGCTCACCGCATGCTGGTGCGCGCCGGCGGCACCTCCGGGGCCGTGCTGGGCACCTTCTTCCGCCAGATGGCCGACGCGTTTGCAGGCGTCGATTCCCGGGCGGGCGACGGCGAAGCCTTTGCCACAGCACTTGCTCAGGGCATGCGCCGCGGCGTAGACGCCATCACGGAGCTCGGTGGCGCGAAGGAGGGCGACAACACGCTCATCGACGCGCTGGCTCCCGCCGCCAGGGCCGCCGCAAGCGCCAACGGATCCGTCGAAGAGGTGCTCGAGCAGGTCTTCGGACCGGCGGTCGACGGCGCGAAATCCACCCGCGGAATGCAGGCGAAGAAGGGCCGCGCGTCCTACCTCGGCGAGAGCGCGAAAGACGTGCCAGATCCAGGTGCGATTGCGGTGACGTGGCTGTTCGGCGAAGCGGGTGTAAGCGAGTTCTAAGAATTGGCTTTTTGGGAGGGGCCGAACAGCTATGCTGTCGCGTGGTTGTACGACCCCTAAAACCAAGGAGCTCGAGTTGGATTACATCTCCCGCCATATCGGCCCAGACCAGGCAGAACAGCAAGAAATGCTGCAAGCGCTGGGCTACGATTCCATCGACGCGCTGATCGCCGCCGCGGTGCCCTCCGGCATCCTGGCCGAGAAGCCGCTCGATCTGCCGGAGGCACTGACGGAGTATGAGGCTCAGGACCGCCTGCGCGAGCTCGCCGACAAGAACACGGTGCTGCGCGCGTTCTACGGCCAGGGCTTTTCTTCCACGCTGACCCCGCCGGTGATCCGCCGTGGCGTGGTGGAGGACGCTGGCTGGTACACCGCCTACACCCCGTACCAGGCAGAGATCTCGCAGGGCCGCCTCGAGGCGCTGCTGAACTTCCAGACGATGGTGCAAGACCTCACCGGGCTGGACGTCGCTAACGCGTCGCTGCTCGACGAGGCGTCCGCCGCCGCCGAGGCCGTCGGCCTGATGTCGCGCGTGGTGAAGAAGGGCCGCCGCGTCCTGCTGGATTCGCGCCTGCACCCGCAGGTGATCAAGGTGGCCTCCGAGCGCGCCCGCGCCATCGACCTGGAAGTCGAGGTAGTCAACCTGGCCGAGGGCGTCGTCGGCGAGGACCTGGTCGGCGCAGTGTTCGCCTACCCGGGCACCGAGGGCGACATCGTCGATCCGCGCCCGGTGATCGAGGCGATCCACGAGCGCGGCGGCCTGGTCGCCGTCGACGCGGACATCCTGGCGCTGACCCTTGTGGAGTCCCCCGGCGAGTTCGGCGCTGACATCGCCATCGGCACCACCCAGCGCTTCGGTGTGCCGCTGTTCTACGGTGGCCCGCACGCCGCTTACATGGCCGTGCGCCAAAAGCTGCAGCGCCAGATGCCGGGTCGCCTCGTCGGTGTGTCCAAGGACGCGGAGGGCTACCCCGCCTACCGCCTGGCCCTGCAGACGCGCGAGCAGCACATCCGCCGCGAGCGCGCCACCTCCAACATCTGCACCGCCCAGGCCCTTTTGGCCGTGACCGCCTCCATGTACGCGGTCTACCACGGCCCCGCCGGCCTGACCGAGATCGCGCGCGCGGTGCATCAGCGCGCCGCCGACTTCGCCGCCGGCCTCGAGGCAGCGGGCGTGAAGGTCAAGCACGCCGAGTTCTTCGACACGGTGGCGGTTGAGGTTGAGGGGGCACCGGAGGTCGTCGCAAAGCTGGCGCAAGCCGGCTACCTCGTGCGGGCCATCGACGACGCAACCGTCGGTGTCTCCTTCGGCGAGGACACCACCGACGCCGACGTGGAAGCGCTGCTGCGCGGTTTCGGCGCCGCCCCGGCCGAGGGCGAGTCCCGCATCCCTGCAGCACTTTCGCGCACCACCGAATTCCTCACCCACGAGACGTTCAACCGCATCCACTCCGAGACGCAGATGATGCGCTACATCCGCGAGCTCGGCGACAAGGACCTGGCACTCGACCGCACGATGATCCCGCTGGGCTCGTGCACCATGAAGCTCAACCCCACCGCCGGCCTCGAGGCCATCACATGGCCGGGCTTTGCCAACGTGCACCCCTACACCCCCGACGAGTACACCGCGGGCTGGCGCGAGCTTATCGACGAAATCCGCTCCTGGCTCGTGGAAATCACCGGTTACGCGGAGGTGTCCGTGCAGCCGAACTCCGGCGCGACCGGCGAGCTGGCGGGCCTGTTGGCCATCCGCGCCTACCACGTGGCCAACGGCGACGCCGAGCGCGACATCTGCCTCATCCCGGCCTCCGCCCACGGCACCAACGCGGCGTCCGCGACTTTGGCCAACCTGCGCGTGGTGGTTGTCGCCACCGCCGAAGACGGCTCCATCGACCTGGCGGACCTGGACGCCAAGCTGGACAAGCACCGCGATGCTGTGGCAGCGATCATGCTCACCTACCCCTCCACGCACGGCGTGTACGAGGAAGATGTGCGCGTGGTCTGCGACAAGGTGCACGCCGCAGGCGGCCAGGTCTACATCGACGGCGCGAACATGAACGCGCTGACCGGCATCGCCCGCCCGGGCGACTTCGGCGGCGACGTCAGCCACCTGAACCTGCACAAGACCTTCACCATCCCCCACGGCGGCGGCGGCCCGGGTGTGGGCCCGATCGGCGTTGCCTCGCACCTGATCCCGTTCTTGCCGGGGGATCCGACCGACGCGTCGGAGCAGCCTGAGGGCGGCGTGCCGGTCAGCGCCACGCTCTACGGCTCCGCTGGCGTGCTGCCGATCTCCTGGTCCTACATCGCCATGTCCGGCGCCGCCGGGTTGCGCAGCGCCACCGCGCACGCCGTGCTGGGCGCGAACTACATCGCGCGTGCGCTCAACGATTCCTTCCCGGTGCTCTACACCGGCAACGACGGCCTGGTCGGCCACGAGTGCATCCTGGACCTGCGCGAGCTAACCGACGCCTCCGGCGTGACCGCGGCGGATGTGGCCAAGCGCCTGATCGACTACGGCTTCCACGCCCCCACCCTCGCCTTCCCGGTCGCCGGCACCCTCATGGTGGAGCCGACCGAGTCCGAGGACTTGGCGGAGCTGGACCGCTTCATCGAGGCGATGCGCTCCATCCGCGCCGAGATCCAGGAGATCATCGACGGTGGCATCGAGTACGAAAAGTCCGTCGTCCACAACGCACCGTTTACGGCCGAGAGCGTCATCCGCAGCGAGTGGCCGTACGACTTCCCGCGTGAGAAGGCCGCCTACCCGGTGGATTCGCTGGCCAAGCACAAGTACTTCCCGCCGGTGCGGCGTATCGACGAAGCCTTCGGCGACCGCAACCTCCAGTGCGCCTGCCCGCCGCCGGAGGCTTTCGACATCACCCCCGACAACCAGTAAAGGAGCACCCCAATGCCACAGACCCCGCTGCACGCCACCCACGAAAAGCTTGGTGCGAGCTTCACCGATTTCGGCGGCTGGGAGATGCCGCTGAAGTACGGCAACGAGCTGGAGGAGCACCGCGCCGTGCGAGGCGACGTGGGCATCTTCGACCTGTCCCACATGGGCGAAATCACCGTCCAGGGCCCCGACGCCGCCGCGTTTTTGGACTACACGCTGATCTCCAACTTCACCGCGCTCAAAGACGGAAAGGCGAAGTACTCCATGATCGTCGCTGAGGACGGCGGCATCATCGACGACCTGATCACCTACCGCTTCAACGAGAACCACTTCATGGTCGTGCCCAACGCCGCGAACACCAACGCGGTGTGGGCGGCGTTTGAGGCGCGCAAGGGCGACTTCGAGGTGCAGCTCACCAACAATTCCGAGGCGTTCGCGCTGGTTGCGGTCCAGGGGCCGCGTGCGCTCGAGGTGCTCGAGCCGCTTCTCGACGGCGACGCGTCCGCCCTGTCCTACTACTCCGGCGTCTGGTCCTCACTGCGTTCGGACCAGACGGGAGACAACGACCAGACGGGCGAATCTGTCGAAACCTTCGTCGCCCGCACCGGCTACACCGGCGAGGACGGCTTCGAGCTGTTCTGCGCGCGGGAGGATGCCCACAAGGTGTGGGACGCAGTGATCGACCACGGCACCCCATGCGGCCTGGCGGCGCGCGACTCGCTGCGCCTGGAGGCCTCCATGCCGCTCTACGGCCACGAGCTGACCACCGAGATCACCCCGGTGGAGGCTGGCATGGGCCGCGCGTTTGCGAAGAAGGAGGCGGACTTCGTGGGCAAGGACGCTCTTGTCGGGCGCGAGCCAAGCGTGGTCATCGCCGGTTTGACCTCCGAGCAGCGCCGCGCCGCCCGTGAGGGCGCCGAGGTCTTCCTCGCAGGCTCGGACGACAAGATCGGCGTGGTCACCTCCGGCCAGCCGTCGCCGACACTGGGTTACCCAGTTGCGCTGGCGCACCTGGACCCCGACCACGCGGAGGTGGGCACGGATGTGGAAATCGACATCCGCGGACGCCGCTACCCGTTTACTATTGCATCGACCCCGTTTTACACCCGAAAGGACGCATAACCATGGCGCTGAAGCCGGACTTCTACTACTCCGAGGACCACGAGTGGATCAACGCCACCCCGGATAACGCCGAGGGCCAGACCGTGCGCGTGGGCATCACCCACGTCGCCGCTGACCGCCTGGGCGAGGTCGTCTTCGCGGAGCTTCCGCAGGTGGGCGACACCGTCACCGCGGGCGAGACCTGCGGCGAGATCGAGTCCACCAAGTCCGTCTCCGACCTGTACTCCCCGGTCACCGGCACGGTCACCGCAGTCAACGAGGACATCGACGGCGCGTACGAGGCCATCAACAACGACCCGTACGGCGAAGGTTGGCTCTTCGAGGTGGAGGTTGAACAGGTCGGCCCGCTGATGACCGCCAACGAGTACGGCGCCGCCAACGGCGTCTAGCCCGGGGACTAGGGTAAGGCGCATGACTGCGCCACGCGACCCGTTTTTCCCCGCCGACAGATCCATCCGAGCCTCAGCCGCGCCCATCGAGGTGCGCGAGCTGGGGCTCGTGGACTATCAAGAGGCGTGGGACCTCCAGGCGGACATCGCTTCTCGACGAGCCAAAGGCGAAGCCCCCGACACGGTGCTCGTCCTCGAGCACCCCTCCACCTTCACCGCCGGCAAGCGCACCCAGCCGGAAGACATGCCGGATCCTTCCTACCCGGTGCCCGTGGTGCCGGTGGACCGGGGCGGGCGCATCACCTGGCACGGCGAGGGCCAGCTGGTGGTCTACCCGATCATCAAACTCGCCGAGCCGGTGGATGTGGTCGACTACGTGCGCCGCTTAGAAGAGGCGCTCATCCAGGTCGTGCGAGACGCCGGGGTGACCACGGCGGGCCGGGTCGACGGCCGCTCCGGGGTCTGGGTGCCGCAAGAGACGAAGGCGGCGGACCCGAAGGCGTCGACAAGCGAACGCAAAATCGCGGCCCTAGGCATCCGCATCACCCGCGGAGTGACCATGCACGGGCTCAGCCTGAACTGCAACAACACTCTCGAACACTACGACCACATCGTCGCCTGCGGCATCGACGACGCCGATGTGACCACCCTGTCGCTCGAGCTCGGCCGCGACATCACACCTGCAGACATGGCGGCGCCCGTCGTGCACGAATTACAACGCGCCCTGGCCGGGGAGCTGGTGGTGGCGGACCACACATTCGCCACCCGACCGGACCCCTCGAAGGGTTTGACACGGAAGGTACGGTAAGTGACGTGACTGTAGCACCAGAAGGCCGCAAGCTTTTGCGCGTTGAGGCGCGCAACTCCGAAACCCCGATCGAGAAGAAGCCGCGGTGGATCCGCAACTCGGTCAAAACCGGTCCCGAATACGAGGACATGAAACAAAAGGTCAAGGGCGCCGGGCTGCACACCGTGTGCCAAGAGGCCGGCTGCCCCAACATCCACGAGTGCTGGGAATCGCGCGAGGCGACCTTCCTCATCGGCGGTTCCCGCTGCTCGCGCCGCTGCGACTTCTGCGACATCGCCTCCGGCAAGCCCGACCCGCTGGACCGCGACGAGCCGCGCCGCGTGGCTGAAGAGGTCCAAAGCCTCAACCTGAACTACTCCACCATCACCGGTGTGACCCGCGACGACCTGGACGACGAGGGCGCCTGGCTCTACGCAGAGGTCGTGCGCAAGATCCACGAGCTCAACCCGCACACGGGCGTAGAAAACCTCACCCCGGACTTCTCCGGCAAGCCCGACCTGCTGCAGGAAGTCTTCGAGGCGCGCCCCGAGGTCTTCGCGCACAACGTCGAGACCGTCCCGCGCATCTTCAAGCGCATCCGCCCGGCGTTCCGCTACGAGCGCTCCCTCGACGTGATCCGCCAGGCACGCGACTTCGGCTTGATCACCAAGTCCAACCTGATCCTGGGCATGGGCGAAACGCGCGAGGAAGTCCTCGAAGCGCTGAACGACCTGGTCGACGCAGGCTGCGACATCATCACCATCACCCAGTACCTGCGCCCCGGCCCGACCTACCACCCGATCGACCGCTGGGTGAAGCCGGAAGAGTTCATCGAATACCGCGACGCCGCCTACGAAATGGGCTTCGGCGCGGTCATGTCCGGCCCGCTGGTGCGCTCCTCCTACCGCGCCGGCAAGCTCTACGTCGAGGCGATGGCCCACCGCGGCCTGGAACTGCCGGAGAACCTGAAGCACCTTGCGGAGACGTCGCAAGGCGACACCGCCCAGGAAGCCTCCACCCTGCTGAAGAAGTACGGCGCCTCCGCCGACCACCCGGTGGTAACCCGCTAGGGTCTTTGGCCCGCGTCTTAGCTGTGGCATACAGTTATGTCCATGGCACAGACGCAGGACAAGGCAGCGGCCAAAGCCGCCAAGAAAGAACAGCGCGCCGCAAAACGCGCCAAGGGCAAAGCGACGCGCTCACAGCTCAAGCAAGCGTTTGACATCCAGCGCAAGCGCGACAAGGCGCTGATCCCCATCATGCTCGCCTGCGTGCTCGGCGGCGGGCTGCTTTTCTTCCTCCTCGGCCTGCTCATCGGCGCGAAGTGGTTCTGGCTGATCATGGGCCTGATCGCCGGCGCAGTGCTGGCGATGTTCATCTTCTCCCGCCGCCTGGAAAAGTCCATGTACGACGAGGTCGGCGACACCCCCGGCGCCGCCGGCTGGACGCTGGAGAACATGCGCAACACGATGGGCATCGTGTGGCTGACCCAAACCGGCGTGCAGGCCAACACCCACATGGACACCGTGCACCGCGTGGTGGGCAACCCCGGTGTTGTGCTCGTCGGCGAGGGCGACCCGAACCGCCTGAAGTCGCTGATGAGCAAGGAGCGCAAGCGCGTGGAGCGCCTGCTGGCCGGCGTGCCGGTCTACGAGGTCTACGCCGGTGAGAGCGAGGGCCAGGTGCGCACCCGCGACCTGCAGAAGCACCTGCTCAAGCTGCCGAAGAACTACCAGAAGAACGAGGTGTACAACCTCTCCGCGAAGCTGGAGGCCATGGACGCCCGCGGCCGCGGACCCCAGGCTGCCGGCCTGCCGGGCGGCCCGCTGCCGAAGCAGGCGCAGAACATGGCTGGCATGAACCGCAAGATGCGCCGCATGCAGGCGCGCAAGGGCGGAAAGTGATCGAGCACAACCCGCGCATGGACGCCGAAGCGAACACCTGTCTTCGCTTCGGCGTTTTGTTGTTGGCCGCGGGCGCATCCGGCTACCGGGTCATTCGCGCGGTGAAGCGCTGCGCGCGCTCGGTCGGCTTCGACAACGCTGACGTCATCGTCGGCTTCAACACGATCAGCTGCACGTTTCACCGCGGGGAGCAGTTCCGCACCGCCGTGTCGGACGTGCCACTGCCGGGCGTGAACGCCTCGCGCATCGAGGCGTTGGAGACCGCGGCGCACTCACTGCTGCAGAGCTACCGCACGCCCGAGGTGATCAGCGCCGCGCTGGACGAAATTGAGCGCATCCCTTCTCCCCGCTGGGGCGCTCGCCTCTCGACGTTGGCCGCAGGCCTCGCCTGCGCCGGGTTCGCCGTCCTGAACCAGTTCGGCTGGGCCACCGCCGCGATGGTGTGCCTGGCCGCGATGCTGGGGCAGCTCGTGCGCAGCCTCCTGCACAAGGCGCACTTCAACCTCATCGGCATCACCATGGCGGCGGCGTTTGTCGCCTCCGCGGCGTTTTTGGCGCTCGCGCGCGTGCTGCCTCTCGACGGGGTGGTCTCCCCCGGTTTCGTCGCCGCCGTCCTCTTTCTCATCCCGGGCTTTCCCCTGTTCACCTCATTTGTGGACCTGGCCCGATTCGACTTCACCGCCGGCATCCCGCGGCTGTTTTTCGCCTTGGAGATCATCGTGGTGATCATGCTGACGGTCTCAGTGGTGGCGATGCTCTCCGGCACCCCCGAGGCGCAGCCGCAGCCGGTGCCCAAATCCGCCGAGTTCTTGGCTGCGAGCGCGCTGGCGAGTTTTGTCAGTGTCGGCTGCTTCGCGCTGTTGTTCAACTCCTCCAAGCGCATGGCGCTGATCGCCGCCACACTCGGGATGGCGGCGAACGCGGTGCGCCTGACGCTGCTGGCCTACGGGTCAGTCTCCTACCTGGCGGCGTTCGCAGCGGCGCTGCTCATCGGTGTTGCTGGCGGTCTCCTCGGCCGCGTGGCCAAGGTCCCGCGCACCACCGTGACCATCCCGGCGGCGGTGGTGATGATCCCCGGGCCGGTGATCTACGCCGCGGTGCACAACTTCGCGGTCGGCGACATCGTCAACGCGCTGTCGAAATTCACAGAGGTGTCCTTCGTCGTGCTGTTCATCGCTGGCGGGCTGTCGGTGGCGCGAATGATCACCGACCCGACCTGGGCGTTTTTCCGCTACATCGACTTCGACCACGAGTTGGTCGGCGAGGAACGGCCGATCAACAACTAAGTGCGGATCACCGTGGTCGTCGTCGCGCGGTCGTGCATGCCGCGCCCGTCCGCGTCCACCAGCGCCGCCGGCAGCACGAAGCCCGTCAAAATGGTGCGCACCGCGGCGCGCCACAGCCCCACCGGCGCCTCCTTGTCCACGCGCGCGACCCCCATGCCGAGCGCCGCCATGCCTGGGGTGCGCGAAAACAGCCACCCGCAGATGATGCCCAGCACAATCCACAGCAGGTAAGTCAGGGTGTACCTGTCGCCCAGCGCGGAGGTGTTCTGCGTGATCAAAGACGCCGCCACGGCGCAGATCACCCAATCGATCAACACCCCGCCCATGCGGCGCAGCACCGACGCCTGCGAGCCCGGCCCCTCCTTGGGCATGCCGAGAAACTGCCCCGGGTACTCCGGAAGAGACTCCTCACCACTGAATTGGTTGGGGATTTCCGGGCCGTTGCGCCAGTCATGTCGTCGAGAAGCAGCCATGCTTACCGAGCGTAGCGGGACACGCGCGTAGACTTGTAACCGCTTATGTCAGACAACCTACGAGGAGTACCGCCCGTGGCCTTCGACAACATCGAAGATGTCAAAAAGTTCATCACCGACAAGGAGGTGGAATTCGTTGACGTGCGCTTCACCGACGTGCCGGGCATCGAACACCACTTCTCCATCCCCGCGTCGATGTTCGACGAAGATGCGATCGAAGAGGGCCTCGCATTCGACGGGTCCTCTATCCGCGGCTTCACCACCATTGAAGAATCCGACATGATCCTCATGCCGGACCTCGCCACCGCAAAGCTGGACCAGTTCCGCGGCTCCAAGACCCTGAACGTGAAGTTCTGCGTCAACGACCCGTTCACCCACGAGCCGTTCTCCCGCGATCCGCGCAACGTGGCTAAGAAGGCCGAGGAGTACCTCAAGTCCACCGGCATCGCCGATACCTGCTCCATCGGCGCCGAGGCGGAGTTCTACCTGTTCGACTCCATCCGCTACGAGGTCGAGGGCCACTCCGCCTTCTACGAAATCGACGCCGAAGAAGGCTGGTGGAACCGCGGCAACGAGGTCGAGGCCGACGGCTCGCCGAACCTGGGTTACAAGAACCGCTGGAAGGGCGGCTACTTCCCCGTCCCGCCGCACGACAAGACCGTCGAGGTGCGCGACGCGATGGTGCGCAACCTCGCCGCAGCCGGCTTCGACATCGAGCGTTTCCACCGCGAGGTGGGCAACGGCGGCCAGCAGGAGATCAACTACCGCTTCAACACCCTGCTGCACGCGGCCGACGACCTGCAGGACTTCAAGTACATCGTGAAAAACACCGCCACGCTGTACGACAAGGTGGTCACTTTCATGCCCAAGCCGCTCGCGGGCGACAACGGCTCCGGCATGCACGCCCACCAGTCGCTGTGGAAGGACGGCGAGCCGCTGTTCTACGACGAGTCCGGCTACGGCGGCCTGTCCGACATCGCCCGCTGGTACATCGGCGGCCTGCTCGAGCACGCCGGCGCGGTGCTGGCCTTTACCAACCCGACGCTGAACTCCTACCACCGCCTCGTGCCGGGCTTTGAGGCGCCGATCAACCTGGTGTACTCCCAGCGCAACCGCTCCGCGGCGATCCGCATCCCGATCACGGGCGCGAACCCGAAGGCCAAGCGCATCGAGTTCCGCGCGCCGGACCCGTCGGGCAACCCCTACCTCGGTTTCGCGGCAATGCTCATGGCCGGCATCGACGGCATCAAGAACCGTATCGAGCCGCACGCCCCGGTGGACAAGGACCTCTACGAGCTGCCGCCGGAAGAGGCTAAGGACATCCCGCAGGCGCCGACCTCGCTCGAGGCTGCGCTGCAGGCCCTCGAAGCCGACCACGACTTCCTCACCGAGGGCGACGTGTTCACCGAGGACCTCATCGAGACCTACATCAAGCTCAAGTACGACAACGAGATCACCCCAGTCCGCCTGCGCCCGACCCCGCAGGAATTCGAGATGTACTTCGACTGCTAGTCGCTTTTCGACGTCTCGCTTCGCCCCGCCCGCGCCCCGTTTTCAAGGGACGCGGGCGGGGCTTTTTGCACAGGTATGCATAACCTGACCTGCGGTAAGGCAGTACACACTTGCTTGCGGGGGTGGTTGTAACCCGCAATGATGAGCCCCATGACCGAACTGCTCAACCGCCCCAACGCCGACTGCCCCGCCGATTGCCCGGGAGTTGCGGACGCTGACGTGGTCACGCACGAGCCCGGCACCGGCGAGCGGCTCAACCGCCTGCGCGCCGCGGTGCTCGGCGCCAACGACGGCATCGTCTCCACCGCCGCGGTGGTCGTCGGCGTGGCGGGTGCGACCTCCGACCACACCACGATCGCGATGTCCGGCCTCGCGGCGGTGATCGGCGGCGCGGTGTCGATGGCGTTGGGCGAGTACGTCTCGGTGTCGTCGCAGCGCGACTCCGAGCGCGCCCTCGGCATCTCCGCGGACTTGCAGGTCAACCCGTGGTCTGCGGGTATCGCTTCGTTCCTGTCGTTCCTTCTGGGCGCGGCCCTGCCGTTCGCCACGGCGTTGCTGGCCCCGGTGGCGTGGCGCATCGCGGCCATTTTCGCGGTGACGCTGCTGGCCTTGGCGCTGACCGGGGCGCTGTCCGCGAAGCTCGGCGAGGCCCCGGTGGCGCGCTCCGTGACAAGGATCGTGGTGGGCGGCTCCCTCGCGCTGGCGGCGACGTTTGCCATCGGCTCGCTCTTCGGCGCGCAGGTGGGTTAGAAACACACCTCGCGCGCACAGTGACCTGCCCAACGAGAACTCGGTATTTTCGCAGCAAACTCGCAGGTCGCATCTCACAGGCGGAGTACTGGGCACCGCGTTGCCCCCGCGCAGCGCTGGGCCGGGCGGGCGATGTGCCCAAAAAGGGATTACCATGCGCGGAGTGACTGACAAGTTCCGCCAACTGCCACCGCCCGGCCCCGCGTGGGGCGGCAGCCTCATGGGCACCTCCATCGTCTCGCGATTGCTCGTCGAGATGGACCACGAGTTCGCCTCCGGCATCTTCGCCGCGATCGCGAGCGTGATCCTCGTCGTGCTCGTGTACGGCTTCGCCCGCTACCGCCACCCCAGCTTCCAGCGGACCACGATGGCGGAATGGTCGATGTTCTTCATCGGCATCCTCGCGCTCGGCGCGGCGCTGTCCGGCTTGACCGGGGCTGGCGTCTACCGTCTCATCGGCTTCTGGATCGGCGCCCCAGTCACCGCCGTCACCTGGGCCATCCAGCTGTCGCGCTTCGAGGGCGCACCGAAGTTCACCTGGGGCTTGCCGCTGGTCGGCCCGATGATTTCCGCGTCCGTGGCCGGCTGGCTCGCCCGCGACTACGGGCAGTTCTACCACGTGGTGGGCACCGTCTTCTTCCTGATGTCCCTGTTAACCGCAGTGCCGACTTTCGCCCGCGTGTACTGGGCTGCCTGGCACGGCAAGGTGGACCTGTCCGGCCCACTGTCTGCGACGGCGTGGGTGCCGCTCGGCGTGATTGGTCAGTCCACCACCGCCATGCAGATTCTCTACCCGGGGAAGTTCTCCATCTACTACGGGTATGTCGCACTTGTGCTGGCCATCCCCCTGGGCATTTGGGCCATGGTCAACTTCTACCCCAACGTGGCGCGCTGGGTGGACTACTCCCCCGCTTGGTGGGCCTGTACCTTCCCGCCCGGCACGGTGAGCATGGGCGGGCACCAGGTAGCGCTTGTCAACGGCTCGCACTGGCTCGACGTGGTGGCGCTGACCATCCCGATCCTTTTGATCGTGCACTGGTCGCTGTGCTCCGGCCGCTTTATCAGCTGGGTGCTGGAGGGCCGCCGCGAAGCCGCCCGCAACACGCCTGTGGTGCCTTCCCGGTAAAACGGCATGCTGTTTTTCCCGCCCTGTGTGGGGGCGGGTGTTGTGTGTTGGGTGGGTTAGGTGGGGTCGAAAAGCAGTTCCATGGCGCCGGGGGTGGTCATGGGCACGTGTGCGCCGTTGGGGGCGATCCATCGGATGCGCCCGTTCGGGTTGTTGATGTAGCCGAAGGCGCCAGCTTGGTTGTCGGCGTTGACGCCGTTGTGGAAGGGGCACAGTTCGGCGAGGTTGTCCATGTTGGTCATCCCGCCGTAGCGCCATGCTCTGATGTGGTGGGTCTGGGTGGTCTCGGCGGAGTGTTTGCAGTCGGGAAACGCGCACGCCGGGCAGCACAGCTTCGACATTGTTTTCTGTTTCGCGTTGGCGAAGCGCTGTGCTTTATACAGGTTGACCGGGCCATGCTGGGGGTGAAACGCGGCGACTTCGAGGACGTCGCCGAATTCGTGCTGCAGGTATTGCGCCCCGGTCATGGTGGTGCCGTCGGTGCAGGTGAGTGTGACCTCGTCGCCGGTGCCGGCGTGGATGCGTGCCCAGTTGGCGATCGGCACCAACACGATCGGGCGGAAGGTTGTCTGCGGGATGGTGTCGCCGTCGCGCAAAAGCTGCATCAGCGCGTCGGCGAGTTGGGCGGCGGCGGGGGCGGTGTTGTCGATCATGACGCGAAGCGTGTGTTCGACATCAGCGAGGTCGCGTTCGTTGTAGGTGAAAATCATGGTGCGCATCCCGGCCCGTGAGCGGGTGAACCGGCACGCGGCGGCTGGGGGCTTGACCGGTGGTTTGATCAACCGTGCGATGCGTTTGCTCAAGGTGCGAAAGGCCCCGCGGTGGCGCACCAAATCAAGGCGGATGCGCCAGCGCTCTGCCATATCGTCGACGGCGCGCAGCTTCTTCTCAATCAGGATGAGCTGGTCAATCGGCATGCCCTCAGCGAGCGTGAGGGCTTCGGCTTGTTTGCGGGTGTAGCGCGTCGGGCCGTAAAACGCTTCGTGCACCCGGGCTAAGTCGCGCACCCGACCCGGCGAGAGCCCGGCGGCCATTGCGACGTCGCGGTCGAAGTCGGCAAGCACCGCCACACTTGCGGAAACAAAGGACATAAAGTTCATGGTGTCTGAAGTCACGACATATTTGACGGGGTGTGCCTGCGGAAGGCGTTGTGATCCTTGACAGGTCAGTCGCGTCATAGTTGACACTTAGGGTTACCTCAGTCGTGTCGGTGACGTTTGACTGGTGAGTCGGGACATGTTTGACACTATGAACAGTCCTAACCGCAACATCGCCATCGTCAGAGCCGTCAGAGGCCAAGGCGGCACACCCACCAACGTCGCCAAACGATTCGGCATCTCGCGCCAACGCGTCCACCAAATCCTCAACGCCTACGACGCCGGCGGCGCCGAGGCAATCGCACCGAAATCACGCGCCCCGCACACCCACCCGCACGCCGTCCCGGAAGCACTACGCAACGACATCATCAGCATCCGCAAACAACTCACCCGACACGGACTCGACGCCGGGCCCGAAACCATTGCCTACCACCTCGAACAGGCCGGCAAACGCGCCCCCTCAACCTCAACGATCCGCCGCATCCTCACCAACGAGGGCTTGATCACCCCGCAGCCGCAAAAGAAGCCGAAAAGCTCCTACATCCGCTTCGAAGCCGCGATGCCCAACGAATGCTGGCAAGCCGACATCACCCACCTCTTCCTCGCTGATAACACGCGGGTAGAAGTCCTCGACTTCCTCGACGACCACTCGCGATACCTGTTGTCAATCACCGCGGCCGCCGCATTTACAGGCCCCGCCGTCGCCGCCGAACTCACCCGCCTGATCGGCGCATACGGCCCGCCAGCATCCACGCTGACGGACAACGGACTGGTGTTCACCGCCCGCCTAGCCGGGCGCAAAGGCGGGCGAAACGCATTCGAAAAAGTGCTCGTCGCACACAAAATCCAACAGAAAAACGGCCGGCCAGGCCACCCCCAAACCCAAGGAAAAATTGAGCGATTCCACCAAACCATCAAAAAATGGATCACCGCCCGACCCCCAGCACAAACCATCGATGAGCTGCAACAACTCCTCAACGAGTTTCGCCAATACTACAACTGCACCCGACCCCACCGCGCCCTAGGCAGACGCACCCCGCAGCAGGCATACACCACCGGAGTCAAAGCCACACCCAACGACAACCCCAAAGAAGAATGGCGCACCCGAAACGACACAGTCGACAAAAACGGCAAAGTCTCCGTGCGCTACGCCGGCAAACTCTTCCACCTCGGCATCGGACGCGCCTACAAACACAAGAAAATCCTCATGGTCATCACCGACAACCACATCATCACATCACTGGTCGAAACCGGAGAAGTCATCACAGAGCACTACATCGACACCGCCTGCGACTACCAAAAGGCCTACTGGAAACACGGCGACCCACCACTGCACCCCAAATGAACAAAACCGGCACCCCAGAACAAAAACAACTGGGATGCCGGTCCGTCCAGCATGTCGCGACTCATGCGTCAAGCATGACGCGACTCATGACAGACATAAAGTTCATGGCTTTAGAACCTAAAGCCGCGCAAGCCCCAAAACTAGCCCCCGGGCAAAATGTGGATAACTCAACCTGAGAATTTCACAATGCGCTGGTCACAGGGCCAGATTCAGATCCACGTCGCCGCCGCCGACCCGCCCACGGGAGGTGAACTGCCACACGGCTGGCTCCGGGAAGCCGAGCGGGCGCGGCCAGGCGCCCAACTCCGGCAGCGCGCCGCCGGCCTCCACGACGGGGTTTGTCCCCCACTGCGCCAGCCACACCGCACCGAACTGTGCTGGGTCCGCGAGCATCATGTGCCGCCGCCAGTACCGGGCGTTGGTGTACACACCTGCCACTTCCACCCCGGCGGATGCAAAGAGTGCGGCGCAGGTGGAGACGTCGTCAAGCGAAAGCCCCGCGGGAGACTCCACGTCGAGCCACATGGGCAGGCGGTGGCCGCCGAGGACCTCGAGGGAGGCGGAGACCTGCTCGGCTATCGACGTCCCCTCGGACGGCGCCCGCAAAAAGTGGTAGGCGGCCGTGGCGTTTGGTGCGAAGGAGGCGAAGCACGGGTCGTGGTAGGTGCCGTCCGTGGTGCGCGCGATGACGAAGTCAAAGCCGGAGACGTCTAGTCCTGCTTGGTGCTCGGAGACGTCGACGCCGAGTTTCACCGCTTAGCCAACCCCATGCGCGGGGCGAAACTGCCGGGGTGGCGGCGCTGCGCGGCGGCGTCGGCTATGGCTAGGCGCCACTTCGGGTCGGTTACCGGCATATGCGAGATGGGAAACCAGCCCACCTCGGTGTTTTCGTCGTCGCCGACGGCAGGGTCCGCACTGGGATCGATCGCCTCGCAGCGGATCTGCACCGTCATATAGCTGGCCTGGTCCCCGTTGGCGTGGGTGACTGGACCGTGCGCGCCCACGCCCAGCAGCGCGGCGGCGGTGACGCGCACCCCAGTTTCTTCCAGCACCTCGCGCACCGCGGCGACGTGCGGGTCCTCCCCCGGATCCGCGATGCCGGTCACCGGGGTCCACTGCCCGTTGTCGGCGCGGCGCACCAGCAGCACGTCCGGCACCGCCCAGGGCGAGTCCACGGTGGAATCGCGCAGCACCACCGCGCACACGGCGGGCACCCACATCAGGTCGGTGCCGATTTTCTTGCGGGTCTCCACGATGAACTCCGGGATAGGCATGGGCGCAAGTGTACAATCCCCAGCATTATGAGCACCGCCGTCAGTGATTCCGAGCAGAAGCAGCCCCTGCTCAAACGTGTCCCCGCTCCCCTGTTCGTCGCGGTGTACGGCGCGCTGGTCATCCTGGTGATTTTCGGGGCGGCGATGGCGGCGGGCCACACGGCGGACACCACGCGCGTGGACGCGGTGCTGCCCCAGCCGGAGCGGCCGTTTAACCCGGCGCCAGCGGATCCGGGGAACGTCGCGGCGAGCATCCGGCCGGATCTGATCACCAACGTGCGCGTGGGCGAGACGAACTCTGGCGCGATGATGCGCGGCGACATTGTGGACGGCTCGTTGGACGACACCGCCGACATCGCGGGCCACCTGTCGCGGCTGCTGGAGCAGAATTGCTTGGATACGGTGACGTTGACGTCGAAAAGCGGAGTGCGCTTTAACTTCTGGGGCTTTTGCTTTGCGACGCTTCCTCCGGAGACCATCTCCCAATTCCTCGATGTCGCCGTCGAAGAGGGCGCCGATTCGGTGTCGTTTGTCGACTACGCCTCCCACGACCACTTCCACGTGATCACGCTGAACTGGCTCGACGTCGACGACGCCGACGCGCTGTCCAAGCGGTGGCTTGAGGTGGAGCGCCCCGACGAGATCGACCGCGTGACCTTCAACGCCTACACCGACGACGAGGTCGTGGTGGTCGACAACGACAAGGAAACCGGCGAGCAGCTCAAGCGCTGGCCGCTGCTCACCAGCCCTACTACCAGCGCCGAGGAATGAGGTCCGCGTCCGGCACCACGTGGCGGATCACGGCCATGACCTGGTCGATGTTGGAGTAGCTCATCAGGTGAGGGTTGTCCATGCCCTCGTAGCACTCCTCGTCCGCGCGGCCGGCTTCCGTGCCGGAGACCACGCCGATGACGGTGGCCCGGCCGCCCACGTCCGCGAACACGGGCCCGCCAGAATCACCCGAGGCGGCGCACACGGCGGCGATGTCGCCGAACGTCTCGTCTTCCACGCCGGGGTCGAGGTTGACGATCTGCACGCGCTCGGTGTCCTCGAACTCGCCGCAGGTGTAGCCGGTGGTCGCGCCGGTCTTGCACACCCGGTCCACGGGGCCGACGTGTGCGCCGATACCGGTCGGGATCGGCTTGCCCACCAGATCCATGTAGCGCTCCGGGTCCGTGATCTCGATGATGCCCACGTCCGCACCCTGCGTTTCCGGGGTGTGCTGGCTGTACAGCCCGGAGAAGATGACGTGGCCGACCTCGGAGGCGTAGTCGAACGTGGTGGCCGCGCCGGTGGGCCACACCAGGTCGCCCTCCCGGCCGCAGTGGCCGGCCGTCACCGCGTAGGCGCGGCCGTCTTTGCCGGTGAAGGAGAACGCGGACGTGCACGACTGCGCCGTGAAATGCTCGCCGGGCGCGGGGTGGTGGTCCGTGGTCTGGATCTTCGTGCCCGGAGCCCACGGGGCGAAGGCGGGCACGAGCACGTTGTTGTCCTCGGCTGGCACGGGTTGCGCGTCGTCCGGGGTTTGCACCTCCGACAGCGCCTCGCGCTCCTCCACGGTCCCGGTGGGAATCCGCGACACGTTCAGCCCCAGCCACACCACCGCGGCCACCAGCATGAGGGCGGCGAGGATCATGGTGATCCAACCAGCCGTGCTGACGCCGCGGCGGCGTGCGCGCACGGTCGATCCGGCCTGCGGCGGCATGTCCGGGAACTTCAGCGGCTGCTGCGGGTACCGCTGCGGCTGGGGCGGCATCTCCGGGAACTGCCACTTTTCGCCCTGCTCCGGCTGGTAGCGCGCGGCCAGGTTCGGCCGCTCGGGCTGGCTATTCGGGTTGGTCAACCGCCGAGTCCCCGTTTTCCTCGGCCATGATCTTGAGGTCCCGGATGAACTTCTCCGGGTCGAAGTCCGTGTAGTGCTCCGGGCCGGCGAATTGCTCCTGCGCCATGGTGCGCTCCTTCCTGTCGCCCTAGACGTTAGTGCGCTCGATGGCGTCGGCGATAAACGCCTTGACCGCCTCGGCGTCGTTGGGCAGGTCGGTGACGTGGCGCTCGGCGTCCATGATGTCCGCGAAACGCTCCGGTACCTCGGGTGCTCGGCCGATGGCCTCGGTGATCGTGTCGGCGAACTTCACCGGCAGCGCGGTCTCCAACACCACGATCGGGGTGTCCACCTGCTGCGCCAGCTGCTGTGCCACGTGCACGCCGTCCGCCGTGTGCGGATCCACCAGCACACCGTACTCGTCGTTGACGCGCTTGATGGCGGCCACCCGGTCGGCGTGGGTCGAGGTGCCGGAGGTGAAACCGAACTCGCCGCGGATGCGCTCCATCACCTCTTCCCCGCCGAGGTCGCTGGCGCTGAATCCGCCGGACTTCACCTTCGCGCCGAACAGGTCGCCGGTGAGGGCGCAGTTGCGGGACGTGGCGTCGAAAAGCATCCGCTCGAAGTTGGACGCCTTGGAGATGTCCATCGACGGCGAGGACGTCGCGTGCGTTTCCGCGGCGGAGCGCGGGCGGTACTCGCCGGTGGTGAAGAACTCGTGGAGCACGTCGTTTTCGTTCGTGGCCACGATCAGGCGGTCGATGGGCAGGCCCATCTGCTTGGCGATGTGCCCCGCGCACACGTTGCCGAAGTTGCCGGTGGGCACGCAGAAAGTAATGCGCTCGTCGTTCGACGAGGTCACCTTCAGGTACGTGGCAATGTAGTAGACCACCTGGGCGAGCAGGCGCGCGAAGTTGATGGAGTTGACCGCGCCGATGGAGTACTTCGACTTGAACGCGGCGTCGGCGCTGACGGCCTTGACCACGTCCTGGCAGTCATCGAAGACGCCGTCGAGGGCGATGTTGAAGATGTTCGGGTCGTCCAAGCCGAACATCTGCGCCTGCTGGAACGGGGTCATGCGCCCTGCCGGGGTGAGCATGAACACGCGGATGCCGTCGCGCCCGCGCATGGCGTACTCCGCCGAGGAGCCGGTATCGCCCGAGGTTGCGCCCAAGATGTTGATCTCCTCGCCGCGGCGGGCTAGCTCGTACTCGAACAGCTCGCCCAACAGCTGCATCGCCATGTCCTTGAACGCGGCGGTGGGCCCCTCGGACAGGTGCGCGATGTGCAGGTTGTCGCTCAATCGGGTCACCGGCACGATCTCCTCGTCAGCGAAGACGGGGGTGCGGTACGCCCGCGCCGCGATCGCCTCGAGGTCGCGCTCCGGGATGTCGTCGACGAAGAGCTTGAGCACCTCGGCGGCTAGCGCGGCGTAGCCGTCGGTGGCAAGGAGGGTGCGCCAGCCGTCGAGAAGCTCCGGCGTGATCGACGGGTACACCGCCGGCATGAACAGGCCACCGTCGGGGCTTAGGCCCGTGAGCAGGATGTCTGTGAAGGAGCGTGCCTTCGCCGCCCCGTCGCGAGTCGAGATGTAATCCACCCCGCGAAGTCTACGGCATGGGCACCTACCGGCGGGGCGGTTCCTGTCGGCCGGTCAAAATGTCCACCACGGAACGAATCGCGGCGTCGCCGAGCGGGGCCATCGGGCGTTCCTTGTCCGGCGCAGCGTCGCGCGCAGTCTCGCGGGCAGGGGTGCGCGCGCCGGGCTCGACGGTGAGGTGGAGGTTGTCGCCGTCGAGCTGCAGCGCGGTTTTCGGGTCCACGCCGGCCACGCGCGCGGCGTCCACCAGCGCGACCAGGTCGGCGAAGGTGGCGTTGTTCAGGTCGATCGTCATGTTCACTGCCATGTGTCCGAGCATATTGCTTAACGACGTCGTCCCGCCCACCTGCCCCGAAATTCAGCTGGGGTTAGTCGAACTCGTGCGAGATCTCCTCGCCCCAGAACGCCCGCTCCACCACCCGGTGGGCGTGGCGGGTGATGCGCAAGTAGTCCTCCAAGAACTCCTGCTGGTCGTCGGGGTCGTAGCCGGCGGACCCGGCCACCTGGGCCAGCTGCGGGCCCGGCGCGGGCAGCTGGTCGGTGCGCTTGCCGGTGACGAGCACGATGGCGTTGCGCGCGCGGGTGGCGGTGAGCCACGCGGTGCGAAGCACCCGGGCGTCGGCGCCGCGGATCACGGACGCGTCGTCGAGCTCCGCCAAGAAGTCCAGCGCATCCAGGGTGGAGGGGGTGCGCAGTTCCTCGTGGGTGTCGGCGTGCTGCATGGTCAGAAGCTGCACGGTCCATTCCACGTCGGCGAGCGCGCCGCGGCCGAGTTTGGTGTGGGTGGCGCGGTCGGCGCCGCGCGGCAAGCGCTCGTTGTCCACGCGGGCTTTGATGCGGCGGATTTCGCGGATGTCTGCAGGTTTGGCGCCGCCTTCGGGGTAGCGGAAGGAGTCGATGGCGTCGAGGAAGGCGTCGCCGACTCCCCTGTCTCCGGCGACGACGGTGGCGCGCAGCAGCGCTTGGCGCTCCCACACCTCGCCCCATTCGCGGTAGTAGCGCTCGTAGCTGGCGATGGTGCGCACGACCGCCCCGGAACGGCCCTCCGGGCGCAGCCCGAGGTCCACTTCGAGCGGCGGGTCGCCGGAGGGTTTGGACAGGCGGGTGCGCATCTGGTCCACGATCTTCGCGGCCCAGGCCATCGCTTCGGCGCCGCTTCTGTCATCCCCTTCTCCGCCGCCGACATCTCCTTCTCCGCCACCACCGTCTCTTTCTCCGCCGCCGACGAAGGAGGCGGCGGAGGAGGTGGTGGCGGAGGGCTCCGCCACCACCATCACGTCGGCGTCGGAGCCGTAGCCGAGTTCGGCGCCGCCGAGGCGGCCCATGCCGATGACGGCGATGCGGGCCGGAGGTTCGTCGAGAGGCGACGAAGCGAGATCCGCGTGCACCTCGGCGCGCAGCGCGGCCTCGAGCACCGCCTCCCACACGTAGGTCAGCTCCTGGCAGACCTGGCGCGGCTCCATCAGCCCGAGCAGGTCAGCGGAGGCGATGCGGGCCAGCTCCGCGCGGCGCAGCGAACGCGCCACGGCGACGGCTTTGTCTGGATCGGTTTGGTGGCGCTTGGCGGAGGCGATGATCGCCTTGTGCACCTGGTCTGGTGCGGCTTCGAGCAGGCGCGGACCGCTGGAGCCGTCGCCGAGCAGCTTGACCACGTCGGGCGCGGAGATGATCAGGTCCGACGCGTACGGCGAGGTGCCCAGGATGTGCATGAGGCGCTGCGAGGCCACGCCTTCGTCGCGCAGCATGCGCAAAAACCAGCTGCGGTCCACCGCGGCTTCGGAAAGCTTGCGGTAGTTCAACAGCCCCTGGCCGGGATCGGCGGTGTCGGAGAGCCAGTGCATCAGCGACGGCAGCAGGATCGCCTGCAGTTTCGCCTTGCGGGAGGTTCCCTTGACCAGCGCGGATAGGTGGTCGAACGCGCGCGCCGGGTGGCGGTACCCTAACGCCGCCAGCTGGGCCTTCACGGCGTCGGCGGACAGGGTGGCTTCGCCGACGGACATGTCCGCCACCGCGCCGAGCAGCGGGCGGTAGAACAGCCGCTCGTGCAGGTCGGAGACAGTGCGGCGGACGCGTTTGAGCTCGCGGTACATCGCGTCGAGTGCGCTGCCGCGGTTGTCGGCAGAAAAACCGGCGGCGCGGGCGAGCCAGCGGTTGCGCCGCTCGTCGTCTTCCTCCGGCAACTGGTGGGTGCGCTTGAAGCGTTGCAGCTGCAGGCGGTGCTCCAACAGGCGCAGGTACTCGTAGGCCTCGGTGAGCGCTTTGGCGTCTTCGCGGCCGACGTAGCCGGCGGCGGCGAGTGCGTCGAGCGCGTCGAGGGTGTTGCGGGCGCGCAGCGTGTCGTCGATGCGTCCGTGCACGAGTTGCAGAAGCTGCACGGCGAATTCGACGTCGCGCAGTCCGCCGGGGCCGAGTTTCAGCTCGCGGCGGCGCACCTCCGCTGGCACGTTTTCCAGCACCCGGCGGCGCATGGCCTGGACGTCCTCGACGAAGCTGTCGCGTTGGGATGCCTCCCACACCAGCGGGGAGATCGCCTCGGAGTAGGCGCGTCCCAGCTCCATCGTCCCGGTCATGGGCCGGGCCTTGAGCAGCGCCTGGAACTCCCAGGTCTCGGCCCATTTGCGGTAGTAGGCCCGGTGGGAGTCAAGCGTGCGCACAAGCGCGCCGGAGGTGCCTTCGGGCCGCAGGTTCGCGTCGACGTCGAAGAAGCAGGCCGAGCCGATGCGCATCATCTCCGCGGCCACGCGCGTGATTTTCGGGCTGGCTGGCTCGGCAACGAAGACGACGTCCACGTCCGAGATGTAGTTCAGCTCGCCGGCGCCGCATTTGCCCATCGCGATCACCGCCAGCTCCGCGTCGACCTCGTCGTCACCGTAGACCGAGCGCACCGCCGTCGCCAGCGCCGCGGTCAGTGCGGCGTCTGCGAGCCAGGTCAGCCGCTCGGTGGTGTAGCTGTAGCTCATGGATTCGCCCTCGCCGTAGCCCTTGACCGCGGCGAACGTGCCCGCAAGATCGGCGGCGGCGATGCGCATGACCAAGTTGCGGTGCGCGGTGCGCAGCTGCTCCTTGGCCGCGTCCATCCGTTCCGCGTCCGCCTTGTACAGCCCCGGCCCGTCCGCGTCGACGCCCACCGCGGCGAGCATCTCGCGGTACAGCTCGGCCTCGTCGGGCAGGTCGGCAAGCAGCAGGCGCCACTGCTGCGGGTGGGCGATGAGGTGGTCGGACAGCGCTGTGGAGCCGCCCAGCAGGGCGAACAGACGCGTGCGGAAGACGGGGGCGTCCTTCAGCGCGGCCAAAAGGTCGGGCCAGCCGTCGCCGAGGGCCTCGTGCAGCCGGTGGGCGTTGTTGAGCGCCAGATCAGGGTCGGATGAGCCGGCGAGGGTGTAGAGCGAAGCATCGTCGTCAAGCGAGAGCTCCTCGATGTCCTCGGCGGCGCGCGGACTGGTCAGGCCGAGCTTCGCTGGGGAAATCACAGGTCGATCCCGGTGTCGATCTCCCACGGCGTGATCTGGGCCGTGTAGTCGTGCCACTCGTCCCACTTCGCGCGCAAGAAGAACTCGAAGACCTGCTCGCCGAGGACCTCCGCCATGAACTCGGAGCGCTCCATCTGGCGCAGCGCCTGGTCCAGCGAGTTGGGCAGGTCCCGGTAGCCCATGGCGCGGCGCTCGCGGCGGGTTAGGGCGAACACGTCGTCGCGGGCGGGCTCGTCTAGCTCGTAGCCCTCCTCAATGCCTTTCAGCCCCGCGGCGAGCACAGCCGCGAACGCGAGGTAGGGGTTGCACGCCGAATCCAGCGAGCGCACCTCCGCCCGGCGCGACTCCGCCTTGTGCAGGCGGTAGGTGGGCACGCGCACCATGGCGGACCGGTTGGAAATGCCCCAGGTGGCGGCGGTGGGGGCCTCGGAGCCGAACTGGAGGCGCTTGTAGGAGTTAACCCACTGGTTGGTCACCGCAGAGATCTCGCCTGCGTGCTCGATGATGCCGGCGATGAATTGGCGACCGGTGGCGGACAGGCTGATCTCGTCGTCAGGGTCGTGGAACGCGTTGGTGTCGCCCTCGAACAGGGAGAAGTGTGTGTGCATGGCCGAGCCCTCGAGCACGCCGAAGGGCTTGGGCATGAAGGTGGCGTGCACCCCGTTCATCTCCGCGACCGTTTTGACGATGTAGCGGAAGGTGACAATGTTGTCCGCCATGGTCAACGCGTCGGTGTGGCGCAGGTCGATCTCCTGCTGGCCGGGAGAGCCCTCGTGGTGGGAGAACTCGGTGACGATGCCCATGTACTCCAGGGCGGACACGGCCTGGCGGCGCAGCTTCGGCGCCTCGTTGCGTTTGGCCTGGTCGAAGTAGCCGCCCTTGTCCGCAGGTGTGGGCGGCTGGTCACCTTGGCCGGGTTTGACCACGTAGAACTCGATTTCCGGGCTGGCCAAGCACTCGAAGCCCATGTCGCGCGCGTTGTTGATCTGGCGGCGCAGCACGTGGCGCGGGTCGGCGTAGAGCGGGTCGCCGTCGGGCATGGTGATGTCGCAGAACATGCGGGCGGTCTGCAGGCCCGCGTCTTCGTCGAAGGGCAGCGGCTGGTAGGTGGACGGGTCGGGCCGCAGCAGGGTGTCCGACTCGGAGACGCGGGAGAACCCTTCGATGGACGAGCCGTCGAAGCCCACGCCCTCCTCGAAGGCGCTTTCCAGCTCCGCCGGCGACATCATCACCGTTTTCAGGGACCCGAAGATGTCGGTGAACCAGAGGCGGATAAAGGCGATGTCTTGCTGCTCCACCATTCGCAGCACGTTGTCCGTTTGTGCGCTCATGCCTGTTTACTGTAGCGGTCCATTCCTTGTGTCTGAACAGCTAAGCTTGGGGGTATCAAACTATTGAAGGAGGACAACGATCATGGCTGCACCCGCACCCGAGCAGTTCCTCGAGGTGGAAATCAAACTCGCCGTGGATGAGGGCACCGGCCTGCCGGATTTAACCCAGCTGCCCGGCGTCGAAGAGATCGCCCAGATGCGCGAGCACAACCTCTCCGCCGTCTATTACGACACCAAGGATTTACGCCTGACGCGCTCCAAGATCACGCTGCGCCGCCGCACCGGCGGGGCGGACGACGGCTGGCACCTCAAGTTGCCGAAGGAGGGCGGGCGCAACGAGGTGCGCATGCCTCTCGACGACCCTTCGGCCGTGCCCGACGCCCTGAAAGCCCGCGTGCGCTCCATCGTGCGCAACGAGGAGCTCTCCCCGATCGCCCAGGTGGACAACCGTCGCGTGGAGATCACCCTGGCGGGTGAAGCGGGCGCTGTCGCGGAGTTTTGCGACGACCACGTCACCGCCTGGTCCCTTCTGCCCGGCGGCGAGCGCACCAGCTGGCGCGAATGGGAGCTCGAGCTCGCCGATACCCTCGCCGGCACCGAGGAAGGCACCACCCTGATCAACCAGGGCACGTCCTATCTCATCTCCGCGGGCGCGCGGAAGTCTTCCTCCCCGTCCAAGCTCGCTACCGCCCTGGGCGATTCGGTCACAACCGCTCCCCTGCCCCCGCACATGCAGTCCGCGCTCGAGGAGGACTCCCCGGCGGCTGCCGTCGTGGAATCCCTGCGCAAACAGCGCGACGCAATCGTGGCGTGGGAGCCGCGCGTGCGCGCCGACGAATTCGACTCGGTGCACCAGCTGCGCGTGTCCACCCGCGAGATGCGCTCGCTGCTGGAGACCTTCGAGGGCATCCTCGAAGGCGAGCAGCTCGCCTCGCTTGAAGACGAGCTGAAGTACGCCGCCGGCGTCCTAGGTGTCGCCCGCGACGCCGAGGTGGTGGAAGAGCGCTTCTTGGAGCTGTTGGATTCCGACGAGTCCGGCCTCGTCGACGAGGCCGCCCACGCGCACATCGCCGGGGACATGCGCAAAGACTACAACGAGGCCCACGCCGCGATCGTGGAGATGCTCGACTCGGACCGCTTCCTCGAGTTGTTGGACGCGATTGATGCGTTGTTGGCGGAACCGCCCGTCGCAAAGCAAGAAGAAGGCGAGGCTAAGAAGAAAAAGACTGAGTCGAAGGAGTCGAAGGAGGTGCTCTACGACCACATCGCCCGCGGCTACAAAAAGCTGAAGAAGCGCCACGACAAGGTCGACGAGCACTACCACGACACCGACCTGCCGCTGCACGAGCGCGAAGATTACGTCCACGACGTGCGCAAGGCCGCGAAGAAGCTGCGCTACTCCGCTAACGCCGCGACGGATGCCGGGCTGAAGGCCGGGCGGCTGGCCAAGGCGTGCAAGGCGCTGCAGTCCAAGCTGGGCGACTTCCAGGACGCTGTGACCTCACGCGACCGCATCCAGCGGCTCGCGGACGAGGCCCGTGAGCGCGGCGAGGACACCTTCGCCTACGGCATGCTCTACCAACGCGAACTCGACCGCGGGGAGCAGGCGCTCGCCGGCTACGACGACGCCGTGCGCGAGGTGCGCAAGGCGTTTAAGAAGATCAAGCCGTAAGCGGCTACTTCTCCCAGGACGGGGCCTCGCCCCAGTTGTCATCGGCCTCGTCCTGGTTGTCCGCGCTCTTGTTGCGCTGCGCGGCGATCTGCAGGGCGGACTCGGCCTCCTCGCGGGTGGCGTAGGGGCCCATGCGGTTGTCCCACGCGGCCTCCTTACCCTGGGAGACCTCGCCGGTGGTGGGGTTGAAGTAAAACTGCTCGTCTGCCATTGATTCGTTCCTTTTCATCGGGGGTTGTTACCCGTCCGACTGTACCGGCACGGTTGGTAGTGTGGGTGCGGTTGAAGGAGCGTGACATGGCAGTGTGTAAAACCCCGTTTGAAACCCCCTCGCAGTCCCCTGTGCAGCGCGTTCGCGCGGCGCACCCCAGTTCCGGCGGCGACGTGCAGGTGGCCTCGGCGCCCGGCACGTGGGTGCTGCTGGGCGAAAACGTGGACCACTTCGGCGGCGTGACGCTGGCCGGCACCGTCGCACTGCGCGCGGCCGCCGCCGTGAGCCCGCGGGAAGACAACCTCATTTCCATCTCCGCGCGCGGTCCGCTGGGGCAAGAATTCGCAGTGCAGATGCCTTACGACGACACCCCCGCCGACGGCCTCGCCCGCCGCTGGTGGGGGTTGGTGCACACGCTCGTGCAGCGCCAGGTGCTCTCCCGCGACACGGCCGGGCTGGACATCACCGTTGAGTCCGACGTGCCGGTGGGCGCGGGCCTTGGTGCGCTCTACGCCGCCGACGCCGCCATCGCGCTCGCGTTGGCTGCGGGCCACGACGACGTGGACACCGCGCCGTTTCGGGCGCGTCTTGCAGAGATCTGCTCGCATGCGGTGACGTCCTACTCGTCGCTCATCGTGCTACGTGCGCGCCACTCCGTTGCCCTGCGCGGCGCCGACGGGGTGTCCGTAGTGGATTACGCCGACGGCTCGCTCACCCAGGCGCCACCCCCGTCTCACCACGGCGTGCGCGTGTTTTCCCTGGCAGAGGGCTTAGGCGAGCCGTTCGTGCAGTCGCGCAAGGAGATCGCCGAGCGCCGCGCGTTCATCGACGCCGCCTGCACCAACTTCGGCGTCGCCTCGCTGCGCCAGCTTCCGGAGGCCTCGGCCCGCGTCGTCCAGTGGATCGAGGCACGCCGCAGCGCCGGCGACGAAATGGCGCCCGAGCCGGAGGTTGCACGGCGTTGGGTGCAGTTCTGCGAGTCGGAGACGCTGCGCTCGCTGGCCGCCGCGAAGGCGCTGCGCTCGCGCCGCGCCAACGAGCTGTTCACGCTGCTGAACTCGCCTGCGGAGCCGCACGACCTCGCCACCCCCGACGCGCTGGTGGCCCTGGCGCGCGAGCGCGGTGCCGTCTCCGCGCGCCCCGCGGCCACCGGCACCTCCAACGCCGTGATCGCGTTCGTGCCGGTGCAAGACGCCGACGAGTTCGCGGCCGCGATGGCGCGCGAGCTTGAGGTCGTGGAGGTCACCGCCGGCGAGCCCGCCCGCGTCGAGGGGTAACTGGCCTGCCCCGCTAGTCTGCGGGCCAGGCGAAGCCGACCTCGCGCGCCGCCGGATCCGCCCGCACGAGCGAGAACTTCGTTTCCGCGCCTTCCTCCGGCGCACCCGCGGACGGCGCGAGCACCGGCGGGTCCACGATGAACACGCGCGCTGCATCCTCGCTGGTGTTCAGGGTCACCCCGTCGAAGTTGTGGCCCACCCACGGCGCGAGCACCGTCGCCTCGGTCAGGTGCAGGCACGCCTTTTCCACGGTGTTGGCCAGCTGGGACGACCGCCCCATCGTCTTGATCACCCGCGGCGCGTCGCGCTCCACCCACTCCGGTACTTCCGTACCAGCACAGATAGCCAGACAGACTTCGGTGGCGTAGCGGTCGATCAACCGGCGCAGCGGCGCGGTGACGTGGGAGTAGTACCCGCCAATGCCGGCGTGCACCTCGGCCGGCTTGTCCGACAAGTCCACGTACCCGGACCCGCGCAGCAGCTTCTGCGCCTCGCGCATAACAGCCATGCCGCGCGGGGTGTCGGCGTCCACTCCGGCCAAAAACTCGCCGATATCGCCAGCGACCTCGTAGCCCAAGTTGCGCGCCTCCCGGCGAAACTCCGCCTCCCCGTCTGCGTCCGCCGGGCCGAGGGTGCGCAGGAACCCCACGCCGGCGTCCACCATCATCTGCCCCGCCACCATGCCGGTAAGCAGGGAGATCTCCGAGTTGTAGTCCATCACCGGGTGGCGCGGCTCGATGACCAGCTCGTAGTCCTCGCCGTCGCCGACCACGCGCACCGAGGGCAAACGGAGGTTGATCGCGTGCCTGCGCAGCGACGACTGCTGCCGCAGCCTGCCCACCTCCTCCAGCAGCCCCACAGACGGGTGCACCGTGCCAGCCTGCATGTCCGCGTGCACACCCTCGTAGTCCAGGCGCGCCACAGAGTGGACGAGCGCGCGCTCCACGTGGGCGGAATCCACCTCGCCGCGCTCGTCCAGCTCGAAGGTCCACAGCACCGCCGGCCGGTCCACGTCCGGCAGCAGCGACGCCGAGCCCTCGGACAGTTCCTCGGGGTGCAGACGCGCTGGCTCGTCGGGCAGGTAAATCGTCTGCCCGCGCTGCAGCGACTCGGCGGCCACCGCAGAATCCGGTGCGACAAACGCGGCCACATCCGCGATGGCGTAGCGCACCACGTAGCCGCCGCCGTCACGCGCCTCGATGTGCACGGCCTGGTCCAAGTCCTTCGAGCCGACAGGGTCGATGGTGACGAGGGGGACGGAACGCGCGTCGATACGCAAATGCGCAAACCTGTCCTCGAGCTGCGCCGCCTGCGAGTGCAACGCAGGGTCGAACGAGGTGCGCACGTCGAACTCGCGCGCAATCGGGCGGAAATTCAAAGGCGCCGCGTAAAGCTTCATAGGAAGCCATGGTGCCACGAAAAGGGCGAATGAGTCGGCCTGTGAGCCGGATTCTGTTCCCCTTGCGGGGCGGCGACCATCCATCTGGACAACCCATCGCTGGGCGCCTCAAGCAGCTACCTTCGGACTGGGCGGGCAGCCTACGTCCGACGACCTCCGCCAGTGGCGGGGGCTCTTGCCTTGCTCCCGGTGGGGTTTACCTGGCCACCTGCGTCACCGCAGATGCCGGTGCGCTCTTACCGCACCCTTTCACCCTGACCTCGTTGCCGAGGCGGTCTACTTTCTGTTGCACTTTCCCGCGGATCGCTCCGGGTTGCTGTTAGCAACCACCGTGCCCTGTGGAGTCCGGACTTTCCTCGACGTGCGCCTTCCCGCTTTGCGGTGGTTCGCAGCGCCGCGGCCGCCCGGCCGGCTCATTCGCGTGTGTGAGCTTACGCTTTTTGCTTCTCGACGTTCAACCTCCGGCAATCCCCTCCCCAGCGCGTCCAGCCGCGGCCCGGCGCGCCGTTTCGCGCCCTGTCACGCCGTGTCGCGCCCCGCCGCACACCCCTTTCGCGCCCCCTCGCGCCCTTTCGCGCCCTCAACCGCTCCCAGTCACGCCCTGTCGCGCCCTCCCTCGTCCTTTCCGTGCCCCCCTTATTCCAGAACCGGCTACCAGGAACCGGCTACTGGCCAGTTTTAGGCCTGGTAGCCGGTTCTAGGTAACCGGATCCGCGTGCTGGCGGCAGAATCGCGCACCGGTGGCGAGCTCACGCGCTGGTGGCGGGCCTGCGTGCAGGTGGTGGGCCCACGCACCGGTGGCGGGCCCGCGACGTCCGCGCGCTGGCGGCGGATCCGCGTGCTGGTGGCGGGTGCGCGTGCTGGTGGCAGGCCCACGCACCGGTGGCGGTCCCCGACGGCCTAGCGGTGGTGGGCGACGTCGTTGACGCAGCGCACCACGCCGTAATCGCCGTAGAAGTCCACCACGGAGATGCTGGCCAGGTCCAGAAACAGGTGCTTGAACAGGTCCGCGTTCGCGCCGAGAGCCTGGCGCACGAAGGACTTCACCGGCGTCATGTGCGTGACTACCAGCACCGTTTGGCCCTCGTAGCGTTCCTGCAGCTTGGCGCGGGTGCGGGTCACGCGGCGGTGCAGGGCGGTGAGGGATTCGCCGCCCGGGGGCGCGTTGTTCGGCGAGGCCTGCCACTTCTCGAACGCCTCGGCGTCCTTCGCCAGGGCCTCGTCGCGGGTCAGTGCCTCGAAGTCGCCGAAGTCGAGCTCGCGCAGCCCCTCCTCGGTCACCACGTCCAGCCCCAGCGCGCCCGCGGCGATGCGGGCGGTGCCCTGCGCGCGGGCCTGCGGGGAGGCGACGACGGCGTCGATGCGCCCGTACCCGCGTAGTGCCTCGGCGGCCCGGCGCGCCTGGTCGCGGCCGGTGTCGGTCAGTTCGGGGTCGGACGAGCCGGAGAAGCGCTGCTCGGCGGAGTGCTGCGTCTGCCCGTGGCGCAGCAGGATAAACCGGGTGCGCGGCGCGTCGGTGCCGGACCAGTGGGCGGGGCTTGCGGTTTGGTGCGTCTGCTTTTCGACGTCCTTCGGTTCCGCCTCCTTCTTCTCCCCGACCCACACGCCGGTGCCTTTAACTATGCCGGGCGCGTCGCCGCGGGCGGCGGCGTCCATCGCCACGTTGGACAGCTCGTCGGCTTTCTTGTTCTTCGCGCGCGGGACCCAGGTGTAGGTGACCGCCTCGAAGGTGGAGGCGAGCTCGCGGGCCTGGCGGGCCAGCTTCTGCATGTCTGGGTGCTTGATTTTCCACCGGCCGTTCATCTGCTCGACAACCAGTTTGGAGTCCATGAACACGTCCACCACCGTCGCGCCGACCTCGCGGCAGGCCTCCAGGCCGCGGACCAGGCCGTAGTACTCGGCGACGTTGTTGGTGGATTTCTTGCCCACCACGTAGGCGATTTCGGCGAGCGTCTCGCCGTCCGCGTCGTAGACCACCGAGCCGGAGCCGGCGACTCCGGGGTTGCCGCGGGAGCCGCCGTCGCAGTACATCGAAACGTGCATGCGCTACTCCGTCGGCGACACGCGCACGAGCAGGGTGCCGCAGTTCGGGCAGGTGGGAAGCTCGTCTTCCGGCTCCGCCAGGACCTCGGCTCGCTCGGCCGGGGGCAGCTGGATGAAGCAGCCGCCGCAGGCGCGGCCGTTGAACTTGGCGGCGCCGATGTCGTCGTAGGCGCGCAGCACGCCCTCGGGCAGCTGCGCACGCAGGGCATCGACGTCGACGACTTCCTCGGCCGGGAGGGAATCCACGGCGCGCTGGGCGGCTTCGATCTTGCGGTTGGCCTCGTCCACGCGGGCGGCGTGCACGTCGCGGTTGTTGCGCAGCGCCGCGATCTCGTTGTGGGCCTCCTTGAGCTCCGACAACAGGTCCGCGATGCGGGACTTCGCAGCATAGCGGTCGTGCTCGAGGTCCTTGCGGCGCTCCGGGTCGGTCTCCGCGGACAGCTGGCGCTTGTCATCCAGCTCGCGCCTTTTCAGCTTGCGCTCGTCTTCCTGGATGCGCAGGATCTCCAGCTCCATGTCGTCTACGGCGAGTTGGGCTGCCGCGGAGGCGTCGGTGAGGCGCTTGCGTTCGTCGATAAGCTTGTGCAACTCCTGCTCCTCGGGGCGGACGCGGGGCTGCGACGAGGCGGCGTCTGCCTGCGCGAGCTGCAGGAGGACGGGCTGCAGGTCTTTGGAAAGGTGCATCGTTTCTCCTTATTCGGGGTGCGCGGAGATGGTCCACGGATCCGTGCGGATGCGCAGGATCTCGGTGTCCACGTCTAACGGAGCCACGATACTCTCCGCCTGCTCTGTCCACGGAAACTCGCTGGCCCAGTGCGCGGTGTCGATCACGGCTGGCCCGCCCGCGCGCAGGTGCTCGTCCACCGGGTGGTGGCGCAGGTCGGAGGTGACGTAGACGTCCACGCCGAGCTTCGCCACGTCCGCGAGGAAGCTATCGCCGGAGCCCGAGGACACCGCGACGCGACGCACCATCTGCTCCGGGTCGCCCGCGGCGCGCACGCCCCACGCGGTTTCCGGCAGCGCGTTGGCCACCTGCTGGGTGAACTCGCTAAGCGTCATCGGCTCGTCCAGCTCGCCGATACGCCCCAGGCCGGTCGCTTTATCAAGGTCGCGGGTGTCGGCCATCTGCACCACATCGAACGCGGGCTCTTCGTAGGGGTGGGCTTCGCGCAGCTTCTCGACGATCCTCCGGCGGTCCCGCGCCTTCGCCACGAACTCGATGCGCACTTCATCCGCCGTGTAGTGCGTACCCACGGCCCCGTCGGTGGGGTTCGCGCCCTCGATTGGGGTGAACTCGCCGGTGCCTTCGAAGGAGAAGGCGCACTCGCGGTAGTTGCCGATCGCGCCGGCGCCGGCCTCAAACAGCGCCTTTTTCAGCTCCGCGGCCGCGCCCGGGGGCACGTGCACGCCCCAGCGGTCGGTGGCGTCGATGCACACCGGCTTGATGGGGCGGCCGGGTGTGATACCGACGAGCTCCGCCAGCTTGTCGGACACCCCCGGGCGCGCGGAATCCGCGTTGGTGTGTGCGGCGAACAAGGCGCAGCCGCCGGCGAGCAGCGTGTGGATGACCTTGCCCTTCGGGGTGTTCGCGGCCACCGAGTGCACCCCGCGTAACAGCAGCGGGTGGTGCACGACCAGCATCTGGGTGCCGGCGGCGACGGCGCGCTCGGCCACCTCTTGGGTGCAGTCCAGTGCGAAGGCGACCTTTCGCACCTCCGCTTCGGGGTCGCCGCAGATGAGCCCCACCTGGTCCCAGCTTTCCGCCAGCGCAGGCGGGTAGGCGGCCTCGAGCGCGTCCACGATTGTTTGCACGGTTACATCTGTCATGGCAGCCAGCCTACAAATTTGGAACAGTAGGCAGGTGTGAACGCCACTTTGCTTTTCGACGTCGACGGCACCCTCATCGACTCCTACCCCGGCATCCGGCAGGGATTCCTCATCGGCTTAGACGCCGTGGGGTGGAAAGTCCCGGACGAGGAATTCATCCGCCGCATTCCGGGCCCGCCGATGCCGGAGACGATGCGCTCGCTCGGCATGTCTGAGGCGCAGGTTGAAACTGCCATGCGAGCCTACTCGGGCTACATGTCGAACGAGGGCTGGCAGCGCTTCGACGTGTTCGACGGCATGGACGACCTTGTTGCGCGTTTGGCTGGTGAGGGCGTGCGGGTGTGCACGGCGACGTCGAAAAGCGAGCGCTTCGCCCGCGCCGCGCTGGATCGCGCTGGCATGCTCGAGCACATCGACTTTTTAGGCGCGGCGTCCAACGACGGGGTGCGCGCGAAGAAGGTGGACGTGATCCGCTACGTGCTGGACCAGGCGAAGCCGGTGCGCCCGCTGATGGTCGGCGACCGGCTGCACGACTTCGAGGGCGCGAAAGAATTCGGCATCTCGAGTGTGGCCATGACCTGGGGCTACGGCGCCGATAAGGAGTGGGAGTTGGCCGATTATGTCGCCCGCGACGCTGCGGAGCTGGAAAGGATTATCCGTGAGTTCTAACCTGCACATCGACTTCGTCTGCACCGGCAACATCTGCCGCTCGCCCATGGCGGAGGTGATCGTGCACGAGAAGTTGGCTGAGGCCGGGTTGGGGGATGCGGTGACGGTGACGTCGTCAGGCATTGGCGGCTGGCACGTCGGCCAGAAGGCGGACGAGCGGGCGCGCGCCGAGCTCAAGGCGCACGGCTACGACGGCGAGGCGCACCGCGCCCAACAATTCGGCTTTGAGCAGGAGCAAGCCGACTTGATTGTCGCGCTGGACACCAACCACGTCTCCGAGCTGGTCGCGCGCGGCGTGGACGAGGACAAGGTGCGCCTCATCCGTTCGTTCGACCCCGCCTCGCCGGACGGCGCCGGCGTGGCCGACCCCTACTACGGCGGGCCGGAGGGCTTTGCGGTGGTGCGCGAACAGATCGAGTCTGCAGCTGACGGCATTATTACCTGGGTGCGCGAGCGACTAAACTGACCCGGCGTGAGCGCCAACAATCAATCCTCCAAGCCGTGGTGGCGGCAGGTTCTTACCCCCGGTTGGGTTATCGCGGCGCTGTTGATCGGCGTATTTTCCTACTACGCGTTCACCTTCCTGGCGCCGTGGCAGCTGGGCAAGAACGAGGCGCTGGTGGAGCGCAACGAGCACATTTCCGCCGCCTTCGAGCACGACCCAGAGCCGCTTTCGACTCGGCTGGGCGCGGACGGCTCGCTCGACGAGGGCGCGGAGTGGTCGCGCGTGGTCGCCACGGGGCGCTATACGGGCCCGGACGTTTTGTTGCGCCTACGGCCTGTCGACGGCGCCCCCTCCTTCCAAGTGCTCACGCCCTTTACGCTTGACAGCGGCGAGGCCATCCTGGTCCACCGTGGCTGGGTCAAGGCGAAGGACTCCACGCAGGTGCCCGACATCGCGCCCGCGCCCGACGGCGAAGTCACCATTACCGGCATGCTGCGCGCCGACGAGGGCGTACACCCCAACCCGCCGATGCACGAGCAGGGCTACGACATGGTGTATTCCATCAGCCCACAGCAGGTGGGCGACATGGTCGGCCAGAAGCTGGCCTCGCCGTACCTGCAGCTGCTCGGCGACGAGCCCGGTGTGCTCGACCCCATCCCACTGCCGCAGCTGGAAACCGGCAACCACCTCTCCTACGGCCTGCAGTGGATCCTCTTCGGCGCCGCCGCCCCCGCCGCGCTGATCTACTTCCTTTACGCCGACTCGCGCGAGCGCCGCCGATTCGAGGCCGAGCAGAAACAAATGCTTGACGACGTCACCTCCGGCGCCTCCCCCGACCCCACCCCAGCGCCCTCCCGGACGCGCCAGCGCTACGGAACTTCCCGGGCCAACCCGTGGGCCAAGGCCTACGATAAGGAAGAAGAACGCTAGCTTTCCTTTTGAAGGGGGACGGATGACTTCCACCGTTGACGCCGAGCTGCTCCACTCCGCCCTGACCACCTTGAAGTCTGCGGGTGTGGTTCTGGCAGACGGCATCGAAGCCGAGGACGTGGAAGACGCCGTCGCCGACTACCCCGCCCTGTTTCCCACGCGCCCGTTTGCGGTGTTGTCGCAGGTGGCGTCCAATGAAGATGAAACTCTGTTCGTCCTGTCGCAGCTCGGTTCGTTGGACACTCGCGCCACCCGCGCCTGCACCGCCGCGGGTGTGGAGCTGTGGGACATCGCCGTCGTGCCCGATTTCGAGGGTTCAGCGGCCGGGTCGGCCCGGGTGCGGTTTTCGGAGTGGGACGTCGCCGACGTGGCATTCGACGGACCCTCCCCCTGCTTTGAGCTGGGCATCCTCGCCGCCGTCGCGGCCCGGGCGCTGTAGGCCCGGGGCGTTGTAGATCTGGGGCGTTGTGGGCCCGGGCGCCGTCCTCCCCCGGGCGCACCCCCGGCGCGAGGATGCTTACTCCAGGATGCTTATACCTCGCCGTTGAGGGTATTGGCGCCCGTGCTCGCACTCGATGTGTAAGCACCCTGGAGTTAGCATCTAGCGCAGGTGGACCACTTGTCGGGAGCAAAAGACCCCGTCTCGGGGATTCCGGGACGGGGTCTCAATGGTGCGCCATGACGGGCTCGAACCGCCGACCTACTGGGTGTAAACCAGTTGCTCTTCCAGCTGAGCTAACGGCGCGCGTAGGAGCAGACTAGCAGAGCCTGAGGCGTCAGCGAAATCCCTGCTCAGCGGTTGCGGGGTGTGAGGCAGGAGCCCTGCCAATCGCCAAAGCGGTCGGCCTTGGTCTGCGTGAAGCCGGCGAGCTGGGCGGACTCCGCGATCTCGCTCGGCGGGACCACGCCGGAGGATCCTGCCCCCGGAGTCATCAGCCAGATACGGCCGCCGGAGCCGAGGCCGCGGGCGACATCCACCAGGTCGTCGACGAGGTCGCCGTCACCGGCGCGGAACCACAGCAGGATGGCGTCGCACGGGTCGTCGGTGTCTTCGTCGAGAAGCTCGGCACCAATGGCATCCTCGATCGCCTCGGAGATGGCGCTGTCCGCGTCTTCGTCCCAGCCGATTTCCTGCACGACATCGCCCGTGGCGAAGCCAAGGCGGGATGCGTAGGTGTCCACTCCTGTGGCACTCAAATTTCCGTGTCCTCCATTGATCTCAAGTGGGTGTATGGGCGTTAGCTTAACGTCGTCAAGCAAAGAATGCGCACATCTTCGTGATTAGTCTCACCAAAGCACACCCGCTGTAAGAATCGGCGCGCCTAAGCACGTATCCTGGAATGCGTTACTGCCCCGACGGACCCAGGAGGTTGAAGTGGCCGAGAAAGAAACGGACATGGTCGACGCACGAGCAAAGAGCGCGACCGAAGTGGACACCAACATTCTCTCGCTGCGCGAAGGCGTAGCGTCTTACCTGCACGACGCTGACCCGGAAGAAACCCAGGAATGGATGGACTCCCTCGACGGGCTACTCGAAGAGTCCGACCCGGAGCGCGCCCGCTACCTCATGCTGCGCCTGATCGAGCGCGCTAACGCCAAGCGCGTGCCGCTGCCGGCGCTGTCCTCGACCGACCTGGTCAACACCATCCCGACCAAGCTCGAGCCGGAATTCCCGGGCGATGAGCAAATTGAGAAGCGCTACCGCCGCTGGATGCGCTGGAACGCCGCCGTGATGGTGCACCGCGCACAGCGCCCCGGCATTAAGGTCGGCGGCCACATCTCCACCTACGCCTCCGCCGCGGCCCTCTACGAAGTCGGCTTCAACCACTTCTTCAAGGGCAAGGACGCCCCGCAGGGCGGCGACCAGGTTTTCTTCCAGGGCCACGCCTCCCCCGGCATGTACGCCCGCGCCTTCATGGAAGGCCGCCTGAGCGAAGACGACATGGACGGCTTCCGCCAGGAGCACTCCCGCGAGCAGGGCGGCCTGCCGTCCTACCCGCACCCGCACGGCATGCCAGGCTTCTGGGAGTTCCCGACCGTGTCCATGGGCCTCGGCCCGATGAACGCGATCTACCAGGCACGCTTTAACAAGTACCTGCAAAACCGTGGCATCAAGGACACCGACCAGCAGCACGTCTGGGCATTCCTCGGCGACGGCGAGATGGACGAGCCGGAATCCCGCGGCCTGATCCAGATGGCCTCCCTGTACGGCCTGGACAACCTCACCTTCGTGATCAACTGCAACCTGCAGCGTCTCGACGGCCCGGTGCGCGGCAACGGCCAGATCATCCAGGAGCTGGAGAGCTTCTTCGTCGGCGCCGGCTGGAACGTGATCAAGGTGGTCTGGGGCCGCGAGTGGGACGAGCTTTTGGAAAAGGATGAGGACGGCGCACTCGTCCACATCATGAACACCACCAAGGACGGCGACTACCAGACCTTCAAGGCCAACGACGGTGCCTACGTCCGCGAGCACTTCTTCGGCCGCGACGAGCGCACCAAGAAGCTCGTCGAGGACATGACCGACGAGGAAATCTGGAACCTGCGCCGCGGCGGCCACGACTACCGCAAGGTCTACGCCGCCTACAAGCGCGCGCTGGAGACCAAGGGCAAGCCGACCGTCATCCTCGCCCACACCGTCAAGGGCTACGGCCTCGGCCACAACTTCGAGGGCCGCAACGCCACCCACCAGATGAAGAAGCTGACGCTGGAAGACCTCAAGCTCTTCCGCGACAAGCAGCAGATCCCCATCTCCGACGAGGAGCTGGAAAAGGATCCCTACATGCCGCCGTACTACCACCCGGGCGAGGACGCCGAGGAGATCAAGTACCTCCAGGCCCGCCGCGAGGAACTGGGCGGCTACCTGCCGGAGCGCCGCGAGAGCTACACCCCGCTGGAGCAGCCCGAGTTTGAAAAGACCTTCAAGGCGCTGTTCAAGGACTCCGGCAAGCAGGAAGTCGCCTCCACCATGGCGCTGGTGCGCACCTTCAAGGCGCTCATGCGCGACAAGGAGCTGGGCAAGCGCGTCGTTCCGATCATCCCGGACGAGGCCCGCACCTTCGGCCTGGACTCCTGGTTCCCCACCCTGGGCATCTACAACCCGAACGGCCAGAACTACGTGCCGGTGGACCACGACCTGCAGCTGTCCTACAAGGAGGCCGAGAACGGTCAGATCCTGCACGAGGGCATCAACGAGGACGGCTCCTCCGCCTCCTTCATCGCCGCGGCGACCTCTTACGCCACCCACGGCGAGCCGATGATCCCGATGTACATCTTCTACTCCATGTTCGGCTTCCAGCGCACCGGCGACAACTTCTGGGCCGCTGGCGACCAGATGGGCCGCGGCTTCATCATCGGCGCGACCGCCGGCCGCACCACCCTGTTCGGCGAGGGCCTGCAGCACATGGACGGCCACTCCCCGATCCTGGCGTCCACCAACCCGGCCGTCATCCCGTACGACCCGGCGTTCGCCTACGAGATGCCCTACATCATCTCCAAGGGCATCGAGCGCATGTACGGCCAGGGTGAGGGCAAGGACGAGAACGTGATGTACTACATCACCGTCTACAACCAGCCGCACCACCAGCCGGCACGCCCGGACAACCTGGACGTGGAGGGTCTGCACAAGGGCATCTACCTCTACGACGAGGGCAAGGACCTGGACAACAAGGTCTCCCTGCTCGCCTCCGGTGTGGGCATGCAGCAGGCGCTGCGCGCGCAGGAGATCCTGCAGGAGAAGTACAACGTCGGCGCCGCCATCTACTCCGTGACCTCCTGGACGGAGCTCGCACGCGAGGGCCAGCGCAAGGCCGCCGAGCAGCTGCTCAACCCGGGCGAAGAGGTTGAAGAGGCGTTTGCCACCAAGCAGCTGAAGCAGACGTCGGGCCCGTACATCGCTACCTCCGACTTCGCTTCCGACCTGCAGGAGCAGATCCGCGCCTACGTGCCGGGCCAGTACATCGTGCTGGGTGCGGACGGCTTCGGCTTCGCAGACACCCGCGAGGCCGCCCGCCGCTTCTACAACATCGACGCTGAGTCCATGGCCGTTGCCGCCCTGCTGGGCCTGGCCAACGAGGGCAAGATCGACCGTTCCGTGGCCGCCCAGGCAGCCAAGGACCTGAAGATCGACGACCCGACCGCCGCCACCGCTGAGACGGACGGCGAGGACGAGGGCGCGGAGAACGCCGCAGAGTAGCCCTTAGCTTGACGACGAAGGGGCGTTCCGGCTGCGGAGCGCCCCTTTTGTCATGCCCGGGGGCGGATGCGGCGAGGGGTCCTGACAGGTTGGGGCGTGCGCTGTCGTGGCGGGGCTGGTGTTTTGCGGGTTTTGTTCACCCAAACGCCCCTGGCCGGGTCTGCGGACTTCCTGTGAACCATCGGTCGTCGGGATCGGAGTTCGAGGATGAGTTATCCGCCGGAGGTACGGCAGCGTGCCGTTGAGCTTTCGGGGCAGGGGCTTGCTGCTTCGCAGGTTCGTGCGCAGTTGATTCGGGAGGAATGTAGGTCTGTTCCTTCTACCGCTTCAATTTCGGGATGGGCACGCAACGCCCGTCATGGCAGCGGGGTCGATAAAGGTTGGCGTTCTGCCGAGTTGATTGCTGAGGTCGTTCGGGCGAATGTGACAACGTCGGCATCCACCCGCGAGATTGGATGGCGTTTTCGGGTCGCTGCGAGTTCCGTGGCGGCGTGGACGCACAAGTTCGCTCCGGATGCGGGTTCGCGGCGTGGGATGACACCGCAGGAGATAGAACAGGCGACACTGGCGCGTGTGAAAGAACACCACGAAGCCCAAAAACGCAAGCGCAAGAAGGCCGAAACACAACGTCAATCACAACGCGCCCCGCGCGATGAGAGTGCATATTCACGCAACCATGAGCAGCCAACAGCTCCGTTTGATGAGGCAGCGTTGCCGGATGACGTTGAGACCCTCAAAGACCTGTTGCGTCAAGAGCGGTTTATGCGTCTGGCGGATAAAGCGCTGTTTGAGGCGGTGATGGAATCTGAGGGAAAAGCGCAAACCCGGAGACGCTCGACAGCGTGGTCGTCGCTACGGCTGTCAGACGACTCCGGGACGTCGGATACCAAGTAACGCGTTGCTGCGCCTACTACGGATTGAAGTACAACACCTACAAGTCGGCATGCAAGCGGTTAAAACACCCTCTAGTCGACCGAAAAGGCCAGGCCAAGGCAATGGTTACCGCCGCCTGTGAGGGCAACCGCATGGTCTACGGCTACCGCCGCGTGAGTGAAGTGTGCAAAGCGAACGGTCTGTCGCTGGGGGAAAAATCGATTCGCACGATCATGCGCGAAGAACACCTGCAGCCGAAGATGAAACGCACGAAGCGCTACAGCTCGTACAAGGGCGAAACTGCGCATCGCCCAGCAAATCGATGTCTGGTTGGAGACATCGACACTGTCACAAAAAATGGCACCCACGTCTCGCAAAGATATCGTTCGCAGGCGCATCGTCGCAGGCAGGCGGGCAGGAAGGATCTGGTACACGATTTCTATGCCGATGCGCCAAATCAAAGACTCGGCACCGACATCACCGCGTTTCAATGCGCTGACGGCAAAGTCTTTTTTAGCCCGCTGATCGACTTCCACGACAACATGCCCATCGCGTACACCTGCGCAACGCGACCAGCGGCGTTGCTGACCAACACGATGCTTGAAGCTGGGCTCGAGCAAATACAACCAGGACAACGCCCCGAACTGCACACCGACCGTGGCTGGCACTACCGCCACATCGATTGGGTTGACCGACTGACTGATATCAGTCACGACAGGCAACAATGCACACATTGCACAGAGGAGAACCCGTGCGATAACGCCTGGTTGATGGTGCCGTCCCTATCCCGGCTCGGCAACAGCGGCGACAACGCCCGAGTAGAAGGGTTCTTCGGCACCATCAAGCGCGAACTTCACGCCAGTGGAATTCGCCCCGAAAAGCACACAACCGAGGAGTTTATGAAGTATCTTGACGATTATCTGGACTGGTTCGTCTTTGGCAGACTCACCACCGGACCAGACGGGCAATACACAACCCTGGCTAAACAACGAAACATAGCCAAAACCACCTAGCCAACAACACAACGGCCACCAGTGTGGTTCACAGGAAGTCCGCAGACCCGGCCGGTGAACAAATTCCCACACCGCGCCTAGGACCTGGGGCCCAGCCCCGGCCCCTCCGCTAGAACTGCGGGAGGAACTGCTGCAGTTGCGGCCACGCAAAGGCAACCGCGCCGACTAGAACTGCCAGCACGCCCGTGACCAGGGCAAGCTTCTGCGCGGTTGACGACCCGGACTGCCCCGGCCCCGGCGCCGGCGCGGGCTGGGTCGCGGCGGGAGCCTCCACCCCCTTGCCGGAGTTGGCGATGTGGGCGGTGCTCTTGCGCGTCGAGCCGTCGGCGAAGGTGCTCACCACCGTAAAGGTCGTGCCGCGGGAGGTGTCTTTCGGCACCGTGGCGGTGATGGCGCCGGTGGTTTGGTCGATATGTGCGTTCCAGCCGTCGCCGCCGGTAAGTTTCCACTTCGCATTGGTGGGAAGTTCCGCGTCGAACTCGTTGGTCGGAGTGACGGCGAAGGTTTGGCCGGGGTCGGCGGTGACGGTTTTGCCGTAATTCGGGTTGTAGTAGAACGCGTCGTCGCTGGTGAGCGTGATCTTCTGCGGGTACAGCTCCTCGGACCCGTCGGGGAAGCAGACGCGGATGTCAAAGTCGATGACGTTCTCGCCCGGCTGCGGCGACTCCCCCAGGGTGTAGTTGTTCAGCCGCGCGCCGAGGGGGTTGTCTTCGCACTTGTCCTCGCTGCCGAAGAGTTGGCCTTTCTTGCGGATCGTGTTCTCGCCGGTCAACTTCCAGGTGGTGCCCTCCGGCACTCCGAGCAGTTTGTACTCGGTGGTTTCGGTGTAGCCGTCGCTGGGTTTCATCTCCACGTAGCGCGGCGTGGAGTCGAAGTGCGGGGTGTAGTCGTCTGCCATCGCTGCGGATGCTGCGGGCGCGAGCAAACCGGCGGCGACGACAGCCACGGCCGGGAGTGCGAAGCGTTTCATGGGCTTATCATAACGGCATGGAACTTTCGCAGCGGTTGGACCTTGGCAGCCTCGAGCTCGCCGGAGACACGGAGGAGACGCAGGCGCGTGGCACGTTCGCGCAGCTCGCGGAGCTCGTTGATGAGGTCTCAGGTGTGGAGATCGAACCCGGGACGCGGCTGGAGGACAGCGGAATTTCGTCGCTAAACCGCATTGAGCTGGCGGTGCGCATCGAGGACGCGTTTGCAGTAGCTATCGACGAGCACGTGTACTCCTCCTGCCCCACCGCCCAAGACCTGGCCGATTACGTCGAGGAGCACCAATGATTTCCTACCTGACCGACATGGACGGTGTCCTGCACCGCGAGGGCGAGATCATCCCGGGCGCGAAGGAGTTCATCGGCGCGCTGCGCGAGGAAGACATCGACTTCATGGTGCTGACGAACAACTCCATGCAGACCCCGCGCGACTTATCCGCGAAGCTGATGCGCATGGGGTTGGACATCGAGCCGGAGCGCATCTGGACTTCCGCCACCGCCACCGCGAAGTTCCTCTCGCAGCAGGCGGGTGAGGCCTCCGCGTATGTGATCGGCGAGGCTGGCTTGACGACGGCGCTGCACGAGATCGGCTGGATCCTCACCGACACGGACCCCGATTTCGTGGTGCTGGGCGAAACGCGCACGTACTCGTTTGAAGCGCTGACCACCGCGTCGAATCTGATCCGGAATGGCTCGCGCTTCATCGCGACCAACCCGGACTTGACCGGGCCGGGCCCGGCGGGCGTGGTGCCGGCGACGGGGTCCGTGGCCGCCATGATCACCGCGGTGACGGGGATGCGGCCCTACTACGTGGGCAAGCCGAACCCGGTGATGATGCGCTCGGCGCTGAACAACATCGGCGCGCACTCGGAGAACACGGTGATGATCGGCGACCGGATGGACACCGACGTCAAGGCCGGATTAGAGGCGGGCATGCGCACGGTGCTGGTGCGCACGGGCATCTCCGACGACGCGGAGATTGCCAAGTACCCCTTCCGCCCCACCTCGGTGGTCCACTCGGTGGCGGACCTGGTGGAGCGGATCCTAGACCCGTTCGGCGACGGGTTCTACACCGCCGAGTCGGAGCCGGCGACGTAGAAGCGCTGCTTGTTCACGAACTCGTCCATGCCCAGCGGGCCGAGCTCGCGTCCCAGGCCGGAGGCCTTCACGCCGCCGAACGGCAGCTCGGCGCCGCGGGCCTGCGGGATGTTCACGTGGATCATGCCGGTGTCGATCTTCGCGGCGACCTTCGTGGCGCGCTCGGGGTCTTCGGACATCACAGCGCCGCCGAGGCCGTAGCGGGAGTTGTTGGCCACCTCGATCGCCTCCTCTTCGGAGGAGACCTTGTACACCTCGGCGACGGGGCCGAAGAATTCCTCGTAGTAGGAGTCGGACCCGACGGGGATGTCGGTGATCACGGCCGGGGTGATGTAGGCGCCCTTGCCGGTGACTTCGCCGCCGACGCGCAGATTCGCGCCTTCGTCCACCGCCAGGCGCAGCTGCTGGGCCAAAAGCTCGGCGGCGTCGCGGGAGGACAGCGGGTAGAACTCCGGGCCCTCGCCGGGCTCGAGCGGGTCGCCTTCGCTATACGACGACGCAAGCGCCACCAACTCATCCACAAACTCGTCGTAAATGTCGTCCATCACGATCATGCGCTTGTTCGACGTGCAGGCCTGGCCCACGTTGCCGATGCGCTTCTGCCACGCCGTCTCCGCCGCAGCCTTCACGTCGGTGGAATCGAGCACCAGGTAGGCGTCGGTGCCGCCGAGCTCGAGCACGCACTTCTTCAGCGCCTGGCCTGCCTGGGAGGCGATGGCGCGGCCGGCGCGCTCGGAGCCGGTCAGTGACACACCCTGGACGCGGTCGTCGCTGATCAGCGTGGAGATCTGCGAGTGCTTTGCGTAGATGTTGGTGTACAGGCCCTTCGGCGCGCCGGCTTGGTCGAAGATCTTCTCAATCGCGGCGGCGGACCGCGGGCAGATCTCGGCGTGCTTGACCATGACCGTGTTGCCGGCCATCAGCGCCGGCGCCGCGAAGCGGGCCACCTGGTAGTAGGGGAAGTTCCACGGCATGATGCCCAGGATCACGCCGAGGGGCACCTTGCGCATGACAGAGGTGCCGCCGCGCTGGTTCGGGATCTCCTCGTCGGCGCCGAACTGCGCGCCGTGGTCGGCGTAGTAGTTGAAGATCTCGACGACATCGTTGATCTCACCGTCGCCTTCCTTGACGGACTTGCCCATCTCGTCGGCGATGATGCGGGTGAGTTCGGACCTTTGGTCGTCGAAAAGCTGGGCTACCTTGCGCAGCACCTCCGCGCGCTCCTCGTAGCTCTTCTCGCGCCACTGCTGAAATGTGTCGTTTGCCTGGGCGAGCGCGCTTTCGAGCGCGTCGTCGGAGATGAAGTCGAAGGACTCGACGATTTCGTTGTTTTTCGGGTTTTGTACGCGGTATTTAGTAGACATGCGGACCATCGTAGGAGCCTTGCGTGAGGCTCGCCACGAAATTTTCCTCGCGCGCAAGACGGTCGATGGCCTGCGCAAAGACCTCGATTTCCGCGCGCGTGGCCACGATTGTTTCGCGGCACGAGTAGGTGCGGTCGGGGCGGCGCTGCCAGCGCGTGAACCAGACCTCGCCGGGCTCGCCCTCGGGCAGCAGGAGCATATGCTTCTCGACGCTCCCCCGCACCCGCCCCGGCATCCCCTCAATACGGAGCGTCCACAAAAGTCGGGTGCGCGGGGCGCGGCAGGTGCGGGGTGCGGCCAGTGTTGTCGTCATTGGTGGGGACCCTTCTTGCGGGCGGGTTTGCCCGCAGTGGTAGCGGCACACTCCGGTCCCGGTGACTAGGCGGGATGTCCGCGGCGGGTGACTAGTCCGCGCGGCGGAGTGCGAGACGAGAGGTTCGTCTTCCCCAACGGCCTCTAATTTCTCTTGGCCGATATTGCTTCACACAAGTTCACTCGGGCAACCCTCAACCGCTGGTTGATCCCCCTATTTGCTCGAGCTTCGGTTGAGGTTGAGGGGGCTAGAGCAGCCGCACCGCCAGCACGCCGCAGAAGATCACCACCAGCCCCACCAGGCGCGTCGCGGTCAGCGGGTTCTTCCGTGCCCCGAACGCCCCGCGCGCCTCCAGCACCTGGCCGGCGGCGATGGTGCCGGCGTTGAAGGCGATCACGGTGGTGGCCGTGCCCAGCAGCGGCGACAGGGTCGCGCCCGAGATCACAAACGTCGCGCCGACCAGGCCGCCGACCCACATCCACCACGGTCCGGGCGTGGGCCGGCGGGTGAGCTGCTTCGGGCTGGTCACCAGCACCGCCACAAGCAGCAACACCGCACCAACCGCCAGGTTGATCTCGCCAGCGTGCAGGGAAGATCCTGCGATCGTGCCCAAATAGCCGTTCACCGCGGTCTGGACCGCGGAACCGACGCCAACCAGGACGCCCAGCACCCGGAACAGCCACAGTTCAAGCCCGACGGCATCGCCCTCCACGGCCGGGCGGTTACCGGCGCGCAGCACCAGCACGATTCCGGCCAGCACCACCACCGCACCGAGTGCGCGCATCCACGTCACCGGCAACACGGGGGCGCCGAACAAGCCGAAGTAGTCGATGACCAGACCCATCACCACCTGGCCCAGAATCGGCAGCACCACGGTCTGCACCGCACCGAGGCGCGGGAACAGCAGGATGTTGCCCAGCACGAAGCACACCCCCATCGCGCCGCCGAGCCACACCCACCACGGCGCGGACTCCCCCGGAGCGAACTGGGGCACAGGGTTTCCCTGCAGCACGCTCGTCGCCACGATAGCGACGAGCAACGCCACCGAAAACGAGATCAGCGCCGAGACCACCGGCTTGTTGCCCAGACTCAGGCGCAGGCGTGAGTTCGCCGCGGTTTGGATCGGAATCAGCCCGCCCACTGCGAGCGCCACAAGCAACAGCATGGGCCTATGGTTTCACACCTGCTACTTCAGCCCGTACGCGCGGTAGAGCGCCGCGACGAAGTCTTCGTGCGAAACCTCGCCGTCGACGGCGGCGAGCTCGTCGCGCACGTCCTTGCGGGTGGGCGCGGAGATCATGGTGGGGGTGGCGGCGCGCTGCCGGTACGAAACGGGCGGAAGCTTGTCGCCGACCCGGTGCTTCACCCGGGTGAAATAGCTGTCCACGGGCGCGAGCGCCTCCACCCCGGGCACCGACCAATCCAGCCAGTACGCGGCCACACCCAGCGCAATACCGAGCAGCGCGGAAACGGCCAGGCCCACCGACTGCCAGCCGAAGTCGTAGAAGAGCTGCACGCTTATCGACGCCACCATGGCCGGCACCACATAGAGTTGCCGGTCCACAAGAATGGATGGGATTTGGCCAATCATCATCTCGCGGATGACCATCCCGCCCGTCGCGGTGAGAATGCCCATCAGGATGCAGCCGAACCAGCTCACGTCCGCGCGCAAGGCAGTGATCGTCCCGGTGACCGCCCACACCCCGACGATGACCATGTCGCCGTGGAAGCGGAACAACTCCCAGGCCCGGCCCTCAATGGGCAGGGCGAACGCGACCAACGAACCCACCAGGGCGGTGCCGATGTACCACGGGTTCTGCAGCGCGGACGCCGGCGTGGAGCCGATCAGCGCGTCGCGGATCATGCCTCCCGCCATGCCGGAGATGATGGAGATGAGCATGAAACCGACGGCGTCGAAACGCATCCGCCGAGCGACAAGGCCGCCCATCAGCGCATTGAGGAACACGCCGATGAGATCCATCACGGCAAACGAGAAACCGACGGCGGTGAGCACGTTGTCGAAGTACATGCGCGCCATCGTAAAGGGGTTGGCGCGGCTTCGGGGCGGGTTTCTGGTTTAGGCTTTCGCCTCCGTGCTCTCCCGCACCTCGTTTTGCAGCATCACCCGCAGCGCCTGGACCAGCTGCTCGTCCGAGGCGCTCTCCAGCGCGTTGCGCACCTCCTTGCCGGACTCGGCCGGGCGTCGCGAGTCGGTGTCCACACCCAATGCCTCGCCGATCCTCTCTTCAAGCGGGCGCTCGAGGCGCTTGGTCTGAAGCCCTAAGAGCTTGTCGCCGCCGAAGTACACCGCCAACGCAAACAGCGGCGCGGCGATCGCGGCGGCCAGCATGCCCTCCCACACCAGGTCGAAGCGGTTGAGCACCAACATGATCACCGACGCGATGATCGCCGGGAACACCGTCATCTTCTCGCTGGTAAACAGCGCCGGGATCTGCCGCAGCACAACGTCTCGGGCAAGCGTGCCGCCGGTTGCGGTGATCACGGCCAGCAGCACGCACGGCACCCAGCTCAGCTCCGCGTTGAGCCCCTTGATCGTGCCGCCGACCGCCCACACACCGATGGTGACCACGTCCGCGTAGAACCGGAAATTCTCCCAGAGTTTGCCGCGCAGGGGCGCAAAGTAGGCGATCAGCCCGCCGATCGTGGCCGTGATCAGGTAGCCGGGGTTGGTCATGGCGGCGGCGGGGCCGTCGTTAAGTATGGCGTCGCGCATGAGGCCACCGCTTAACGACGAAATCAGCGCCACGAACGCGAACCCCACAATGTCGAAGTTCATCCGCTTGGCCACGGTCCCGCCGATCGTGGCCGCCAACAACACACCGGTGTATTCGAGGACAAAGTAAAGAGTGCCCACGTCATCAGAGAAGTCCATGGGCGCCAAGGCTAGCGACGGCGCGGTGCCCACGACTGGGTGTGCCTTGTGCGGTCGATGTGGGGTCGCTGGGTTGGGGCGGGGGTGTTCTGCGCGGTTGTCTCTGTCCGGGCGCGTGGTTCCGCCGGCGCGCGTGGTTCCGCCTGCCCGGGCATGCGCGTGTTTCCGCCTGCCCATGTGTTTCCCGCCCGCCCGGGCACGCGAAAACCGGCTACCTGCGACCGGCTACTAGGCGGAAAATGGCCTGGTAGCCGGTTGCAGGTAGCCGGTTTGCGGGAAGAGCGGACTCCAACCCAGCCGATTTTACCGGAAGAGCCGGAAGAGCCGGGCCCTAGCCCAGGCGCTTAACGGAACAGCCGGGCCCTACCCCAGGCGCTTCACGGCGTCGACGACGAGGTCCCAGAAGCGCTCGGTGTCCAGGCGCGTCGCCACGGAGGTGTTGCAGGCACCCGCAGCGGCACCAGCGTCTGCCGGCGAGGCGCCCGAGGCCATCGCCGCACCGAACGCGCGCAGGTCCGCCACGGTGCGCCCGCGGGTCTGGGCGCCGGCGAGCTCCACCGTCACCGGCACGGCGACGGTGTCCACCACGGTGGGGTCGATGACGTAGGCGACGGCGCACGGGTCGTGCACCGGCGGGTTGTCAAAGCCCTGGGCGCCTTTGTAGTTGCGGCGGAACGCGTCGATGAGCCCGACCACGAAATCGCCCGGCGCGGTACCGAGGGAAGCGAAGCGGGACTCGACCTCGGGGGTAGCCAGTGCCTGGTGCGTCAGGTCGAGCCCGACCATGACCACGGGCCACGCCTCGCCGAAGACGATCGCGGCGGCTTCCGGGTCGACGGCGATGTTGAACTCCGCCGACGGGGAGAAGTTGCCGGCCCCGTAGGCGCCGCCCATGAGCACGACCTCGCGCACACGGGTAACGATGCGCGGCTCCAGGCGCGCCGCCAGGGCGATGTTGGTCAGCGGCCCGGTGGGCACCAGAGTTACGGTTCCCGGTTCTTCGCGCATGAGCGTATCGACGATCCACTGGACCGCCCCGGCTTCCTCCGCCTCAACCGCCGGTTCCGGCAGCTCGAAGCCGTGGATTTCCATCCCGGAATCTCCGTGGATGTCGGTGGCGGTGACGACGTCGTTAAGCAATGGCCGCGTCACGCCGCGGTAGACGGGCACGTCGTGCAGCCCCGCGACGGTGAGCACCTGCTGGGCGTTGCGCGTGACGTGGTCGATGGTGTGGTTGCCGCCGACGGTGGTCAGGCCGAGCAGCTCGATGTCCGGGTTGCCGACAGCCAACAGGATGGCCACGGCGTCGTCATGGCCGGGGTCGCAGTCCAGGATGATCTTACGCACGGGCAGCCATATCCTCCGCGGCGAGCGTGTCCGGCACCGTCTCCGGCTTCGGGATGAGGAAGGATGCGGCGAACGCGCAGCCCAGCAGGATCGCGCCGGCGATCATGCCCGCGCGGTAGCTGCCGTTGGTGGCGGTGAACACCGCGAAGATGATGGTGAACGACAGGCCTGCGCCCAGGTTGAACGCGCCGCCGTTGAGGCCCGGCAGGTAGCCCTGGTTGTGCTTCGGGGCGAGCACGACGCCAAGCGAGCCGAGCATGATGTTGCCCATGCCGGCGTAGGTGATGCCGGCGAGGACGGACACTGCGAGCAGCATCGCGTGCGTGGGGTTGCCCACCACGACGGTGCCGAAGAGCACGGACAGGGCCGCGCCGGCGATGCCGATCTGGAGGATGATCTTGTAGCCCACGCGGCCGGCCAGCCAGCCGGCGACCGGGCCCATGAGCAGGCCGGCCAGCGCGTACGGGGTCAGCGTCCACCAGGACACCACACCGGCGGACATGCCGGGGCCGTTGACCTCGTCCTGCGCGAGGTTGGGCACCAGGCCGTTCATCACGGCGAACACGCCGGTCATGGTCAGCGTGGTGGTCAAAAGCAGCGCCCAGGTGCGGCGCTGCGCCAGCAGGTCGGTGGACATCAGCGGGTGCGGGCTGGCCTTCTCCGTGCGCCAGAACCACACCAGTGAAGCAATGCCGATAACCAGCAGGATGATGACCATGACCCAGTTCGCGGCGGCCAGCGCGCCGGCCTCGTTGAGTGCGGTGAGGATGGTCGCGGCACCGACGACCAGGCCGACAACGCCCTTCCAGTCCATGGGCTGCAGCTGGTCGGACTTGGTCTCCGGCACGCCGAACTGCACGGCGAAGACGGCAATCAGCGCGGCGGCGCCGATGACCCAGAAGAGGGAGCGGAAACCGAAGGCGTCGGTAAGCCACCCGCCGAGGAGGGCGTCGATACCCGCGATGCCGCCGTTGACGGAGGTGAGAATGCCCACCAGGAGCGCGAACTGCTTCTCCTCGCGCACCGCCTGGCGCAACATCACAGACGTCAGCGCGACGGTCGGGCCCGACACGCCCTGGATCACGCGGCCGATGAACAGCATGGTCACGTTGGTGGCCAGCGCGGCGACGATCGAGCCGATGACGGTGACGACCATCATGCCGACGAGCACCTTGCGACGGCCGATCAGGTCACCCCAGCGCGGCATGAACAGCGCGAACACGGCTGCCGCGGTGAAAAACGCGGTCTGCGTCATGCCGATCTGCGCGGTGGTGGCGTTCAGGTCGGCTTCCATGGTGGCGAGCGCCGGAGCAAGCATCGACGCATTGAGCTGGAACGCGAAGACGGCGACCAGCAACGCCGTCATCAGAGGCACGACCTGATTGGTCGGCAGCTTTTGCCCCGCGGCTGGCAGCGGGGTGTTCGTCGTAGTCATGGGTGCAGTTTAAAACATGCAGCGCAGATGGCTCATCTCAGAAACTGCGCGGGGGCCTTTGTCTCCCCCTACCCCAGCGCCTCCCACAGCGCCGTGTTGGTCTCCTGCCACAGCGGCTTGGCCCAGTCGCCGAACTCGCGGTCCGTGAGCACCACGCACGCCTGGTCGCCGGCGACCCAGAGGTAGGTCCCCGCCATACCGAAGTGGCCGACGGTGCCTTCGGGCATGCCGTCGCCGGTCCAGTGCGGGGATTTGTCGGCCTTGATCTCAAAACCCAGGCCCCACGGGCAGGGCTTCTGCATGCCGTAGCCGGGCACCACGCCGCGCAGGTCGCCGAATTGGTTGGAAAAGGCCTCGCGAACCGTTGACGGATCCAGAAGACGCGGCGAGAGGAGCTCGCCTGCGAATGCAGAAAGGTCGTCGACGGTGGAGCGCCCGCCGTGGCCAGCCGAGCCGTAGATCTCGGTCTTGGTCATCCCGAGCGGCTCAAAGACACCTTCGCGGGCATAGTCGGCGAAGGGGATGCCGGTGGTCTCTGCAACGTGGTCCGCAAGGATTTCGTAGCCGGCCGAGGAGTAGATGCGTCGCTCCCCCGGTGCCTTTTGTGGCTCTCGGGAATCGAAGCCGACGCCGGAAGCGTGCGCGAGCAGGTGGCGGACGGTGGCACCCTCCGGCCCGGCGGCGTCGTCGAGCTCGAATGCCCCCTCTTCGACTGCGAGGAGCACGGCGTAGGCGGAGAGGAGCTTGGTCACGCTGGCGAGCTCGAAGACGCGGTCGGTGTCGCCGAACTGAGATTCGGTGTCGCCGACAAGTGCCGCCGCGACGTTGTCTACCGGCCAGTCCTGGAAAAACTTCTCGAGCTGCATGAGCCCCACCCTACGTGCGCGCAACGGACCACGGCGTCGGCCCGAGCTCGGCCCCAGGCGCGTTGCGGAATTGTTCACTCGGCGGGTCTGCGGACTTCCTGTGAACCACACTGGTGGCCGTTGTGTTGTTGGCTAGGTGGTTTTGGCTATGTTTCGTTGTTTAGCCAGGGTTGTGTATTGCCCGTCTGGTCCGGTGGTGAGTCTGCCAAAGACGAACCAGTCCAGATAATCGTCAAGATACTTCATAAACTCCTCGGTTGTGTGCTTTTCGGGGCGAATTCCACTGGCGTGAAGTTCGCGCTTGATGGTGCCGAAGAACCCTTCTACTCGGGCGTTGTCGCCGCTGTTGCCGAGCCGGGATAGGGACGGCACCATCAACCAGGCGTTATCGCACGGGTTCTCCTCTGTGCAATGTGTGCATTGTTGCCTGTCGTGACTGATATCAGTCAGTCGGTCAACCCAATCGATGTGGCGGTAGTGCCAGCCACGGTCGGTGTGCAGTTCGGGGCGTTGTCCTGGTTGTATTTGCTCGAGCCCAGCTTCAAGCATCGTGTTGGTCAGCAACGCCGCTGGTCGCGTTGCGCAGGTGTACGCGATGGGCATGTTGTCGTGGAAGTCGATCAGCGGGCTAAAAAAGACTTTGCCGTCAGCGCATTGAAACGCGGTGATGTCGGTGCCGAGTCTTTGATTTGGCGCATCGGCATAGAAATCGTGTACCAGATCCTTCCTGCCCGCCTGCCTGCGACGATGCGCCTGCGAACGATATCTTTGCGAGACGTGGGTGCCATTTTTTGTGACAGTGTCGATGTCTCCAACCAGACATCGATTTGCTGGGCGATGCGCAGTTTCGCCCTTGTACGAGCTGTAGCGCTTCGTGCGTTTCATCTTCGGCTGCAGGTGTTCTTCGCGCATGATCGTGCGAATCGATTTTTCCCCCAGCGACAGACCGTTCGCTTTGCACACTTCACTCACGCGGCGGTAGCCGTAGACCATGCGGTTGCCCTCACAGGCGGCGGTAACCATTGCCTTGGCCTGGCCTTTTCGGTCGACTAGAGGGTGTTTTAACCGCTTGCATGCCGACTTGTAGGTGTTGTACTTCAATCCGTAGTAGGCGCAGCAACGCGTTACTTGGTATCCGACGTCCCGGAGTCGTCTGACAGCCGTAGCGACGACCACGCTGTCGAGCGTCTCCGGGTTTGCGCTTTTCCCTCAGATTCCATCACCGCCTCAAACAGCGCTTTATCCGCCAGACGCATAAACCGCTCTTGACGCAACAGGTCTTTGAGGGTCTCAACGTCATCCGGCAACGCTGCCTCATCAAACGGAGCTGTTGGCTGCTCATGGTTGCGTGAATATGCACTCTCATCGCGCGGGGCGCGTTGTGATTGACGTTGTGTTTCGGCCTTCTTGCGCTTGCGTTTTTGGGCTTCGTGGTGTTCTTTCACACGCGCCAGTGTCGCCTGTTCTATCTCCTGCGGTGTCATCCCACGCCGCGAACCCGCATCCGGAGCGAACTTGTGCGTCCACGCCGCCACGGAACTCGCAGCGACCCGAAAACGCCATCCAATCTCGCGGGTGGATGCCGACGTTGTCACATTCGCCCGAACGACCTCAGCAATCAACTCGGCAGAACGCCAACCTTTATCGACCCCGCTGCCATGACGGGCGTTGCGTGCCCATCCCGAAATTGAAGCGGTAGAAGGAACAGACCTACATTCCTCCCGAATCAACTGCGCACGAACCTGCGAAGCAGCAAGCCCCTGCCCCGAAAGCTCAACGGCACGCTGCCGTACCTCCGGCGGATAACTCATCCTCGAACTCCGATCCCGACGACCGATGGTTCACAGGAAGTCCGCAGACCCCGGCGATGAATAGGATCGCACCCGGTTGCTAGATAATTCACTTTCCGCAGGTGGCAAATCGGCGCCTGCTAAAAAATTCACTGGCCGGCACGCTGCGAGTGAACTTTTCTGCTCTCCGAAGCTAGAACGGCAGCGCCACGCCCGGGATCAGGCCCGCAGACGCTGCAAACGCCGCGCCGGCACCCAACACGGCCAGCAGGGCGACAACAATGCCGGCGATCTTGCCCGGTGCGAGGGCGAGGTCCAGGCTCGACGGTGCTGCCGGCACGGGGCGGTTGACCTCCCTGCCGCAGTCCTGGAAGCGCTGCGTCGTGTAGGAGGCGGCCGACTTGAAGTAGGCGACCTCACCCGCGCTGAACGGGGTGTCAAGGGTGGTGGGTGCGCCGGTGTCGGAGCTGCCCAGGTCCTCGGCGATAACGGAGCTTGCGGTGTGGTCTTCGACTGGCCAGAGGGAGTCTTTGTCGATGTCCTTCAGCGTGCCCCAGCCGTTGTCTTCCAGCCCGGCGCGCAGCGTGTCCTGCTCCTTCTTCCAAAGCGCAACCGCGTCGGCGCGGTCGCCGGAGTGGTAGAGGATGTCGTCCGCGTGCAGCCCCGCGGCGAGCGCCGGGATTTGGTCCACGTTGTATTCGATCACGCAGACACGGGAGAAGCCCGGGTCCACAGTCTCTGCCACGCCGGCAGGAGCAACAAGGGCAACGGTGCAGGCCGCAACGGCCGCGGCAAAAGTTTTACGCATGCACGAAAGATTACTCGACAAGCGTCACGCGCACCTGGTAGTCCTCCATGTCCGTTCCGGCCACCAGTGCCTCCACGTGCGCCCGCGCGAGTTCCTCGGCGCGCTGTCCGGCGCGGTCGAGCAGCCCAGCCGAAACAGCCTTCTCGCGCGCGTCGTTCTCCCGGTCGGCAATGAAGCCGGTGACGTCTTCGACGCGCAGTTGGTTGATGGGGTTCATGGTTTGGTCGTACACCTTCACGCTGTCGGCGTCGATGTGGGATTCGAGCACCTCCGCTTTCGGCAAAGTGATTTCGATGGTGTGGTTGCCGGAGGTGACGTCGATAAGCGAAGCATCGCGGATGCCGGCGGTGACGCGCCCGTCGTAGGTGACCAGGAAGTTGCGGCCGGTGAACGGCACGTGCACGCCGAGCACCTCGAGGCCAGCCTGGTCGAACTTGCCCACGTCCGAAAACGCGTATTCCTCGGTGGCGAGCTCGGCGATGTCGCTGAGCTGCGCACCGATGGTGGTCGACTCGACCTTTTCCTCCCCCATCCCGAATAGCGCCGGGCGGGTCAGCGCCACGACGAGCGCCACAACGGCGACCACCGCGATGACCGAGGTCAGCGCACCAAAGCAACCGGCGCCGCGGAGGGTTGGACGGGTGTCGCGCGGGGAAATCTGCAATTTCGTACTCACTTCGTTTACCTTACTTCGCTATGAAAATGTAAGGTGGCTCTCACCTTTTTACGACGAATTATCGCCGACCAGGAAGACCCACCATGACTGGATCAACCAAAGTAGAAAACGGCCTGCAAGAACGGGCGGACCGCAAAGACAACAATCAGCGCCAGGAGGGCATGCCTGGCTTCCTGGGCTGGATTGAAAGGATCGGCAACAAACTACCGGATCCGTTCTGGCTGTTTGTCATCCTCGCCGGAGTGGTGGCGGTGTCCTCGTGGATTGCAGAGAAGGCCGGACTGTCCGCAGTGGACCCCGCCTCCGGCGAGGAGATCCACGTCGAATCCCTGCTCACCGGCGAAAACATCTCGCGCATGGTCACCGACGCGGTGGAGAATTTCATCGCCTTCCCGCCGCTGGGTGTGATCCTGGCTGTCATGCTGGGCGTGGCCGTGGCGGAACAGACGGGGCTGTTGGCCGCGATGGTGCGCGCGATGGTGGACAAGGTCAGCCCGAAGATGCTCACCTTCATGGTGGCGCTGGCGGGTGTGACCGGCTCGGTGGCCTCGGACGCCATCTACGTCATCATCATCCCGCTGGGTGCGATGGCCTTCCACGCCGTGGGCCGCTCCCCTGTCGTGGGCGCGATGGTGGCGTTTGCCGCCTCCTCTGCTGGCTTCAATGCCTCGTTGATTCTGAACATCACGGATCTGCTGCTCGCCGGCATTTCCACCTCGGCGGCGCAGCTTGTAGACCAAACCTACGAGGTCTCCCCGCTTGCCAACATCTTCTTCGTCATCCCGTCGGCAGTGGTGCTGTCGCTGATTATCACGGCGGTGACAGAATTGTACGTCGATAAGAAAGCTCAGGGCCTGGTCGACCACGACGCTATCGACGAGGGCGAGCTGCAGATGGACGAGTCCAACCAGCCCGACGACGCCCACCTGACCGACGACGATGACCTCACCCTCACCCCGCTGGAGCGCAAGGGCCTGAACTGGGCCGGCATCACGCTCGTGGTGTGCCTGGCCGCCTACTTCGCGCTGCTGTTCATCCCGGGCTCGCCCTTCGCCCGCCCCGAGGAGGGCTTCATGGAGTCCCCGCTGATCCGCGCCATCGCCGTGCCGATCACCCTCATCTTCTTCGCCACCGGCTTGGTCTACGGCCTGATCGTGGGCACGGTCAAAGAAGCGGCGGACGTGCCCAAGTTCATGGCCAAGGGCCTGGAGTCCCTGCTGCCCATTCTGGTGCTGTTCTTCGCCGTTTCCCAGTTCCTGGCGTGGTTCCAGTGGTCCAACTTGGGCCCCTGGACGGCCATCAAGGGCTCGGAGCTGCTGCAGTCTTGGGACCTGCCCAACGTCGTGCTCTTCGCAGCCTTCGTGCTGATGGTCACCCTGATCAACCTGTTCATCACCTCCGGCTCCGCGCAGTGGGCGCTGATGGCGCCGGTGGTCGTGCCGATGATGATGTACGTGGACGTCTCGCCTGAGGTGACCCAGATGCTCTACCGCATCGGCGACTCCCCCTCCAACATCATCACCCCGATGTCGCCCTACTTCGCCCTCGCACTGACCTTCCTGCAGAAGTACTACAAGAAGGCCGGCGTGGGCACCCTGATGTCGCTGGCCCTGCCGTACTCGATGTGCATGCTGATCGGCTGGTTCCTTTTCTTCCTGCTGTGGTACTTCCTGGGCATCCCGCTCGGCCCGGGTGCGCCGATGGGCTACCAGGTGTAGGCAGTGGCTTGAAGGCCCGGTTGCGTTTGTGCAGCCGGGCCTTTTGCTTTGCGACGAGCCTTCGGTGCGAACGTCTGTTCCAATTTCCAGCGGGAATGTCGACACCGTGCGCTATTTTCAGCTCCACACCCGACGAGGCCGGAAGGAGCCACCATGACAACACCGTCCCCCATCGAGAACACAACGATCATCCCGCCCAGTGAAGCCAAAGAATACCTAGCAAAGCGCGATATCGATGCAGACTGCCTTTCCACTGCCCTCACCGAGGGCCTCGCGCAGCGGCAGAACTGCGAGGTGTACCACCCCGTGACTGCCCCTGGGTACTACCAGTGGTCCGAGACTAACTTCTCCATCCGAAAGTTCCATTGCGAAAGTAACAACTGGAAAATAGCGAACCCGGACAACCGCCCGCTCCTTGTCCACGTTGATAAGCAAACGAAGTTCGTCGCAGCCGCTGGCAACTCAGCTACCGGCCTCCGGGAAGCTGCACCAGGTTTGGCGCGAAGAAAAGGGGTTTCAACCATTCAATCTGTCAACGCGTCAAACCAGCTTCAGATAGGGCTGGGGCCCTTCACACCCGCGTCGCATACGCCTGACGCCCGCCACACTCCCCCGCCAGGTGAATGGCTGCTTCTGTACTTTTATGATGAGGAGCATGAAGAGCTCCGTAGCGAGTTCTCACGCCCAGCCTCAATTTCCGAGGACGGAGAAGTCGAGGCGTGGGACGTTAGAGTTCTGCTCAAACCGATTCATCCGGAATTCGCTATGGCCCAGCCAGACCTTTTCGGGACCGAGGACGATGACATTGACTTCACAATCTCACGTGCAAGCGGAGACTAACTCCGCCCGTATCTCGCCGTCCCGTATTACTGTTGCGCGATTGCGCCGTGGCCTCACAAAAGCGGAGCTCGCCGCCAATCTCGGCATCGCTCCAGCAACGTTGTCTCGTTGGGAGAATGAGGGACCGCCACCTTCCCGCACCGAGTCCCTCATCGAGCAGCTCGAGGCTGCACTCGGGTTTACCGCAGGTTACTTGGTCTCCGAAGAGCTCGAAGTCCCCTCGACGGATTCCACCCTCTTTCGGGCTGGCAGCCGCGCAACTCAACGCCAGAAGAGCGTTGCAGTCGCATCCGGGGCAAACGCCAGCGCACTTTTGGCCTGGCTTCGACGCAACTTCAACTTCCCAGAGCCTGACCTGCCTGACTTGTCCGGGCTTACGCCTTCGGAGGCAGCCCGCCATGCGCGCACGATCTGGCAGCTCGGCGACAGGCCAGTTCCAAACTCGGTCCAACTCGCCGAATCCCTCGGCATCGCCGTCATGGGCCTGCCGCCCGCAGCCTCTGCGGTGGACGCGTTTTCCATGTGGGACGGCGAGCAACCGCTCATTTTCCTGGCCCGTCGCCGCACCCCCGAGGGCACCCGTTTCGACCTCGCGCACGAGTTGGGGCACCTGCTACTTCACAGTTCCGACGATCCACACAACGGAGCACGCGAGGAGGACGAGGCGAACCAGTTCGCCGCTGACTTCCTCATCCCGCCCGGCATTGTTCACGCACACCTTCGCTCGCACGCGAGCTTCGACGACATCCTCCGGCTCAAGACCGCATTGAAGGTGTCAGCCATGGCCATGCTTCGCGCCGCTTACCACCACGGCAAACTCAGTGAGCGGGAATACCACTCCCACCTGACCGCCCTCTCCGCGCGCGGCTTCCGCACCGGCGAGCCCGGCAGCACACTGCAGTATGAACGCTCACGCATCTTCGATTACGTGCTTTCCCCCGATGGTGGCGCCAGCATTTCGAACATCGCCGCTGAAACAAAGCTCCCGCCACAAGACCTGCACGCGCTCATGCTCAGTACGCAACCTCACACGGTCTCGAGCGCTACCCGGACAACAAGCGCCCCGGCCCGCCCGGCGCTCCGCGTGGTGCGCTGAAAGCCTGGCTCGTTTCTGACTTCTACCAGGAGTGCGACCAGCGAGTTAAGGGGCGAAGACTGCCTCCCCCGCCGACGAATTCAGGTTTTCGTCTATACGCCAAAATCGAACAACACCTGTCCACCTAGATTGCAAAAGAAAAGCCGGCAGCGACACAACTCGCTCCCGGCTCACCCCCTCAGCGCCCCAAGCGCCCGTGCGCCTCCGAAAAACTACTTCCCAATCTCCGCCGGCGTGCAGATCGGCGCCTGCCGGATGAACTCTTCCGGCGCCCCCTGCTCGCGCAAGGTATTGCCGTTGTAGCACCCGCGCGACATCCCGTCCTGCTTCGTCCCCGCGGTAGGCAGCACGGCCCACTTGCCGTTGGAATTCTTGAAGTACAGGATCCAGTCCGTCTGGTTGGCGCCCGTGATGGCCCACTTGCCGTCACAGAAGATCACCGAGGTGCCCGTGAAGTGCGGCCACTCCGGCACCACTGCGTCGAAGGCCTGCGGCGCGCACGAACCCTTCGCCTCACCCGATGCCGCCGGCTTCTGGGTCAGCCCCGGGATGGCCAGCGCCGGGATCAGAGCGCCGAGCCCCGCGGCCGGGTCAATCCCTTCCGGCAGCTCCAGCAAGCCTTGCTGCAGCGCGAAGTAGCCACCGGCGCCCACAGCGGCCAGCACGCCGAGCGTGATGCCCACGATGGCGCCCGTGCTTAGCGACGACCCTTCGGCCTCCCCCGAACTCGAAGAAGAGCCAGTTTCAGTAGTCGTTTCGGTCCCCTCCGCAAAGGCGGCAGGAGCAATAACGGCGGACGTGGTGACGGCGGCGGCAACGCCGAGAGCAAGCATCGGTTTCTTCATAGCCACCACCCTATCCCAGTAACCCCAATCACTTCGAGGGAAAGAGCGCAATTCCCCACACCCCAAGGGCGACTGCGGCGGCGACCAAGAGCCACCACAGCACCCCGCGTGGGCGCGAGAACCACTTATCCGCCGCCAGCCAGACCAGGGACGGCACCACCAGCGCCAAGCCCAAAAACGTCAGCGCCCGCCAGTCCGCCAACCGGTCCGCTGAGAGCAGGCACACCACGCCGAAGCCCACCAGCCCCCACGCGAGCGCGTTTACACGGAATCCACCAACCGGAATCAACATGCCCGCGACACTACCCCAAAACCACGATCAACCTGGCGATTTGGGCATTACAAACATCCCACGCTATATTTACATCTCGTTGCACAGCGAAAGCAACAGCAACATATTCCTCCATAGCTCAGTTGGCAGAGCATTCGACTGTTAATCGAAGGGTCACTGGTTCGAGCCCAGTTGGAGGAGCAAAAAGATGGAGCCCCGTGATCAGCACCAGCTGGCCACGGGGCATTTTTCGTATCGCGGCAAGATAGCAGGAATAACGACAGCCCTCCTCGACGTTCCACCTGATGTTCCGGCAAAGGCCGAACGCACAGAGAACAACGACAAAGGAGCACAGCGTGACTGCATCGAAGCAATGGGTCCTGGCCTCCCGCCCAGAGGGCGCACCGACGAGCGAAAACTTCCGCATGGAGGAAGTAGAGCTGCCGGAGCTGTCAGAGGGCCAGATCCTCGTCGAGAACACCTTCGCCAGCGTCGACCCCTACATGCGTGGGCGGATGAACGACGTGAAGTCCTACATCGAGCCGTTCCAGATTGACCAGCCGCTGACCGGCACTGCAATCGGCACGGTTACGGAGTCCCGCTCCCCCAAGTTCAAGGTAGGCGACACGGTCCGCCATTTTGCGGGGTGGCGCACCCACGCCGTACTCAACGAGGACCAGGCGGAGCCGATTGACACCAACCTCGCCCCCGCAGAGGCGTACCTGGGCATGCTCGGGCTGACGGGTCTGACCGCCTACGTCGGCCTGACCGCCGTCGGCGAGATGAAAGAGGGCGACGTCGTGTTCATCTCGGGCGCGGCAGGTGCTGTGGGCTCGGCCGCAGGACAAATTGCGAAGCATCTCGGCGCGGCAAAGGTGATCGGGTCCGCAGGCTCGCAGGAGAAGATCGACTACATCACCGGGATCGGCTTCGACGAAGCGTTCAACTACAAGGACGGCGACGTCAACGGTCAGCTAGCCAAGGCAGCGCCGGAGGGCATCGACGTCTATTTCGACAACGTCGGCGGCGACCACCTCGAGGCGGCGATCCAAAACGCGAATACCTTCGGCCGCATCGCTATGTGCGGGGCCATCGCCCAGTACAACGACACCGAGCCGGCGCCGGGGCCGCGAAACCTGGGCCTTTCCATCGGCAAATGCCTCACGCTGCGCGGGTTTGTGGTGGGCCAATACTCGCACCTGGCCAAGGAGTTTCAGGAGCAGATCGCGCCCCTGGTCGTCGATGGATCGATCAGCTACGAAACCACGGTGCGCGAGGGCATTGACAATATGCCGGGCGCGTTCCTGGGGCTTTTCCAGGGCGGCAACACCGGAAAGATGATGGTCAAGTTTTAGGAGGACAACAGCAGAGCACTGGACGCTTAACGACGGCACACCCCACCCCACCGGATTCTGATCCGAAGAGCTCGTAACCCCGCTTCCGATCTTCACCGACGCCGGCTGAACTTAAGGAACTCCAATCCGTTCTGGCAGAACCGCTCGACATCGACAACGTCAAGGCCGCAGACTACGACCTTGTCTTCTACCCCGGCGGGCATGCCCGATGGAAGAGCCCGCAGTCGACGAGACGTCCGCACGAATCCTCACCGAGCGGGCTTCTCCAACGACGAAGAGCGAGACGCCGGGCTCGCCGACAAGGCTCCCTGGCTGCTCAAGGACCGGCTCGTCGCCCTCGGCGCTAAATACGACAAGACGCCGGAGCCGTGGGCGTCCTACGTCACTGTCGACGGCAACCTCTACACCGGGCAGAACCCGTCCTCGTCTCACGAGCTCGCGCAGTGCCTAGTCAAGGACCTGGCCTAAGGGATTTCACGCTGGGACCGGTCGGCGACACACTCCGCGCGGTTGTCGCCGGCACGGTGCCATCGGTGCGCAATTGCCTATCGACGACCACAGGTCCCCCGCACTCGTCAAGTCCCGTGAAGTGGTAAAGCCGTGTGTGCTTTCAGCTCGGTATGAGGTTCGGGGAGTTGGTCAGGAGATTAGCTGGTGGTGGTCGCCGTTATCACCTTCGTTTGGTACATGCGGTGTTTAGTGTGGTTCGAGTGCGGATAGCGACGCGAAGCCGTTTTACCGGTTCTAGTCGTCCTGCTGCCCGGCAAGAACTGGCCCGACAAGCAGGACAATGGACTCCTGGTCTGGGAAGATGCCCCCCTGCATCGCCGCACCGGCGGATTTACGGTTTGACTGCTCTGAGGTTGTTCGACCACACCTGTGCCCACACTGGTTTCGGCGTTGCGGTAAACGCCACCCATAGCTTCCCGATCCGCGAAAATCAGATCCGTATTGATTTGGGGTCGACAGTCTCCAAAAATTAGGGCATTGAAGGATATCCGAGCCATGCTCTTGATTGTCAAGCTTTGCCAGATTCATCGAAAGCATTAGTAATAGCTGCGCCAGTATGTCACCATTAGCACTCGAGCGCCGAGAGCGAGCACTTAAGCATTATCGGGTGATTTCTACTTGACTACTCGCCCGTATTTGTCCAACCAAGCATCTTCAACCATGCAGGCACTTCGGGCGTGGCGAAAGCCGTAAGCTTCAGCTCCCCTATCCCAATCCCCGCAAGGTATTCACCGGAAGCAGCACTGGCACAAGTGGAAGTTCGTTGGTCAAATCATGTATTTTCTGCCGCACGTAGGGAAACAGTGCCGGAGCAACGTACTCGTCAATAATCTCGCCCTTGCGGTCTGGATCGTGGATGAAAGATTCAGCTTGCTCCTCTGGTACAGAGAGATCTATTTCGTACCAGATCCCGATTTCACCAAGAACTCGCTCTTTTTCGCCATCGGCGAAAAGTTTAGTTTCCGCTTTAGCACGAACCCGCACCCCACCTTCAATGAGTTTCCCTTGAAATTGACCAAGTTCAAACTGCACATGGACGCCTTCGTATGGCGTCTCATAGTTCAGAGCATCCGCATTCACGGCCACTAGGCGAATCTCGTTTACGACACACTCTTTCGCCACCTCGACGCTCTGCTCTTGTTCGCTCACAGCACAGAGCCTTTCCGGTTCACTTCAACCCTCCGATACCCTTCGGACTTCTTCACCACTGTACGTTTCGAAGAAAAAGGGGAACCCCAGTAGATTTCCATCCACTCACCGGGGCGTGGAGTATCCCCGGAAGACCGCTGCCCCCGGACCGACTCCTCAAACATCACGCTCGCCCCGGCGCCTGCAAACGAAGCCCACTCTTCCGAGACCGGCTCGTGCTTCTCCACCAAAAAGGCGTCAATCTCTCGGACGAGCTCCGGCGTCGGAAGCTCAAGTCCCAAGTCAATTTTCGCCACTTCAGCAAGCCAGGTGTTCACCTCATATAAGCTCCAGATCTTTTGTCGCCGCTCCCCTCTACCAATACACGCTTCTTCTTTTGGAAAGGCGTTGTCTGTATTCGCCACCCATTTCGTCACGGCTTGGCGCGTTACACCAACAAGTTGCGCAATATCGGAGGTGTTCACCAAAAGCGGTTCAACTCTATCGACAATCAATGTGTCGCGTGTCTTGAGTATGTGCAGGATATCGGTTGCTTTGTGGAAGAGGTTCTCACTGTCCTCTTCGAGCACAATTTCCGCAATTACAACCCCGTTTGAGAGAGAAAAGGACACCTCAGGAACAGCTTCTTCGATGCCGTCAATTCGTTGATCATCGGAAAAATCGATTCCGTGAACCTGCAGTCTAACTACTGTTGCCATCTTCATCCCCTCTCAAGGCCAGCGAGGTTGTCAAATGACAACCAGTAAAACAGTTTATTTGAGAACTAACAAAACCGCAGGATCTTTCACCCTTCCCCCTTCCGAACTTGCTTTTTCGCCCCGCGCAATCTGTCCCGCAGACCTTTGTAACGTTTCCACGCGTCATCAACCTCTGGATGTGGGGGCTTGTCCAGATATCGCGCCCGTAGTTCTTGCCGAGCGGATTCGAGTGGCCGCTCAGCACATTCACTGATCTGAGGCACATCCGCGGCCCCTGCATCAGATGCCCCGGCTTCACGTAAGAGCTCCCCCGCCTTCTCTTCGCATTCAATAGCACCTTCGACAAAAGTATCTAGCTCGAGCTCGATCGCTTTTCCGAATAGCTGTTTAGCGCGAAGAAGCTCTTCAGCAGCCTTGATCAACCGTTCCGCTTTGTCCAAATACTCAAGAGCCTCCTGCAGACTCTCGCGGTGCGTGGAGGAATGCGAGCAGTGTCGAATAGCCCGATCAACTTCTTTGGCTTTTCTCGTCGGGTTCCGCGGAGTCGAGTCAATGCGCACGCGACATTCTCCCGTGGGACATATGAGCACAAAGCCCCCGTGACTCTCCTTAGGTTTCGCACTCCATCCGAGCGATCTCGCTTTCTGCGCCTGCTCATTTAAGTCTTTCTGGGGATGGCGTGGCCATTGATCTCTCGGCCCGTAAACAGTGCTGGCCACTCCGCTCCTCCTAGTCGAATCTCTGGCAAATTCTACCATTGTCATTCTCGCAAGCACTTTCGGAATCCTGAGCTTCTAACGCCTTCGCCACCGCCAGGCCATTCCAACGCAACCCGACGGTCCTGAACACCACCCGCCACGCCGGATCTAGCGCCACCTCCCCATGTACGACCCCACTCATCGATTGAGTGTCCTCCCGCCCAAGCGCCACTTCTGCACCGCGATCACCAAATCGCCAGCCTCACTGTGCGCCGCGCCGTATCCTTCATCCGAAGCTGACACCCTGGCAGCGGTGAAAGCGGGGCTGGAAAAGCTTGAACCCGTATTGGCGAAGCCGCTCGACATTGACACTGTTAAGTTCGCAGACTACGACCTTGTCTTCTACCCCGGCGGGCATGGCCCGATGGAGGACCTCGCAGTCGACGAGACGTCCGCACGAATCCTCCCCGAGCGAATGGCGGAAAGCGCGCCCGTGGCTCTACTCTGCCACGCACCGGCCGCTGTCCTCGCGACAGAGAACGCGTCCGGCGCCACCCCATTCGCCGGCCGGACCACGACCGGATTCTCCAACGACGAAGAGCGAGACGCCGGGCTCGCCGACAAGGCGCCGTGGCTGCTCGAGGACCGGCTCGTCGCCCTCGGCGCTGTGTACGACAAGGCGCCGGAGCCGTGGGCCTCCTACGCCACTCTCGACGGCAACCTCTACACCGGACAGAATCCGTCTTCCTCGCGCGAGCTCGCGCAGCGCCTGGTTAAGGACATGGCCTAAGTGCTTCTGCGCTAGAGCCAGCTGGAGATAGCCTGCGCGCGGGTATCGCCGACACGCTGGCATCGGTGCGCAATTGCCTATCGACGATCACAGGTACCCCGCACTCGTCACGCCACAACCAGCCCGGCCAGCAGCTCAAAACGCCGTCCGAAGCTAGACAACGCATTCGGCTAGTGAAGGTTGGCCGCGCACTTCCTACTAGCGCCCCGGTTCGTTACGGAAGTACTCCACGGTCCGAGCGACGCCTTCATCCAACGAGACCTGCGGTGTCCAGCCCAATACACGCTCGGCTTTCGCGTAGCTCAACGAAGAACGCGCGACGTCGCCGAGACGAGCGGGTTCATCAGCTGGCGAATCAGGAGCACCAACGGCCTTCGCAACGGCAGAATGCAGCTCGCGATCTGTCGTCTCCACACCCGTACCAATGTTGAAACGCTCACCGTCGCCTGCCTCAGCGGACGCCAGATAAAACGCGCGCGCCACATCCCCTACGTACACGTAGTCGCGAGTGTTCGTACCGCCGCCAAAGACGCAGGTCGACTTGCCGTCCAAAAGGTTGCGGGAAAAGATCGCAACCACGCCGGCCTCGCCAAACGGATTCTGCCGTGGGCCGTACACATTAGCCGGAGCGATGAAACTCGTCTCCAGCCCGTACAACTGCCGGTAGACGTTCAGATAAAGCTCGCCAGCGACCTTAGAAGCCGCGTACGGCGACTTCGGATCAACATGCAGCTCTTCGGTAGCAGGCAATTGGTCTGGCTCACCGTAAATTGAGCCGCCTGACGAAGTATGCACCACTCGGCGCACCCCAGTACGCCGCGCCGCCTCCGCCAGACGAATCGTAGCCAAAATGTTCATTTCTGCATCCAGAAACGGATCTTCCACGGAACGGCGCACATCGATTTGGGCAGCGAGGTGGAACACAACCTCCGGCTCTATCCGGCGGAAAATCGCCTCGAAATCGGCGTCGCGAATGTCCTGCTCTAGAAGTTCAACCGCGCCGGAATCGAGATGCTTTGCGATGTTCTCCGTACGTCCGGAGCTTAGGTTGTCAATCACGGTTACTTGATGACCATCTGCCACCAGAAGATCGACCAGATGTGATCCGATAAAACCTGCGCCACCAGTAACTACCGTTTTCATCCTATTGCCTAACGAGCTTCTTTAACGTCCGGGTTTTCTGCCTCAAAGTCGGTGATGATCTTCTTCACCGCCGTGTACAACGCCGGGCCGTACTTCGCATCCCGCAAACCAAAATCCACATTCGCCGGGATATACCCACCCGGGTTACCCAAATCATGGCGCTTGCCCTCATGCACCACCACATGCACCGGATGCCCCTCAGAAATCATCAACTCAATCGCATCCGTGAGCTGCAACTCCCCACCCTTGCCCGGCTCAATCCGACGCAGAGCATCAAAAATGCCCCGATCCAACAAATACCGACCAGTGGCCACCAACGTCGACGGCGCCTCGGCCACAGCAGGCTTTTCCACCATGCCACGCACCTTCAACACCTCAACACCATCAACCTGGGCCTCGGCATCCTCCACGTCAAACACGCCGTAGTTGAACACCTCATCGCGAGAGACGTTAAACGCACACAACACCGACCCACCAAGCTCGCGGCGCACCGCAACCATCTTGTCCATCACACCAACCGGCAACACCAAATCATCCGGCAACATGACAGCCACAACATCTTCATCGTCATCCAACGCCGACTCAGCACAGCCAACCGCATGCCCCAAACCAAGCGGCTCCTCCTGAGTCACCGCCACAGCTTCAATCAGCCCATTGGCACGCGCGACCTTCTCAGCCTGCGCATCCTTGCCGCGGGCAACCATCAACTGCTGCAACTGCTCAAACTCGCCGAAATGACGCATGATCTCTTCTTTATTCGGCGCGACCACCACAGCAAGACGCTGCGCCCCAGCCGCAGCAGCCTCCTCCGCAATCAACTCAATGCCAGGAGTATCCACCACTGGAAGCAACTCCTTCGGCACCGTCTTCGTCGCCGGCAAAAAACGCGTACCCATCCCCGCCGCAGGCACAACAACCGTCTTCACCGAAGCACTCACGTCCTGCACGGGCTGGTCAGTAGAATTCCGCATAAACGCAAAGCCTACAGCCCACACACGGCACAACCCGGCTACGACCCGGCAGAGTCAAGGAGCGCACACACCAAATTGGACACCCTCGGGTGCGTGACCCCTAGCCATAAATTAGCAGTTGGGTCATTTAAGCTTCGCCACTGAGGTTGGCCGCACCCCTTGTGCTGGCGTCCACATTAATGTGAGGCCTCATTCCACCTAGGATGGGCGAGATCCCTACTAGCTGTTTGGGCATGTCACTTTCTTCGCCGGCACCGCACCAAGAACATTTTCAGGCGCGGACAGGAATAATCCATACCGAGGCCAGCGGCTAGTTTTACTGTCCTTTCGGACGGCGCGAACGAGCTAAATCATGGTCCGCCCAACCGGGTAAACACGCTATGAATCTTCAGTGCCCCGAGGTGGAACAGCTAGCAACATAGCGGGAATGAGATTGCTAGGATAACCTCAATTTCTACCGTGGGCCATCCCCCTTCGACGCTGAAGCGTATTCTCTGATGGCTTCCATCCATTTCTGGCCAATAAACTTTTCAAACTGTGGGGTGAATTTGAAATACTTCCCATTAAATGGTGAAGCGGGGACTGGCGTGATTTCCCCGAGTTTTGGCCCCTCGGCAGTGTGGTATAAATCAACCCGAACGAATGTGCTGCCAACTAGGCGAGCTACATGAAGCGCGAGTTCAATCATTTCTTTCTTATCCGATGGTGAAAGTTCTTTCGGGCTTATGTATTCGGATCCTGGCAGCGCATAAGTAAGTTCGTTGTTTGCGGGAAGCGAATTGAAACTGCCATCGTAAGAACAGAAGCGAAGCTTTTCGTGCTTTCCCTCTTCCTTCATGAAGATATAGACAATCTCATTTCCAAATATCCAGAACTTGAAGTCCGTTGCAACCTCCAAAATCCCGTCCCCGTCGCTCAGGCGCTCTTCTGCAATTAGGTGATAGCGCTTAAGACGATGTGGCTCTTTCTGCGCGACGTTTTCAAAAATCCTTTGTTGCTCAGCTTTGATATCCGCTGCGCTTAACTCCCTCTCTGCAAAATAGTCATAAAAGGCTTTCCCTTTACGCTCCAGCACCATAACCCCTCGCGAGGTGTTCAAATTGGATGGCTTAAGCACGAAGTTGTCTGGCAAGTTGTCGAAGGTAAGCTCTGCCGGATCTCTCCATTTCTCCAGCACTCGTGGGGACGGGATGTCGTTTGCTATACAAAACTCTTCGACTGAAAGCTTATCGATTGCCCAGTAAGGGACTGGAATCTTTACGGAATCGTATTCGAACTTGTTTTTTCGGTAGACCGAGAAGATGTCGCTGAAAGTAGGGGCTTGTTCGACTGTACTTGCGCTAGGCTGAGTGGAATCCTCGCCGAGCCACGAAAAGGCTTTTTCTAGTGCAGTACGAAATTCTGTCGGAGAGGGTGGAAAGTGCCCGACCCGTTCCCCGTACTCATGTACTCGGACTTTATCCAAGTTCTCACCACGCGCTGCTGCGGCGAGGAAGGGGAGATAATGCTGATCGTAGTGCCAGTCTGTCGGCGTTTGGCAGAACAGGACTCGATTATGAACCGGGCGCGAGTAAGTCTTAAGCGCTGAAATTTCGGAGCCGAATCCGGTTGACCAGTCGTTGTTCTCTATATCCTCATTAGTTTTTACTAAGTCTCTTAAATCAGGGTGAACACTGGTGACATATTTGCGCTCAGTTGCGTGAGCACCTTCTTCCCCGTTGTTCAGGTAGCCGCGTATGTAGACGCTTGGGTTGAAAACTACTGCCAGAGATCCCGGAACCTTGGAAGAGATTTGCAGCGCACCGAAGCCTCCACCAGACGATCCTGAAATGACGACTTTGCTAGCCGATACAGCTTTTTGTGCGGCTATAATCCAATCGGCGATGTGCGACTGCACATCTTGCCCCTTCCATCCCGTATACCAACCGAGCTGCAACTGGTCATCAAGATAAAGAGTGGGATCAGTAAAGTACAGCGAACTAACAGAGTAATCAGTCAAGGTCCTGAGGCGTTCGTACCTAGGCAGCGTGAAGCGCTGCCTATTCAGAGCGCCATGGAGGGAGACCACAAGGGTGTCTGAACCCTGATTCACGAGAAGTGCGTCAAGTTGGGGACCTTCCGGATATTTGTATTGGTATTGGGTCGCTCCGAGAGGTTGGGTTTCGGGAAATCCATCCAACCGATCCAACGAGACGCGTGGCGCATTGAGGCCATCTTTCTCTAACTCGGAGACTTGGATGACTGAGACCTGGGACATCGAATAAAATTCTCCTTTTAATTCCGGGGCAAAAATAGTCGCCATTCTTATACGGTCTCCTGATTAGAAGAAATCATCGAATTCCGTCCCCAACTGGCGATTTCCTATTAAGAGTTGTTGTTATACCCTACACAATGAAAAGTCTGAAAGCCCAGCCCCCGAACAGTAGTCACCATGGGGTGGTGAAATTACGGGGCTCACTTTAGCGCAGTGTCACGCTGCGAGCGCTTCGCATTTTCTGAGTTCGATTCGATCCATTCTGAATGGATTGCTTTGGAAAAATGTTCTACACGACTTCCTAGGTTAACAACCCGACTGCTGAGCACGCTGGGGAAGGTGTGCTTTCCCAGCCCCAGGTCAGCTTCCACAGAAGTGAAAGATCGTCGACTGGACAACCGCGATTTCCATGGTGGCTTTTGGACCTCAAGACAACTAGCCAATCTGGGTACTCAGCCACAGTGGAGTGCAGCGAACATAAGATCATCGACAACCGTTTGTGAATTTGCCAATCTAACGACCGAACGCGCCACTGAAATAGCTTCATCGTACGCCGCAGGCGACCCGAGTTTAACCAGATCAGCGCGTACGTCGGATGGTGCAAACCTGAAGATCCCGTGATCTCCGTAGTTACTCCAAATTCCTGCCCTCAAGTTGTTTCCAGTTTGAATACCAACCGAGGCACGGGCGCCAGTCCCAAGGAGAAGCGAACCGGCTGCCGATGCCCGCATGCCAGCCATTCCTGCGGCTACGGTCAAGTAAGCGCGGTTCATCATCAGAGGGATTTCTGCAGGTTCAACCCAGCCATGCATAGTGTGAGAAACATTCGGGACGGACATCTCCAAAAGGTTGTATCGTTGGTCAAAGTAATCCCGTAATGGGCCATCCCCGCACACGTTTATTTCCCAGTGCACGTCTGGGTACAAAGAGGCAAGGGAGCGCACTGCCTCCTCCACTGAGTCGATTTGCACAACCTTGTCTTTGGACAAGCGCGAAGCGGTGACGATATGCCCGACGCCCCCCTCGAGCTTTTCATCGTGGCTCAGCAACGGTAGATCGAATACGTCGTCAGGCGCCACATTAGGCAGATTAGTTACTTTCCATGGCGCCACCCGGCCGAACTGTTGAACGAAATGTACTAGCGCAGGGCTCGCCGCGACAAACGCATCCACCTGGTCTGACCACTCGTACATGTAGTCGTGGTACGCACCATGCACCATTACGATGTGCTCTTTCTTCGCTTGCTCGTTAGCCAGCAAGCCGAATTGTCTGCCTGCAGGAGCGTGCGAAAAAATCAGATCGAAATCAGCTTGCTCCCCCATCGATCGCGCAACAGATTCCCACCCCTTGCGCCAGTTCACTACCCGAAATGAGGCGCCAGTAGCTTCGGCTCTCTCTTTAAAGACCACCCCGCTACCGACAAACGTGACATCGTGCCCCGCTCGAATGAGGGCCGACGCCGCATCCACGGTCCATTCGTGCACGCCTCCCCATTCGGCAACGGTGCGAACGGGCATGAGAATCCTACGCTTGGCCATCTTGCAACATCCCTTCCATCTCGTGCCCGTCAACAAATAGAAGACGCACGCCGATCGCGGCGCACAGCTCCTGCATCATGGCGGTAGAGAACAGGCCTTCCTCATCGCCAGATTCCTCGACGATTAAGGTCGAAGATTTCCAATCGCCTGCCAACAAAAGACCAAGTGCAACCCTAAAGGCAGTCGGGCTCAGCCTCGTCTCGTCGAATGCCGAGACGTTCGCCGCGACGACAACCCGATCTACAGAAAAGAGTTTGCCGGTCCAGCGTGCGCTGTCTAGGTACTGCACAAGAACATTGCGTCCTTTGCCGTCTGGCTGAACTGCCACCTTGCCTTCTCGGTATTCCCCTACCAGCAGCTGCGTGTGGCTTTCCGGCGTCACTGACAACAAAGGGTCCACAGTGAGTTGAGGTGAATGCTCCCCCAGAACACGCCGTAGAGTGCGATCAAGTTGCGTAGTCGAAGGAGGCACAGTCAGCACGCCGCTCCCCTCGGAAATTTGAAACAGAATCAACGCGGCCAAGAGAGCGTTCGACGGTTTTGCCTCGAGAAGCGTGACGTCCGCTAGAAATTCACGAGGAAAGCTAATTATGTCGCCTGCAGTCTCAGCCTCCTGGCGAAGAGAAAATTTTCCGTTCGGTTTGTTCTCAAAAACAATGCGCATATCTACTCCCCGGCCAAACCGGAATCATCTTCCGAATCAACCACTACAGCGTGGAACTTCTCCAGTCGCAGTGCTGGAACGAATTCGTGTGGATCTTCGTCCATCAATAGCACGGCGGCACTATCGCAGCGTTCAGTCAACGTATCCATTGCCTGGATTGCTGTAGTCAGCGAGGAATACCCGAGAAGATACGCAGTCGTGTTGAAGCCGAATTGACCTGTACCGATAATCCTTCGGACGACCTGCGGGCCCCCCTCGACCAAATCGCCTTCCGACACCTTCAGCCCGTCTTCAAAGAAGACCAGCACAAAGTGCAGCTTCGATTCTTCGGCGCTTTGAAGCTGAGCCATCGTTGCGTCGATGCGGTTCATCACCATATCCCGTACGCGCGAGCGAATCGCCCCCTCATCGGTGATGGAAGTATCATCGCGCTCGAAAGTCTTCCCTTCGCTCTCACTCCGAAGGTGCGACTTCACGGTGAAGTCGGCCACGCCGAGCTGCCGGAACTTCACGAAGTCCTCAAATTTCACATCTGCAATCGAACTTTCCTCAACCACGGCCCTCCCGGTGAGAAGGTCCCGCTCGGTCAGGATCGTTGATACTCGGTGTGGCGTGTCAGCCACACGTGACTTGGTAACTGTATTGCCCCTGAAGACGATGTCACGCTTTACCAAGTGGTCTGGGAGATACCCCGAGAACATGGCATTAAGGGATTTCGATCCCGGAGTTCTGGGATAAGGAAGATTGCGCCCAAGCGCCGCCATGGCGTCGAATCCTCGAGATGATGTCAGGAACCTATTGGCAAGCTTCGAAAGGGTATGACCAGCCTTTTGGTTATCTGTGTCCTGCGCCGTGATTTGGAGGTCATGTACCCTGCGGAGATACATGAATTTCTCTACGTGCAGCCAGCGGACTCCCGCGTTCATTAGCCGTGACGCCAATTCGTGGTCAACGGACGAAGTCAGACGCTCGTCGTACTTGAACTTTTGAACCAGCCGAGTTGGCACAGTCCAGGTGCTATGTCCCGGGCCCGCGCCGTTGAAGGCGATCATGTTTTCGCTAAAGCCAGTTTTGGTAAGAAAGCCTCGTAGCTCACCCGTATCATGATCAAAGTTGATCCAGCTACCGTAAGTAGCGTCAACCTCACTGCTCAACGGCCTGAGTCCGTCGAGCAGACGATCCGGAAGCATAATGTCGTCATCGTCGTGCACTGCGGTGTATAGACAACGCGAGTGCTTTGCAGCAGTGTTTCTCGCTGCGGCAACCCCACGACTCTCCGTGTGCTCAAAGAACTTGATTCTCGGATCGCCCAAATCTTCAACCGACCGCTTCACCGCGACCTGATCCGCCGACCCATCGTCTACGACGATGACTTCAAACTCTTGAAAGCTCTGATAGCGAACCGAGTTAATGCTCTCAATCAGCATTGGTCCTCGGTCCTTTGTTGCGATAGCGACTGAAATCAACGGCTTTCGCTGTTCAGCCGGAACCGACCAAGACTCTAAGTTCCTGAAGAGAGTCAAATCTTGAAGGGCTACGCTTTTAATTTCCGCTTCATTGTCGAGCTTCATTGGCGCGTCCCCATTCACTGCAACAGGCCCTCCGCCAGGAGTTGGAGCCTCAACCCCTAAACCACAACGACGTTGCCGCAACAGGAAGTCAAACCCCAACGCACCACTGACCTCATCGCGTTCGTCGTAGCCACGCATTTCCAGGAAATGATCTCTCCCGATGATGAACGCAGCCCCTAATGCATCGTCAGCAATAGGCAGTGTGTTTGAGAATACATCAGACTGACCGGCGTGAAGTGAATTCGACACGCGCCGTGCCAGTGGGCGGACAGTTCTCGCCGAGCGGAGCTCGTGCCAGCCCTCGGAGCAATCACCCGCGACCCAAAACGGCCCTTCCAGAAGCAAAAGTGTGTCCCCGGAGGCTGCCGCAACGGTTTGATTCAGTCTTTGTGCATCATTGAGGGGCTCTGCGACGTACTCGAACCTAAAAAAATCATCTGCAAAAGAGAAGATTCGCGAAGGGTCTATGTCTGACCCATCTGTCAAGGTGAGCAGACACTCGAAAACCCCCGGAATCTGCCGGAAATGGTCGATATACGCACCCCAGGTGCTGCTATCGCTAGGAAGCGAATGAAGAATTACCGAGACACTCATTTGCTGCCAATCCTCCTGGTCCATACTTTGGCACTTTCAGAAGATTTCGCACACACAAAAACACGCCCTTGCATTTCTCTGGCGGCGTCTGCACTCCTGTTCTTCCAGGGACGAATCTCCACCCGCGCACTCGCCGCAGGATGCAGTAACTGAAACGGACGAATGGCATCCGCGCCTAGCCCGTTGTCACTCGGCTTCAAATATCTGAAGAAACACCCGAGCTTCTGGGACTGTTCCGCTCCGATCTCTGTTTCAGTCATCTCTTTACCCGACTCATCGAAGAATTTGAAGGTAACTACAAAGTCGCGGTAGCTGAACGAAACATCGCCATCTAAAACGAGTGTCATCTCACTGAACCGATTGGGATAAACCAGGTTGGGCTCCACTTTTGACATCCGTAAAAAACTTTCTGAATAGCAACATACTCTGCGAGCCTGACCTCGCAGCCATTCTTCACCGGAAAATTAGTTTATTAGCAGAATCTTCACTGCACTACCTGACCCCTGAGAAACCCCAAAATGCACGACCACGGCGCTGCAATAAAAACCGGGGTGCTCGCCATTCAATCCGCTACAAAGCCGAGTTGTAAGCTCAAATACATGCGGATGACTGTGATTGGTACTGGTTACCTCGGCGCGACGCATGCGGCGTGCATGGCTGAATTGGGCCACGAGGTACTGGGCGTAGACGTTGACGAAAGCAAGATCCAGGCGCTGAAGAACTCGAAGGTGCCCTTCTACGAGCCGGGCCTGCCCGAGGTGCTCGAGCGCAACATCGACGCCGGGCGGCTGGATTTCACCACCGACTACGCCGAGGCCGCGGCGTTCGCCAACGTGCACTTCATCGGCGTGGGCACCCCGCAGCAGCGCGGCTCGTACGCGGCGGATACCCGCTACGTCGAAGCTGTCATCGACGATCTGGTGCCCCAGCTGGAAGGCGAGCACCTGATCCTGGGTAAATCCACCGTCCCGGTCGGCACCGCCGCCGCGTTGCAGGAGCGCGCGGACCGGCTTGTGGCCAACGCTGGCGGCCACGCCAGTGTGGAAATCGCGTGGAACCCGGAGTTCCTCCGCGAAGGCTACGCGGTCAAAGACACCATCGAACCGGACCGCATCGTTTTGGGCACACGTGCCCAAAACGGAAGCGCCACGCACGGCGACAGCCGAGCCGAGGAGATCGCCCGGGAGGTCTACGCCACCCCGCTGTCGCACAACACCCCGTTTATCGTCACCGATTTGCAGACCGCGGAGCTGGTGAAAGTCTCCGCCAACGCCTTCCTCGCTACGAAGATCTCCTTCATCAACGCCGTCAGCGAGGTGTGTGAAAACGTCGGCGCGGACGTGACGCAGCTGGCGGACGCCATCGGCTACGACGACCGCATCGGGCGCAAGTTCCTCGGCGCGGGTTTGGGGTTCGGCGGCGGGTGCCTGCCCAAGGACATCCGCGCGTTCATGGCGCGCGCCGGCGAGGTCGGCGCAGACCAGGCGCTGACGTTTCTGCGCGAGGTCGACGCGATCAACATGCGCCGTCGCCAGCGCGTGATCGATCTTGCGCGTGAGGAGCTCGGCAGCCTGATCGGGCGCAACATCACCGTGTTGGGCGCGGCGTTCAAACCGAATTCCGACGACGTGCGTGACTCGCCGGCACTGGCCGTGGCCGGCCAGCTCAACCTCGCCGGAGCAAGCGTGCGCGTCTACGACCCGCAAGGCATGGACAACGCCCGCAAGGTCTTCCCCACACTCGACTACGCCACCAGCCTCGAAGACGCACTAACAGGGGCGGAACTGGTCATCCTGGCCACCGAATGGAACGAGTTCAAGCAGATGGACCCGAAGTGGGCGGCAACACTCGTCGCTAAGCAACTGCTTATCGACGGCCGAAACGTCCTCGACGTCACCGACTGGCAAAACGCTGGCTGGAAAATTCAAGCTCTAGGCCGAACGCAAACCCCTATCTCGGGATTGCATGGGAGATAACGCTTTAGGACAATCCGGCTAGGTGGCCACTGACACGAACTGTTGCTAGCAGTGCAACCAGGCATTTTTAGTTCTGGAGACGTTAATTTCCTAAAAAGGTAGGACTTAGACGTGTAGGGCAGAGACATTCCCGGAACCATTCAGGGATTCTTCTTCGTTTGGTCCCGGGAATCTAGGCCCGCTCTGTTAACGCACAGTGAGTTTAAACTCCCACGTCTTCAGCACCTTTTCATTCTCCCTATCGACCACGTCTAGCCGCACCTTCCATGTCGCTGCGTTAAAGCCGCAGAGAAAATCAAATTCTCCAGTGTGGTCGTCTACCTCCGTCGTCTTGAATAGCTTGTAGTTCGAGCTTTTACCAGCTAATGACAGATTCAGACGCGTACCAGGTGTGGCGACTCCCCTGAAACGCACCTTGCCCTTCTTGACCGACGCAGGGGGAATTGCCGGGTCCAGCAGGTACAGGAACGGAGTCTTGGGATCAAACAGGGTGCTATTAGTCTTGACGATTTCGCGTTTCAGCTTATCGATCTCAGCATAGAGCTCACGAATTCGAGTGACTTCTGGCATGGCCCTACGCCAGGTCAAGCCCAACGTAGGTTTAGCAGTACGCTGATAGTTCTGCCAGTCGGTCAACCCTTCAACGTCTAGCGCAAACTCGTCAGCTAGTTGGTCATCAACGTCCGACCATTCTTGAATCCTCTGTTGACGTTCCTCATAGGAGCCATCAGCTTGGCGGTGAACCGTATAAAGGAAGTTCCTGCCCTTCCCAAGGACCGACTTCGACTGATACCCGAAACGCTTTGCGTTGAATAGCGCCTTCGTGTGGTTGTGCCAAATGACCCGTCGGATTTCTGCGAGATTCCCGTAGTAGTAAGTATTACTCGTCTGGTTCGGGGACGTCCAGTCACCATAGGCCTTGCCAGGGGCATCAAAAATGTAGCCTTCAGCTAGCGAAATCACCGCAGGTCGTCCACGGTCATCAATAGCGTCTAGGGCAGTCGTAAACGCTTCGCGGGACACCGCATCGTCATCGTCGATCCGGATAGCTAGTGCCCGTTGATCATCCCCGACTACCGACCGCACCGCATTCAAACCCGCACGGTTCGCTTCAATTGAGGTCCGCACGAACTGCAGATGAACTTTATCAGTGCCACCCGCTTCGTCGATCGCAGTACGCAAAGATTCCAGCGCGTCAGCCGGCATGTCTTCGTCGAGAAGTATGAACCAGTGAAACTCATACCCTTCGGATGCTTGGAGCACGCTCGGCAGGGTTACCGACTTGAAAAGACCGAGTCGAGGAACCCACCAGTCAAGATCGAAGATTCCAATCCCACACTTAGTAAGCGCGATTACGGGAACCATTTTGTCCATACTAAAACCCTTCTCTGAACAATTAATTTCTAGTTATTGTCACGGTTGGATTCCTGTGCTGGGCCAATCCGTTCGGAGTTCTGGACTGGCATCTCCAATTGCGCGGGGATAGAGCTTACAGTCTTCAATTCGAAGCCGAGTTGCCCTCGACCAAGATTCGGCTCCGTTGACCTTCTTAAGGAAGTTAAGCTCCACGAGCACCTCATCTTGCGGCGAGATGTTGTCAATTGAAAAGCTGACGGGGACACCTTTCTCCGCTCCATCAATGGTGAAACGCTGTTCTCCATTGATCTTGACGCCCCAGTTGAAATAGCCCTTCCCAGAAGCGCTTCCATAGGGCACCAAAACCCGAAAGAGTAGAGTCCCAGTCTCCTTTACGGGCGCAAACTTAATCTGCATCCCCGCACCTGGGCCTACCTGGGACTGCGATAGCCTGCACTCCCCCAAGGGCTGAAGTTCCTGCTGATTACCCTTGCCATCGAAAGTGGTAACCGTGTCGAGCATCCGGGATGCCGGAAAGCGCAGATCGCGCCAATCTTGGTAGAGCGTCTGCGATGAATTAACCGGAAGCCAATTTAGCTCGGGCGCATTCCTGTCGATTAGATCGCGAATGACGAGCCCCTCTGTGAGCTCCTCTTCAGCGAAAGAGCTCATCAAATCAAGGATCCGCCGGTTAGCAGCAGGAATCCACGTATCGAACGCTGCATCGAGCTCATTGTTAATCTCTCCGAGCCACTTGCCGTGTCTCAGCTCCCAGTACATCATGAGCTGCTTGGCGTAGCCGTGAAGAGTAGAGCTATACCCCAGGACATTCATTCGTTCTTCAACATCATCCGGAAATTCACTCTGAACTTTGGAAAGACGACGGTCAAACCCAGTACCGAGATGAACAATACGCGCAAGCTCGATGGCGTTTCCTCTAATGTTCAGCCAGCTCCCATTCGAAAACTTTTCGCGGTAGGAAGCAACCAGGTGCTGGCCATGCTCACCGTAGGTGTTTTTTCGAAGCAGACCAGCTAATTCACTGCTGACCTCTGCTCGTTTCGCTACGTCGAAAAAGGTATGTTCCTTGAAACGCACTGATTCGAGGATGCTCCGGACGATGCGATCGTCCGCAAGCATTGTGCGCCGGTAAAAGGTACCTCCAGTGCGGCTATTTTCACGTGATGGCAGTCCATAGGTATAGCCATTCATCTTGTGCCAATACGGCTTGGCCATGGCGAGGACTAGTCGGCTATCTATTCCACCGCTGATCGAAAACGCAATGTTTGGGAATGCCTCGAAGTAGGTCTTTTGAGAGCTCCGCCAGATGCGTTCAATCTCGCGGTACTTCTCTTCTCTGTCAACGCCCCAGAATCTGTTCTCTTGTCGCGGATAGAACCGAGAAACTTTGAATTCTGGTATTTGGAGGAAGAAATTAGGAAGGAGGTTGAAAACCCCTCTTAGGGGCGTGAAATCCGCAGCCCACTGAACTTCGCGGATGTCCCCACTAAAATCGTATTTTTCATATGCACCAACTTCCTCTATGAGATGCAGGTGCGAAGCCACTAATCGATCTTTCTCGCAATAAAAGACCGTGCGCGCTCCGAGGGTGTCGTTATACACGTATGTGCGCCCGGCAAGATGCAGGATAATGACGTATCTGCCACTGAGGTATTCCAACTGCTCATGAAACTCATCCATGGAGGACTGGGCCGATTCAAGCAGGCACCGAGCAGCAGGACCGTCCTCCCCTCCGGGTGAGGTCAGAGCCCAGTGCCCCCGAATCAAAAGGAAACTTTGGTCAAGACCTTCCACAAGGTCCTCTGCGACGATATTGTCGCTCCACCAATAGAGCCCGTTCGGAAGCTCTCGTTTAGTGAATTTGCCAATCACGCCTAGGTCATCTTCTGAAAGAAGGAATCCACCTACGTATGGATCGAGGTGCCGCGAGATTGAACGGGGCTGATTACCTGTGCTCAAAGTAACTGGCTGATCGCTCAGATCATTTTCCGATCTGGTCACAGGTAAGCTTCCCCTTCCGCTTCAGCCATCAAAGTTTGGAACTTGGGGCTTTCCGTTACCCGAGGGCCATACATCGAAGCAATCTCGTGAATACGCGAGATGCTCTCTGCCCGATCCTCGCCAACAACGTCTTTCAGCTTCACTAAGTACCACTTTTCAAGGAACGCCATGAATCGTGTGTCAGAGTAGTGGTCGATGAGGCCGATTTCCTTCAACCAGGAAGATCGAGACTCCTCTAGCGGCAAGTATTTTCTATAGAACTTCGCCGAAATAGAATTCACCGTCGAGTTGGCAACCTCCGCATAGTAAACGTGCACCGGAGTCGGTACGACTGCGATGTTTTCGGCGTAGTAAAGCATCTGCTGGAAGAAGTATGAGTCTTGTCCGACAGCGCCCTCTGGCTGCTCAATACCAGTGCTGCGGAGCCAGGCGGTATCAGCGATGAGAGCTTGAATACTCATCGGCTGATACTGGGCTGTAGCCAGTAAGTCGCGGTTGTTACCGCCGAGGTGGTAAATCCCTTCTCCACTTCGTTTGATTCCAGCTGATTTAAGAGACTTCTTGAGGTGCCAAGAATTGTTGATGACGCTTCGAGTTCCCTTGAACTTCACCATGTTTCCAAGTGCGAACGAGAGTGGCTCAGAGCGCATTAACTCAAGAAGCTGGATATAAGCATCTTCCACTTGTTCGTTGTCCGGATCTAAGTAAGTAACGAACTTCGTGCGCGCGAGCTCAAGGCCCTTATTTCGAGGGCGAGAAGCGCTACCCGATCCCCCTGGTGGGAACCGGAAAACTGAGACATTCTCGTAAACCTGCTCAAGCACAGCTAATGCATGAAGCGTTTCCTTGTCTGTCGACCCGTCATCGATCAGAAGAATTTCCGCCGTTGAGAATACCGAGCTCCTCCGCAGTGATTGGAAGCACTTATGAATCAGGAATCGGCCGTTGTTGTATACCGGCACAATTACTGTCAGATCCTTTGCCTCCGGCGAAGAAACTACCGTATTTGCAACCGCAGCGGTCCTCACCAAGATCGCCCGCTCAATGGGGGTGGTGTTAAAGGTCTCCCCCGGCTCTAGCCAAAAAACCTGCAGGGTCGACCTCGGCCCCGGTTCCACGAATTCATAACAAGTCCGCGGGTCATCTACTGGGCAAAGCTCTACTGCGTCGGCGTCGCTGTAGCGGAAAGCCGCAATCGCGTCTGCAACCAAAAAAGGAGAATTGAGCGATAGGTTGTTGGCGAAGACGACGACATCGCCATCCTTGCTGCCTTGTGTTTTTGCAAGCTCGTCTCGAGTGACCCATTCAAAGTCGAAGTCTCCGTCTTGAGAAGCCACGAAGTCCGCGAACTTTTTCTCATCATCAGCGACCACGAGAACGCGATGCTCAGTCCTAGTGTGCGACACTCCAACCGCATCGAGGATTTGATCGACTCGTTCAAACGCAGTGTCATTGAGGAACACGTCTCGGATGCCGCTCGCTCGACCGTAGCGGAAATACTCCGTGCTCAAGTTATCAACGAACTGCTGAGCGTCTATCTCAGAATCGACGATTGCAACATACGGGTAAAGGGAATTCACTCCGTTGCTGTAGTTAGATAAAACGGTCGTACCGGTCGCCAGTAGCTCTACAACGCGATTGGCAAACATAGTTGAGCTCGCCGTAACTGAATTCAGGTTTACCCCGAAAGGGAGAAGCCGTTGAATACGATGAACGTTTTCGTGCGAGATCGGTCTCCGCAGATGCGGAAGAAAGTCATCCGGGTAGTTATAACGGGATAGATCGCTTTTGAAGTCGCTCTGATCCAAATCCGCATTGCGGTCGAAAATCGACAGGTCGAGGTGGGAATCCTGGACTCCCTTAAAGATTTTCTTTGCCGCTTGTGCACGAGACTTGTATTTGTGCGAAAGCCACGATCCCGCAAAAATTACATCGTTACCGTCGAATCGCTCACTTCCAACGGGATTGGTTCGCTCGAAGTTGACCGCGAAACGCAAGGCCTCGACCGGTGTTCCATCGCCCACCGCTTCCTGGTACTTGGGCACCATTTCTTCAGCGGACGTGAAAATGAAGTCCGCTTCCTTCGCAAGACCAAGGAACTTCGCAAAGTTTGGCGGGTCTTCCTTCGAATAAAAAACGATCGGGATGTCAAGCGACCGAGCAAGCGGAGCGGCCTTTTCGGAGAAGAGCCGACGCCCTTCAGAATTCGCCCCACCGAACCCATGCCATTCGTCCTCCAACCCTCTCCAAGCGGAAACTACGAGCAAGAGGTCCAAAGTCGGAATCTCTTTGTCCAAGTTCTCCGGGGTCAAAGGCACAAAATCGGCCGCAACTCGGAGGGACTCGTAAAGAAATCTATCGGCGATGATGCCGATCCGAACGTTCCTACGCTTGTCCCAGCGCTGTCGGTGTATAGCTGGCAAGGAATCAGCCTCAGCCAACATCTCGTTTAGTCGCTGCGAAAACTCGCTGTCATAAAAGTCCACGCGCTGTTCATAAGCGTCGCGAGAATTAGTGGGATCAAAAAAGACGTGCTTGCCCGACAGAGCATCGCGGTATGCCAGCGTGTGAGTGTATGAGCGTAGGTCCCGGGATGCCGACTTGGTTGCTTCGGCTTTAGCTTCCAGCTCAGCCAGGCGGTCTAACTGCTTTTGTACGGCCGCGTCCTTCACTTCTTTGCCTTCCTAAAAGTGCTTCTCATTGCCCAATACTTTTTCTTAATCTGCAAAACCCCCCGCGGTACGTCTTTGCCGCGCAATGAGTTTGGTAGGAATGGCAAGCCAGCGCGCTCTTCGTCGGGAATGCCGAGCTTCTTTTCCAGAACGCGGACTCGCTGTTTTAATTCCGCAATCTTCCGATCTCGCTTTTGAATTCCGGCAAGGAGTTTTCTATCCCGATCAATCTCAAAGAGCAGAGCATCGCAGGTCTCCTCTAGTTCGACGGTCAAACGCCGAACTTGATCAGCTACGTCTTGAGATGATTCGAAATCATCAACCGGTCGCACTTGTTTTGCCACGCCGCTAATACCTTCTCTTTGACATTCGAGTTTGGACACACTCAGCGATATTGCTGGTCAATTCTATCCAAAATGATCTTATAGACACGCTTACTTAGGCGCTCATTTAGGGATTGCTCCAGCATCGGCACAAGAATCCTCCTAGTATTAAAAGGCAATATTACATCGGCTGTCATTTCATATTCCGCGTAACCGCCGGCAGCCCACGAGCTCAATCGGCTTTCCCAGTAGAACAGATCAAACGGGTGGAAAGTCGCTTGTTCACTCATATCAAGCTGGGTGTAATCGACGTACGAATCGAGGTAACGCACCAGTTCGACATTCTCTGAAAACGAAGATTGCGTGAATTTCTTTGCGAGACCGTGTGCATTGAGAAGTGATGGATCCCTCTCACGGTAGAAAACCGTGCCAACCTCCGGCCCAAGCAAAATCGCCACCTGGCCGTCATGGTCAAGTTCGTTATAGAAGTTTTCCGCCAATGCGGGGAAGCGTGCCCACCCTGTAAACGTCTTTGCATAAGCCTTTCTGAAGCGACTGGATTTATCGGACGGTTTCAAATCCATTACCAAAAACCGCAAGTCAGAATCCACGGCTAGGCGGCTAGCCGCTATCAGGTCATTTCTGGAGTGGGATGGGTTCTTATCGAAGGAGTGGTAGGTGAATGCAATCGCATTCAGTGCATGCAGGCGATCGAGGGTCGCTTTGAGAAACACTCGCGAGTCCCAGCCCGCGGTTAACCCGAAATAGAAAGGCCTTCTGCTATCTATTCCGAGCTCGAGTTGGCGGTTGAGCTCTTCCTCCACCTGACGTGCTGTTTCGAACGCGTCACGTCTCTTTGGCGAGTAGCCCTCCGGAGGAAAGAACCGGGAATGCTTCGCCTCGTTCTTATTCACCGTCAAGACACAGTTCGCCGTGACCATTGAAACTACATCGTGCGGCGCCATTGCTCCGGGCAGCCACTTTCCTGCGGGGCTCTTGTAGTCAGGGTGATTTAGAAACGAACGCGACCTGTCTGTAGCCACCGCATCGATAGCGCGTGCGGTCAGAGTCGAATGTGACGATGCAACGAAACCACGCTCCGTTACGGCCCAGAAACATGACCGACTAGCGGTCGCATCCCCGTAGATCCTTACGGTCTCCCCGTTGACCATGAGAATTACAAACCTGCCCCCGAGCCATGTGACGTACTCGTCCAATGCCCGCAAGTCCGAGCCGCTGCCCGCCGCTTCCATGAGCCTGCTACAGATTTCGGACTGGTCGCTCGAATGCAAATCTGAATCAATCGCTGTGCCGATGAGGATCGCAGCCCACTCGAAATCGCCTGGTGCACAGATTTCTACAGGCAACCGCTCGTCATGCCAGAGATCGAGGTCACAGATGGAAAGACGTTCCCACCCGCTAGGCACAAAATGCGGCTCCTCACCTCTAGCGATGAGGTATCCCCTACCAAACGGCGTTACCTCATCATCAATTCTGCGAGATCGTGGAACCATGACAGCGCCTCGAGACGATCTACCACGTTGCCGGTACACGGAGACCTTCGTTTTCACCGGTCTCACACGTCGGTATAACGACTCAAAAGGCCACCAAGTGGCGACGCACTTCAGAATGCTGCGAATGGGCATTATGCCAATTTCCCCATTATGGTTTCCCGGAAAACGTCATATACGCCTTCAGTGTAGTGAAACGGCGCAGGCCCCCACTTGTGATGGGAATCAGCGACTGTATCTTGCATCCGCAGAACCTCGAATCCGTTTGCCTCCGCGAAGTCCCAGTACCGCCGGTAGATCGCGTTATACGCACCAGCCTTGACTGCCTCAAACAATCCAACAGTCTCACCAGTTTCATCAACCAAAGCCCAGTCAGGAGCTAACAGTAGCGTCTTTTCAACTAGCCCGTTCCTTTGGAGCACGTCCTTGAACTGGAAGAATCGCTCCTTCCAGATTCGGAAGTGATCCTCTTCGCCGAAGTCGATATGGGGGACACCAGTGGTGATGCTGCTGTAGTTCTCCATCCGCCTAAACTCACCACTGTCTGTAGCAAACGTGTCCACATCGAACTGCCAAGCGCCGAGCCGTTCAACATTCAGATCCCACAGCACCAAGTCGACTTCCGAATTCTCTTCGACATCACGAAATAGCGAGCCCGCCAGATCGGCTTCGAGCATTCGACGCTGAAATTGACTGCGCAGGTCAACTTTGGGAACCAGTTTCGTTGCATCAGTGCCGGCAGAGATGAAGGATTGACGTGCTACGTACCGCTTGAGCTCAAGGGACTTTCCGAGAAGAGGGTCGACCGTGTCGCGACTAACGCAGCCGCCCACAATGAGCAGACTGTATTTCGGTGATGTCACTTCTGTCCTCACCCACTAGAGCAAACTGGTTGAAATCGAAAAAGTTTGAATAATCCTACTAGCTCCCAACTCATTTCCCTCTTTTGGGACGATCGGCGAAAGAAGTCTAGATTATGGTCGTGAATTACAAGCCCAACGCGAATTGTTAGCTGAGGAAAGAACGTGAATACGGTGCAACAAAATCTCATCGAGGTCGATGACACCTATTTGAGGAGACTTAGCGCCAGGCCAGGCCTGGGCAGATATCTCGCACAACTTTGGCAACGCCGCCATTTTATTTGGGCTGAAGCTAGGAACAAGGCTTTTTCACGAGGTAGAGACATGTACCTCGGGCGGGCGTGGATTGTGCTTCAACCGATTCTTGACACCGCCGTTTACATCCTTGTCTTTGGTGTTGTCCTCAAGATCTCAAAGAATATTGACCATTTCATTGGGTACCTGGTTATCGGTGTTATTTTCTTCAACTTCATCACTAGAGGTCTGAATTCTGGTGCTGGATTGATTCAAAGCTCGAAAGGAATGATCTCGTCATTCTCATTCCCAAAGGCGGCGCTCCCCATCTCGCTGACTGTCAAGCAGTTGCTTGACAACGTCGCGCCGGCGATCGTCGGTCTTCTCATTGCGTTTCTGTACCACGGGCTGACGCCTAGCCCTGCAATCCTTACGGTGCCCGTCTTTTTCCTGATGATCCACTTGTTCTCTCTAGGAGCAATGTTGATCGTCGCAAGAATTACGGCGTTCATTCCCGATTTGAAAGCCCTTGTGTCTACTTTCACTCGCGGTTTGTTCTTCGTATCAGGCGTGTTCTTCGACATCCACCGATTCGATTCGAATGAGACCATTCAGTCCATCATGCTCGCTAATCCCGCCTACCAGTTCTTAACAGCGGTACGCGAGGCAACCATTTATCAAACCGTTCCTCCCCTCGGCCGGTGGCTCTATCTCGCTGCTTGGACATTTGGTCTACTCATTATCGGTTTGATCTTCTTCTGGGAAGCTGAAGAAAGGTACGCGCGTGTCCGGTAAACCAACCGTTGTTGTACGAGATTTATCTAAAACCTACCGCCTGACGTCTTCGGGCTCGATCCGTGGACTCGGTAGGAAGACCACTTCTGTCGACGCCTTGAAGTCCGTTTCGTTCGTCTCCTACCGTGGCGAGTCCGTCGGCATTTTAGGCAAGAACGGCTCGGGCAAATCCACCCTGCTTCGGATCATCGCGGGGAACGAGTCTCCTACGTCTGGACTCGTACGAGTATCTGCTGAGCCACGGCTCCTGGGCGTGTCAGCCGCCCTTCAAGGCGCTTTGACTGGAAGGGAAAACGTAAGACTCGGCTTGCTTGCCATGGGACTGCATCCTGACGAAGTTGCGCAACTAGAAGACTCCGTAATCGAATGGGCCGACTTAACGGATTCCATCGATCGACCACTGCGTACTTATTCCTCAGGTATGTCTGCCCGCCTGAAGTTCTCCATCGCAACATCAGTGCGTGCCGAAATCTTGCTCGTGGATGAAGCTCTGTCCACAGGAGATTCAACCTTCACCTCAAAAGCTAAGAAACGAATGGATTCATTCCTCGAGGAATCTGGCACTGTTTTCCTTGTATCGCACGGAGCAAAGACGATTCAGGACAATTGTTCGCGAGCGCTGTGGCTTCACGAGGGCGAAATCATCGCAGACGGCCCCGCCGAGTCGCTTACGAAGCGGTACAGAGTGTGGAGTAACCGAGCAGCCACCGGAAAGGACGACGAGGCTGAGAAAATCATTCGCGAAACAGCGGCTTCCTATACCCCTCCCACTATCCGTCTTTCCAGCGAAACTGCCTCCCGCTAACACTCGACGTTGAGTATGCCCGATCCGATCGCAATTACCCGAGCATTCGCAAAGATGACTTCGTCATCGACTTCCCAAGTGTGTGCTACTGAAGGCGATCGCATCTGGACGAAGTTAAAGCGGTCCGCGGAATAGATGGTGTATCCGTTCTTGACCGCACCGTTGAGAAAACCCGTGTCTTCGCCCTTGGTGAGATCCGGAAACGCCAACCCTTCAGTTACCTGGCGACGCCAGACTAATGTCGGGCCTGCCACAAAATCCGTGAAACACATTTCGTGGTCTGGATTCCTGAGCAAGAAACTGTCCGACTGCCCATGGTACAAATACGATGCCCGCTTACCTACGATGTCGGCGCCAGAATACTCAAGTGCGTTGATCTGATCCCGCAGGTAGTTTTCAAAATAGAGGTCGTCGTCATCAAACTTGGCCATGAAGTCGCCGGTTGCTTCGGCCGCCAAGTGGTTCATACATTTACCGAGGGACCAAGACTTTGGCGCCTGAAAGACCTGTCCTGACACCCCCTCAGGAAACTGCGCTCTGACGGCGTCCGGTTGTTCGTCGATTCCATGAAGCATCATCATGAGCTCAACTTCGACATTACGTTGCCGCGCAACCTGTGAGAAGAGATGACTCAACTGTTGCGGGCGGTTTGTCGAAGCCAGAATCGACACTTTCGGACGAACATCGCTTTGCGCCTCAACTAATCCAATTGAATTAAGAAGAGTGAAGGCGCGATCCGTATAGGTGTGGTTCTCCCAAATTTTCCGTTGTGCCCTGTGGCTGATTCGGTCTCGGACTTCTGGGGAATTAACGATGCGTCGAAGCACATAGCTGCCCCCCTCCACATCGCGGATGATTGGGATCTCATCCTCGCTAAACATTTCATGTAAAGCGACACTGTCGGTTGAAACGACCACCGCACCGGACGCACCCGCTTCAAAAATACGACGGCTGCACATCGTAGGGCTTTGTGTGATCGTGTTGACGTTGAGAACAACCTTAAATCTCTTGAAGGCCGACAACATCTTGTTGTACGGCAACGCACCTGCTACGTAGCGCTCGTATTCTGAGGGAAACTGGTATTTATCTTCTTTTCCTGCAAAGCGAGAAAAGACTACTAAACCGTTCTTAAGGCTCCGAGATGCTCGCACCGCAGCGTCTAAAACAAGTGCGATCTGTTGTTGGCGCGATTCAAACTTATGCGCAAAATACGTGCCGGCGAATGCGATGTCGCCCCGGCGTTCTTCCCCTGCTTTCAAAATCGGGTTATGAAGAACCGGCTGAGCAGCGAACGGTAGGACGCCCACTTTTGCACTTGGCAAAGCGGCCTCATACTGCGGGACCAAGTTCGCGTCTGTCGTGAACACGAAATCGAAGAGTTCCGCTGTTTTGATGAAGTCGTCGAAGTGAGCCGGATCTTCTTTATTCCAGAACACCGTCGGAATGCCACTAGCTTTGCACCAATCCACCAATTCCTTCAGGGCTGGAGACGGCGCGTTTTCTCCAGTCAGCTGATACTGCCACTTGCCTCCATTGCCATTCCACGCGGATTCGACCAAAAGGAGCTCGAATGGTCCCTTGCCGTTTTGTGCATTGAGTTCAAAGGACTCCCCAGGATGCACTGGGCGCAGGTCAAACTCGTACCCCCACGCTCGTTCGGAAAACTCATCCAAAATCGATCCAACCGTTATTTTCCGAAAAGGCTTTCTCGGGTTAATCGCAGGAGTGATCTCTTCAACGTCAGACCACTCACCAAAAGACCTCGGGGCAATGCGTCGCGACAGAGCGAAGGCAGCCTTTTCTGCTGCTTTCCGCGCACCCTGCCTTCGCATGACATTTACGAAGCGAGACATGTCGTCGCCCACCGAACGCGCTTGCTCTCGAAATTTGACCATCGCGGTTACTCCTTTACGTTTTGGCCTCTATCGTCCCATTCTGAACTACGCGTCAGGCGAGAGTGTCTCCTCGTAAGCTTGGATCAGTCGTTCAGCACTGGACTGCCATGTCCGTGTATCCAAGAAGGCCTCTAGTTGATTACCATAAAAGTGGTCTGGTTCCACAAGTGCCTTCCTAATCGCGTCGCTCAACGCTTCGGGATCATCGGGTGGAACATACAAAGCCAACTCACCAGTGGCTTCCCTAACTGCGGGAAGGTCGGAGGCAACCACTGGAATCTTCATTCCCATTGCAAGCATCGGCTTAAGCGGGGTGACTGCCCTGCAAACTTCGTAGTCACGTCGTGGCAACACAAACACGTCTAATGCAGCACACCACAAAGGAATAGCTTTGGGGTCTTGCTTGCCTGCAAAGACAACGCGATCTGCTAAACCCCTCTCCTCTACTAAATGTTGTAGGACAGGAAGCTCAGAGCCACTACCGACTATCAATGCTTTGGTGTCGTCATCAAGGAACTCCAAGGCTAAGACGAGCGAATCGAGCCCCTCATAGTCAACAACCGAGGTGATTGTCCCGACTAGTTTTGTGCTCGACGGAATCCCGATCTTTTCTCTTGCGAAGTCCCTGGTGGGGGCTTCTATGGCCTCATCACGATCGAACCCATTCGGAACAACGTAGATCTTGTCCTTTGGAACTCCGCGTTCTTCAACGCGACGCCGTGATACATCGCTGAGCACAAGGACTGCAGAAGCCGATTGCATAGCTAGGGTTTCGCGTCGCCTGAACTCCGCGAGAAAATCCCTGCTTCTTTGTCCCGAGTTTTCTAGCTCCAAGGTTTTGTCGCGCTCCCCACGCACTTCGTAAACCCATGGGATCCCAAGGAGCCGTGCGACCTCGCTGATCAAGCTTGCATTCCTGAAGTCTGTTGTCGTGTGCAACAGGGTGATATCGAGCTGCCGTGCTATCTCTGCAAGCAAATTAATGGCCTTACGCCGATTCTTGCCTCTCCGCAAAGACATCCGGCTTGGTAACAACAAGAAGTAATCGATGCCGTCAACCGAAACGGAATTCTCTGTGGGAACTACGCCAATTGTCGCCGGATATCCCATTCTTGTAGCTGGGTAGACAGCTACATCTTGCCACCTAAGTTCGTGGAGAAGTTTTTGAGTACGCACCGTGTATCCACTAACTGTGTACGGCTGCGCACTATTGACAAAATACAGGACTCGAGCTTCGTCACTAGGCTGCCGAATATCTGATGGAAAAATTGGATCGCAAAAGTCTTGCCAGGAGGTAGTGTCCGGAACTCCCGCACGAGACATGCCCTCCAAGAAAACAGGCAATCTGAAGCCACATTCCTGGAGTTTTCGGCCAATTTTTACGAAGACTTTCCGCAGAAACGGCTTCGGCCCCGACAAGAAGTCCGTCGCCATCGCAGATAGAAAAAGCTGGCAGTACCTAGCTGGACGCATTACCATCCGATGCTTCGATCTGCTGCAGTATCTGCAGCAATCGTACAGGTGTCATTTCTTCACGCTCCCGAATCACCCAATCACGGCCAGTGGTTCCGACACTGAGACGCTGTGGGTTATTTTCGAGCGACACCCATAGATTTGCGAGCGCCGATGGATCCTGCGGTGGGACAACGTCTCCGCCGCCCAGGCTTGAGATAAGATCAGCGGCCTCCCCCTCCACAACCCCCGAAATATGAATCCGGTTAAAAAGTAACTCATACGTCTTGGACGGCACTGTGCGTCGCAGCGGTTCCCATTCGGCCAAATGCACCAGCGCTGTGTCAGCCCAGTCGTAATACGCGTTCAAGAGTTCTGCTGGTTTCAGACGAATAAAACGCGCGTCGACACCAAACTCTTGAGCCTTCTCCTGAAGCAACTCACGGGCTGCACCTGCGCCCACAAAAATCATATGAACTTGGAGCCCCTGTTGTTTAGCCAGCTTGGCAGCTTCCAAGGCATTCTGCAGATTTTGCGCGCGGCCTATTGTCCCTGCATACAGTACGTTTAAGTGGCCGCTCTTGCGGTGACTCCCTCTATCTTCCGTCGGCTGGCTAGCTACTGGAAAGACATTTCGAATTACTACAACTTCGGGGCTATTTCCTCGCGTAGACAATTCACGGCGAGACTCCAAAGAGGCTTTCAAGGTGCTCGAAGTGACTAAAATCGCCCTTGCTCCCCGCAGGAGAGAATTCAGTACCTTCGTGGACACTCGAGTGACGAGCTGAAGAGGTCCGTTCTTTGCCAGCTTCTCTCGGATCGACGGATCCCCGACTTCAGCATTCCAGGACGAAGCTTGCCCCATGAGGTCTGGCCACGCATCTCGGAGGTCGATAACGTAGGGGCGATCGAAAATCTTCGCGGCCACCCACGTAACCCCCGCGGTTGGCAAAGCGGGAACCGTCCCTATAACAAGATCCGGCTCAATCTGCTTCCTGTTCCTAATGAGCGTGCGAACTTGCGAAAGAGCAATCAGGAGCTGGCTAGCAGCCTTCGATGTAATCGAATCGCCTACCCGGTACGCGGAACTACGGAAGATAGTCTCGCCTTGTGTTCCCTTGTACGGGATTCTACGCGTCAGCTTACTGTCACCCGTGGTGTCGACAGAACGACTGTTCCGCGGTGGCGGTGCAATCACGCAAACTTCATGCCCTGCATCGATGAGCATTTTTGCAAGCCAAGACCAACGTCGTTGCGGCACTCCATTTTCTGGGTACCAATACTGGGTGACGAGAAGAATACGCACGTCCTCGCCACCTCCGTTTGACTATGGGCTGAATGATTGTGGGGCCAGCGGGGCTCGAACCCGCGACCAGCGGATTATGAGTCCGCGGCTCTAACCGACTGAGCTATAGCCCCTAGTGTGGCTCCGGAACTCTTGTTCCTAGAGCCGCAATACTTAGGCGTAAAGCACGAGTGTGTTAGCGCCAGATGCCTCTAGTATCAATCACAGTCTTTCCGTTGAGCAAATTCTGATCGACACCAACGAACTCTCGGTGGTCAACGAGGAGGACTACAACGTCTGCGCTTTCGATGGCTGAGGTGAAATCAGCCAATTCGATGTTCTTGTGCGCAGCGAGACGATCGGGCAGGGAATCTACGTTCGGTTCCACAACAGAAACCGTGGTTTCGGGATTTCGTTGAGCCAACTGCTCAACGATACCCAGCGCCGGCGACTCTCGGAGATCGTCAATGTCCGCCTTGAAAGCGATACCAAGCGCTGCAACCCTCTTATTGTCAGACTCGCTTAGCGCCTTCTCTACCTTGTCCAGGACGAACGACGGCTTGCCATCGTTGATCTCTCGTGCCTGGCGAACAATCTTGGCTTCCTCCGGTACTGAAGAAACGATGAACCACGGATCAACAGCGATGCAGTGTCCACCGACGCCGGGGCCGGGCTTGAGGATGTTGACACGTGGGTGGTGGTTGGCGAGCTCGATCAGCTCCCAGACGTCAATTCCAAGACGGTCGCTAATGAGGGAGAGCTCGTTCGCGAATGCGATATTGACATCCCGGAAGGAGTTCTCGGTGAGCTTCGCCATCTCCGCTGTAGTCGCATCCGTCGTCAGCAATTCAGCGGTGCAGAACGTTGCGTACAAATCACGAGCAAGCTCCGTGCCCTTGGGAGTCAAGCCACCGATGACGCGGTCGTTGTTCTCCATCTCTTCCATGATCTGCCCCGGCAGGACGCGCTCAGGACAGTGAGCAACGAAGATGGCATTTTCGTCTTCTTCGTTCAGCGAGAGGTCAGGCCGCTTCTCGATGATGTACTCCGCCATGTTGCGAGTCGTTCCCGGAGGAGAGGTGGATTCCAACACCACAAGGGCACCCGGACGCAGGTGCGGAGCCATCGCATCGACAGCTGAATTGATGTATTTGGTGTCTACCTCGTGATTGTCACCCTTGAACGGGGTTGGCACGCAGACGATGTAGGCATCCGCCTCGACCTGGTCGAAGCGCGCGGTCAGCAGACCACGTTCCACGACGTCCTTGAGCAGCTCGTCAAACCCCGGTTCAACGAACGGCACTTCGCCCTTATTGATGGACTCGACAAAGGTCGGGTTGACATCAACACCAGTTACCTTGATTCCCTTGGAGGCGATAAACGCTGCCGTAGGAAGACCGATGTACCCAAGGCCAACGACGCAGACATCTTTAAACGTATTTTGCACCGCGGTGTTTGCCACTTTCTATTCCTTTCGCAAGGGTCTAATTGAGACCCGCTATCTCGGCGGCTCGGATCGTTCTTCTAAAGCGTACCCTCGCCTGCTTTGCGTGTGTTCTCAGTCCCGTTTACTTGCCGTCGATTTCCGGTTCAAACTCTCCGATTCGTTCGCCAACCCCCATCAACTCAGCAATAGCTGCCACCGCACGCTCTGCAGCTTTGCCGTCGCCGTAAGGGTTGACTGCGTTTGCCATCGCTGCGTAAGCCGCATCCTGATCGAGGAGGTTCCTTGCCTCTGCCACAATCCGACCTCGATCTGTACCAACAAGCTTCACCGTTCCAGCCACAACGGCCTCGGGGCGCTCGGTGTTCTCGCGCATCACGAGGACCGGCTTGCCGAGCGAAGGCGCTTCTTCTTGTACGCCGCCCGAGTCTGTGAGGACGAGGTAAGCGCGGCTCATCAGCGCAGTGAACTGGTCATACGGCAGCGGGTCCGTGATGATGACGTTTGGAAGGTCCTCAACTTCCGGAAGAACCGCATCTCGGACCTTTGGGTTGAGGTGCAGAGGCAACGCGAAAATGTGATCCGGGTAGGACTTTGCGAGGTCCTGGACAGCGCCACCGATTTCTTTCATCGCGTCAAGGTTCTCGCGGCGGTGGGTGGTAACGAGGACGAGTTTCTCGTCGGAGGATCGAAGCTCCTCCAGCCGCGGATCATCGAATTGAACGTCCCATTCTGACGCGGCCAGCAAGGCATCAATGACGGTGTTACCCGTCACAACAATGTCCTTGGAGCGGAAGTTCTCCCGTCGCAGGTTCTCGCGCGATTCGTTGGTCGGAGCTAAGTGGAGCGACGTGATCTGCCCGATGATCTTACGGTTCGCCTCCTCGGGGAACGGGGAGAAGATGTTACCGGTGCGCAGGCCAGCCTCGAGGTGAACAACCTTCACGCCCTTGTGAAAACCAGCAAGTGCCGCGACCATTGCCGTCGAGGTGTCACCCTGGGAGATGATCACGTCGGGCTTTTCTTCCTCGATAATCGGATCAAGACCTTGAATCGCACGCGCCACCAACTCGTTGAGCGTTTGCCCCGGCTTCATCAGCGCCATGTCGTGGTCTGGAGTGATACCGAAACGCTTGTTCACCTGCTCCAGCATTTCCTTGTGCTGACCGGTAGAGACCACTACGGAATCGAAGCGGTCGTCGTCCTGGAGCGCGCTCACGACCGGTGCGACCTTAATCGCCTCCGGGCGGGTACCGTAGACGGTCATAATCTTGGGCTTGTCCGACATAGATTCCTTAAGGGTCGTTCGTCACAGGGATACTCACTACAACTTAATACAGCACCGTTAGTCAGGTGAGCCAAGGGCAGCAAACCCGACCCGCTTCCCCGCTGTACTCTAGCCACCATGTACCAATACGTTGTCGGGGCCGCCGCCGGGTATGTGCTCGGCACGAAAGCCGGCCGGAAGCGCTACCACCAGATCGTCAACGCCGCGCAGGCGGTCGCTAACTCGCCGGTGACCAAGCAGGTCACGGCCTCTGCTCGCCGAGCGATCGCGAACAAGATTGATCCGGAGCCGCGCATGCGCGAGGTCAAAGACCTGCGCAAGGGCAAGAAGCTCCGCGGCTCGGACAAGCAGATCGAGGACACGATCTACGAGCCGGACCAGGACTAGAAGCATCCGCCCCTAGTCTTGGGCAAGGCCTGCGACGATCCCGTCGAGGATGTCCTTCTCGCTGACGATGAAACTGGTCGCGCCGGCTTCGCGCTCGAAGGTGTCCATGAGCTGCTCCACCACGGTGGAGCCGGAGCCGATCACGTCGGCCCGGCCGGGGTGGACCACCGGGTTCTCACGACGTTGCGCTGCAGACTCGGCGCGCAGGTCCGCGGTCACCTCGCGCAGCCGATCGAATGGGATCTCCGACATGTGGATGCGCTCGGGGTCGTAGGATTCCAGCCCCTGCGCTAGCGCAGAGAGTGTGGTGAAAGTGCCGGCGCAGCCGACGAACGTTCGCGCATCTGCAAAAGGAATGGTGGACGCGGCGTCAGCGATTTTCTCGTCGATGAATGCACGCGCCTCGGCGGTCTCCTCCGGGGTGGGCGGGTCGGTGCGCATGATGCGCTCGGTGATGCGCACACACCCCATTTGGGTGGAGATGGCATGGCCCTCCATGACGAACTCGGTGGAGCCGCCGCCGAGATCGATCACGCAGAACGGACCGCGGGCAGGGTCGATGTCCGCGGTGGCGCCGGCGAATGACAGTGCCGCCTCCTCCTCACCGGAGATCACTTCCGCGACTGCTCCCGGCTGGATCTGGCCGAGGAGGTCCCGGGTCATGGCGAAGAAGTCCTCGCGGTTGGCGGCATCGCGGGTGGCGGAAGTGGCCACCATACGCACGCGGGTGACGTGCTCGCGCTGCATCTCCTTGACGTAGTCCGCAAGTGCTGCGCGGGTGCGCTCGATGGCCTCTGGGGCGAACTGGCCGGTCTCATCGACTCCTTGTCCGAGGCGGACGATGGTGTTGCGGCGGGAAACCTCACCGGTGTCCGTGTCGTGGATGAGCAGGCGGATGGAGTTTGTGCCGCAGTCCACGGCAGCCACGCGCGTCATGCCAGCCCCTCCCCTGCTTCAGCGAGGGTGATGCCGAGGTCGTCGAGGGTGGGCCAGTCGGTGGGGATGGCGGTGCCGCGCAGGTCACCGTGCTCGGCGGCCAGGGCCACGGCTTCCGTGCCGAAACGGACGCGCTCCGGGCCTTCGGCAAGAGCGTAAGCGATGAGCACGTGGAGGCACTTCACACGCTCGGGCATGCCGCCGCCGGAGAAGTCAGTACCCAGATCCTCGATGGCGTTGCGCTCGGCGAGGAAATGCTCGTGGGCGGCTTGGTAGTCGGCACGGAGGTCTTCGCCTTCGTCGCTGTCGGCATTGAGGCGGCTTTCCATCCACTTCATTACCTGCGCGACCTCGAGGCGGGAGGCCTCGGCGGTCAGGCGCGGGTCGGTGAGGTAGTAGAGGGTGGGGAACGGGGTGCCGTCGTCAAGTTTGGGTGCGGTCTTCACCACGGCCGGTTGGTTGTCCGGGGTGGTGTACGCGATGGCGAGCACGCCGCGCGGGGTGCGGCCGAGCTGTTCGGCGACGACGGCCAGCTGTTCGTCAGTGGGAGGAGTGTGCATGTGGGCCATTGTCCCATGACTCGGACCGCCGCGATTAACGCCCTGCAACTCGTCTCAAGCCAAATGGTCGGCAAACCAAACGGCGATCGAATCGCGATCATGCAAGTCTAAGGCAACATCCTCCACGAAGTCTGCGACCACTTCCGCATCGATATCAACCAAGTTGAATCCCTCGAGGTTCAGATAGGTGACGGCGCACACCCAGGCGGTCCGCTTGTTTCCGTCGGAAAACGCATGGGCGTTGATGAGCATCATCAACAATTCGGCAGTTCTGCCAAACACTGACGAAATCAGATACTGCCGGCCGAAGGTTTGAATCGGGGCAGCAAGAGCCCCCTCAAGCTTGCCTCGGTCTAAAACATTGAAGTCATTGGCGATTAACTGGCGATTCAGCTCAATGACTTCCTCGGGAGGCAAGCAATAGTGATTCATTCAGCTCGGAGTTAACGGTCCGCCAACAGAGCGATGGCTTCGGCCCACCTCGCGGTGTTCGATTCAAAAGTGGCGCGCACATCTTCAGTGCTCCAATTCGGGCGTCCGTCGAACGGTCGCCTGGGGACCTTGTTCCCTTTAGCTTCGCAACGAGCATAGAAGCGCATTGTTGTTTCCTTCGAAATCACTCTGCTGGAACGAGCATGTTTGCCAAGACCTTCCCTTGCCTCGAGCCACGGCTCCTCTTTGTGAGTTTGCTCGATGAGCTGCTCTTTACTCCAGTCGCCATAGAAATCAAGAACACTGGCAATCGCTGCCGCCTCACGCGGGAGCAGCGCGCTACCGTCACCGTGGGGAAGATCCCGGGACATAAAACTGTCGCGATCTTTATTTGCGTGATACAACGCTGGTGATACTGGCCCGTCAACCCATGCTTCAAAGTGCTCGTTGAAGAGGGGCGTACCGTACCAAGCGGCAAACCAAGAATCGGCGTAGTAGGTCAACTTTTCCAAGCGCCATGCATTCACCCAGCCAAGTTCGTCATATATGAACTGAGCTACGTCAAGAATCTTCGCCATTTCCGCCTCCTCCCACAATCGCCACTGGAATAGCGTTTACGCAGAATGTAGCACCACTCCCCTACATCAGGGCATTTCGCAAACGAAAAACGTTCGAAAACGCTTCTACTGCGCTGGCGCGGGAGCTTCCGGTGCCGGGGCCTCCGGTACTGCCGGCGCTTCGGGCGCGCCAGGCTCGGGCGCGGGCTCCTCAGGCGCGGCCGGTGCCTCGGGGGCTTCGGGCGCGGGGGCGGGCGGAGCGTCGTCGATAGGCGGAAGCTCCTCCCCCGGGACCTCGCGCAGGGAATCCCACATCACTTGCGGCCAGGTGCGGGTGTCGGGGATGTCGTCCTTGCCGGTGGTGATGGCCTCGGGGGCGGTCATGCGGGGGTCGATGATGCGCCACGCGGTCTCACCTTCTTCCATGACGCCGAGGCGGCGGCGGGCTTCCTGTTTGAGGAAGGCGTCGTCGTCGTACATGGCGATGTCGTCCTCAAGAGCCTGCTTTTGGGCCTCCAGGCGGGCGATGGACTCGTTGGCGCGGGCGATCTCGGCGCGGCCCTCGTAGAAGTTGCGAAGCGGGGCCGCAATCGCCAGCAGCACGAGGATCAGCACGGCGATGAGGATGACCACACTCGCCATGTCCTGTTTCGGGAACGCGATAGCCCTGCCGCGCTGCTTGCGGCGCGCGGCGCGCTCGGCGTTTTCCCGGTCGCGGCTGGCAACGGGGACCGTGCTGGGGCGGCGGGTGCGGGAGCGCTTCGTCATAATCAGCAGATGATACGCCAGAGGTGAGATACGTTCGGGGACCTCACCGACACGACGACGGCCCCGCGCCGGAAACGGGCGGGGCCGAAGGTGCGTCGATAGGCAGGTGCTTACTTGAAGCGCGGGAACGCGGAGCGGCCCGCGTACTCGGCGGCCGGGCCGAGCTCCTCCTCGATGCGCAGGAGGCGGTTGTACTTGGCCACGCGCTCGGAGCGCGCCGGCGCACCGGTCTTGATCTGGCCGCAGGACAGCGCCACGGCCAGATCGGCGATGGTGGTGTCCTCGGTCTCGCCGGAGCGGTGCGACATCATGGTGCGGTAGCCGTTGCGGTGGGCCAGCTCCACGGCGTCGAAGGTCTCGGTCAGGGTGCCAATCTGGTTGACCTTGACCAACAGCGCGTTCGCGGCATTCTTCTCGATGCCCTCGGCCAGGCGCTTCGGGTTGGTGACGAAGAAGTCGTCGCCGACGATCTGCACCTTGTCGCCCAGCTGCTCGGTGAGGGTCACGTAGCCGTCCCAGTCGTTTTCATCCAGCGGGTCCTCGATGGAGACGATCGGGTACTGCTCCACCAGGTCGGCGTAGACCTTGATCATCTCCTCGGCGGTGTGCTTGCCGCCCTCGAAGTTGTAGGCGCCGTCCTCGAAGAACTCCGAAGATGCCACGTCGAGGGCGAGCGCGACATCCTCGCCCACGGTGTAGCCAGCCTTCTCAATCGCCTCCACGATCAGGTCCAGGGCCTCCTTGGTGGAGCCGACGGACGGGGCGAAGCCGCCCTCGTCGCCAAGACCCGTGGACAGGTCCTTGGACTTCAGCACGCTCTTGAGCGCGTGGTAGACCTCGGTGCCCATGCGCAGCGCCTCGGTGAACGTCTCCGCACCGACCGGGGCGATCATGAACTCCTGCACGTCCACGCCGGAATCCGCGTGCGCGCCGCCGTTGAGGATGTTCATCATCGGCACCGGCAAAAGGTGCGCGTTCGGGCCGCCGATGTAGCGGTACAGCGGCAGCGCAGCCGAATCCGCCGCGGCCTTCGCCACAGCCATGGACACACCCAGAATCGCGTTCGCGCCGAGGTTCTTCTTGTTGTCGGTGCCGTCAAGCTCGAGCATGAGCGTATCGACGATCCGCTGGTCATCCGCCTCCAGACCAGCCAGCTCGTCCGCGATGGTCTCGTTGACGTTGTTGACGGCCTTCAGCACGCCTTTGCCGGAGTAACGCTCGTCGCCGTCGCGAAGCTCGTGCGCCTCGTGCTCGCCAGTGGACGCGCCCGACGGCACGCCAGCGCGGCCATGCGAGCCGTCCGCCAGCAGCGCCTCAACCTCCACGGTCGGGTTACCGCGGGAATCCAGAATCTCGCGGGCGAAGATGTGCATGATATCGGCCATGGTGACTCCTTGCATGGGTCGAATGCGTTGTAATACCGGTAACTAGCTTAGCTGTGCTTGGCGACGCTTTCAGCGATGCGCCGGTTGGTTCAGCGCGTAATTCGCCGCCGCGTCGCGCACCCGGGCCACATAGTCGTTGGACTGGTTATAGGCGAAAATCGCGTCGCGCCAGCCCTGCTCCGTATTCAGGTCGCGCATGCCACCGCCGGAATTGCACAACAGGTTGGCGGCGCCGAGTGCTGCGTCATCGATCTGCTGCGGGTCCGGGTGGCCGTCGCCGTTGGCGTCGCGGCCGTAGCGGGCCCACGACTCCGGGATGAACTGCATGGGCCCCACCGCGCGGTCGAACTCCGGGTCGTTGTCGAACGCGCCGTCGTCAGAATCTCCGACGTGGGCGAAGTCCTCCCCGTCCAAACGCGGGCCGATGATCCGCGGATCCGGGTAGCCGCCTTCGTCCAACTGCGAATGCTCGAACTTGCCCGTGTAAGTGCCGTGGCGGGTCTCCACCCAACCGATGCCCGCGAGCGTGTTCCACTGCAAGTGGCACTCCGGCCAGGACTCGGCGGCGATCAGGGCCGCGTTTGCGTAGGCGCGGACGGCCTGGCCGGACATGTTGGTCTGGTTGCCGATGTCCTGCGACCAGTCGAACAGCAAGTCGGAGGTCCGCCCCGGGCCGTGGACGTCGATAAGCGGGGGTGCTTGGGCGGCCGGCGGCGGCATCGTGGTGGGCACCGGCTGGAGCGGCTCCTGCTTGTCTTGCGTGGTAAACGCGGCGAGCAGCCAAGCGACGAGCGCAACGACCACCACCACAACGGCGGCCGCCGCGATCACACCCGCGCAGCCGCACCCGCGCGCTACTCGCCTGGCTGCTGTCATGGGCGGAAAGTGTACCGGGCGGGTGCGCGCGCCGGTGCGGCGAGTGTCGGCAGTGGGCGTGACGGCAGATTGGCCACAGTTGTCACACGCGCCACTTGCGTAACAGGTATGCTTCCTTTCGACCTAGTTTCTCCCCCGAAAGGAATTCCACCCATGCGCCGTATCGCAACCCTTGCCGCCGCAGGCCTGATGACCGCGGCCGCCATCGCCACCCCCACCGCAGCCCAGGCTCAGACCTTCGAACTGATCAAGCTGCTCAACGGCAACGTCGCCACCGCAAACTGCGACGCCCTGCGCACCGGCCTGACCGCCACCCGCATGGTCGGCCCGGACACCACCCGCTCCGAGCTGGTTTCCAACGTCAACAACGCCGTGGGCACAGACGCCACGCTGCGCCTCGTGTCCGCGTCCACGGTCGGTGCGCTTGCGGACCGCGCTTTGGAGTGCGGCATCGTCAAGCCCGACCCGGCCACCCCGATGGACAAGTTCTTCGAGATGAGCTCCCAGATGTCCTCCCAAGCCGGCCTGCCGGACATCCGCACCTACATCGGCGCGCTGCGCTAAAACCGGGCACTACTTAAGCCTCGGCGGCCTTCCCTTCCTCCCACAGGCGGTCCTGGGTGGCCTTGTCCACCGGGCCGGTGGAGCCGTCGAAAAGGTACGGCGCGCGGCGGCGCATCTTCTGCACGAACGCGTCCGCCACGTCCGAAAACTCAAACGCGCCCCGCTCCGATGCCAACTCCGCGTGGAACAAGATCTGCAGGAGGAGGTCTGAGAGTTCGGACTTTAGAGCGTCGTCAAGCAGATTGCCCTCAATCGCCTCCGCGACCTCCGCCGCCTCCTCCCTAAGAAAGGGCAGGAGGCTTTCATGCGTCATGGCCTGCTCCCACTCGCCGCGGCGGCGGGCGGCGTGCATCGTGCGGGTGGCCTGGAAGACAGGGTCATCCAAACTATCGACGCGTTCCGTAACCGCGCCCTCCTCAACCCAACGCGCGACCTCGGGGTCGTCCGGATTGGTGGAAATGAGCCAGCGGCCCGCGCCGCCCTCGACGTTGAGCGCCCACCGCACCGACACCGGAACCTCCGCGGTAAACGCGACGTCGCCGCAGATGCGGTCGGTGAGGTGAAGGGGGATGAGGGTGGGCCAGCGGGGGTCGAGAAGCAGGACGGTTGCGGTCATGGTGGGCAAGTCTAAGGCCTCTAAGATGGTGCGCATGACTCAGATTGCACAAGCCCTCGAAACCGTGAAGCCCACCGCGCAGGACGTGCTGGGCGACTCCGCGACCTTCTCCCCCATCCGCTGGAAAACCGGCTGGCCGCACCACCTGCGCCGCGTGCCGCCGTTCCGCGACGACGCCACCGCGTCCATCACCCGCTCCGAAGTGTTCGCGTTCGGCGCCGACGTGCGTGAGTCCGGCTACGCGCGCGAGCAGATCATCGACTTTTTGGGCGCCTGCTTCGCCTACATGGCCGGCCAATCCAACCAGGTGATGCAGATGCAGGCGTTCCTGCGCAACAAGGGCAACGCGCAGAAACTCCTGGCCGCCGTGCGACGCCTGGACGGGGCCTCGCCTATCGACGCCTACGGGGCGTTGACGGCAACCAGCCTGCCCGCGAAATTCGCCTCCGCGGTGGCCTACTTCCTGGCCGGGGAGCAGGAGGCCGGGGAGGCGTCGAAGCCGGCGATCATCTGCTCCAACCGTGCGCGCGTTGCTGGTCTGGCATCGGAGGGCGACTGGTCTGCCGAGGAGTACGGCGAGTACCTGGAGGCGCTGGCGGCGGCGCGGGATGCTTACGACGCCGAACTTCCGCTGGACGCCGTGGAGTGGGCCGCGCGCAAGTACGCCGCCACGCAGGAATAGGGGCCGCGGGGGCGGGGGCTGGGGCTTGGGGTTGGGGGCCTGGCGTTGGGGGCCAGGGTTGCGGCCGGGCTCGGGGACCGTCTCGGGGTCGGGGGTCCCGCCTTGCCCCGCCCCTCAACCGCAAAACCGGCTACCTAGAACCGGCTACCGCTCGATTTTCGGCGTGGTAGCCGGATGCAGATAGCCGGTTTTGCGGCCAAAGCAGGGTGGACGCGGCGCAGCGCACGGCCACGGCGCAAGGACCTCAGGCGCGGCCGGTCTCCCCCGACCAGCGCGGCGCCGTCCCCCTACCGGTTGCTGCGGAAGGCGCGGTCGTTGAGGTCGCGGCGGGCCTGCTCGAGCGCGACCAGGTCTGAAAACAGCGCGTTGTAGGCCTCCTCGTCGTCGGAGGGGCGCATGCGCTGCAGCTGGGACTTCAGCTGCGCGATCTGCTGGCCCACGCGGGTCTCCTGCAGGCGCGAGAGCACGGAGTCGGCGTATTCGTAGAGGTCGTCGGCGTGGATGGGTTCGACGGCCAGCTCGGAGACGAAGTTGCGGCCGGCGTAGTCGCGCATCTCGCCGGCCACCGCGGCGAGGAAGTTCGAGGCGTCGGGGGCGCCATCGGCACCAGCGGCACTAGCGCCGGCACCACCGCCCGCAGCGGCAGCGGCAGCCCCGGCGCGGGCGCAGCCACCGGCCGCGGTGATGGCCTCGCGGACCTGGTGGTAGGCGTCGTGGGTAAACGCGTCTGGGTTGATGCCGTCGAAGTAGTTGCCGGCCGCCGCCGGGTGCTGCAGCGCAATCTTGAGGGCTTCGCGCTGGGGCCACAGCACCGGGTCGTCGGGGCGCGGCGGGATGAGGATCTCGGACTGCGCGCCGGAGCTCGAGGGGCCCGCCGCGGCCGGGTCTTTCGGCGCAACCTTCGGCGCGCGCTTCTGCTTCTTCGGCTTCTTGGCCTCGGCGCGGACCTGCTCTAACACCTCGTCCGGGTTCGGCCAACCCACCCAGCCGGCCAGGCGGCGGGCGTATTCCTGCTGGAGCACACGGTCGGAGATGGTGGCGACGACGGGAACGGTGCGTCGTAAGGCTTGCACCCGCCCCTCCGCAGAATCCAGCGAGTAGTCCTGCAGAAGCGACTCGATGACGAACTCGTAGACGGGCACGCGGCCGGCCACCAGGTCGCGCACCGCCGCGTCGCCGCGCGCAAGGCGCAGGTCACAGGGGTCCATGCCGTCCGGGGCGACCGCGACGAAAGACTGCGCGCCGAACTCCGCATCCGTCTCAAACGCGCGCATCGCCGCCTTCTGGCCAGCCTCGTCGCCGTCGAAGGTGTAAATCAGCTCGCCGCGGAAGAAACTGTCGTCGAGCATGAGGCGGCGGATCAGGCTCATGTGGTCGCCGCCGAACGCAGTGCCGCACGTGGCCACGGCGGTATCCACACCCGCGGCGTGCATCGCCATGACGTCGGTGTATCCCTCCACCACCACCGTCTGGTGCTTCTCCGCGATGTTCTTCTTCGCCTTATCAATACCGAAGAGCACCTTGGACTTGTGGTACAGCAGGGTGTCCTGGGTGTTGATGTATTTGCCGAGGCGGTCGTCGTCGTAAAGCTTGCGCGCGCCGAAGCCGATCACGTTCGAGGCGGTGTCTTTGATCGGCCAGATCAACCGGCCACGGAACTTATCGATGGGCCCGCGTTTGCCCATTGAGGACAATCCGGCGTCGATAAGCTCCTGCACCTCAAAGCCCTTGCGCAGCAAGTGCTTCGTCATCGGATCCCAGCCGCGGGGCGCGTAGCCGCACTCGAAGTCGTAGATGAGCTCGCGCGAAAAGCCGCGCTGCAGCAGCATGTCGCGCGCCGGGGCCGCCTCCTCCGACTCCAGCTGCTCGCGGAAGTACTCGTGCGCCGCCTTGTTCGCCGCCAACAGGCGCTGGCGCGTGCCGCGGTCCACCTTGCGCGCGCCCGTGGACCCGCCCTGGTAGTTGATGTGGTAGCCGATGTGGTCCGCCACCGCCTCCACAGCCTCCGGGAAGGTGAGCTGTTCCATTTCCATCATGAAGGAAAAGACGTCGCCGCCCTTGCCCGTGGAAAAGCAGTGGTAGTAGCCGTGCGCGGGGCGGACGTGGAAACTTGGGGTGCGCTCATCCTTGAACGGGCTTAGGCCCTTCAGCGAGTCGTGTCCGGCGGGCTTGAGCTGCACGTATTCGCCGACGATCTCGTCGAGCGGCGCGCGCTGACGGATAGCCTCAATATCACTATCCGGAATTCTGCCCCTAGCCATGGCGCTCACTCTAGCGCGTGGCACGATATTGCCCATGAAGCGCCTATCCGTCCTGCTCTCCTGCCTCTTTCTGAGCAGCTGCCTATCGACGCCACCTTCGGCCCCTCCCCCAATCCTCGAGACCACCCCACAGGAGTCCGCGCCCTCCGCCTCCGGCCTGCCCGCCTGCGAGGGGCTGCCCGGCGAGGCCTGGGACACCGTCGACCTCATCGAAGCCGGCGGCCCCTTCCCCCACCCGGACAACGACGACCGCCGCTTCGGCAACTACGAACGCATCCTGCCCGAGCAGCCGAGGAATTACTACCGCGAGTACACCGTGGACACCCCGGGCGTAAGCCACCGCGGCGCGCGACGCATCGTCACCGGCGGCGGTGCCGACGGGCACGTCGACGAGTGGTTCTACACCGCCGACCACTACGAATCCTTCTGCGAAATGGAGGTCAACTAATGACCGCTGTGTTTCTCACCCGCCCGGTGCGCTCGATCGAGGACCTCGGCGCCGCCATCATCGCCGCCGTCTACGGCGCTGGCGCGGCAACGTCCCCTGCCGACGCGTCCCCCGACGCCCGCCCGGTGCCGCGCAACCTCGACGCCCTGGCCGACCTGTTGCGCGAGGCCCGCGTCAAACGTGTGGTGGTGACGGATTGGGGGATGCCGGAGGCGTCGAGAGGCGGGCTGCTCGAAGTGCTTGCCGACGAAGGCGTGGAGCTCGTCCACTAGACCCCAAGTATCAAACCCCTATTAAGGCCCAAAATGGCGCATACTAGGGCTCTGTTACTCGGGGTTTGCGGCTGGGAGGGACTACTTCGTCTCGTTCGGGTGACTGGTATACACAGCCTCGAGAAAGACCGTGCGGTCATCGATGTAGAACCAGATCCGCGCTGAACCTTTCAGCGTCGGTTTGTGTTGCCACCGCTCGAACGACTGCCCGCCGCGCTGCACAGTCCCCAGCTCCCCCTTCAGACGGTAATTGGTGGAAGTGGTTGCCGTCGGGGTACGAGTGAGGAAATCCCATGCGTCGGCCATCGGGTTTCGTATGGTCGCCACCAGGTCGCGCCATCCCTTCTTCGCCCCAGCCGAGGCGAAGCGGATGTCGTACTCGACCTTCTTCGCGGGGCGCGGGACCAGCTCCCCCTTCCTCCCGGCTGCCATCGCTAGGGGCGCTCCACCGGCTCACTGTCTGCAAGCCAGTCGGTTTCCTCTTGCCCGAGCCCTGCCGCGACAGCGGTGGCGGTTTCTTTCCACGCAGTGAACTCAACGAGGGCAAGGTGTGGTTGTTCGGTGGCGAAGGAGGCGCGTGCTGCGTCGATAAGCTCCTGCGCACACAATTCCCTGTCTGCCTGCGACAGCGCCAACATCCAGGGGAACGCTCGAGCCATTCGTTCGCCGAGGCTGCCGACGCCTTCCGTTGCCACGGTGATGAGTTGAGCCGCGAGTTCCAGCAACTGCGCCCGCCGTTGCGCCTCCCGCGCGGACATGAGCACCAGCGACTCCCCGTCGCGGCGCGTGACCGTGACCGGGTGCTTTTCCGCTTCGGCGAACACCTCGGCGGACCGCTTGCTCAGATCAGAGGAGCGGCGGGAATGCGGTGGAGTTCCTGCTGCGAGTGTCATGCCTCTGAGGATATTCGGAATGTATTCGGAAGTCGAGGGGTCATGGTCTGCGGAGCATGTCGACGGCTTCCTGCAAGTCCGGCGGCAGCGCCACGTTGCGCCCCGGGCCGATCGGCGTGTAGCCCTTCGGCTTCACCTGCACGGGGAGCAATCTCCGGGCAATCGGCCAGGCGTTGCGGATGCGTTGGATCAAATCCGCTTCGTCGCCCCAGAAATCGCTGGTGTAGAAGTGCAAGACTTTGTATCCGCGCTCGGCGAGCCAGTCGTCACGGATACGCTGCTTGCGCAGGACGTCGTGGGGAACCTCCTCGTATTTTTCCCACCCGTCGACCTCCACGACAAGGTTGTCGCCGATAAGGAAGTCAACCCGGTACGGTCCGATCGCCGCCTGTGTGCGGTACGGGACCCCGTGGGCATCGAGGATCAGGCGCAAGAGGGACTCGTAGGGCGAATCCGAAAGTCTGCTAGCCAGCGGCAACGCTTTCCGGGCGTTGGCGATGCCTTTCGTGCCGGCAAGCCGGGCGATGGTTGCGCGGAACTGGTGCAGCAGTTCCGCGTACAGGTGGTCGCCGTGGCCGGAAAGCACGCTGTCTATCGCTATGACGCCTTCACGCACGCCGCGTTCCCGCGCGATGTCGATGGCGGTTCGGACCGCATTGGTGTAGCGCACCGGCCCGTCGTAGATAATGTCGACTTCCGGTATTTGCCGGTAGCGGTACTCGTAACCGGTCCAGCCGCCTTTGGTGGAGGCCGGGCGCCCATTCGGCACCGCAAGCGTGACTGGTGCGTTGCGTGCAATGGTCCACACGCCGTTTAGCCTGGCTGCCGAGCAGCCGATGAGTACCGCGCGTCTGCTCTGGCACCCTGCTGCGTAGCACCGCAAAAACGCCCGCTGGTACTCCTTGAGCTTCTTCCACGTCGCGGCGCAGAAGTACATCGACTTGGTCAACTGCACCATCTCGCCATCGCTGATGCGCCGGTGCGTCTCGGTGTCCACGGACGACACCCTCCGCAGGTCGACGAGCTTTTCCCGCAGTTCCTTCTTGCGCGTGTCTTTCATTAGCCCCCCCTTGACTAATTACCCCGCTGCGGAGACTACCGGAGGCGCGTTGTTCCCACCGGGTATCGGGCCCAGCCGGCGAGCCCGGCCGGCGGGGCCGGTCCCCGGCGCCCGGCGGGCCTGTCCCCTCTCCCGACCCCGCAGACCCCTAGCAACAAACCCCTAGTAAGGCCGACAAACGGGCATTCTCAGGAGGGCTTACTAGGGGTTTGTGGGAATGAGCGCGGCCTACTCAGAGGCTGACGCCCGCTCGCGCCGTCGCGCACCTACATGCCGAACGCGCCGAGAGAAAGTGTCGTGTGCCATAATACGTGAAAATGTGAACCGCGACACGATCGGAGAAGACCTATGAGCTCGTTAATCCTGGTGCTCGTTGGCCTGGCGATGATGGCCGCCGGCTACCTGTTGTACTCCAGGTTCCTGGGCAGCCGGGTGTACCAGCTCTCGGACACCTACACCACTCCGGCGCACTCGATGGAGGACGGCATCGACTTCGTCCCCACCAACAAGTACGTCCTGTGGGGCCACCACTTCACCTCGGTGGCGGGCGCGGCGCCCATCATCGGCCCAGCCGTCGCGGTGATCTGGGGTTGGCTGCCGGCGTTTTTGTGGGTCACGCTCGGCACGGTCTTTTTCGCAGGCATGCACGATTTGGGGGCGCTGTGGGCGTCGCAAAGGCATCGCGGCCAATCCATCGGCACCTTGTCCGGCCGCTACATCGGCGCGCGCGGGCGCAACCTGTTCCTCGTGGTGATTTTCCTGCTGCTGCTCATGGTCAACACGGCGTTCGCGGTGGTCATCTCTAACCTGCTCATTTCCACGCCGACGGCGGTGATCCCCACGTGGGGCGCGATTGTGGTGGCGCTCTTGATCGGCCAGGCCATCTACCGTTTCAACTGGAACCTACCGCTGGTCTCGATCGTGGGTGTTGCGGCGCTGTACGGGCTGATGATCCTCGGCGATCAGTTCCCGGTCTCGCTGCCGGAGACGATGCTGGGCATCCCGGATCGCGGCTGGTGGATCATCTTCCTGTTCGTCTACGCGTTTGTGGCTTCGCTGCTGCCGGTGTGGGTGCTTTTGCAGCCGCGCGACTACATCAACGGCTTGCAGCTGTTTGTGGGGCTGATCATTTTGTACGGTTCGTTTTTCATCGTGCGGCCGGAGGTTGTCGCGCCCATGCTTCGCGACGACGTCCCGTCCGGCACCCCCGGCATCCTCCCGCTGTTGTTTGTCACCATCGCGTGCGGCGCAATCTCGGGCTTCCACGGCATTGTCGCTTCGGGCACGTCGTCGAAGCAGCTGGACAAGGAGACGGACACGCGTTTTGTGGGCTACTTCGGCGCGGTCGGCGAGGGCCTGCTGGCGCTGGGCACGATTGTGGCGACGACCTCCGGTTTTGCCTCGCTGGCGCAGTGGGAGGAGATCTACAACGAGTGGAACGCCGGCGGCGTGGATGCGTTTATCAAGGGCGGCGGCGATCTGATGCACGCCGGTTTGGGTATCCCCACTTCCCTGTCCGCGACGATCCTGGCCACGATGGCGGTGCTGTTCGCCGCCACCACGATGGATTCGGGCATCCGCCTGCAGCGCCTGGTGGTTTCGGAGATTGCGGAGCTCGCCGGCGTGAAGCTGTCCGGGGTGGTGGCCACCGTCATCGCGGTCGGTTGCGCGATGGGTCTGACGTTCTCCATGGGTCTGGACGGCTCCGGCGGCATGTTGATTTGGCCGCTGTTCGGCACGACGAACCAGCTGATGGCGGGCTTGACGCTGGCGATTGTGGCCATCATTCTCACGCAGCTGCGCCGTCCGTCGTGGCCGGCGCTCATCCCGCTGTTCTTCGTCACGGTGATGTCTCTGTGGGCGGCCGTGCTGCAGCTGCGCACGCTGTGGGGTTCGGGCAACTGGCTGCTGCTGGTGCTCGACGCGGTCATCATCTGCTGCGCGATCTGGGTGGTCGCGGAGGCGTTGACGGCGCTGTCGAAGGCCCGGCGAGAGCCTGCGGTGGTCTGGCGCGACGACGAGACGATGCCGGGTGAGTTGGCGGATGTTCGAGCGCTGTAAGGCATTCGCCCGCGGCTTGGACGAGTTTTACAAGGCGCCGTACCGCCGCGAGTTCGCCCGCGCCGCGCGCGAGGAGGACGACTTGTTTACCCTGCTCGTCGCCTCGGAGACCCTCGGCATTGCCAACCCCGCAAGCTTTTACACCCTCGAGCTTTTGCCATTGCTTTACGACGAGTTCCACGCCTGGCACACCCGCATGGGCATGGAGCGCTCCCCCTTGGACGGCGTGCGATGCTGCTAGAGGCCGCCCCGGTGATGTTCTTCGGCGGCAAGGGCGGGGTGGGCAAAACCACCGTCTCCGCCGCCGCGGCGGTGCGCCTGGCCGAGGCGGGCCGGCGCGTGCTGCTGGTGTCGACGGACCCGGCGCACAACTTGGGCCATATCTGGGACCAGCGCTTGTCCGCGGAGCCGACCGAGTTGGAGCCGGGCCTGGTTGTCGTGGAGCTCGACCCGGCCGCGACCACCGAGCGCCACCTTGCCGAGGTGGAGCGCTCCATGCGCGCGATGATGCCGGAGCGCATGCACCCGGAGATTCGCCGGCACTTAGACCTGTCGCGAAATTCCCCGGGTATGCACGAGGCGGCGATGCTGGAGGCGGTGGCGGAGCTCGCGCTCAGCGAAGGCTTCGACCACATCATCTTCGACACCGCCCCGTCGGGCCACACCTCGCGTCTGCTGGCGCTGCCGGAGCTAATGGCCGCCTACACCGGCGGGTTGATGCAGCGGCGTGAGCGCTCCGACAAGTTCTCGCGTGCGGTGCGCGGCCTCGGCGGGACCGTCGACGACCCAGTGGAGCGCCGCAACCAGGAAATCCGCACCACCTTGTTGCGCAGGCGTCGCAAGTTCGAGCGCCTGCGCGAAGTCCTCACCGACCCCGCCGCCTGTTGCTTTCACATCGTGCTCACCGCCGAGCGGCTGCCGGTGCTCGAAAGCGCTGAGCTCCACCGCGACCTTTCGGAAAACCGCATCCGCGTCGGCTCGCTGGTGATCAACCGCCGCAGCCCCGCCGACGCCGGCGAGTTCATGGCCGCACGGCGCGCGGTGGAAGACGACGCGCTGGCGCTGCTCGACTCCCTGCTGCCCAGCGTGGCGCGCACGGAGCTGCCGTGGCTCGCGGGTGAGATTGGCAGCCGCGAAGCGCTGGCCCAGATCGCGGCGCGCTTGTAGGCCCTAGAAATACCCCTCGAACGCGGAGGCCTTGTCGGCGGTGCGCTCGAGGCGCGACTCGGTCATGGACGCGATCTGGTCCACGATCACCCGCTCGCGCTCCAGGTCCGTCTCCGCGGCGTTGAACCACGCCTGGAACATGGTGTCCAGGGTGCCCGGCGCGCCGGCGCGCAGGTACTCGTGCACGCGGTAGATGCGGTCGCGCTGGCGGTCCTGGCGCGCCTGGTGCGACGGCTGGTCCATGACGTAGAGCACGGCGACCGTCTTGAGCAGGCGCACCTCCGCTTCCACGTCCGGCGGCACGATCAGGCGGCCGTGTTGGCGGCCGAGCACGCCAGATTCGTTGCCGTCGAGGGTCGCGCGGGTCACGGCGCCGACGTAGCGGCCCACCAGCTGCGAGGTCAGCGCCTTCAGCCCGGTCCACGCCTGCAGCGAATAGTCGAACTCGCTGGCGGCGGCGATGGCGGGCAGGGACCGCAGCCGGTCGGCCGCTTCCACCAAGGAATCCGCATCCCCGCCGAACGCCGCCGCGCCCTTGTCGGCGAGCGCCGCCAGCTCCACGAAGTCCCACAGCACGCGAAGCGACACGCGCCCGGAGACAATGCCGTCTTCGACATCGTGGACGGAATAGGCGATGTCGTCGGAGAAATCCATCACCTGCGCCTCCATCGGCGGCACGGAGTCGGTGTGGCCTTCGCGCACCCACTCGAGCACTTCTGCGTCCTCGTCGTAGGCGGAGTACTTGCGGTTGATGGACCCGTCCGCATTCGTGCGGGTGAGCGGGTATTTCACCGCCGCGTCGAGGGAGGCGCGGGTGAGGTTGAGGCCGAAGGAGGTGGCGTCGATAAGCACTTTCGGCTCCAAGCGCACCAGAATCCGCAGCGTTTGCGCGTTGCCCTCGAAGCCGCAGGGCGCGACGTCGTTGAGCGCCACCTCGCCGTTGTGGCCGTAAGGCGGGTGCCCGATGTCGTGGGTCAGCCCCGCCATCTCGCACAGATCCGGGTTCAGGCCCAGCCCCTCGCCGATGCCGCGCGAAATCTGCGCCACCTCAAGCGAGTGCGTCAGTCGCGTGCGCGGGGTGTCGCCGTCGCGGGGTCCGACCACCTGGGTCTTGTCCGCCAGGCGGCGCAGCGCCGCAGAATGCAGCACGCGGGCGCGGTCGCGGGAGAACGCCCCGCGCGACTCCGGCGCCAGCTGCGCGCCCTTCGGAGCCTCGTCGGCGCGGCGTTCGGTATCGGCGGCGTTGTAAACGTACACGTCGCGCTACCCTAGTCGGCATGACTAGCCGTTACTTGCGCATCCTCGCCGTGTCCGGCGGCCTTTTTGTCGCTACCGCACCCGCACTCAGCTTTGCGACGGAAGCTCCGCCCGCCCAACTCCAGGCACAAGCCACCGCCACCAAGGCATCGCTCGAGCCTGGGCGGCTGACGCAACCGGTCACCGACGACGCCGCGGTGCTCTCCGCCGACGAACTCTCCGAGATCGAAGCCGCGATCCAGCAGGTCAGCCGGACAAAGGGCAAGTCCGTGCGCGTGGTGTTTTTGCGCACCTTCGGCCAGTACACCCCGTCCGAGTGGGTGGACAAGGCCGTGGCAGCCAACGGCTCCAACACCGCCGTGCTGGCCATCTCGCCCGACGAGCGCTTGTACAACGTCGGCGGCGGCGAAGAGTGGACCCAAAGCGAGATCGACCGCATGAACGAAGCCGCCCACGCGCAGCTGGCTGAGATGAACTGGTTTTCCGCGGCGCTCAACGCGGTCAATGCGGTGGGATCTTCCGGAGGTGCGTCGTCAGGCGACGGCTCGGGCGCAGGCTGGGTCGCCGGCGGGCTGGGCGTTGCGGCGCTGGCTGGCGGCGGCATCTACGCGGCCACCCGCAAGGGCAACAAGAAGCAGCAGGCCAAGCAGATCGAGTCCGCGAAGGCGCTCGACCCGGCGGACACCGACTCGCTGGGGCGGCTGCCCACGCCGACGCTGGAGCAGGTCGCGCGCGACGCGCTGGTTTCCGCCGACGACTCCATCACTCAGGGCAAGCAGGAACTTCAGCTGGCGCAGTCCGAGTTCGGCGCCGAGCGCGTGCGCCCGTTTACCTCCGCGATGAACGAGGCCACCTCCACCCTGCAGCGCGCCTTTTCCACCCACCAGAAGCTTTACGACGCGATCCCGGAGACCGAACCCGAAAAACGCGCCATGTTGGTGGACATCATCTCCTCTTCTGGCCGCGCGGAGCAGGCGCTGCGCGACAAGACCAACGAGTTCAACGAGATGCGCGGCGTGCTCATGCGCGCGCCCGAAGAAGTGGACAAGGTGCTGGAGCGCACCGTGGACATCCGGGCGCGCCTCGAGCCCGCCCGCGCGACGCTTTCGCAGCTTAAGGGCGACTACCCGGCGCAGATCCTTGAATCCATCGTAGACAACGTCGACCTGGCAGAGGCCTCTCTGAACGAGGCGGAAAAGGCCCTCGGCGAGGCCCGCACGATCGCGCAGCAGCCAGCCGGGCGCCAGGGAGCGCTGCTGGACACGCTGGCCGCCGCCACGCGTGCCGTCAACGTCTCCGACAACAACCTCGCCGCCATCGAGCACGCCGAGGACAACATCCGCGCCGCCAAGACGAACCTGCCCGCCCTCATCGACGAAATCCGCGGCGAGCTGCGCGAGATCGAGCAGGTCAAGGGCGCGCGTTCGCAGGGCGCGCCTATCGACGTCGCTTCGCTCGACGCCACCTCCGCCAAAGCCCAGCGCATGCTGGACAACATCGGCGACCGGGACACCAGCGACCCGCTGGCGCTCTACCAGGAGCTCACCGGCATGGACGCCGAAATCGACGCCGCGCTCGACCGCGCCAAGGGCATCGCCGGCGATCAGACCCGCGCCCTGCAGCTGTTCGACCAGCAGATGCAGGTGGCCGGCGCCCAGATCCAGCGCGCCGAGGACTTGATCCTCTCGCGCGGGCGCATCATCGGCTCCCACGCCCGCACCCTGCTGGCGGAGGCGAAGCGCCAGTACGCCGAAGCCCACCAGCTGCGCACCCGCGACACCCGCACGGCCATCGACGCCGCCCGCGCCGCCACCGACACCGCGCGCCGCGCCGAGGCAGCCGCGAACGACGACCTGCGCCGCTACCAGGCCCAGCGCAACCGCCAAACCGCGGACTCGCTGGCCAACGCCGTGCTGTGGGGCTCCGTGCTCTCCGGCGGCTTCGGCGGAGGCGGAGGATTTGGCGGCGGCGGTTTCGGCGGGGGCGGCGGAGGATTTTCCGGCGGGCGCCCCTCAAACCGCGGCGGGACCTTCTAGCGCGCTAGTAGCGGGTGCGGCGGGCTGGGGCATCGACAAACGTCAGCGCCCAAGACAAAAACACGATGTCCACCAGTTCGGCGCGGGCGGTAACGTCCACGTCCAACTCGCCCGACGCGGACCCGCGGGTCACTGCGACGATCTCGCCGGCCGCGTCGCGGATCTCGCGCTTGGGGGCCACCGCGCCGGAAAGCAGATCAAAGCCGGAGCGGTTGAGGCTGTAGCGCCGGCCTGCGCAATCCGCGACGTAGCGCGACACCGTGAACCCGGCCTTGCGCAGCAGGTACTCCTGCCCCGTTGCCGCATCGACGGCGCGGAAGTCCACCGGGTTGTCTGAGGTGACCCCCAGGACGGTCTCGCCCACTGTCACCGTGTCGGCGGTGGTGTGGGCGACGGACCTGTGGCCGTCGTAAAGCGTCGCGCCCCGCCAGATCACAGCAGTGCCACCAGAACCGAAAACAGCGACAGGAACACCAGCGTGGCTATCAGCACGGTGGACATGGCCATCTTGCGCGCCTCCAGCACACAGCGCGACAACCACGCCAACCCTGCCACATGCGTCGGCGGCAAATCGGTCTCGCCCTCGAACTCCAGAATCGCGCGGCGCACGCCGTTGTGGTCCTGAGTGAACTGGGCGACCTTCTCCCCGTCCGGGCCCTCAACCACCCAGTTCTTGGAGGTCTCCGGGATCAAGGCGTACGGGGTGTCCTCCACCACCGCGTCGATGCGCTTGGAGCGCTTCAAACTGTCGCCGGTGCGCACCACCTCGCGGCCTCCGCACGTGGCCACCGCGCCCGACTCCGGGTGGGAGGTCAGCTCCCAGTGCTCGCCGCACACAATCGCGCGGTCGTGCTCGAACACGCCGAGCACGTCCGGGCCGTCCTCGGCGAGCAGCTTCGGTGCGTCCCGGTTCGTCCGGTCCCAGCTGACGTAGTGCATTAGCAGCCGATCAGGCGGGCGGCCAGGTACGCCTCGAGCTCGTCGAGCGGGATGCGCTCCTGCTCCATCGTGTCGCGCTCGCGCACGGTCACGGCCTGGTCCTCCAGGGAGTCGAAGTCGTAGGTGACGCAGAACGGCGTGCCGGTCTCGTCCTGGCGGCGGTAGCGGCGGCCGATGGCGCCGGAGGTGTCGTAGTCCACGTTCCAGTGCTGGCGCAGCTTCGCGGCCAGCTCCTCGGCCGGTCCGGCCAGCTCCGGCTTCTTCGACAGCGGCAGCACAGCCACCTTCACCGGCGCGAGGCGACGGTCCAGGCGCAGCACCACGCGGGTGTCGGTCCCGCCCTTGGCGTTGGGGGCTTCCTCTTCGTCGTAGGCGTCGATGAGGAAGGCCATCATCGCGCGGCCGAGACCTGCGGCCGGCTCGATGCAGTACGGGATCCAGCGCTCGTTGTTTTCCTGGTCGAAGTAGCTCAGGTCCTCGCCGGAGGCCTCGGCGTGGGTGCGCAGGTCGTAGTCGGTGCGGTTGGCCACGCCCTCGAGCTCGCCCCACTTGGAGCCGGTGAAGCCGAAGGCGTACTCGATGTCGACGGTGCGCTTGGAGTAATGCGACAGCTTCTCCTGCGGGTGCTCGTACAGGCGCAGGTTGTCCGGGTTGATGCCCAGGTCGACGTACCAGTTGTAGCGGTTGTCAATCCAGTACTCGTGCCACTTTTCGTCCTCGCCGGGCTTGACAAAGAACTCCATCTCCATCTGCTCGAACTCGCGGGTGCGGAAGATGAAGTTGCCCGGGGTGATCTCGTTGCGGAAGCTCTTGCCGGTGTTCGCGATGCCGAACGGCGGCTTCATGCGCGCCGACGTCATCACATTCTTGAAGTTGACGAAGATGCCCTGCGCGGTCTCCGGACGCAGGTAGTGCAGGCCTTCCTTGTCGTCGACGGGGCCGAGGTAGGTCTTCATCAACCCCGAAAAGGCCTTCGGCTCGGTCCAGTTGCCGGGCTGGCCGGTCTCCGGGTCGTTGATGTCGGCCAGGCCATTTGCCGGCGGGTGGCCGTGCTTTTCCTCGTAGGCCTCCAGCAGGTGGTCGGCGCGGTAGCGCTTGTGGGTGTAGAGGGACTCGACCAGCGGGTCGGTGAACACCTCGACGTGGCCGGATGCCTCCCACACCTTGGTGGGCAGGATCACGGAGGTGTCCACGCCGACGGTGTCGCGGCGGGACTGGACCATGTGCTTCCACCACTGGCGCTTGAGATTTTCTTTCAGCTCGACGCCGAGCGGGCCGTAATCCCATGCGGAGCGGGTGCCGCCGTAAATCTCGCCCGCGGGGTACACCAGCCCGCGGCGTTTGCAGAGGTTAACGACGGTCTCAATCTTTGATGCGGGCATCAACATCTCCTGGTGGGAAAGCGCGTGCAATTTACCGTCAACAGCATAGCCCGCCTGCCGACGCCTCCGGCCACTCGCCCAGTTTGGACATAAGTCCCAGTGCGGTTGGGTGTCTTGTACTCTAAATGGTGATCAACACTTTTTGCCCACTGGCGCTGACGAAAGGGGACGCCGATGAGCGACCGTTCCCGTCTGGCCAACCTGGCGGAGTTGACCGACCACGACCTGGACCGTGCCGCTGCCCTTGTCAAGGTGCTCGACTCGAAGACGCGGCTGGAGATCTTGCTGCTGCTCGCCGACAAAGAGATGGTGGTCCACCAGCTCGTCGACGAGTTACAAAAATCCCAGCCGCTGATCTCCCAGCACCTGCGCGTGCTGCGCGCGTCTGGGTTGGTGTCGTCGTCGCGCAACGGCCGCGAGGTGCTCTACGCGCTGGACCAGCCGAACGTCATCGGCATCATCCACGACCTGGCCAACCTGGAAGCGCTCGACGCGGCGAAAGACGAGCTGGCCAGCCTGCGCAAACGCAAGCGCCACACCGGCACGAGTGCCGCAGGCCTGGAAAGCGTGACCGGCGCCGCCATCATCGATCCGCCCGCCACGGTGCGTCCCCCGCTCGATCCCGGTTTGGCGCCGCAGACGCCGAAGCCGGTGCATGACTAGCTACACTGGACCGGTATGACGCAACCGAACCGCCGTACTTCCCACTCGCGGCCCGTCCCCAAGCTGGGCCCGCGCATGACGCGCCAGCGCGCTGCCGTCGTAGAGACGCTGCGCGGGATGGACAAGTTCGTGTCCGCGAAAACGATCCACGAGCAATTGCTTGACGACGGCGATTCCGTCGGCCTCACCACCGTCTACCGCACCCTCCAATCCCTCGCCGAGGTCGAAGCGGTCGACGTGCTGCACTCCCCCGACGGCGAAACGCTCTACCGCGACTGCTTCAGCGGCCACCACCATCACCACCTCGTGTGCACCGAGTGCGGCCGCAGCGAAGAGATCGAGGGCGGCCCGGTGGAGAAATGGGCCGAGCTCATCGCCGCGCGCTACGGCTACGAACTGTCCGGCCACGACGCCGAAGTCTACGGAGTGTGCCGCCCCTGCCAGGCCGCGCGGGTCTAGTTGGCGAACTTATCCACCGCGCCGCCGAACCGGCGGTCGCGCTTGGCGTACTCGAGCACCGCGTCCCACAGGTCCTGCTTAGTAAAGTCCGGAAACAGCACGTCTTGGTAGACCATCTCCGCGTACGCGGACTGCCACAGCAGGAAGTTCGAGGTGCGCTGCTCCCCGGACGGGCGCAAGAACAGGTCCACATCCGGCATGTCCGCGCGGTACAGGTAGCGGGCAATGGTCTTTTCGTCGACGGCGGTCACGCCATCGTCGATAAGCTTTTGCACCGCATCCGCAAGCTCGGCGCGCCCGCCGTAGTTCACGCACATCGCCAAGGTCAGGCCCGTGTTGTTTTTGGTCAGCTCCTCGGCGACCTCGAGCTCCTCAATCACGCTGCCCCACAGCTTCGGGCGGCGCCCGCACCACACCACGCGCACGTTTTTCTCGTGCAGCTCGTCGCGCTGGCGGCGCAGCACCTCGCGGGTGAAGTTCATCAAAAAGTGCACCTCGGAGGGGCTGCGCTTCCAGTTCTCCGTGGAAAACGCGTACGCGGAGAGCCACTGCACACCGCCGAGCTCAATGCACGCGTCGACGGCATCCATCAGCTTCTGCTCGCCCACCTTGTGGCCCTCGGTGCGCTTCAAGCCGCGCTTTTGCGCCCAACGGCCGTTGCCGTCCATCACCAGCGCGATGTGCTTCGGAATAAACTTCTTGTCAATCTGTGGGGCGCCCATGGGCGTCAATTATGCCTGCTCCATGATCTTGAAGCTTTTCAGCCCGGCCTCAAGGTTGTACTGCAGGTGGGCCACGGTCGCGCGGTGGATCTGACCCACCCGCGCCTCGGATGCCGCGTGGCCGCGCTGCATCAACCACATGTCGTGCAGCGTCTCGCGGTCCACATCCATCGAACCCGGCGGGCGGCAGTTGTTGCACACCGCCCCGCCCACCGCGGCGTTGAACGCCTTGTGCGGGCCCGGCGTGCCGCAGTTCGCGCAATCGAACAGCGACAAACCCCAACCGGCGTGCTCGGTGGCCTGCAGGATAAACGCGTCGAGCACCATCGTCGGGTGCTGCCGTGACTGCAGGTGCGAAAGCGCCTCCTGCACCAGCGCGAACAGCTCCGGGTCCGCCTGGTCGTAGCTGAGCCGCTCCGCCGTTTCCATCACGGCGCACGCGGCGGCGTAGCGGTCGAAATCATCGATGATGCGGGCGCCGTAATAGGACACGGTGTCGGCGGAAGCGATCGTCGCCAAGCTTCTGCCCGGATAGACCAGCGCATCCACCTCGACGAAGGGCTGGAGGCGCGAGCCGAACCTGCTTTTCGCCTTGCGCACCCCCTTCGCCACGCCGCGCACCAGGCCGTGGTTCTGGGTCAGCAGCACCACCACCCGGTCCGCCTCGCCGAAATCGTAGGTGCGCACCACAAACGCGCGGTCGCGCCAGTTCGGGCGCGCTGCCCTAGAAGCCAAGCCGGCCCAGCGCCTTCGGGTCCTGCTGCCAGTTCTTCAGCACCTTCACGCGCACGTCCAGGTAGACGTTCTGCCCGGTCAGCTCAATGATCTGCTTGCGCGCGCGGTGCACGATGCCGCTTAAACGCCGCCCGTCCGGGCCCTCGATAATGCGCTTTTGGCCCGGGCGCTCGAGGTAGAGCACCGCGTAGATCATCGTGCGGCGCGGGTTGTCCGGGTCCGGGTGCATCTCGTCGATCTGGACGGCGACGGAGTGCGGCAGCTCGTCGCGAAGCCCCTGCAGCGCCTCCTCGCGGATCAGCTCCGCGATGCGCGTTTCCATCTCCTCGTCGGTGGTGTGGCCCTCCGGGTAGAAGCGCGGGCCCTCCGGCAGCTTGTCCACCATCACGTCGAGCAGCGTGTCCATTTGCACGCCTTCGGTGGCGGAGACCGGCACGAGCTCGCAGTCTTCGCCGAGCAGCTCGTGCAGCTCCAGCAGGCGCTCGCCGACGGCGTCCTTGCCGGTCTTGTCCAGCTTGGTCACGATGCCGACGATCGGCGTGTTCGGCTTCGTCGCCCTGATCTGCTCCAGGATGTAGCGGTCGCCGGGGCCGATCTTCTCGTCCGCCGGCACCGTAAACCCGATCACGTCCACGTCCGCGAAGGTGTCTTTGACCACGTCGTTGAGGCGCTCGCCCAGCAGCGTGCGCGGGCGGTGGATGCCGGGGGTGTCCACCACGATCACCTGCGCGTCCGGGCGGTTGATCACACCGCGGATCGGATGTCGGGTGGTCTCCGGCTGGTCCGCCATGATCGCGATCTTCTCCCCTACCAGCGCGTTGGTCAGCGTGGACTTGCCGGTGTTCGGCCGGCCCACGAAGCTGACAAAGCCGGACTTGAACCCCTCGGGGGTGTCGGTGAAGCCGCCAGCGGCGGCGTCTGCGGGCAGGTCGTCCGGAAAATCGGGGAAGTCGTTCATGGCCAGCGATTCTACCTGTGGATAACCGGGGTTGTTTGTTGACGCTGCAACGGAGTTATCCACAGAATCTTCGCGGGGTGCTTGGCGACGTCTACAGCACCCCCTACCTTCCGGGACATGAACTTTATGTCCTTTGTTTCCGCAAGTGTGGCGGTGCTTGCCGACTTCGACCGCGACGTCGCAATGGCCGCCGGGCTCTCACCGGGTCGGGTGCGCGACTTAGCCCGGGTGCACGAAGCGTTTTACGGCCCGACGCGCTACACCCGCAAACAAGCCGAAGCCCTCACCCTCGCCGAGGGCATGCCGATCGACCAGCTCATCCTGATAGAGAAGAAGCTGCGCGCCGTCGACGATACGGCAGAGCGCTGGCGCATCCGCCTTGATCTGGTGCGCCACCGCGGGGCCTTTCGCACACTGAGCAAACGCATCGCACGGTTGATCAAACCACCGGTCAAGCCCCCAGCCGCCGCGTGCCGGTTCACCCGCTCACGGGCCGGGATGCGCACCATGATTTTCACCTACAACGAACGCGACCTCGCCGATGTCGAACACACGCTTCGCGCCATGATCGACAACACCACCCCCGCCGCCGCCCAACTCGCCGACGCACTGATGCAGCTTTTGCGCGACGGCGACACCATCCCGCACGCAACCTTCCGCCCGATCGTGTTGGTGCCGATCGCCAACTGGGCACGCATCCACGCCGGCACCGGCGACGACGTCACCCTCACCTGCACCGACGGCACCACCATGACCGGAGCGCAATACCTCCAGCACGAATTCGGCGACATCCTCGAAGTCGCCGCGTTTCACCCCCAGCACGGCCCGGTCAACCTGTACAAGGCCCAGCGCTTCGCCAACGCGAAACAGAAAACAATGTCGAAGCTGTGCTGCCCGGCGTGCGCGTTTCCCGACTGCAAACACTCCGCCGAGACCACCCAGACCCACCACATCAGAGCATGGCGCTACGGCGGGATGACCAACATGGACAACCTCGCCGAACTGTGCCCCTTCCACAACGGCGTCAACGCCGACAACCACCACGGCGCCTTCGGCTACATCAACAACCCGAACGGGCGCATCCGCTGGATCGCCCCCAACGGCACACACGTACCCATGACCACCCCCGGCGCCATGGAACTGCTTTTCGACCCCACCTAACCCACCACACACAACACCCGCCCCACACAGGGGCGGGAAAAACAGCATGCCCGAAAACGGCTAGAGGGCCTCGACCTCGAACTGCAGCTGCGGGTTGGCGTAAAAATCCTGCGCCTCAACCAGCTTGAGCTCCTGCGAATCTGCCTCGTAGGTCACGCGCAGCAGGTCGTAGACCGACGACGCCGTCTTCGCCAGCGCCTCCTTCGCCGCGGTGTGCAGGTCCTGGCCTGCAATACCGCGCAGGTAGTGGCCCGTGAACAACGCCGCGGTGACGTCGCCGGAGCCGTTGCGCTTCACCGGCAGGCGCGGGGTGCGCACGATCCAAGAACCGTGGTCGTCCACGGCGATCATCTCAATGGCGTCCTCGGGGGTTTCCGGGTGATTGACCGACGTGACCAACACCGTCAACGGGCCCATCTCGCGGGCGGCCTCGACGGCGGCGAGGGTGGAATCCAGGTCCACCACATCGCGCTCAGTGAGGTAGCCCAGCTCGAACTGGTTCGGGGTGATCAGATCGGCCACGGGCACCACCTTGTCGCGCAGCAGCGGCGGGATGGTGTCGGCGACGAAGCAGCCCGACTTCGCGTTGCCCATCACCGGGTCGCACGCGTAAATCGCGTCCGGGTTGGCGGCCTTGATGCGCGCGACGGCGTCGATGATCACGTCGGCGATGTCGTCGCCGCCTTGGTAGCCGGACAGAATGGCGTCGATAAGCGGAAATGCCCCGCGGTCCTCAACGCCCTTGATCACGGACGAGACATCCGCCGCCGGGATCATCGGGCCCTCCCACGCGCCGTAGCCCGTGTGGTTGGAGTAGTTCACCGTGTAGACGGGCCACACCTCGTGGCCGATGCGCTGCAAAGGAAAGACCGCTGCCGAGTTGCCGACATGGCCATACGCGACAGCGGACTGGATAGAGAGGATATTGCTCATACGAGCATCTTAGAGCTCCGGCGACACCAGGATCTTCACTGCGGTCTCGTTGCGGTTGATCAGGGTGTCAAAGCCTTCGTCGACCACACCGTCGAAGCCGATCTTGCCGGTGATGAACGGCTTGAGATCGACCTTGCCGGACTCGACGAGCTTGATGGTCGCCGGGTGGTCGTGCGCGTAGCCGATGATGCCGCGCAGGGTCAGCTCCTTCATCACCACAGCGTGGATGTCCAGCTCAGCCTTCTTCGACCAGATGGACTCCACCACGAGGGTGCCCTTGAGCTTCAGGCAATCGACGAGCTGGTCGAGCACGACGTTGACGGAGGTGGCCTCGAAAGCGACGTCGACGCCCTTGCCGTCAGTGATCTTCAGCACCTCTTCCTTCAGGTCCTGCTTCGACGGGTCGATGGCGTAGTCGGCCACCCCGGCGTCCAGGGCCTTCTGGCGGCGCAGCTCAGACAGCTCGGAGACGATGACCGTGCAGCCGTACGCCTTCGCCACAGCGGCGGTGAGCACACCAATCGGGCCGGCACCGCCGATGAGCGCCACGTCGCCCTCCTTCGCCTCAGAGGCGACGAAGGCGTGGTGGGCGACGGACAGCGGCTCGATCAGCGCGGCCTCGTCCAGCGGCACGTCGTTGCTGATCGGGTGGACCCAGCGGCGCTGCACCGCAACCTTCTCGGACAGGCCGCCGCCACCGCCGGCGAGACCGATGAAGTTCACGTCCGGGTGCAGGTTGTACGGGCCCGGCTCCTTCGGGTCGACGTCGTCCGGCAGGACGTACGGCTCAACGACGACGTGCTGGCCGACCTCAAGGTCGTCCACGCCCTCGCCGAGCTCCGCGACGACACCGGAGAACTCGTGGCCGAGGGTGACCGGCGGCTCCTCGCCCGTGATCGGGTGCGGGTGACCCGGCTTCGGGCAGAAGATCGGGCCCTCGAGGTACTCGTGAAGGTCGGTGCCGCAGATGCCGCACCAGGCGATGTCGATGAGCACCTCGCCGGGGCCGGCAACCGGGGCGTCAATGTCCTCGACGCGGATGTCCTTCTGGCCGTAGTAACGCACAGCGCGCATGGGAAGCTCCTCTCGGTGGAAAAACCAGCTTACGGGCCTAATTCTACCCAAAAGTGCGACTATTCGCCCGCGAGCGGCTCTGTGGCCTCCGCCACTGAAACCAACACCGTGCGCGTCTTCATCCGGCCGCGGCGGTCGCGCCCGCCCTCCGCGGTGTAGCGCACCCCGTCGCGCAGAATCGACGACCCGGGCAGTGGCACACGCCCCAGCTCAAACGACAGCAACCCGGCAACGGTCTCGACGTTGTCCACCACGTCCTCGGGATACTCCAGCTCGTAGTCCAGGTGGTCCGCCAGGTAATCCACCAGGTCGTCCAGCGGCAGGCGCGCCTGCACGCGGAACACGCGCGGCTCGACCTCCGTGATCGGTGCTTCCTCGTCCTCGTCGTACTCGTCGGTGATCTCGCCGACGATCTCCTCCAGCAGGTCCTCCATGGTCAAAAGGCCGGCGACGGTACCGTATTCGTCGATAAGCAGCGCGATGTGCGTGTTCGCCTGCTGCATCTCCTTAAGCAACACATCCAGCGGCTTCGAATCCGGGATGAACAGCGGCTCGCGCATGAACTCGGTGATTTCCGTGGCGGGATCGAGCGGGACGCCGCGCTCGTTGAACATGTCCTTCAGGTAAGCCACGCCGACGATCTCGTCGACGCTCTCCCCGATCACTGGCACACGCGAATGCCCCGAACGCACCATCAGCGCGGTGGCCTGGCGGGCGGTTTTCTCGCCCTCGATCCACACCATCTCCGGGCGCGGCACCATCACCTGGCGCGCGTAGCTGGAGGCGAGGTCGAAGATGTTCTGGATCATGCGGCCCTCGGTGGTTTCCACCACGCCCTTCTCCTGCGCCACCTCGACCATCTCGCGCAGCTCCACCTCGGTGGCGTAGGGGCCGTCGCGGAAGTCCTCGCCGGGGTGGAACAGGTTGCCCACCCAAATCAGCAGCTTTGCGACGGGCCCAAGGACCGCCTGGAACACCCCCAAGCCCTGCGCGGCCTTGAGTGAAATGGTGTAGGGGTTGCGCTTGCCCGCGGTGCGCGCGAACACGCCGACGATGGAAAACTGCAGCAACGTCACCACAACCACCGCCACCGCAATCGCCCACCCGACAGACGGCAGCAGGTCCATCGCGACCATCGCGGCCGTAACGGAGGCGACGACGTCCAGCACCGTTTTCACCAGCACAAGCGTGTTGACGTGGTTCGCCCGGTGGTCCACCACCCGCAAAAGCGCCGCGGCACCGGGCACGTCGTCTTTGACCATGCCCTCCACACGGGCGCGCGAAATGGGTGCGAGCGCGGACTCGATGGAGCCGAGCAGTCCGGACAGCAGCAACGCGACAACGGCGACCGCCGCGTAGGTAAAGGTCAGGCTCACTCGGCGCCCTTCATCAGCTTGTCCAACTCGTCGCGGTCCGCCGCCGAGGGGAAGGCGTGCGCGCCGGTGGGTTTGGGCTGGTACTCAACCCCGCGGCGGGCAAGGTCGTCGTACCAGTCCGCCAAAATTTCGTTCTGCAGGGCGAACATTTCACGCTCGTCCTGCGGCTCGATGTGGTCGTAGCCCAACAGGTGCAGCACGCCGTGGACGGTCAGCAGCGCCATCTCGTGAGCGAGGTCGTGGCCGGCCATCTCGGCCTGCTTCCGGTCGTAGGACGGGCACAAAATGATGTCGCCGAGCATCGCCGGGCCAGGCGCGTCCGCATCGGGGCGGCCACCGCCCGGAGTGAGCTCGTCCATGGGAAAGCTCATCACGTCCGTGGGGCCTTCCAGGTCCATCCAGCGCACGTGCAGGTCGGCCATCGTGTTCTCATCCACCAGCGTGATGGTGGCCTCGGTGTCGGGGTGGACGTCCATGGAACGCATGGCGTACGAGGCGACGTCGACAAGCATCTGCTCATTGACTTCCGCCTCGCCGGACTCGTTTAGCACTTCGATGCTCATCGCGATGCCTCCGCTTCCCGCTCCGCCTCGATGGCCTGCTGGCGCTTCTCGTAGCGCAGCGCGTTCTGCGCGTCGTGCCGGTCGTAAGCGGCGACGATGCGCGAAATCAGGTGGTGGCGCACCACGTCGGTGGCGGAGAGTTCCTGGAAGGAAATGTCGTCGATATCCGCCAGGATGCGACGCGCCACGCGCAGGCCCGACACGGTGCCGCGCGGCAGATCCACCTGGGAGGTATCGCCGGTGACCACCATCTTCGAGCCGAAGCCCAAACGGGTGAGGAACATCTTCATCTGCGCGCCCGTGGTGTTTTGTGCCTCGTCCAAGATGACAAACGCGTCGGAGAGGGTGCGGCCGCGCATGTAGGCCAGCGGCGCGACCTCGATGATGCCGGCCTCAATGAGCTTCGGAATCGCCTCCGGGTCCATCATGTCGCGCAGCGAGTCGTACAGCGGGCGCAGGTAGGGGTCGATCTTGTCGCTTAGCGTGCCGGGCAAAAAGCCAAGCTTCTCGCCGGCCTCCACCGCGGGGCGCGTCAAAATGATGCGCTTGACTTCCTTGTTCTGCAGCGCCTGCACACCCTTCGCCACGGCCAGGTACGTCTTGCCGGAGCCGGCTGGGCCGATGCCGAAGGTGATGGTGTTGTCGTCGATCGCGTCGACGTAGGCGCGCTGCCCGTGGGTCTTGGGGCGGATGACCTTGCCGCGGCGGGAGATGATCTCCTCGCCCAAAATGTCGGCCACGGAGCCGGGGGCTTCGGCCTCCATGATGCGCACGGCCTGAATCACCGTGTCGGTGCCCAGTGGCACGCCGCGGCGCGCCATGGACTCGAGCTCTTCGACCACGCGCAGCGCGTGCGCCGCCTGCTCCGCATGCCCCTTGACGGTCAGCTCGGTGCCGCGGGCGTGGAAGCCCACCCCGAGCTGGTCTTCGAGCACCCGCAGGTTGTCGTCGTTGATTCCCAGAACGGACTGCGCGTATGCCGAGTCGAGCTCGACTTTGCGCATCACCATTTCTTCCATGGGGGCCAACCCTACCAGCGGGAGGTCAACGCCCCGATGGCGCAAAGGCCCGCAAACGCCGCAGACGCGGTGCGCAGCACCTCCGGCCCGAGCTTGACCGGATGGGCGCCGAGCGCCTCAAGTTCGTCGGCGCCGATGCCGCCTTCCGGGCCGACGATGAGCCAGATGTCCTCGCCGAGCGCGCCGAAGTCGACGTCCCGGATGGCGTCGGTGGCGTCTTCGTGCAGCACCAGCGCGTGAGCCTCGTTTCTCGGCTCACGCAAAAAGGCGGCGAGTTGGTTCGTCGTCACGGGCTCTGCCACTTCGGGCACCCACGCCCGGCGGGCCTGCTTCGCGCTGGCCAGCGCCTGGGCACGCCACTTATCCACCTGTTTGGCCTGCTTGTTCGCCGGCCACCGGGCGATGGTGCGGTGCGAAATCCACGGCACGATCGCGTCCGCCCCGCCCTGGACCGCCAGGTCGACGGCCAGCTCGGCGCGCTCGCCTTTGGGCACCGCCTGCACGACCGTCACGCGGGGTGTGGGTTGCGGGATGCGCTCCAGCTTGTCGACGTCACACTCCACGCCCCGCGCATCGATCCGGGTGACGGTGGCTTCGGCGGTGGTGCCGTGGCCGTCGAAAAGCATGATGCGCTCGCCGGGCTGGATGCGCTTGACATGGGCGTGCTTAGCCTCGGCGCCGGCGAGTGTGCCGGCGGCCGGGTCGTCGGCGAGGAAGTACGGCAGGCTCATCGGCGGAACTTGCCGCGCATGCGGGAGAAGAACCCGTCGTGCGCCTCGTCGGACTCGACGTGGACGGCCGGGTTGTCCTGGTGGCCGTCGCGCAGGTCCTCCAATGCGGCGCGCTCGTCGTTCGTCAGCGCGGTGGGAACGGTGACCTGCACGTGCGCGATCATGTCGCCGGCGCCCTCGGCGCGCAGTCGCGGCATGCCCTCGCCCTGCAGGTGAATGGTGTCTCCCGGCTGGGTGCCGCCGGGCACCTCGATGGCGGTGGGCTGCCCGGCCAGGTTGTCCACGGAAAGCTCGGTGCCCAACGCCGCGTCGTACATGGGCACGGTCAGACGCAGGTGCAGGTCGTTGTTCTCCCGCATGAACACGGGGTGCGGCTGGACCTGGACCTCCACGTACAGGTCGCCGGCCGGGCCGCCGCCGTGGCCGACCTCGCCCTGGTTGGCCATGCGGATGCGCATGCCGGAGTTGATGCCGGCGGGGATGTTCACCGTCAGGTCGCGGGTGGCGCGCACGCGCCCGTCTCCGGCGCACTGGGTGCACGGGTCCTTGATCACCTCGCCGTAGCCGTGGCAGGTGGGGCACTCGCGGGTGGTCATGACGTTGCCCAGGAAGGACTGCTGCATCTCCTGGACCTGGCCCGCGCCGCCGCAGGTGCCGCAGGGCACCGGCTTCGCCTCGGTTTTGGACCCGGTGCCGTGGCACTTGTCGCACAGCACGGCGGTATCCACCGTGACCTCTTTCTTCGCGCCCGCGAAGGCCTCTTCCAGGGTGATGCTGGTGCGCAGCAGGGCATCGTTGCCCGGCTGCACGCGCGAGCGCGGCTGGCGCGCGCCTGCCCCGCCGCCGAAGAACGCCTCGAAGATGTCGCCCAAGCCGCCACCGCCGAACCCGGCCGCGCCGCCCATGCCGCCGCCGGCCTCCATCGGATCCCCGCCGCGGTCCACGATCGCGCGTTTCTGCGGGTCCAGCAGCACCTCCTGGGCCGCCGCGATCTCCGCGAACTTCTCGGCCGCCTCTTCGGACGGGTTAACGTCCGGGTGGTACTTGCGCGCCAGTTTGCGGTACGCCTTCTTAATCTCCTGCTCGGTGGCTTCCTGGTCCACGCCGAGGATGCCGTAGTAATCGCGAGCCATATCTTCCCTTCTATTCGCCCCGCAGGATGCGGCTGATGTAGCGGGCCACGGTGGCAACCTTCTGCATGGTACCGGGGTAGTCCATGTGGGTCGGACCCACTACCCCGAGCCCGCCGAGTGCCTCGTCGCCCGAGCCATACGCTGTTGTAACAATCGAGGCGCGCGAAAATTCCTCGTCCTCGTTTTCGCGCCCGATGCGCACTGACACCCGCTCTAATTCCTGGGCGCCGGCGAGCAGTTTGAGCACCACCACCTGCTGCTCTAGCGCGTCAATCACACCTTGCAGGCCGCCGGAGGGCACCACTAGGTTCGATGAGCCGGCGATGATCAGCCGGTCCGGCGACGCGTCCACGAGGGTGGTGATCAGCACCTCAGCCGCCCGGCTGGCGGGATCGGCCAAATGCGGCGGCGCCTTCGCGGTCAGGCGGGCCAGCTCGGCGGAGGCGTCGCGCATGGTCGCGCCGACAAGGGCGTCGTTAAGCAAATCGCGCAGCAGCCGCACCCCGTCCTCGCCGATGGGCGCGGCAAGGTCGACGTTGCGCTGGTCCACGCGCCCGGCGTCGGTGATGAGTACGAGCAACAGGCGCGTCGGGGTCAGCTCCACCACCTCGCAGTGCTTCACGCGCGAGACGTTTAAGGTGGGCAGCTGCACCACCGCCGCCTGGTTGGTCAGCTGCGCGAGCAGCTGCACGGAGCGGCGCAGCACGTCTTCGAGGTCCACGCCGTTTTCCAAAAAGTCCAAAATCGCGTGCCGTTCGGCGGCGGAGAGCGGCTTGACGTCGTGCAGCGCGTCCACGAACGCGCGGTAGCCGGCCTCCGTGGGGATGCGCCCGGACGACGCGTGGGTTTGGGAGATGTAGCCCTGCTGCTCCAGCACCGCCATGTCGTTGCGGATAGTCGCGGAGCTGACCCCCATCTTGTGCCGCTCCACCAGCGACTTCGACCCCACGGGTTCCTGGCTGGCAATGTAGTCGGCCACGATCGCGCGCAGCACCGCTTGGCGCCGCTGGTCCGCAGTACCCATCACGCCTCCTTACTCGGCTGCCAGGATATCGGTGATGATGCCGTCTGCAAGAAGCCGCCCTTCGTCCGTCAGCCGCAGCCGCTCGTCCGCCTGAAGCAGGCCCGCGCGCACATGCCTATCGACGACGTCCCGCGCCCCCGCACCAACCCACCCCGCCGGGATGCCTTCTTTCAGGCGCAGCCCCAGCATGACCGCCTCGGTGTGGGCTTCGGCCTCGGTGATGGTTTCGCGGTCCTGGATGGGCAGGATGCCGTCGCTAAGCAGCTGCGCATACTTCTCGGGGCGCTTGACGTTGAAGAAGCGCTGCGCGCCGATGAAGCTGTGCGCGCCGGGGCCTGCGCCCCACCACTGGCGGTTGTGCCAGTAGATCAGGTTGTGGCGGCACTTTCCGCCCGGTTTGGCCCAGTTGGACACCTCGTACCAGGAATAGCCGTGCGCTTCGAGGGTGCCTGCGATGAGCTCGTAGCGGTCCGCGTAGACGTCTTCCTGCGGCGCCGGCAGCTCGCCGCGGCGGACCTTGCGGGCCATGGCGGTGCCATCCTCGACGATGAGCGAGTACGCCGAGACGTGGTCCACGCCCGTGGCCAAAATGGCGTCGAGGGTGCGGCGCACGTCGTCGTCGGTTTCGGTGGGCGTGCCGTAGATCATGTCCAGGTTCACGTGCGCGAACCCGGCGGCGAGCGCCTCGCGCGCGGCGGCGACGGCACGGCCCGGGGTGTGCTGGCGGTCCAGCACCCGCAGCACCGGTGTGGAGGCGGACTGCATGCCCAGCGACACGCGCGTGAACCCGGCGTCGCGCAGGCCCTCGAAGTAGACGGGGCTGGTGGATTCCGGGTTGGACTCGGTGGTGACCTCCGCGCCGTCGGCGAGCCCGAACGTGTTGCGCACCGCAGCAAGGATGCGGCCCAGCCCCTCGGCGCCGAGCAGGCTGGGGGTGCCGCCGCCGATGAACACGGTGTCCGCGGCCGGCAGCCCTCGCGCGGCGGCGAGTTCGAGTTCTCGCTCGAGCGCGTCCAAGTACTGGGCGTGCGAGGAGTCCACCTCGGTGGGTGTGTAGGTGTTGAAGTCGCAGTACCCGCAGCGCGTAGCGCAAAACGGGACGTGGATATAGACGCCGAAGGAATCCATGGCGCCTAGGTTAGGCCCCGCGGCGGGAACGCTTCGCGGCGACCTTGGCCACGATTCGGTCGATGCGGGCGCGCTCCTCCAAAAACTCCGGCGGGTTCATCCCGCGCATGGTGCGCACGAACGCCGGGTGGTCCACGCAGACGGTTTCCACCCAGCCCACCACGGCCTCCTCCACGATCTCGCCGACGCGGGCGTACAGGTGAGGCAGGCTGACCACGCCGAGCTCACGGGCGACCATGTCGGTCTGCTCCAGGCAGTAGGACACCACCTCGCCCAGGTGCTGGACCACCAGGTCGGTGCGGCCGGTCAGCGCGTCCTGCATGGTCTGCACCGAGAAGGGGGCTTTGAGGGGGAACAGGTCGTTGAGGCCGGAGGCGTCGAGAAGCTCGGGCTCCGGGATGCGCTCCTCCGGCTTCACGCCGACTGAAAGGTGGCCGGCGGCACGCCCCGAGGTCAGCGCCTGGCGCAGCCCGATCAGCTCGGCAACGACGCGGCGGGCGTCTTGGCGGGCGTCGTCGACGATTTCAACGAACTCGGCGAGGCAATCCTCGGTGAGCTCGCCGTCGTAATCCGCGATCGCCTCCGCGAGGTGCTCGGTGTACTCCGCCACCTCGTCGCCGATGTTGTAAATCTCCTGCGTGAGCTCGCGGTGACGCAGTACAGCGGCGGTCTTGTGCATCGCGAGCCCTCCTTGGAAGCGCCTGTGGGAAGTGACAAATTGGCATGCTAGGCCACAGCCGCGGCGGTGGAAGGAAGGCGCGCCGAACTAGCGCTGGTACAGCTTGTCAATGTCTTCCTGGAAGCGCTGGAAGACCACGTTGCGCTTGACCTTCATCGTCGGCGTCATCTCGTCGTGCTGTTCCGACAGGTCGCGGTCCAGGATGCGGAACTTCTTGATCGCCTCGGTGCGCGAGACGGTGGCGTTGGCCAGGTTCACCGCGTCCTGGACCTCCGCGCGCAACGCGGGGTCCTGGGCGAGATCGGCAATCTTCTTGTTGGCCGGGATGTTGTGGTTGGCCTTCCAGCGCTTGAGCTCTTCTTCATCCAGGGTGACCAGCACGCCGACGAACGGCTTGCCGTCGCCGACCACCAGCGCGTTGGAGATCAGCGGGTCCTGGCGGATGATCTCCTCCATCGGCCCGGGCGAGATGTTCTTGCCGCCGGCGGTGACGATCAGGTCCTTCTTGCGGCCGGTGATTGAGACGTAGCCGTCCTCGTCCACCTCGCCCAGATCGCCGGTGTTGAACCAGCCGTCCGTGACCGCTTCCTCGGTCGCGGCCGGGTTCTGCCAGTACTCAGAGAACACGCCGGGGCCCTTGAACTCGATCTCGCCGTCGTCGTTGATGCGCACGGAGTAGCCGTTGACGGGCCGGCCCACGGTGCCGATCTTGTTGCCGTGGGCGTTGTTCACGCACGCCGCGGCGCAGGTCTCGGTCAGCCCGTAGCCCTCGTAGATGGGCACGCCCATGCCGCGGAAGAAGTGCGACAGGTCCGGGCTCATGGCGGAGCCGCCGGTGATGCCGTACCAGACGGAACCACCCATGGCCTCCTTGATCTTGCCGTAGACGAGCTTTTCGGAGACCGCACGTTTTGCCTTTTGCACCCGCGACGGGCCGTCGGCGCTCTCCAGGGCCTTGGAGTACTCGATGGCGGCCTTTTCCGCTTCCAGGAACATCCGCTTGCCCACCGCGGAGCCGTCCGCGGCCTTGTTGTAGGCGCCCTCGCGCACCTTCTCAAACACGCGCGGCACGCCCACCACCAGGTTGGGGCGCACGCGCTGCAGCTCCACCATCAGCGTGGAGGTGTCCGACCAGTGCGACTGGGTCGCCCCCGAAATGGTCCACGCCAGCGACACCGCGCGCGCCAACACGTGCGCCAGCGGCAAGAACGTCACCATGCGCTGGCCGGGGAAGGACACGGCGCCGATCTCGTTTTCCAGCAGCGCCCAGGTCTGGTACGCCCAGTTGCCGTGGGTGATCTCCACGCCTTTGGGCCGGCCGGTGGTGCCGGAGGTGTAGACGATGGAGCCTAAGTCTGCGTGGCGGATGGCGCGGACACGTTCGTCGATAAGCGATTGCTCGACGTCGCGGCCTTCGAACTTGATGGTCTCCACGCCCGCCGCGTTGAACTCGTAGATGCGCTCGAGCTGCGACGGCGAGTCCGCGAACTTCGGCTTGCCTGTCTCGTCCAGCAAAAACGGGCTCATCAGCTGGGTGTGGTCGCGCGTTTCGGTGAACGCGATCTTCGCGCCGGAATCCTCCAGAATCCACTGGATCTGGTGCATGGACGACGTCGGGTAGATCGGCACCGAGGCGGCGCCGGCGGCCCAAATGGCAAAGTCGAGAAGCGACCACTCGTAGCGGGTGGACGACAAGATGGCCACGCGGTCGCCCGGCTCCACACCCGCGGCGACAAGGCCCTTCGCCACGTCGTAGACCTCCTGCAGGAACTCCTCCGCCGTGACGGAGACCCACTCGTAGTTGCGCGGCCGGTAATACAGCACCAAGTGGGGGCTTTCCTCGCACGTGTGCACCAACCTGCTCAGGCAGGTGTCGGTGTCCGTGAGCGTGAATCCAAGTTCCGTTGTGTGCGCATTAGAAGGCATGGTGCCCAACACTACCCCAGCGTGTGCGGCGCGGCTTTGGCAGAATGCGTGGCGTGACCAACGCTCAACTGCTGCACGCACTCGCCGAGTCCTACGGTTTCGCCACCTCGTACCGCGCCTCGAACGGGCTGGTCACCGAGCCGCCCGCCGAGTCGTTTGTGAAGCTGCTCAACGCACTGGGCCTTTCGCTTAGCGACGAACCTTCGGACGAAGAACTCCAATTCCACCTCGACGCCCGCCGGGAATTCTGGGCCACCCGCCCCACCCCGCCGTGCGTGGTGGCCACCCAGGGCGCGGAGAAGCACTTCAACGTCCACGTGCACGAGGGCCACTACGCCCACTGCTGGATCCGGTTAGAAGACGGCTCCTCGCGCGACTGCTACCAGGACGAGAACTGGGCGCCGCCGTGTACCGCCTCCGACGGGGTGGTGTGGGGCGAGGCCACCTTCCACGTGCCGGGCGATCTGCCCGCCGGCTACCACGAGCTGCACCTAGAATCGGACAACTTGGACGAGGTCTGCCCGCTGCTGGTGGTGCCGGCGGCGCTGTCCACCAACGCGGAGGTGGTGCGCGAGCCGGTGTGGGGCGTGATGGCGCAGCTGTATTCGGTGCGCTCCCTGGACTCCTGGGGCATCGGCGACTTCAACGACTTGGGCGCGATCGCCGAAGCGGTGGCGCAGCAGGGCGCGGACTACCTGCTGATTAACCCGGTGCACGCCGCCCAGCCGGTCCCACCGGTGGAGGACTCGCCCTACCTGCCCACCTCCCGCCGCTTTGTCAATCCCATCTACATCGCAGTCGAGCAGGTGCCGGAGTTCGGGTTGTTGGAGGAGGGCGACCGGGAGGACGTCGCAAAGCTTGCCGCCCCGCTGAAGGCCATGAACCACACCGCGCGGCCGCTCGAGCGCGACACCATCTTCGCCGCGAAGCTGGCGGCGCTGCGCGCGCTGTTCTACGCCTCCGCCGCCGACGAGGCGCGCAGGCACGACTTCGAGCTGTTCTGCCTGGACGAAGGCGAAGGCCTGCGCCAATTCGCGCAATGGTGCGCCGCCCAGGCTTCCGAATCCGAGCACCACGGCGCGCCGAAGCACGCCGGCGAAGACCCGCAGGAACTCGTGGAGTTCTACATGTGGCTGCAGTTCATCGCCGACGAACAGCGCCGCGTCGCCCAGCAGCGGGCCCTGGCGGCCGGCATGCGGCTGGGCATTATGACGGACCTGGCCGTAGGCATCCACCCCGGCGGCGCCGATGCGGCCACGTTGCACGAGGTGCTGGTGCCGGACGCCTCGGTGGGCGCGCCGCCGGACCAGTACTCGCAGCAAGGCCAGGACTGGTCGCAGCCGCCGTGGAACCCGCAGCAACTCGCCCAGGCCGGCTACCGCCCGTGGCGCGACCTTTTGCGCACCGTGCTGCGTCACTCCGGCGGCATCCGCGTCGACCACGTGCTCGGGCTGTTCCGCCTGTTCTGGCTGCCACGCATGGACACCCCGGCGCACGGCGCGTACATGCATTACGACTTCGAGGCCATGGTCGGCGTGCTCGTGCTGGAGGCGCAGCGCGCCGGGGCCGTCGTGGTGGGCGAAGATCTGGGCACCTTCGAGCCGTGGGTGCAAGACGTGCTGCGCGACAAGGGCATTTTGGGCACGTCGGTGTTGTGGTTCGAGTCCGTGCCGCCGGAGGCGCCGAGGCCGTCGCAGCAGTACCGCAACCTGGCGCTGACCGCGGTGGGCACGCACGACCTGCCGCCCACTGCCGGCTACCTCGAGGGTGCTCACAACGCGCTGCGCCACAAGCTGGGCCTGGTGGCTGAATCCTTGGAGGAGCTCAACGCCGCCGACGCGGTGTGGATCTCCCAGGTGCTCGCCGCCGCCCAGGCGGAGGGCGCGTTCGAGGCCACCGCGCTGGCGGACGTGGACTTTTTGGACCGGGATTTGGGCGAGTACGACGACGTGGACGCCCTAGTGGAGGGCCTGACGCGGTTTATCGCCTCCACCCCGTCCGCGATGACGTGCACGAACCTGGTGGACATGGTGGGCGATACGCGCATTCAAAACCAGCCGGGCACCAACCGGGAGATGTATTCCAACTGGTGCATCCCGCTTTGCGACGCCTCCGGCACCCCCGTCCTCGTCGAAGACCTGCCCGACGTGCCGTTGTTCCGCCGCATCGCGGCTGCCTCACAGCGCTCGGGCGCGGGACGCTAAAGGGCGCCGACGACCGCGGCGATGACCACAAGCGCGATCAGCGCCCACATCACCTGGGTCACCCGCGACTGCGGGTACTTGCGCTGCGGCTTGGGCAGCTTCTGATCCTGCTTGCGCAGCTCTTCCGGGTTGGCCATGGGGTGTAAGCCTAGCGCCGCGAGTCAGCGTCTGGAAACTGCGCGGGAAACTCCGCGGGTTCCCGCCCGCGAAACACCGTCGACGATGCGCAGCAGCGCGTAGCCCACCCCGGCGCACACCGGGGTAGCCGCGGCGAGGATCAGCGGCACCTGCGCCCAGGGGCTCAGCCCCATCAGCCATCCTGCAAGCCAGCTCATTTGCCCGCCCCCAACACGTAACCGACGGCGGAGACCAGCACCGCCAACGAGGCCACCACGCCGAATGCGATCAACAGGGCATTCGCCGTGTGGCGCTCGCGGGCCTCGGGGACCTCCTCCGGGGTTTCGGGCGGCTCGCTGGGCACGCTCGAGGGAGTTGCGGCACCTGTCGGAAACGATGGCTGGAGGGGCGCCGGCGGGGCGACCACCACACGCGTGGTCTTTGTCTCGCCCGTGACGGTGTACGTCCCGTCCTTCCCAATCGGCTCAACAGGCTCAGCCGGGGCCGCCGGGACGGTCAGCCCGGCAAATCCCTTCGAAGGCTGGGTGGTTTCTGGGGTCTCGGTGGCAGTGGCTCGCGCGGGCGCGACCGCCGCGGTTGGGGTGACCACCGTGGTAAGCACCGAGTCGGGCCGCGGTGCCGACGTGCCTGACGTCGGCACCTTGGCGCCGGTCCAGTCGTAGCGCGAGCGCAGGAAGGCGTCGATGCGGGTGTCGCCGTAGATCGGCCCGCTCACCAGCGAGCTGGCGCGCTCGAACCCCACGATCTCGTTGCCGGAGCCGTCCACCAGAGCGTTCGCGCCGGACATCACGCCAACGACTCCCCTGCCGGGCACGTAGACGGGCCCGCCGGAGTCGCCGTGGTCCGGCATGCCGGGGGCGTCGAAGTAGATGGTCCGTTCGATCATGCCCACGTACGGCCCGCAGGACGCGTCATCCTCGCCCGCGTGGGAGGCGTAGCCGTGGTAGCACAGCGTCTCGCCGACACGGACCTCATCGATGGGCACGTAGTCGCCGCCGAAGCGGTTCCGCCCCACCTCAACGTTGTTGAACCAGTAGATCACGGCCCAGTCGTTCGCGTTGGTGGGACCGTAGTAGTAGGCGGCCGGGTAGATCATGCCGGCGGGCGTGGGCAGTTGGCGGCCACGCTCGTCGGCGAGGTAGACCACGGCGCCGTCGTCGGAGGGCGTGTCTCCGTGCGCCGCGCAGTGGCCGGCGGTGTAACTGCGCCGCTGATCAACCTCGTTGTAGCCGATCGTGCAGGCGGTGAGGTCTTCGGAGCCCAGATTGTCGACGAACACCCGCTCGCCCTGCTTCGCGACGAGCGGCCCCGCCGCCCCTACGACAGTTGCGGGCGCCGCCACGTGCAGCGCGATCGCCGAAACGGCAGCCAGTGCGCCCGCGAGAGGGCGCCGCAGGTATCCGTTCGGCATGCAGCTGTCCTTGTCTTGCTTTTTAACGGTGAGACCGACACGAACTGTACATCACCGCCCCATTTTGCCGGAACTTCCTGTTAGAGGTCGGTGCCGGCCAAGCCGCGGCGCTGAAGTAGCGGACGGGTGTCTTTGTCGCGGCCGCGGAAGGCGCGGTAGGCCTCCGCGTAGTCGCGCGAGGAGCCCTTGGACAAGATCGCGTCGCGGAACTTCGCGCCCGTCGCGCGGTTGATGCCCTCGGCGGCGACGAGCTCGTAGCCGTCCGCGTCGAGCGCCTCGGCCCACAGGTAGGAGTAGTAGCCCGCGGAGTACCCGCCGGCGAAGATGTGGTTGAACCAGGTGGAGCGGTAGCGTGGCTCTAGCCCCTCCACGTCGAGGCCCAGCTCGCGCAGGACCCCCGCCTCGAACGCGTCGATGTCTTCGGGCACCTCGCCTTCAAGCGAGTGCCACGCCAGGTCGATCGCGCTGGCAGCGAGGTACTCGGCGGTGGAAAAGCCCTGGCCGAACTGGCGGGAGGCGTCCATTGCCTCGAGCAGCGGCGCCGGGATGGGCTCGCCGGTGTCCACGTGGCGCGCGTAGTTGCGGGCGATTTCGGGGGCGAACGCGTAGTTCTCGTTGATCTGGGAGGGAAACTCCACCCAGTCGCGCGGGACGTTGGTGCCGGAGTGCGACGGGTAGCGCACGTCGGAGAGCAGACCGTGCAGGGCGTGGCCGAACTCGTGGAACAGCGTGGTCACCTCGTCGATCGTGAGCAGGTTGGAGGTAATCGACATGACGTTGACCACCACCGGCTTCGTGCCGGCGAGGTGGGACTGGTCCACAAACGAGCTCATCCAGGCGCCGCCGCGCTTCGAAGAGCGCGCGTTGTAGTCCGTGAGCAGCAGGCCGATGCCGGTGCCGTCTTCTTCTTTGACCTCCCACACGTCGACGTCGGCGCGGTATCCGGCGAGGTCTTCGCGTTTTTCCACCGTGATGCCGTAGAGCAGGTTGGCGGCGTAGAACACGCCGTCGGTGAGCACCTGCTCGAGCGGGAAGTACTTGCGCAGCTGCGCCTCGTCGATGCCGAGTTCCTCCTCGCGCCGCTTCGCCTGCCAGTACGGCCAATCCGCGCCGTCGATCTCCGCACCGGCCAACTCCCCGGCGAGCTTACGTTCCGCCTCCGCGTTCGCCGCGGCCGCGGGAGCCAAGTCGGCAATGAGCTGGCGCGCAGCCGCGGCGGTACCGGCGGTTTCTTCCGCGATGACGTAATCGGCGTGGGTATCAAAGCCGAGCAGCTTCGCGCGTTCTTGGCGCAGTGCCACGGATTCCAGCACGATGTCGCGGTTGGTGTCCCGGCCGCGGGCACGGGAGGCGTCGAAAAGCTTGTGGCGCGCCGAGGACTCCTCCAGCTCGGACTGCAGCGCCTGGGTGGTGGGCAGCTCGATCGGCACCACGTAGGCACCGTCTTCTTCGTAGGCGGCGAGCTGGTCTTCGGACAGGCCGGCAAGCTCTGCGCGGTCGAACGTCACCGCGAGTTTTTTGGTGTCCGCCAGCAGGTTGCGCCCGAAGCGTTCGGACAGCTCGGATAAGCGCTGGTTGATCTCCTGCAGGCGGGACTTGCCGGCGGCGTCGAGGTCCGCGCCGCGGCGGGTGAAGCGGCGCAGAAGCTCGCTGTGAAGCCTTTGCGACTCTTCGTCTTCCGGCACTTCGACGCTCTTGATGCGCTGGTAGAGCGCGTCGTTTTGGTACATCGAGTCCACATGCGCCGACAGCTTCGGCACGATGCGGTCCGCCACGGCGTCGAACTCGTCGGTGGAGTCGGTGCCCTGCAGGTTGAAAAACCAGGCCATCACGCGGTCCAGGTCCGCCCCGGCAAGCTCGAAGGCCTCCACGGTGGTTTCCCACGTCGGGGTGTCTGCGGTGGTGGTCTCCGCGATCTCGGCGGCGTGGCGCTTCAACGCCTCCTCGAACGCGGGCTCCACGTGCTCGAGGCGGATGTTGGCGAAGTCCGGCAGGTTGTACGGCAGGGTCGAGGGGGTAAGAAGCGGGTTTGTCATGGCGGTCAGTGTATGCGGATACGATCTGGCGCATGGCTGAAACGGAAATCACATGCGCGGCAGGCACGATCATCGGCGCGGTGCGCGACGGCGCGCGCGTGTTCGACTCCGTGGAATACCTCGCGGCCGGCGGCGCCTTCGACGACCCCGTGCCGCTGGCGCAGGGCGTGCTCATCGACGCCACGGTGCCCCACCCGAACGCCCTTTCCATCCGCACCCCGCGCCACGCGAGCCCCGGCGCGGACTGCCCGGTGGTGGTGTGGCTGTCCGACCCGGTCGGAGTCTCCGACGACAACACCGTCCACGTGCGCGTGCCACACCGCGGCGGCTTCGAGGGGTTTTTGCCCTTCGCCGCGGATGCGATCGGGCACTTCCGCGGCGTGGCGGACGCGGCCGAGGCCCTGCACTGGATCCAGCGCAACATCGAGGCGTTCGGCGGCGACCCCACCAACGTCACGCTCGTGGGCGCGGGCGAGGACGCGGCGGTGGCGCTGTGGCTGTGCCGGCGTGACCATTACACCGGCGAGTTCCGCCGCGTGTGGGCGGCGGACCCGGTCTTTCCGCGTAGGTCCTACGAGAAGCGCAAGTGGGCGGTGCGCGCCTTATTGTCTGCTCCCCTGACGAGCGACAAGCTCAACGAGCTGGCGGAAGATAGGCCGGGCAGGGTGGCGCGAAGCTACCGTCGCTACGCAAAGTTCTTCGGCCCCATGGGCCCGCAGCCTTACGACGCCGCCGAGCTGGCCGACCTCGCCGTCGTGCACGTCGAACGCGACGTTAACGCGCGCGAGATCGCCCGGTTTTCCCGCTAGTTGTTCAGGTTGCCCTTGAAGGTGATGTTGCCGATGGTGAACTCCGCGTCCCACAGGTTGCCGGTGGACACGTCGAAGGGGTACTTCGCGTTCACGGTCGCGCCCGGCCCCAGCGGGCGGTCCAGCCCCACGACGTCCACGCCTGCGTCTTCCGCGATCGGCTGGTACTTCGCGTCCTTGAAGTCCGGGTTGGATGTGCTGTTGACGTTGTAGCGCAGCTTCGGCTCCAGCGCGTCCTCCGGCAGCGGTGCGTCCGATTCGTTGGTGATGGCCACCACGACAACAGAGCCGCCGCTGGGGGTGTACGAGGTGCCCTGCCACTTGTAGGACAGCTCCATGGCCGGGTCCTTCACGCGCTCGCCGTCGGTCTTGTCACTGACCGTCGGGTCCACCTCGTTGACCTCGAAGCCCTTGCGCTGCACTCCGATGCGGTCGTCCGCCTGGCCCTGCGGGGCGTCTTCCGCGGCGGTGACCTGGGTGGAGCTGATCGTATCGTCCGCCATCTCTGCGTCCGCGCAGGCAGAAAGCGCCAGCGTGGCGGCCAGGGCTGCGGAGGTGAGCATTGCTGCCTGCGGGCGGCGGGTGCGGTGGGACATGGGCGCCTCTTCTTTTTCGCGGGTCGGGCTTGTGAAGGTTTGCTGCCCCACTTTACAGCCCGGGTACCCTCTGGAAACTATGCAGTCAATGATGCGCATTACCCGCAGCGCTTCCGCCCTCTGGCCGTTCTATATCGCGGTGGTGGTGGTGTCGACGCTGGTGGCGGCACTCGGGCTGGTCTCGCCGTTTCTGATCCGGGAGGCCACGGACACGATCGTCGCAAAGCTTAACGACGCTTCCCTGCCGGACCCCATCCGCACCGTAGTCTGGCTCGCCGTCGCACTCTTCGCCGCCGAGGCCGCGGCGTCGCTGCTGCGCAACGTCTCCGGCTACCTCGGCGACGTGATGGTCGCGCGCATCCGGCAGATCTTGTCCACCCGCTATTTTGCCAAGCTGCTCGCGCTGCCCCAGCGCTACTACGACAACCAAGTCACCGGCACCATCATCGCCCGGCTGGACCGCTCGATTGCCAACGTCACGCAGTTCATCCAGTCCTTCACCAACAACTTTTTGCCCATGCTGCTGCAGGTCGCGGCGATCTTGGGCATCACGGCGTACTACTACTGGCCGCTGACCGTGCTGCTGGCGCTTCTGTTTCCCCTCTACACCTGGCTGACCGCGCTGACGTCGAAGCGCTGGCAGGGCTTTGAGAAGGACAAAAACGCCAACATCGACGAAGGCAACGGCCGCTTCGCCGAGGTAGTCGGTCAGGTCAAGGTGACCAAGTCCTACGGCGCGGAAACCCGCGAGCTGGCAAAGTTCGGCCGCCACTACACCAACACGGTGGACATCACCCGCCCGCAGTCGCGCTGGTGGCACTCCATGGACACGCTGCGCGGCGTGGCCATGAACCTGATCTTTTTGGGCATCTACCTGATCTTGTTCACCCGCACCTTGCACGGTCACTTCTCCATCGGCGAGATGGTCATGCTCATCCAGATGGTCACCATGGCGCGCCAGCCGGTGACCATGATGAGCTGGATCGTCGACTCCGCGCAGCGCGCCGTGGCAGGCTCGCGCGACTACTTCCAGGTGATGGACGAGTCGGTGGAGCCCACCGCGAACCGCCAGCTCGTGGCAGCGACGCAGGCCTCCGACATGCCGGAGGTGGAGCTGACCCAGCAAACTCCCCTGCCCGTGCGCGAGCCGGTGGTCGCCTTCGAGGACGTGACCTTCGAGTACGCCCCGGGCGAGCCGGTGCTGCACAACGTCTCGTTCACCGCCCGCGAGGGAGAAAAGATTGCGCTTGTCGGCGAGTCGGGCGGCGGCAAGTCCACGATTGTCAACCTCCTGCTGGGCCTCTACCCCATCACCCAGGGCCGGCTGCGCGTGTGCGGCGAGGAGCTTTCGGAACTGGACGTGGAGAAGCTGCGCGCCACCACCGGCGTGGTGTTCCAGGAGGCGGCGCTGTTTTCTGGCTCGGTGTTTGAAAACATCGCCTACGGCAAGCCCGATGCCACCTTGGAGGACGTCGTGGCGGTGGCCAAGCGAGCCAACGCCCACGAGTTCATCATGAAATTCGCCGACGGCTACGACACCGTCATCGGCGAGCGTGGCCTGCGACTGTCCGGCGGCCAGCGCCAGCGCGTGGCGGTGGCGCGCGCGATGCTCAAAGACGCGCCGATTCTGATCCTGGACGAGGCCACCTCCGCCCTGGACACCAAAGCCGAACGCGCCGTGCAGGCCGGCCTGGACGAGCTGATGGTGGGCCGCACCACCATCATGATCGCGCACCGGTTGTCCACCATCGCGGGCGTGGACACGATCATCACGCTTCGCGACGGCCACGTCGACGAAATCGGCTCCCCGGAGCAGCTGGCCGTCTCCGGCGGCATCTACTCGGAGCTTTTGCGCTTGACCGCGTCCTCGTCCGCCGCCGACCGCGAGAGGCTGAAGGCGTTCGGCTTCCATGTCGACGGCTCAGACGAGGACCCAGAGGATGACTCAGAGGATGGCGCAGAAGACCATTCAGTAGACGGGGCGTAGCCAGCACCTTCCGGGGCGCGAGGTGAGGCTTCGGGCCCTAACATCTCTGCCTATGCGAAAAGTACTTCTGTCTGCGCCGATGATGGTGGTCTCGCTGCTGCTTTGCGTGGTGAGTCTGCTGGTTGGCTGGTACCAGCACAGCTACGTGCCCTTCTACACCACGGACCGGCGCGAGGTGGAGGACTTTCTCGTCTACTACCGCGGGGCGAAGGCGTTTTGGTCAACCCCGAACGTGTACGAGTCGCAGATCAACACCGGCGTCGCCGGGGACCTGCCGTATTCCTACCCGCCGTCGTCGCTGCTGTTTTTCTCCCCGCTGACGCTGTTTGGCGAGACCCTCGGGCTGGCCTTGTTCTCGCTGGTCTCCCTCGCTGCGCTGTGGTGGGTGATCACGCTAACCCTGCGCAAGTGCGGCATCGGGGACGCCGCTAAATGGGCGCTGGTTGCCCTGCCGTTGGCGTTTTGGGTCGATCCCGTCCACAACACGTTCCACCACGGCCAAGTCAACATCGTGCTCATGGCGCTCGTGCTCACGGACCTGTGGTGGGACTCCCCGAAGCGCAAGTATTTGCCCACAGGCATACTCATCGGCGTCGCCGCAGCAGTGAAGATGACGCCGGCGCTGTTCGGGCTCTACTTCATTTTCACCCGCAACTGGAAAGCGCTCGGCGCCGCTGTTGCCACGGGCGCGGCCGCGCTCGGATTCGCAGGCGCGCTCAAGCCGGAAGCGCTCGCGTACTACTTCACCACCCAGATCGGCCAGATGTCCGGGGTGCTTGGGCTCAACCGCGCCCACAACCAGTCCGCCCGCGGCCTGGTCGCCCGCTTCGTCCCCGCCGACGCGCAGACCTATTTCACCGCCATCATGTTCGCCGGCATTGTCGCGCTCGCGGTTTTGGCGCTGCGCCGGCTGTTCGCCTCCCGCGCCGAGGAAGCCGCGGTCATGTGTATCGCGCTGCTGTCGCTGCTGGTCGCGCCGATTACGTGGCAGCACCACTACGTGTGGGTCGTGCCACTGTGCATCCTCATGGTCTGCTCCGGCATCCGCAACGCCAACCCGTGGCCGCCGTTTCTCGTTGCGGTGTACGCCACCATCTCCTTGATCTTCATCCCCCACAAGCAGATCGTGGACCCGATGGTCACCACCCCGGACGCGTACACGGTGCGGGATTTGGCGCAGTCCAGCCTGGTCATGTGGGCGATCGTGGTGCTGCTGGTGATGTGGGTGCAGGCCCCCGGCTTCAGCCTGACCGGCACCCGCGCGCCGCTGCGCTTCACCTCCTTCATCGCGTTTGCGCCGCTTGTGGTCTACGCGGTGCTGTGCACCGTCGCCACTGCCTGGTGGCGCAAGATGGAATCCCCGATGCTCTCCGCCTACGAAGGAACGTTCCACCCGCTGGAGCACCTGCAGATCCTCAGCGGGGCCGGCGCCGGCTTTGGCGCGCAGCCGGATATCTATTCCGTGGCGTTTAGCTACCCCGACGGGCGGCAGGAGTTTTTCACTTACCCGCCGGTGACCATGCTGTTTGGCAAGCTGCTCGGCTTCGGGGAGATGGGTACCTGGGAGGCGCTGCACACCATCGCCGGCACGCTGGCGGTGTGGTGGATCATCTACCTGGTGTTCACCCGCTTTTCGTGGCCGTCGCCGGTGGCGTGCGCGACGGTGCTGCTGCCGGCGGCGCTGTGGCTGGACCCGGTGCGCTTCAACTTCTACTTCGGCGAGCTGACCATCTTCGCTGTGGCCTTCGTGTGCACAGATCTGTGGTGGCCCCGCCCGGCGCGCCTCGAGCGCGTCGTGCCCGCGGGGCTGCTCACCGGTATCGCGGCCGCGTTTACGCTGCGCCCCATCGTTTTCGCCGTGTACTTCCTGCTGCGCAAGGACTACCGCGCACTCGGGTGGTTCGGCGGCGCGTTTGCCGCGCTCACCGCACTCGGTGCGGCTCCTCGCCCGGGCATGACCTCGGCGTATTTCGGAGATTACCTGCCGCACATCGGCGAGCGCTACGACCTGTCCCAGGCGCAAAACCTCACCCTGTTCGGTGCCGCGCAACGCTTCACCTCCGCCGAGGGCGCAAGCGCGCTGTGGGTGCTGTCCGTGTTCGTCGTCGGCACGGCGCTGGTGTACGCGGCCCGTGTTTTTATTCAGCGCGGCGAGGCCCCGATGGGCGCCGTCAGCCTGGCCCTGGCGGCCCTGACGGTCTCTGCCTGGGCGCCGCCCTACAGCTGGGCGTGGATGCTGCCCGGAGTGTTCGTCGTCGGCGAGTTCGCGTGGCGCCACCGCGATGTCTCCACCCTGCTGGTTTCCCTGCTCTACCTGGGGTTGACCACCGTGTTCGTGCCGCACTCGCAGTTTAAGGGCATGGACACGATCGGCGAGCGGGGCAGGGTCCTCGGTGATTGGGTGATGTCCTCTGTGGTGTGGTGGACGCTGCTTGCCGCGACGGTGTTCGCGCTGTGGGCGCTCACCCACGCGCGCGAGGACGATGGCTACCGTGGGCGCTATGCAATTTCCCGACCTTCACACCCTGCAAGCCCGCGGCACGAGGAAGTGGACGCAGTTCGACGCTGACGTCTTGCCGCTGTTTATCGCCGAAAGCGATTTTCCCACTGCCCCGGAGGTCAAGCGGGCGATTTCCGACGCCGTGGAGCGCGAGATGTTCGGCTACACCCCCGCCCCGCACGCGCACCGCCTGGGCGAGGCCGTGAGTGATTTTTACGCCGAGCGCTACGGATGGCGCCCGGACGCGGAGAAGATCTTCCCGGTCGCGGACGTGGTGCGCGGCGTGATGCTTGCCATCCAATATTTCACCGAGGGCGATGTGGTGGTGCCGGTGCCAGCCTACTTCCCGTTTTTGGACGTGGCGCAGGTTGCAGGCCGCAAGCGTGTCGACGTCAGCTTCGCCGGCGGCCTCGACCTGGATGAAGTCGAGGCGGCGTTTGCCAACGGTGCGGGCAGCATCATCGTGACTAACCCGTTTAACCCGGGCGGCTACGTGTTCACTAAGGACCAGCTCGACGAGGTGTGCGCCCTGGCGCGCAAGCACAGCGCGCGGGTGATCGTCGACGAGATCCATGCCCCGCTGGTCTACGACGGGGCGCACGTGTGCGCCGCAGCGAACAACCCGGACGTGTGCATCACGGTCACCGCCACGTCGAAGGCGTGGAACGTGGCGGGGCTGAAGTGCGCGCAGCTGATCTTCTCCAACGACGAGGATGTCAAGGTGTGGAATGGCCTGTCAGGCGTGGCCAAAGATGGGGTGGGCACGCTCGGCATCGTGGCCGCAGAGGCCTGCTACGACCACGGCCGGGAGTTTTTGGACGAGGAGATCGCGCAGCTCAAGGCGAACCGCGACTGGCTGGTGGAGCACCTGCCGCAGGCCGTGCCGGGCATCGAGATCGAGGTGCCGGCCGCGACCTATCTGATGTTCTTGAATTTCAAGAACACGAAGCTGGACGACAAGAAGCCGGCCGCCTGGTTACGCCGCCACGCCAAGGTGGCCATGAACGAGGGCATCGACTTCGGGCCCGGCGGCGAGCACCGCGCGCGGATGAACTTCGCCACCTCCCCGGAGATTTTGGCGGAGGCGGTGCGGCGCATCGGTGACGCCGTCGCAAAGCTGTAGCCCCCTCGGGTGTCCCACTTTATGGAACCTAGTTCCCATCTAGCGGTCGGGTGGTTTATGCTTTAGGCCACTTCCACCAAAGCAGAGAGGTTCTCCGATGGGTTCCACAGCAGTCACACAGTCCGGCGACAAGGGGGCGAAGCGCTCGAACAGCGCGATCATCGTCACCGCGCTCGCCCTGTTTTCCATGTTCTTCGGCGCGGGCAACCTCATCTTCCCGCCCATGCTGGCCGTCGAGGCGGGCGACAACTTCTGGCCGGCCCTCATCGGCTTTTTGCTCACCGGCTCGCTGCTGCCCGTCCTCGCCGTGATCGCGATTGCGCTGTCCGGCTCCAACCTGCGCGATTTGGCGCAGCGCGCTGGCTCCGCCTTCGGCGTGGTCTTCCCGGTGCTGGCGTATTTGTCCATCGGCGCCTTCTACGCCCTGCCGCGCACCGGTGCAGTGTCCTTTGAAACGGCGATCACCCCGCTGTTCGGCTTCGAGTCCCTGGCCGCCTCCGGCATCTTTAACGTGGTCTTCTTCGGCGTCGCGCTCGCGCTGTCGTGGAACCCGACCGCAATCATGGAAAAGCTGGGCAAGTTCCTCACCCCGGCGCTGCTGGTGTTGCTGGTGGTCATGATCGCCGTCGCCGCATTCCGCTGGACGTCCGAGCCGGCAACGCCCAACGCACCGTACGACGACGGCCCGCTGACCGCCGGCCTGCTCGAGGGCTACCTCACTATGGACTCCATCGCGGCCCTGGCGTTTTCCATCGTGGTCATCTCCACGCTGCGCAACCGCGGCTTCAACGAAGGCAAAGAGCTCGTCGGCAGCACCATCACCGCAGGCGTCGGCGCCGGCATCATGCTCGCCTTGGTCTACGTCGGACTGGGCCTGATCGGCCGCGTCATGCCGGGCGCGGCAGACTTCGACAACGGCGCAGGCCTGCTCGCCGAAGCCGCGCACCTGACTATGGGCGGCGCCGGCCAGGTCGTGTTCTCCGCCATCGTGCTGCTGGCCTGCCTGACCACCGCCGTCGGCCTGATCACCGCCACCGCCGAGTACTTCTCCGAGCAGTTCCCGGGCAGCTACCACGTGTGGGCCGTCATCTTCACCGTGACGTCCATGGCCATGGCCACCCAGGGCCTCGAGTTCGTCATGGCCATCGCCGCCCCGGTGATCGGCTTCCTCTACCCGCCGGCAATCACCCTGATCGCGCTCACCTTGATCGAGCCCGCGTTCCGCGCCCGCACCCGTTTCAGCTGGGCGTTCTTCCTGCCGCTGTGGGCCGCAGTGATCTGGTCCGCCGTCGAGACCTGCATCTCCCTCGAGTGGGGCGCGGAAGCGCTGACCCCGCTTGTGCAGTGGGCCCCGCTGTTCGAGGAGGGCCTGGGCTGGGTGGTGCCGGTCGTCGCCGCCTTCGTCATCGGCCTGGTGGTCGACTTCGTCCGCCCCAAGCCCGCCATGATCCCGGGCACGATGGAATCTGTCGAGGGCGAAGACCTCTCCGCCGAAGGTGACGCGGTGCCGGTGCTCGCCGCCAAAAACTAGGCCTGCCGGCGGCGGGCGCGTCGTCAAGCAAACGGCGTACGGTGGAGCGCATGAACGCCCCACTTTCGCTGATCGATTTCTGCACCCGCTACCCCGACGAATCCGTCGGAGAATCGCTGAAGCGCTCCGTGGCCTTCGCCCAACAGGCGGAGGCCTTAGGTTATGAGCGCATCTGGTACGCGGAGCACCACAACATGTCCAGCATCGTCTCCTCCTCCCCGGCGGTGCTGATCAGCCACATCGGCGCGCACACCAGCCGCATCCGGCTTGGCTCCGGCGGCGTGATGCTGCCCAACCACGCCCCTTACGTCGTCGCCGAGCAGTTCGGCATGCTCGAAGAGCTCTACCCGGGCCGCATCGACCTGGGCCTGGGCCGCGCCCCCGGCACCGACCAGCAAACTCTCGGCCGCGCACTGCGGCGCGACCCGCGCGCCGCGGAGAACTTCCCGCAGGACGTCCAAGAGCTGCAGGCGTGGCTGTCCAACGAATCTCCCCTGCCCGGGGTGACCGCCATGCCAGGATTTAACACGAACGTGCCGCTGATCATCCTGGGCTCGTCCATGTTTGGCGCGTCCTTGGCCGCGCAGCTGGGCTTGCCGTACGCCTTCGCCTCCCACTTCGCGCCGCAGCACCTGGAGCAGGCCACCGCCTACTACCGCGACAACTACCAGCCGTCCACGCGCCACCCGGAGCCCTACTGCATCGCCGCAGTCAACGTCACCGCGGCCGAGACGGAAGAAGACGCCAAACGGCAGACGACCGTCGTGCACCGCAACCGGGTGCGCGCCTTCATGGGACGGCAGGGCAAAAAGCTGAGCGACGACCAGCTCGATAGCGTGGTCAACTCCTTCCAGGGCCGCCAGATCACCGACATGCTGCGCTACACCGCAGAAGGCACCGGCGAGCAGGTGGCGCAGTACCTGGAGAAGTTCCGCGCGACCGCGCAGGCGGACGAGCTGATGATCTCGTTGCAGGCCGGCAGCCACGAAGAGGTCTCGCGCTCCATGGAGATCCTCGCCGAGGCCTGGAACTAGCCCCCGCCGGGCGCGCAAGAGCACGGCATCCACGGATTATGTGGGACAGCTCTCCAAGTAATAGGCGGTGAGCACTCCTTGGTCTAGTATCGGGTGGTCATTACACAAGCGGATGTCAATAAAAGGACGTGACCAACACCATGGCGCAACTGCCTTCCGGCCCGCTCCGCCGCCCGCAGCAGCACGAGGAAATCGCAGACTACCTGCGCGACGAGATTTTCGCCGGGCACATCCCGGCCGGCGAGTCCCTGCCCAGTGAGGTGGAGCTGTGCGAGCAGTTCAACACCTCCCGCGGCCCGGTGCGCCAGGCAGTAGCGACGCTGCGCGCGGAGGGCTTGCTTTCCTCCGGCCGCGGCCGCCGGTCCCTGGTGCTGTCCAACACCCGCACCGAGACGTTCGAAGAGATCCTGTCCAACACCTCCTGGATGTACCGCATGGGCAAAGACCCCAGCGAGCAGGTGGAGCAGTTCGGCCGCGACACCGCCGACGCCACCCTTGCCGAGTGCATGCGCATCAACGAAGGCGACGAGGTCTTCATCGTGCGCCGCGTGCGCAGCGCCGACGGCGAGCCGATGGTGATTGAGGAGATGGCGTTTCAGCCGGAGCTGGCAGAGGCCATCGAGGCGGTGGACACCTCCGAGCAGTCCATCCACCGCGAGCTCATCCGCGCCGGCGCCGACTTCAACAACATCTCCCGCGCGTTCATCATCGAGCAGGCGGACGCCGAAACCGCGGGCAAGCTGGGCATCGAAGAGGGCGCGCCGATCCTCCGGGTGAAAATCAAGGCGCTCACCCACAACGGCGAGGTGCTCGAAGCCGCGGTGCACACCTACCGCGTGGACAACCTCTCGTTCGGCCTGAACAACGTCCGCGGCCACTCCTCCCCCCTTTGGTTCCAGACGGAATCCTCCATCCAGTAACCTCACAGCATGCACGTTCGGACGCTGGCGGCCACGGCCGCCCTAGCTCTCCTTCTCACTGCATGCAGTGACTCGCAGCCGCGCGACAATGTTGTCGTCGCGGCCTCCGCTGCCCCCGCCGGGCTGGACTTCACCACCACCGGCGGCGCGGCGGCACCCCAAGCGCTCGTGGGCAACGTCTACGAAACGCTTGTGCGTATCGACGCCTCCGGTAACCCCGTGCCGTACCTGGCCGAGCGCTGGGAGCGCGACGGCGGCGCCTTCACCTTCCACCTCCGCGGCGGTGTCACCTTCTCCAACGGCAAACCGTTCACGGCCGACGACGCCGCGTTTTCCATCAACTACGTCCAGCACGAGTGGACGAACGGGCTGAAGGCGCAGATGGCGCCGGTGACCGGCGTGGAGGTGCTGGACGAGCGCACCGTGCGCGTGCACGTCGACGGCGGCGCAGCCGCAGAAGACGCCTGGCTGTGGTCCATGGGCACGCTCACCGGCGCGATGATGACGCCGGAAGGCGTTGGCACGCTCGCCACCGCCCCACTGGGCACCGGCCCGTACACCGTGGCCCGCTTCGACGTGGGCGAGGCAATCGAATTCGACGCCCGCGAGGACTACTGGGGCGGGCCGGTGGAGCACGACGCGGCGATCCGCTACTTCGAGGACCCGGTCTCCGCCGTCAACGCTTTGCGGGTGGGCGACGCGGACGTGGTGTGGGGCATGCAGGCGCCGCAGCTGATAGACACGCTACCGGACGACATCCGCGTCGAGGTGGGCTCCACCAACGGCGAGGTGCTGCTTTCCATGAACAACAACCGCGCGCCCTTCGACGACCCGGACGTGCGCCGCGCGGTGGCCTACGCGGTGGACCGCGACGCGATCAACCAGGTGGTCTACAACGGTTTGGCCACCGACACCGGCGGCGCGCCAGTCCCGCCCACGGACCCCTGGTACACGGGCCGCAACTACTTCCCGTACGACCCAGACAAGGCGCGCCAGCTGCTGGCCGGGCGCACCCCGGAGATCACGATCACGGTGCCCAACCGGCCCTACGCGCAAGAGGCCAGCGAACTTTTGTACTCGCAGCTTCGCGACGTCGGCTTCCGCGTGCGCCTCGAAACGGTGGAATTTCCCGCCGTGTGGCTCAACGAGGTGCTCAAAGGCCGCAACTACCAGGCCTCGATCGTCTCCCACGTGGAGCCGCGCGACGTGCCGATGCTCTTTGGCACCCCGGACTACTACCTCGGCTACGACAACGCCGAGGTGCGCGCGCAGATCGCCGCCGGCGACATCGGCGGCGCCGTGGACCAGATCATGGCCGATGCAGCTGCGCTGACCTTGGTCAACGCTCCCAACATCGTCCTGTTCGCCCCGGGCGTGGGCGGGCTGGACCCCAACGTGGTCACCGATTCTTTGCGTGTGAGCGAGGTGGAGAAATGATCCGCACGATAGGCAAGCACCTGTTGCGCTTCGTGCTGCTGCTCGCCGCGGCCAGCGTCATCATCTTCGCCCTGTTGCGCGCGGTGCCCGGCGACCCGGCGCGTGTGGCGCTCGGCGTGTCCGCCACCGAGGAAGCCGTGGCCGAGTTGTCCGCCCGCCTGGGCCTGGATAAGCCGCTGGCTGTGCAGTACTTCGGCTGGATCGCATCCCTGCTTCAAGGCGACTTCGGCATCTCCATGTCCAGCGGCAAAGACATCACCGACACCGTGCTCGAGCGCGCCGGGGTCTCGCTGACGCTGACGCTTGCGGCGATGGCGGTCTCGCTGCTGGTGGCCGTGCCCGTGGGCGTGTACTTGGCGCAGCGTTCGCACTCCCCCGGCGGGCTAATAGTCGGTGCCCTGTCGCAGGTGGGCATCATCGTGCCGTCGTTTCTGGTGGGCATCGCACTGGTCGCGCTGTTTTCGGTGCGGCTGGGCTGGCTGCCGGCCAACGGCTGGGGCACGCCCGCGCACGCGGTGCTGCCGGTGGCGTCGCTGGCGCTGGTGCAGGCCTCAATCCTGACCCGCTACGTCGCCGCGGCGGTGCGCGAGGAAATGGGCAAGGACTACGTGCGCACGGGCAGGTCCCTCGGTGCGTCGATAAGCAATGTGCTCTTCTCCTCCGCCCTGCGCGGCGCCGCGCTGCCTGTGATCACGGTTGTGGGCGTGCAGCTCGCGTCGCTGGTGGTGGGCGCGGTGGTCATCGAGCGCGTGTTTACCATTCCGGGGCTGGGCACCATGCTTCTCGACGCCGTCGGTAACCGCGACCTCACCACCGTGCAGACCGTGATGATGGTCCTCGTCGCATTCACCCTAGTGGTCAACCTGGTGGTGGACCTGACGTACGCGGTGGTGGACCCACGGATTCGGAGGAAGGCATGAGCTGGCAGCGCAAACTCGGCGCGGCGATCGTTGCGCTGGTGGCCCTCGCGGCGCTTCTGTCGCTGGTGTGGACGCCCTACGACCCGCTGCAGACGGAGGTGTCCTCGCGGCTTCAGCCGACCTCGCCCGCGCACTGGATGGGCACCGACCAGTTCGGCCGCGACATCGCCTCGCGCGTGATGGACGGCGCCCGCCTGACACTCACCGTCACCGTGGGCGCGGTGGGGTTGAGCGCCCTGGTGGGCGTGCCGCTGGGGATTTGGGCCGGGATGCGCCGGGGCGCTTCCCGGTTTGTCATGGCGGGCGCGGACCTGCTGCTCGCCTTCCCCGCGCTGCTTCTGGCCATCGTGTTCACCGCCGTCTTCGGTGCCTCCATCTGGATTGTGGTGCTGGCCATCGGGATCGCCGGGGTGCCCGGGTTTGTGCGCGTGGCGCGCGCCGGCACGATGCAGGTGATGCAGCAGGACTACATCCTCGCCGCGCGGGTGGCCAAGGTTTCCGGTCCGGCGATTGCGTGGCGCCACGTCGCGCCCAACATCTGGCCGATCGTGCTCACCCAGGTCTCCGTCGCTGTCGCGCTGGCCATTTTGGCGGAGGCCGGCCTGTCGTTTTTGGGGCTGGGTGCACCGGCGCCGTACGCCTCCTGGGGGCGGATGCTGCAGGCCTCCCAGCCGTACCTGGCCACCGCCCCTCACCTCGCGCTGTGGCCGGGCGCAGCAATCGCGCTGACCGTGCTGGGCTTCAACTTGTTGGGACACGCTGATGATCGACGTTAAGCACCTGTCCATCCCCGGCATCCTGCACGACATCACCTTCCACGTCGCGCCCGGGCAGCGCGTCGGCATCATCGGCGAATCCGGCTCCGGCAAATCCGTCACCGCGCTTTCCATCATGGGGCTGACAGACCTGCCGGCTACAGGCTCGGTCACCGTCGACGGCACCGAGATGGTGGGCACCCCCGACCGCGTGCGCCGGAAGGTGCGCGGCACCAAAGTGGCCATGGTCTTCCAGGAGCCCATGACGGCGCTGGACCCGCTGAAAAAGATTGGCAAGCTCGTCTCGCGCGAGCTGCTGCGCGACGTCGGCGTGGACCGCCCTGGCGCCTACCCGCACGAGTTGTCCGGCGGGCAGCGCCAGCGCGTGCTCATCGCGCTCGCCCTGTCGCAGAACCCGGACGTGCTCATCTGCGACGAGCCCACCACCGCCCTCGACGCCATCGTGCAGGCGGAGATCCTGCAGCTGTTGGACCGCCTCGTGCGCGAGCGCGGCATGGGGCTTTTGTTCATCTCCCACGACCTGGCGGTGGTGCGCCGGATGACCGACCGGGTGCTGGTGTTCCAATCAGGGCGAATCGTCGCACCCGACTCTGACTACGCCAAAGCGCTCGCGGCTGCCGCCGTGCCCGGCCCGCCGGCAGCACCGGTGACGCTGGGCGAGCCGGTGGTGTCACTCGAAGGCGCCACGCTGACCCGCGGGGCAACGCGTGCCGTCGACGACGTCACGCTGCGCGTGCGCGCCGGCGAGCGGCTGGCCATCGTCGGCGGCTCCGGCTCCGGCAAGACCTCGCTGCTGCACCTCATCGCGGGACTGCGGGAACCGACTGCCGGCACCGTGCGGGTGAAAGGCGACGTGCAGATGGTCTTCCAGGACCCGTACTCCTCGCTGGATCCGCGCATGGCCGTGAGGACGTCGATACGCGAGGCAGGCGTGGACGCCGCCCGCGCCGACGAGATGCTCGCACGCGTGGGGCTCGAAGGCACCGGCGAGCGCACCCCGCGGCAGTTTTCCGGCGGGCAGCGCCAGCGCATCTCCATCGCACGCGCCGCCGCCCCGCGCCCAAGCATTTTGCTTGCGGACGAGCCCGTCTCCGCCCTCGACGCCACCATCCAAGACCAGGTGCTGGACCTGCTGCGCGACACCGTCGGCGGCAACACCTTGATCTTTGTCACCCACGACCTGAAAGTCGCGCGCGAGCTATGCCCCACCGTCGCCGTGATGCAGGCCGGACGCATCGTGGAACAGGGGGACACCGAGCGGATCTGGGCCGCCCCCGAGCACCCGTACACCCGGGCGCTGTTAGACGCGGTGCTGTAGCGCAGGTGCGGTAGATTGACGGCCATGAGTATGTGCGTCGTCGGATCCATCAACGCTGACTTGACCGTCAACGTCGAGCGCCACCCCACCCCAGGCGAGACCCTGATGGGCTCCGGCGGCGGCATCACCGCCGGCGGCAAAGGCGCCAACCAGGCCGTCGCCGCCGCAAAACTGGGCACGCACGTGGTGCTGGTGGGCGCCACCGGCACCGACGCGAACGCCAAGCCCGCCACCGCGCTGTTGCGCGAGGCCGGGGTGGATCTCACCCACGTCGAGAAGCTCGAAGACGTCACCGGGCTGGCCGTGATCACGGTGGCCGCCAATGGCGAGAACACCGTGCTGGTGATCCCGGGGGCGAACGCGCGGGTGGACGCGGGATTTGTCGAACGCCACGCCGGCGCGGTGGACTCCGCCGACCTGGTCCTGCTACAGGGCGAGATCCCCGCCGACGGCTTCGCCCGCGCCGTGGAGCTGGCCCGCGGGCGCGTGGTGGTCAACCTCGCGCCGGTTGTGGACGTGCCGCGCGAGGCGCTTGTCAAGGCGGATCCGCTCATGGCCAACGAGCACGAAGCCGGGCTCATCCTGCAGCAACTCGGCCTCGACGGCACGGGCACGCCGGAGGAGCTGGCCCGGCGGCTGCTCGAGGCCGGTTTTTCCTCCGTGGTGCTCACGCTCGGCTCCGCCGGGTCGCTGGTGGGCACCAAAGGCACAGAGGGCGAACTGATTCACATCGACTCCCCCAAGGTGGAGGCGGTGGACACCGTCGGCGCCGGCGACTCCTTCGCGGGCGCATTCTGCCACCGACTGCTGGAAGGCGATTCCATGGTGGACGCAGCCCGCTTCGCCTGCCGCGTCGGCGCCTTTTCGGTCACCCGGCCCGGCGCGCAGCCGTCGTATCCGGCCGCCGCGGACGAGCTGCCGGAGGTCTAAACGCCCGCCATGTCCAGCAGGCGGCCCAGCACCGCCTCGCCGTGGCGGCGCAGCCCGTCGTGCTGGAATGTATCCGTTTCAAACACCTGCGCGCCGATGACCTGCGCAGTATCCAGCGAAAGCTCGCGCGGGACGAAGATGTCCTCGGTGTAGACCGCCGCGTACGCGTCGTGGCCGCCACTGAGGCCCGCGTACAGGTTTGCCCAGTTCTCCTTCGCCGCCAGCTCGTGCGCCGCCGCCTTGAACGGGCGCAGCGCCGGATCCTCGTCGAATTGGAACGGGAAGATGTGCTCGCCGGTGAGGTAGAACTCAGCGTCGTCCGGGTGCGCGTCTGGCGCGAACCCGTCCAGCTCGCGGACCACGCGCTCCGCCGCCCACGCGGTCGGCCCCGGCACGGTGCCGCCGTAGATTGATTCGTGCACCACGGCGTACAGCGGCCCCTTGGCAAAGCTGACCCGCTCGCCCACCTCCGCGAGAAAATCCGTGCGGAGCCTGCCGTTGGGGTGAAACGGCGCCTCAAACAGCCGCGCCAGCGATTCGAAGCCGCCCTCGCGGCCCAGCTCGATGCCCACGGTGCGCAGTCTGCGCGCGCTGAGGCGTTCACCGGTGGGCAGCAGCTCTTCTTGCACCTCCAGGTGCCGGCACACCTCGCGCACCATCTTCTCGGCCGTCGGGTAGGCCGCGTTGAAACGCAGGTGGCGGCGCTTTAGCTTCGCAAACGTGGCCCGGTATACCCCGTCCGCGCTCTCGCCTATCGACGGCACCCCTCCGGTAAACAACGCCCTGCCCACACTCTCCGGGTGCGCGGCCAGGTAGTGCGCCAAGCAGAACCCGCCGAAGGATTGGCCCAGCACGTCCCAGCGCTTCAACCCCATCTGCTGGCGCAGCGCCTCAGCGTCGGCCACGATCTCGTCGGCGCGCAGCTGGGCGAGCGTTTCAGCGTTGATGAGCTCGGGCGTCGCCGCATCGATCCTGGTGGACCGGCCCGTGCCGCGCTGGTCCAGCAGCACCACCTGGTAACCGCGCTGAAGCGCGTGGGTGATCCACGCGAAGCCCTGCCGCGGCGCCGGGAACCCCGGGCCGCCCTGCAGGTACAATAGGGCCGGCGACTGCGGCTCGCCCACCACGCGGGCGAAGACGGTGAAATCGCCGCGGGAAAATTCGATCTCGCGCATCATGCAAGCAGGGTACGGCCGAGGAAGTCGTCCTCGTCGCGCACACCCGGCAAGGCGAAGAAGTAGCCGCCACCGTAGGGGCGGATATAGTCTGCGAGAGGTTCGCCCTCGAGACGTTGTTGCACGGTGACAAACTGGCGTTCGAGGTCCTGTTGGAAGCACACAAACAGCAGGCCGATATCGAGGGTGCCATTGTCGCGCACACCGTTGTCGTAGTTGTACGCCCGGCGCAGCATAAGTTGGTCCGCAGTCTCCGCAGTGCGCGGGTTGGCTAGACGAATGTGCGCGTCTGTGGGGATGACATCGCCGTTCGCGTCGTCCAAATAGTCTGGCTCGGCGTACTCGTCACCGCCGGACAGCGGCCCGCCTGTGGCGCGGTCGCGGCCGAAAATCTGCTCCTGCTCGGCAATGGAGATCCGATCCCAGAACTCCGAATACATGGCGATCAGGCGAACCACCATGTAGCTGCCGCCTGAAGTCCAGGCTGGTTCGTCGGCGCCAGCCCACACGAGGTGGTCGAATTCGTCGGGACTGGGGTTGACTATCCCGTCCTTAAACCCGAAGTGGTTGCGCTGCGTGCCGGTCGGGCGCGGCTCGTTCATGTAGCCGTTCTGGCGCCACTTCACCGCGACATCGCCACGAGTGTGGCGCAAAATATCGCGCAGCGCATGGGTGACCGTGTCGTGCTGGTCCGCGCACAGCTGCAGCACCAGATCGCCGTGGCACTTCTCCGCAACGAGCGTGTCGTCGGCGAAGGCTTCCATCTCCCGCAAGCGCGCCGGCTTCTTGTCTGACAGACCGAACCGGCCGTCGAACAACGAATCGCCTACCGCCACCGTGATGGAGAGGTTGTCGGTGGGCAGCTCCGGGCCGAGCTCCCCGGAATCCCCAGCGGGAAACGCGATGCCGTCCGGCGGGGTTGCACCGCCGGCGGTCAAGGCGCGGGCGCGGTCGGTGATGGTGCGCAGCAGCTGCTCCAGCCGCTGCTTTCCGGTGCATTGGAGATCGAGGGCCACCACCTCCGCGTACTTCTGCGGTTGGTTGACTATTCCCTGCTGGTGGTCGCCGTGGAACTCCAGCCGCGCATCGGGGTCGTTGGTGTGAGAGTGGTCTGAGCGCGGCGTGCCTGCGTCACGCGAACGCGCAGAAATCCCCTGCGCCGTCGCCTGTGCCCCCAACGCGGCGCTCGCGGCGGCCGCACCGGTCAAAAACGTGCGGCGGGAAAAAGTAAACGGGCAGGGCACTAGTTCATCCTCCGGATCACGGTCATTGTGGCCACGGGTGCGAGCAGTTCATTGGCTTTGGCCACTTCCGCTTGCAGGCGCAGACGATCTTCTTGCGGCCACTGGTCGAACGCGGTGTCGTACTTGCCGTCAAAATCGCCGGCGAGGCCGTCCAACACATCCAGCTGGTCGTAAATTGGCGCGGTATCGAGACCGCGGCTTTCCACCAGCTCGCGCAACGGATCCAGCGTTTCGCGGGTAGATCGCACGCTCCCCCGCAGCGCGGCGCTCATCGCGTGAGCTCCGTAGTCGCGCTCGCCGCGGAGGTCGAAGCGTTCGAACTCCTCCATCACCTCGTGCGTGCGCAAACCATAGTCCGGTGCGGGGATGGCAAAATGCCCTGTCTCCAGCGCCTGCACCGTGTGATCCACCGCAGCCGCGAGTGCGTCGGCAGGATCGGCGGATAATGCACGATCAGAAAACAGCATCCGCTCCACTTCCGCGTATCCGTCGAGGCCCTCCCCCGGCCACATCTCATTTGCGTCGTCGAAGGAGCGGTACGTTTCCAGGTAGACCAGGTAGGCACGTTGGGCCGCGGAGCGGTCGCCGGACCGGATGGCGTCGGCAAGCGCATGCGCCTGCGCCTGCAACTCAGGCAGACGCTTCTTCTGCGCTGCAGCCTGGGCAATCGATACGGCGGAGACTTCCCGGTCCGTAACCGGCACCATCTTCGGCGCATCGGTGAACGGCGAGTCATCCACGGTGAACTTCTCCGATTTCACCGCCGAGTCACTGTGGAACACGCACGTCAGGTGGTAGGAACCGTCTTCGAGCTTGGGCGTCCAAGCACGCTCAGCGGGAGAGCCAATGCGCTCGAGAACTTGGTAGGCGTTTCCCTCCTCGTCGGAGACGTAGAGGGTCAACGGCAACCCGGATGTGTTGTACACCTGCCAGTGCGCAGTTGCGTCCACGTCCCCGGGAGTCGGGCAGTTGTAGACGTCGCGGACGTGAAGCCGCGTCTCCGCCTGCTCCACCTCGGGCTGGGGCTGCATGTCCCCGCCGGAGCTGGACCCGCTTGATCCCGACTGCGGTGCGTGGATAATGGCAGTCACGATCGCAAGAACCGCGGCCAGCGCCGCCATTGCGTACTGGTAGGTGTCCATACTTCGGGTTTAGAACGGCAGCTTGAAGTTCTCAACCATCTTCGGGTCGACACCAGGCATGCCGTTCATGTACCAGCTGCCAATGCCGACCGCGATGGCCAGCGCCAGCACCACAGCGGCGATGATGCCGCCCTTGGAGGAACCATCAGCATCGCTGGACTCGGAGGAGTTGCTCTGCTGCTCGGCCGGGGAGGCGTCCTTCTTAGCCAGCGTGGTGTAGGCCGGCACCCCCTTCTCCGTCACCAGCGGGTTGTTCATGCCCTCGACGACCGGCTTGAGGTTGGTGGTCTCGCGGGAGGTGTTGTCCACGCGCTCGATGGAGGCGTAGTCCTTCGCCACGGTGCCGTCGGTTTCGTTGAGGAACACTTTCGGCGCCTTCGCGCCGCTGAAGTCGAACATCGAATTCAGCTCGCCGGCGCGCTCGTCGAAGGCGATGCCGCCGAGACGGCCCAAGCCCCAGTTGTCCTGGATGAACTTGGTGATGGAGGTTTGCTCCGTGTAGGTCGAGTCGATGTGGTTGACCTTGGAGTACGGCGAAACCACCAGCAGCGGCTGACGGGTACCCGGTCCGCACTGGCCGTGCTTGTCGCCGGCGACGCCGACCTTCTTTGCAGCGGCGGTGCAGATCTCCTTGTCCTGGTGTGGATCGTTGGAGCCGTTGAGGATCTCGGGCGCCTTGTGGTCGTACCAGCCGTCGGAGTCGTCGTACGCGATGACCACGGCGGTGGAGTCCCACTGCGGGGAGTTCTGCAGCTCGTTGATGTAGTGAGTGATAAACGCCTGCTCATCCAGCGGGTTGGAGTAGCCGGCGTGGCCGTCCTGGTAGTTCGCGGCCTTGAGGAAGGACACGGCCGGCAGGTTGCCCTGCTGAAGCGCGGTGTCGAAATCCTTCAGGTCGTACTGGTGGTTCGCGCGGTCCGTCTTGCCGATCATCTCGTCCGACGACGGGGCGAGGTGATGCGGGTTCGCGGTGGAGGCGTAGTACTGGAACGGCTGGTGGTGCGGGTTGTAGTCCGTTTGATCCTGGCCGCTCAACGTCTTGTGCGCCGCGCCGCAGCGAGCACGGCTGTTGTCGGTGGCTTCCTCAGTCGGGCGGAAGCCGCCCTGGAACCAGCCCCAGGTCACATCCTTTTCATTGAGCTGATCGCCGATGTTCTTCGAGTGCATCGCCGTGACCTGGTTGGTGCCTGCCGAGGACTTGTTGGAGCAGTCGTCGAATAGCGGGTCCGGGTCGCCCACCACGGTGGCTGTCATGCCGTCTTCAGACACCCCCGCGAGTGCGTGGTTCTCCCCGTCCTTGATCTTCTGCTGCTCGCCGGTGGCGGGATCGTGCATTGTGGCGTCGGCCAAGGTGCCCGAAATCAGGTTCAGCGCACCCGGAGTGGAAGGGCCGAAGATGGTGGAGAAGCTGTTGTCGTTCAGCGCAAAGTTCTGTGCGTAGTTCCACAGACCCGTCACGGTGTTGCCGTCGTAGTAGCCCATGGTCATGCCGGGGGTGGCAAACGCGTCTTGGCCGTACTTGTCGATGTCGGTGGACACCGTCTCCGGGAACTTATCCATCTTGCCGCCGTTGTAGGCAGCCTGTTCATCACCGTAGTGGTGGTTCTGGTCGGTGGTCACCGCATTACCCGGGCCGATGCGGAACGGCTTGATCGAGTTCGGGTTCTTCTCGCCCAACAGGTCCGCGTTTTCCAGGTTGTCGGCCTTCGGGGTGTCCGGCTTCGCCTCAAATTTCGGCGCGGCCTTGCCGCTGCCCTGCAGCGTCTCACCGTCCTTGTTCAACGCGTTGGGGTAGGTGGCGAAGTAGTGATCGAAGGAGATGTTCTCCGAATAGATCACCACGACGTGTTCGATCGGCGTCTTGGTTGCGGCGTCTGCGACGCCGGGGATAAACGGGGCTGTTGCGGCGGCGGCAGCGCAAGCTGCGATGGCACGGGTGCGGAGCTTCATGGTGTCCAACTTTCAGTCAGGCGAGGATGAAAACGACGAAAGCTGCGGGGGCCTCCTGCAAGAGGTCCGGGCCCTTTCAGCAATGATTTAATGCCCGCTGATACTTACTGTGCAAGACCTGAAATTCCCGCCGCCGAACACGGGTTTTCGCCCAAAACCCCAGCACCTGGGCATGGCGCGCACAGCATCGCCCCATCAACCGTTTTCCCAGAATTTACCTGTGGTTCAACTTTCGGGGTTGCGCCGGGGGCGCTCGCGCACGGCTAGTCCAGCATCTCAAACAGGCCGCGGGCAACCTCGGCGCCGTGCGACCAGATGCCGTCGTGGAACCACTCCGAGTGCGTCCACACCTTCAGGTTCGGGGTCTTGCCCGCAGAGCGCGCGGTGAGCTCGTACGGGATGAACACGTCCTTTTCGTACAGGATCGCCGCCGCAGGCACCTCGTTGTCCGCAGGGTCGATTGCCTGCGCATTTAAGTCGGTGCGCTGGTGCACCTCATCCACGGCCCGGTAGAAGGGCCGCAGCGCGGGGTCCTCCTCGAAGTGGGTGCGGAAGAAGTGGTTGCCAAAAAGGGGTAGGTCGGCGAACTCCTCGCGCCAGATGCGGTCCGCGGACCAGTTCACGGCATACCCGGGCCGGGCCATGACCGTTTCGTGGATCACGGCCCACAGCGGCATGGTCTCCAGCGAGATAATGCTGCCCAGCTGCGCCAGGAAGTCGCCGCGCAGGCGTTTTTCGCCGCCGCTGGTGGTAAACGGCGCTTCAAAGAGGTTGGCCAGCCGCGCGAAATCGTCATCTTCGCCCAGCAGCACACCCGCCATCTTCATGCGGGTGGATGACAGGCGCTCCCCCGTCGGCATGCGCTCGTCGTGGTTGTCCACGTGGTCCGCGACTTCGCTCACGCGGGAGCGCATCCACGGGATCGCGTCGAAAAGCTCGCGCTGGCGCTGGGCGAGCAACTGGAACGTCTGGCGGTTGAACGCGTCGACATCCATCTCCGGCTCCGGCACGGCGCCGGCCAGGTGCACCCGCCGCAGCCCTTCCGGGAAATAGGTGAGGTAGGAGCCCGCGCACGCGGCGCCGAAGGAGTTGCCCAACAGATCCCACTGCTCGAGCCCCAGGTGCTGGCGCATGGCCTCTGCATCCGCGGCCACGTCCGGCGGGCGCAGGTGCGCGAGCATGTCTGCGGTGATGCGCTCGGGCGTGGTGCGGTCGATCTTGGTGGAGCGGCCGGTGCCTCGCTCGTCGATGAGGAACACCCGGTAGCGTTTCAGCGCCTCCGGGATCCACTCCATGAGGGTGCGCGGCCCCGGCTTGCCGGGTCCACCCTGGAAGTACGCCAGGGCCGGGAGGTTGTCGTCGACAGAAAGCTCGCGGCAGAACACACTGATGCTGCCTAGCGACGCATCCTCACGGGACACCGGCACCTCGATCTCGTGCTCCCTGACGTTTACGCCAGGCCAGAAAACTGTGGAGCCCATGGGATACCCTCCCTCATATGAAAGTGCGTTCGTACCAAGACATCGGACACGACTTTGTCGTTGCCGAGTCGTTCCGGGCAAAGATGCTACCGCAGTGGCGTCTCGCATCTTTTTCGCTTGTGCTGCCCATCCCCGAAAGCGCCAGCGTGGCAAAGGACGGGGCTCCGTTCGACTTCGCCGCGCACGGTTGGAACTACGGCCGGGACAAGGGCATCCGCACCATTGAAAACCCGATGTGGGACCCGGCTGCGGGAGTGTTTCGCAAGCCGGACGAGCGCGAGGGCTACTACGGCGATCTCATCGTCGAAGGTGGCCGGCCCTACTACAACGACGCACGCAGCCGCTTCCTCGAGCCGTTGCACGACGCGGTCGGCGCCGGCTCGATCGACGCCGATGTCAAGCGCACCGCGGACAGCCGCCCGCACGCGGCCCGGGAAGTCTTCCACCACGCGGAGCTCGACAGTGTGGTGGCGGCAAACCGCAAGCGTCGCCTGGCCCCGCCGGCCAAGGCACAAGAGGTGGAGCTTTCAGACGCCGGCTGGGATCCGACCATCGCGGCGCACCACATCGAGTTTCAGGCAGTCGAAAACGAGACTCTGTTCGAGCTGGTCAACTACGACCACCAGGTGGCGTGGGAGGACCAGATACGCGGCGCGCGCGGCAGCCACGGCAGCGCAACGCTGCGGCTTTTGTCCGCCGAGGTGCTGCAGTTCCACGACCTGCACCTGACCGACTTAGCTGGCAAGGTCCCGGAGCCTGCACACGTGGTCAGCGACTTTCTCGTGCTCAACGTGGTCGCAGAAAACATCTCGTCGGCCACGCTTGGGTTTTTGAGCGCCGCATTGACCAAACCGCGCAACTCCGTGCAGTTTTACGACCGCGCGGGCGACTACGACTTCAGCCCGCCGCAGCTCTACCCGCTGACCAAATTCACCAACCTCGCCGTCGCGCAGATCGACAAAGCGCTTTCCCGCCCTTGCTCGATGAAGCTGACCACCAGTGGCAGTTTGATCTCCACGTGCACCTCCGACTGCGCCGAAAGCACCTTCACGCTGCCCGCGCCGCAGCGCGTCGCCGTGGCCATCCCCAACCCCGCCAAGCCCGAGCAATTTGAAGAGACCCTCAGCGAAGGCAACAACGGCTCAGTGCCTTCGCTTATCGACGCACCTTTGGTCCTCGACGACCCGGACAGTGCCTGGAAATGGCACGAACAGTGGGCCTGGCAGATCCTCACCGGGGCGGACTCCTACCCCGAGCAAGTTCCCCTGCAGACCCCGGAGGCGCTCAGCGGTTTCGTCGCCGCGAAGCTGTCGTCCTGGACGGTGATGACATCGGACTCGGGGGTGGGCATGGTGCGCAGCAAGTCCGCCAGCCGCGAAGGGATGCGCTACTGGTCGCTGGCCAGCACCCGGTTCGTGGACATCGTGGTGCTGCAGATGCGCGCCCAGGCCGGGGAGACACACCTGCGCAAATCCTTGAAAATCATCGGCGACCGCGGCGCGCACCGCGCGGGGGCTGATGCTTCCGGCACGGCGACGCTGGAGAAAAAGGCGCTGCAGGCGGATTTGGAGCGCCTGGAGAAGCTGCAGCTGGACCACATTGAGATCCGAGACAAGCTGTGGTTCCGCCGAGTTCCCGGCCGCGACATCGACACCCGCGTGCTCAAAGGCCTGCAGCGCGCCACCGGCTTCGACCAGTTACGCGACGACTTCGACACCAAGGTCAAATCCCGCCAGGGCGTGATCCGCACCCAGTTCGAGCAAGTCTCTGGCCAGATCGCCGAGGAGGAAGCGAAACGCTCCGAGGCGATGAACCTGATCTTGGGCTTCGTCGCCGCGGCCATCGGTGCCCCGGACTGGGCCGAGGCCGCCGGGTGGAGCGGGCTGTGGGGCAACCTCGCCATGGCCGCCATCATCTTTGTGCTGATGTTCGCCCTGGTGTGGGCCCTGCAAGCAGTGTTCAAGCAGGGCAAGCGGTTCACCTTCGGCGAGGCGGACTAGCGCCTAACCTTCCGCCTACTCGTCGCCGTCGGTGGACAGCGCGGCGACGAACGCCTCCTGCGGCACGGTGACCGAGCCGATGTTCTTCATGCGCTTCTTACCGGCCTTCTGCTTCTCCAACAGCTTGCGCTTGCGGGAGATGTCGCCGCCGTAGCACTTGGACAACACGTCCTTGCGCAGGGCGCGGATGTTTTCGCGGGCGATGATCTTGGAACCGATCGCGGCCTGGACCGGCACCTCGAACTGCTGGCGCGGGATGAGTTCCTTGAGCTTTTTGGTCATCTTGTTGCCGTACCATTGAGCGGAATCCCTGTGCACGATGGCGGAAAACGCGTCCACCGGCTCGCCCTGCAGCAGGATGTCCACCTTGACCAGGTCGGCGAGCTGCTCGCCGGCCTCCTCGTAGTTCAGCGAGGCGTAGCCCTTCGTGCGGGACTTGAGCATGTCGAAGAAGTCGAAGATGATCTCGCCGAGCGGCATGATGTAGCGCAGCTCCACGCGGTCTTCGGAGAGGTATTCCATGTTCTTCATCTGCCCGCGCTTGGACTGGCACAGCTCCATGGTGGAGCCGACGAACTCCTGGGGCACGATGATGGTCATGTTCACAATCGGTTCGTAGACCTCGGGGATCTTGCCACCGGGCCAGTCGGAGGGGTTGTGCACGATCTGCTCGGTGCCGTCTTCGGCCACCACGCGGTAGGTCACGCTCGGCGCGGTGGAGATCAGGTCCAGGTCGAACTCGCGCTCCAGGCGGGTGCGGGTGATCTCCATGTGCAAAAGGCCCAAGAATCCGCAGCGGAAGCCGAAGCCGAGTGCCACGGAGGTCTCGGGCTCCCAGGTCAGGGATGCGTCGTTAAGCTGCAGCTTCTCCAGCGACTCGCGCAGCGCCGGGAAGTCCTCCTGGCTGACCGGGAACAGGCCCGAGTAGACCATCGGCTTGACGTCCTCAAAACCTTCCAAGGGCTCCGAAGCACCCTTGGAAGCCCACGTCACCGTGTCGCCCACGCGGGTATCGCGCACGTCTTTGACACCGGTGATGAGGTAGCCCACCTCGCCCGGTCCCAGCCCCTTGGTCTTCTTCATCGTGGGCGAGACCACGCCGATCTCCAGGATCTCCAGGGTCTTGCCGGTGTTCATCATGAGCACCTTCTGGTTCGGCTCGAGCTTGCCGTCCATCATGCGCACGTAGGTGACCACGCCGCGGTAGGTGTCGTAGACCGAGTCGAAGATCAGCGCACGTGCGGGAGCATCGGTCGCTGACGCGCCCGACGGGGAGGTGGGCGCCGGAATTAGGTCGACGACCTTATCCAAAAGCTCCGGCACGCCCTCGCCCGTCTTGCCGGAGACGCGCAGCACGTCCTCCGGCTCGCAGCCGATGATGTTGGCGATCTCCAGGGCGTACTTCTCCGGGTCCGCCGCCGGCAGGTCGATCTTGTTCAGCACCGGGATGATCTCGAGGTCGTTGTCGATGGCCATATACAGGTTGGCCAGGGTTTGCGCCTCGATGCCTTGGGCTGCGTCGACAAGCAAAATCGCTCCCTCGCACGCGTCCAAGCTGCGCGCGACCTCGTAGGAGAAGTCCACGTGGCCGGGGGTGTCGATCATCTGCAGGACCATCTGCTCGCCGGCGTGTTCGCCGGTGCTCGGCACCCACGGCAGGCGCACGTTCTGCGCCTTGATGGTGATGCCACGTTCGCGCTCGATGTCCATGTTGTCCAGGTACTGGTCGCGCATTTCGCGCTCGTCCACCACGTGGGACAGCTGCAGGATGCGGTCTGCCAGCGTGGACTTGCCGTGGTCGATGTGGGCGATGATGCAGAAGTTGCGGATGCGGGCGGGGTCCGTGAACGTCTCTTCTGCAAAGTTTTTCGATTTGGCGGCCATAGTTGCCACATCCTACTTTGCGCCCCCGCAGCTACGGTAGGTGCCATGCTGTACCACCGTTTAGGACTTGCGCACCGCTCCCGCCCCGCAAGGTGGTGGCGAGCGCTGATTGAACTCGTTGTGCTCGCCGCATTAGCCGCCGCGTTGACCATCGGCATCATCGTTGTCATCGGGTTTATGGCCGGTCGCTCCGGGCGCGATTTCGCGCAGCTGATCGAGGGCTCGGTCGACCCGCTGACCCCGCTTGTGCAGGTGCTCATCATCGCCGCGATGCTGCCGGCGCCGTTTCTCGCGGCGCGCATCTCCGGGCGCGACCCGCGGGCGCTGTACAGCACCGCGTTACGGCTGCGCTGGAGTGTCCTGTCGCGTGCGCTTTTAGTCGTCGGTGCGGTCTACGGGGCGACAGTACTTTTCGACGTCCTCCGGGGCCTGCCCGAAGACGCAACCGTCACCCCGTTCCGGCTACAAATCGTGGTGGCCCTCATCGTCGCCGTGCCGTTGCAGTCCGCGGCCGAGGAGTTCGTGTTCCGGGGTGCGCTGCCGCAGATCCTCGGCCAGTGGCGCGCACCCGCCTGGCTCGCCTACGCGCTACCGGGGGTGCTGTTTATCGCCGGGCACACGTACAACTGGGTGGGGCTGATCGACATCGCCATTTTTGCCGTGTGCACCGCAGTGCTGACCTGGCGCACCGGCGGGCTGGAGGCCTCGATCGCACTGCACGCCATTAGCAACACAGTGTTTTTCGTCTCCGGTGCGGTGGGCCTGACGGACCCGAACGCGACCGACATCGGTGTCCAGCAGATGCTGTCTGCTTCCCTATTCACGGTGGCGTGCACCGCACTGTTGCTGTGGGTGTTGCGGGGCGTTACCGCACAGTCGTCGCTGGCGGGCGAAGAAGTTTCTAACCAACGGCAGGAACAGCTTGTCACTGTGGACACGACAGCTTAAGGTTTGAGGCAACTGCACACTGGAGGATTAATGAAGGCGTTCGAGCGGCTGAAGCGCATGGCGCGCAAAGGTGAGCGGCCGCGCACGGCCTCGCTCGACCAAGGACTCGCCCAGCTGCACGAGCGGGTGACCAACCAGATCGAACACCGCCGCAACCGCGCCTCCCGTGTGCACGTGCGCCCCACCGGATCTGTGCCGCGCTACGTGTGCTACGCCGCCGACATGGACAGTGTTGCCGAGGCTGGCGAAGTGGTGTGGGTGACGGTGCCTTCACACCCGCCGAAAGAGCGCTCCATGCTGGTGGTCGGACGCGAGCACACCGACATTTTGGGGCTGCTCATCTCTCCGGAAGAAGAGCACGCGGACGACGACCGCTGGTTCGAAATCGGCCCCGGAGATTGGGACGCCTCAGGCAGCCCGTGCTGGGTGCGCCTAGACAAAACGCTCGTGGTGCCGGAGGCGGACGTGCACCGGCGCGGCACCACGGTGCCGCAGCGCCGCTTCGAGCGGGTTGCCAACACGCTGCGCGAGCGCTTCCAGTGGTCGTAGGCGGTTTGGACTGCACCGTCCATCCTGGTATTCTGCGCGAGTTGCCCGTCACCGGCTAGCTTTTCCGGGTGCGCGTTGCTACGCGGACAGGACCTTGGGTTCGCGTTCATACCCAAAGCAGTGCGCAGATAACCCCAGCTGGGACGACGACATCCATGTTCGATTGAGAAACCAAGAGGTATATCACGATGGCTAACATCAAGCAGCAGAAGAAGCGCGTCCTCACCAACGAGAAGCGCCGCATGCGCAACAAGTCCGTCCGCTCCGCCACCCGCACGGAGATCCGCAAGTTCCGCGAGGCTGTGGAGTCCGGCGACAAGGCTGCCGCTGAGGCGCAGCTGCGCGTGGCTTCCCGCAAGCTCGACAAGGCTGTGACCAAGGGCGTGTTCCACCGCAACTCTGCGGCGAACAAGAAGTCCAACATGGCTCGCGCCCTGAACAAGATGGATTAATTCCATCGTGTTTCGCCCCGTGCATCGCTCAACTGGTGCACGGGGCGTTTCGTGTGTAACCCCCTTGAACTAAGAATCGATGTACCCGCTGTGAAACACTCCCGCCGCGCGCTCGCAGCTGCGCTTGCCACCTCCCTGTCGTTGTCCTTGCCGGTCGCGCCGGCCGAGGCGCAGCAGTTCAGCTCCTCCCCCGAGTTTGAGGCGCTGTTGGCCCGCTACGCTCCGGGCGTGGACCCGGACCAGGTGCGCGCGCTCGGGGTGCTGGCGGCGTTGGTGGCCAGCATCGCTATCGCGATTCCGATGGTGAAAAACGTCGCCGTCGGCTCACCCAGCCGCGAGCACACCCACTCGCTGCAGGTTGATGGGCGCGCCCGCACCTACGACGTGGTGCTGCCGCGCGGCTTCGACGCCGAGAAGTCCTACCCGGTGGTGCTGGGCTTCGGCGGCTGGCACCACACCTCACGCAACATGCACGACTACTCCAACCTGGAAAGCCAGTTCTCGGACGCGATCGTGGTCTACGGCCAGGGCGTGGACAATGCGTGGGGCGGCGCGCCCTACGCGGACACCAGCATCGACGAGGATGTCGCGTACACAAAAGCCGTGCTGAACGACGTTGCTTCGCGCTATAACGCCGACACCTCCCGCACCGTCGCCGTGGGGCTGTCCAACGGCGGCGGCTTGGTCGCCGCGCTGGCCTGCCACGCCCCGGAGACGGTGCGCGGCGTGGCGTCGGTGGCGGGCGCGTTCTACTCCCCCACCGTCACCGGCTGCACGAGCGGCGAAGTGCCGACGATGATCATGCACGGCACTAACGACGGCGTGGTGGGCTACAACGGAGGTACCCGCCACGGCGCGTCCTTCGAGTCGGTGGAGAAAGTGGCGCGCACCTTCGCCCGCAAAAACGATTGCGCCATGGTGGCGTCAAAGTCGCGCTCCGGCAGCATCACTACCTTCGACTTCGAGCACTGCTCCGCCCCTGTGCGCATCGAGCGCGTCGAGGGCGGCGGCCACACCTGGTTCGACTCGCCTAGCGCGACGCGCCAGACGGCGCAGTTTTTGCGCCGCTACCTCTAGACCACGCCGACCAGCCCGCGCCCGATGAGCACGGCGCCGACAACCATGAAAAACGCGCCTGCGCCGATGTCGATGTAGGGGCCGGCTCGCAGGAATTTCCGGCGCAGTCGCTCGCCTGAGGTGACCTGGGCGATCAGCCCGAACAGCGTAAAGGAGCTGAGCCACAGCGACGCGATCACGAACAGCGCGGTGACCAGTGAGGGGTTGGCTGGCAGCAGCGGGGCGATCATGGCCGTCAGCGCCACCACGATCTTGGGGTTGGCCAGGTTGGTCATCACCCCGCGGCGGTAGGCGGCGCGGACAGAGCCGAGGCGTTGGACGGCTTCGTCCAAGTCTGAGGGCGGGTCGTGGCGGTCGCGCAGTCCCCCGCGCACGTTGTGCAACCCCATCCAGATGAGTACCCCGCCGCCGACGGTTTGAATCACGGTCACGGCCTGCGGCACCGCGTGCAGCAGCGCCGCCGCCCCGAAGACCGTCAGTGTGAACCACAGCGCGGCGCCGGTGTGGATGCCCAGGTTGGTGGCCCAGGCATGTTTCCGCGAGCGGGTGGCGGTGCGCATGATCAGCACCAGGTCCGGTCCCGGTGCCGCGGCGCCGACAAGGTTAAGGCCGACGATGGCGGCCAGGTCGCCCGGCGCGATCATACGAGCTCCGCGATGCGCCGCACCGCGTTTTCGAGGGCGAACTCCGGATCGCCGCCCTGGCCTTTCACTTCGGCGTCGAGGTCGGAGACGATGATCACGGCGTTGGAGACCGCATCAGTGCTCCATTGGCGCGCGACCTGCATGGTCTTTTTCGCCACATAGGGGTGCATGCCCACCGTGCGGGCGAGCTGGTCCGGGTTGCCGCGGACACCGTGGAGCTTGGCAATGTCGCCGACTTTGCGGGCCAGCGCCGCAGAGACGGACACCGGGCTCACGCCCAACTGCAGCGCCCGGCGGGTGGAAGCCAGCGCCCGGTCGGCGCGGCCGGCGACCGTCTGGTCCGCGATGTCGAAGCCGGCGACCTCCGCCACGCCCACGTAGTAGGCGCGCACGGACTCGACCGTGAGCTCGCCCTCGGTGTCGCTGACCAGCTGGCTCACCGCTGAGGCGAGCTCGCGCAAATCCGAGCCGACCGATTCCAACACTGCCGCCGCCACGTCGGGGGTGGGGCGCACGCCGTGGCGGCGGAATTCCTCCATCAGCCAGGAGCGGCGCTCGTTGTCTTTGAGCGGATCTGCCTTGTGCACCTCGGCGACCTTGGCAAACTTTTTCACCATCGCTTTTTGCCGCCCGCCGCCGGTGTGCTCAATGATCAAGGTGATCCCGGGTGCTGGGTCGACGCAGGCTTTCAGCAGGATCTGTGTGGGTTCCTTGCCGGCGAGTTCCGCGTGCTTGACCACCACCACGCGGTCCTCCGCGAACAGCGACGGGCTGGTGGCCATCGCGATCTCGCCCTCGGAGACATCGCCGGCGCGCAAGGTGGTCACCTCCACGCCCTCGCCGGCTTGGGCGACGATGGCTTTGGTTGCGCGCTCGGCGAGGAAATCATCCTCGCCGAGCACCAGGTGCACGGGGTTGAGCATGCGCGCCATCTTACGTCCTGCACCCACTTCCCACAGAGCGACTCCGCACCGGGGTATTCCCCACAAACCCACAGGGTTTTTAGTTTCCGTAAAACCCTGGCAAATTCCGCAGTGAGTCTTCATACTTGTATTGGAGACTGCGCAAAGCGTCACCGCCCGCGAGCATCCGCGCGCCAGTACCGGACCGGCACAACACAACGGAAGGACCCCCTTATGAGTACGCATCTGACCTCCCGCCACCGCGGCACGTCCATCGCGGCCGCCGCACTCGCCATCGCCACCGTCGCCCCGCTCACCCACGCGGTGGTCTCCCCGGAGTCCACCGCCGACGCCGAGGCTGTGACCAACAGCAATCCAGCCGACCCGAAGTGGGCTGCCCCGGCCGGAACGATTGACGCAGACGCCATCAAAAACGGCTATGTCAACAGTGCCACCGACCTCACCAATGCCGCGAACCTGCTGTCGGGACGCGTCGGCGTGATGGAAACGACCGCGCCGTCGAGCATCTCCGACACCATGGGTCTCAACGGCGTGACGGTGTTCATGCAGTTCCGTGACAAGGACGGCACGCTTTCGCCCGTCTACGCGGCCCAGTCCCAGAAGCTGGCGGGACAGGCGGCCGGCGCGTACGCCTTCGACCTCCGCATGCGCGACGCCAAGGGCAACCTGGTCAAGGACAAAAAGGGCAACTACGTCTCCTTCTACGACGCCAACGGCAAGCCCCACCTGTTCGACGCCTCCGGCGTGGGCAACGGCCAGCAGGCCTACCGCCTGTGGGTGGCGGAGAAAGACCTGGTCAACCCGGAGACCGGCAACCCGTACGTGTACACCCGCCAATCCGGCGGCATCGTGCCCAACTCCTGGGTCGGCGTGGCGCCGGGATCGGGCCAGTACCCGGCGGACGCGTCCGGCATGTTCCAGCTGGCCGGCACCAACATGCAGCGCACCGGCATCTTCCTCACCGAAGCGGTGGACCCCGCCAAGAACTACATGTCCGCCCCCAACGTCAAGGTGGACCCGCTCGGCCCACTGTCCAACCCCGCAACCACCTTGTCCGTGACGGACACCATTTCCGGCTTCGTGTGGCAGGACACGCTCAAGGGCGACCGCACGGTCGGTCCGCCCACCCGCAACACAGGCGACGGCGACACCAACCTCGAGGGCTACAACGTCTTCGCCTCTGTGCTGACTCCGGAGGCGCAGAAGCGCGTCGAGGCAATCGAAAAAGACTCCACGATCACGCAGGCGCAGCGCGCCGGCGCGATCCAGGCCATGCTCAAGGACATGCGCGCGGAAGGCACAGAGCCGATCGCGGTGACAGTGACCGGCAAGACCGATGCGAACGGCCAGTACACCCTGCGCACCGGCTACAAGGACCTCACCGGCAACTCGCGCATGTACATGTGGGTCACGGACCCGAACGGCCAGCAGGTCAACGCCTACTCGCCGTTCCCCACCCCCGTGTTCCAGAAGTACAACGACAACGCAGGCGAAGCGCCCCGCCCGGCCGCGGCAATTGTGCCGGGCATGAACCCGGCGCCGGACAACTTCTACAACTTCGGCTTCGCGGTCCTGCCCTACGGCCCGGTGAAGCTGGACATCCCCAACTACGACCAGCTGCTCAACCCCGCGCCGCTGGGCGGCACCGCGAAACTCAACGTCACCGGCACCCTCCCGCCGATACAGGGCAACCGCATTGTCTGGCGCAATGAAACCACCGGCAAGGTGGTCAAGGAATGCCCGGTGTCCTCCCTCGCCGACGCAAACGCGTGCACCTTCCCGGTGTCCTCGGACCCGTCTGCGGCCGCCGGCACCGTGTACTCCGCGACGCTGTACAGCGGCGTCGACGATCTGCTCGCCTCCGACTCCTTCATTGTCGCCCAGGGCCAAAACGCGGTGAGCCAACCGGCCTACACCGCCAAGGAAACCTTCCCTGGCAGCGCCGTCACGCTGAATCAGACGGACACGTCGGTCCCGGCTGGCACGAAGTTCACGTACGGCACGCCTGTCGACGCCTCCGGAAACCCCGTTTCCGGATGGACCACGCAGCCCGCATCGGACGCGGGGACCGGCGGGTTCACCGCCACCCCGCCGGCGGGCGCCAAGCCGGGCGAGTACAAGATCCCCGTGCAGGTGGTCTACCCGGACGGCTCCCAGGAGACGGTCTACGCCGCCGTCACGGTCAATCCGACCGCGCAGGCGGACACGTTCACCCCGCAGGGCCAGACCACCGAGGCTGTCGTGGGCACGTCCGTGCCGGAGGCCCGCTCCGCCATCTCGAACGTGGCGGACCTGCCCGGCGATGCGACGTACACCTGGGAGAAAGCACCCTCCACCGACAACGTCGGCGACGTCCCAGCCGTGGTGGTTGTGACCTACCCCGACGGCTCCGTGGACCGCGTGCCGGTGACGGTGCGCATCACCCCGGCGCCAGCGAAGCCGCTGAACCAGACCAACGACCCGGCCGGCCAGGACCAGACGGTGAACCTGGGCGACACGCCGGTCGCGCGCGCTTCCATCGCCAACGCAGACGACATGCCGGCAGGCACGTTCTACCGTTTCGAGTCGCCGGTGGACACCTCCACGTCCGGCGACAAGCAGGCCGACGTCATTGTCACCTACCCCGACGACACCGTGGACCGCGTGCCGGTGTCGGTGCACGTGCGCTCCCAGGCGGAGCAGTTCGACCCGTCCGGAACGCAGCAGACGGTGGACAATGGGGCTGAGGTGGACCCGAAGGCGTCGATAAGCAACGCAGGCGACCTCCCCGAGGGCACCACCTTCGAGTTTGAGAAGGCGCCGGACACCACGACGCCGGGCACCAAGGATGCCGTTGTGGTGGTGACGTACCCGGACGGCAGCGTGGACAAGGTCCCCGTGAAGGTCACGGTGACGGCGCAAAATGAGCAGTACGACCCGCAGCCCGCGGTGCAGGTGGTGGACCAGAACACCGAGCTCGACCCGGCGCTGTCCCTGCTGCCGAACCAGCAGCTTCCCGACGGCACCCGCATCGAATGGGCCACCACCCCGGACACCTCCACGCCGGGCACCAAGGACGGCGTTGTGCGCGTGACGTACCCGGACGGCACCACCGACGAAGTCAAGGTGCAGGTGGAGGTCCGCACCCAGGCGGACCAGTACGCCCCGGCGGCGAAGACGCAGACCGTGGACAACGGCGCCACACCGAAGGCGGAAGACTCCATCGCAGACGCAGGGTCGCTGCCGAAGGGCACCAAGATTGCCTGGGAGAGCGCCCCCGACACCTCCTCCCCGGGATCGAAGGACGCCGTCGTCGTGGTCACCTACCCGGACGGGTCCACCGAAAAGATCCCGGTGAGCGTGGTTGTGCGCACGCAGGCCGACGCGCTCACCCCCGAGAGCCAGGACCGCACCGTGGACAACGGCAGCACGTTGGACCCGAAGGACTCCATCACCAACGCCGGCGACCTGCCGGAGGGCACCAAGTTCGCCTTTGAGACGCAGCCTTCGACCAACAAACCAGGCACGTACACCACCAACGTCATCGTCACCTACCCCGACGGCAGCGTGGACACAGTGCCGGTGAAGGTCACCGTGCGCCCGCTTTCGGACACCACTGACCCGAAGGGCGCCGACATCACCGTCGACAACGGCCAAGCAGTCACCCCGGAAGACGTGCTGACAAACGAGGCCGACTTGCCGGAAGGCACCACGCTCGCGCTGGAGAACCCGGTGGACACCTCGAAGCCGGGGCAGCAGCAGGTCACCGTGGTGGTGACGTACCCGGACGGCTCCACCGATAAGGTCACCAAGACCGTGACGGTGCGCCCGCAGTCGGACACCAACACGCCTGAAAGCCAAACCATCGACGTGGTCGAAGGTGCGAAGGCGTACCCCGAGTCGGCGATCACCAACATCGGCGACCTGCCCGCCGGCACCACGTTCACCTGGGCCACCGAACCTGACACCAGCACGACCGGCACCCAGGACGCGGTGGTGCGCGTGACCTACCCGGACGGCTCCACCGAGGACATTCCGGTGCAGGTCAACGTGACGCAGAAGCCGGCGGAGCCGATGAACACGACCAACAAGCCCACCGGCCAGGACGTCACCGTCCAGGCCACCAGCGCACTGAACGCCCGCGATGCCGTGGCAGACGCGGACTCGCTGCCGGCTGGCACGTACTTCGAGTTTGTCAACCCGCCGTCGACGGACAAGCCCGGCACGTTCGACAACGTCGAGGTGCGTGTGGTGTACCCGGACGACACGGTCGACACCATCACCGTGACGGTCACCGTCACCCCGCTTGCGGACGACTACGCTCCCACCGCCACGGAACAGACGGTGGACAACGGCGCCACCCCGGACGCCGCCGCATCCATCGGCAACCTTTCGGGCCTGCCGGCCGGCACGACGGTGGAATGGGACAGCGCGCCTGACACCTCCTCCCCCGGCGACAAGACCGGCACCGTGAAGGTGTCTTACCCCGACGGCTCCACCGACACCGTCGAGGTCACCGTCACCGTGCGGCCGCAGGCCGACACCTCCACCCCCGCGCCCAAGGTGCGCACCGTGGAAAACGGCGCCAAGGACCTGCGTCCGGAGGACTCCATCGCGAACACGGACGAGCTGCCCGGCGCCACCTACGCCTGGGAGACGCAGCCGGACACCAGCAAGACCGGCGTCCAGGACGTCGCTATCACCGTCACCTACCCGGACGGCTCCTCCGAGGTGGTCACAACCCAGATTGTTGTCAGCTCGCTTGCGGACGCGAACGAGCCGGCCGGCCAGCCGCAGACGGTGAATAGGGATGCTGCGGTGGACCCGAAGGCGTCGATAAGCAATGCAAACGACCTGCCGGAAGGCACCACCTTCACCTTCGAGTCCCCCGTGGACACCTCGACGTCCGGCGCCAAGGACGCGGTGGTGCTGGTGACTTACCCGGACGGCTCCGTCGACCGCGTCAGCGTGCAGGTCAACGTGCGCACCGACGAGCAGTACTACGCGCCCACCGGCAGGACGCAGACCGTCAACATCGGCGACGACCCGGCGCCCGCCGCCTCCATCGTCAACCCGGATTCGCTACCGGTGGGCACCAAGCTGACGTGGGAGAGCGCACCGGATACCTCGAGCGCCGGCGTGAAAGACGCCGTCGTGCGCGTGGAATACCCGGACGGCACCTCCGAGACCGTCAACGTCAGCGTGAACGTCCGCTCCAACGAGCAGCAGTACACCCCGCACGCGGGGCTGCAGGTGGTGGACAAGGGCGCAAAACCGGCCGCCGCCGACTCCGTCGACAACGCCGGCGATCTTCCCGAGGGCACCGAAATCACCTGGGTGACCGAGCCCGACACCTCCTCGCCCGGCCAGAAGACTGGCGAGGTCCTGGTGACCTACCCCGACGGCACCTCCGAGACCCTCCCGGTCGTGGTGCAGGTGCGCGACGACGCCGCGATGCACGAGCCCACCGCCACCGACCAGGTGGTCAACCAGGGCGACTCCGCCGACCCGCGCAACTCCCTCACCGGCGACCTGCCGGAGGGCACGAACCTCAGCTGGGAACAGCCGGTGGACACCTCAACCTCCGGTGTGAAGGACGCCGTAGTGGTGGTGACCTACCCGGACGGCTCCGTGGACCGTGTGCCGGCGAAGGTCATCGTGCGCACCCACACTGACCAGTACGACGCCGCCGGCCAAGACATCACCGCCGTCGAAGGCGTGGACGCGCCGCCGGCCCGCACCGCCATCGCCAACGTGGCGGACCTGCCCGCCGACGCCACCTACACCTGGTCGGTGGCCCCCGACACCTCCGCCACCGGCGACGTCCCGGCAGTGGTGCTGGTGACCTACCCCGACGGCACGGTCGACCGCGTCCCGGTCACCGTCCACGTCATCGCGGCACCGAAAACCCCGATGAACGAGGAGCACACGCCGAAACCCGCCGAGCAAACGGTCAACGTCGGCAACAGCGTCGTGCCGCGCGCTTCCGTTGACAACGTCTCCGACCTGCCGGCCGGCTCCTACTTCGAGTTCGAGCAGCCGGTGGACACCTCCACCCCGGGTTCCAAGAACGCCACGGTGGTGGTGACCTACCCGGACCGCACCACCGACAAGGTCGACGTCACCGTCGTCGTGCGCTCCCAAGCCGACCAGTTCACCCCAGAGGGTCAGCCGCAGAGCACCAACCACGGGCAGGTGCCGGCGGCCACCGGCTCCATCGTCAACGCTGCCGAGCTGCCCGCTGGCACTACTGTGACCTGGAAGACCGAGCCGGACGTGTCCGCGCCGGGCACCAAGGACGCCGAGGTGCTGGTGACCTACCCGGACGGCTCCAGCGAGACCGTGAAGGTCAAGGTTGACGTCCGCGAGCAGTCGCAGCAGTTCAACCCGCAGGGCCAGGACCAGTCCGTGAAGGAGGGCGAGGCCCCTGAGGCGTCCGGGTCCATCGCCAACCCGGAACTGCTGCCCGAAGGAACCACCATCACCTGGGAATCCGCGCCGGACACCTCCACCCCGGGTGCGAAGGACGCCACCGTGGTGGTGACCTACCCGGACGGCACCACCGACAAGGTCAACGTCAAGGTCACTGTCGGCTCCATGGCGGACCAGCACGACCCGGTGGGCCAGGACCAGACCGTCAATAGCGGCGACGTGCCGCAGGCCGGCAACTCCGTGGCCAACCTCTCCGACCTGCCGGCCGGCACCACAACCGGTTGGAAATCCGCCCCGGACACCTCCACCCCGGGTGCGAAGGACGCCACCGTGGTGGTGACCTACCCGGACGGCACCACGGACACCGTCGACGTCACCATCGACGTTGCAAGCCAGGCCGAGCAGCAGGACCCGCAGGGCCAGGGCATCCAGGCCGTGGTGGACACACCCGCGCCGAACGCCGCCACGGCAATCAAAAACGCCTCCGACCTGCCGGCCGGCACCACCATCACCTGGGACGAGGAGCCTGACACCTCCAAGCCGGGCACCGTCCCTGCGACGGTGGTGGTGACTTACCCGGACAAGACTGAGGACCGCGTGCCGGTCGAGGTCACCGTCGTGGAGGCTCCCGCGACGCCGATGAACGAGTCCTACCAGCCCGACACCCGCCCGGTGTTCACGAAACAGTTTGTGGACGCCCCTGCGGCCGCCACCGCCGTCGTCAACGCCGACACCTTCCCGCCGGGCACTCACATCGAGTGGACCGCCGAACCGGACACCTCCGTGCCCGGCGAGCAAACCGTGTCCGTCACCGTGACGTACCCGGACGGTACGAAGGACGTCGTGGAGACCACCCTCACCGTGGGCCAGTCCTTGGCCACCACGCACACGCCGTTCTGGGACCAGACCCACGCCCAGCCTGGCGCGCGTGTGACCCTGCCGCAGGTCGGCGACCGTTCCTTGCCGGCCGGCACCACGTTCACCGTGGACAACCCGGCGTTTGTCATCGCCGACGACGGCACGGCCTACTTCACCGTGCCTGCCGACGCGAAGCCCGGCGACGTGTTCACGACCACCGTGACCATCCGCTACCCGGACGGCTCCTACGAGACGGAGGAAATCCGTATCACGGCGGGGATGGCCTACAACCCGAGCTACGGCGATCCCGTCGCCGCGGCGCTCGGCGGCTCCGGCACCGCGCTGCTGACCTTCGAGGTTGTCCCGGACGTGTCCGAGGCCCGCATCACCGCGGCCCACGACCACAACGGGCTGTGGCACATCTCCGATCCGGACGCGCACGGCAACATCACCGCAGTCGGCCCGACGTTGGAGACGCTGGCGAAGATGTACACCGGCAAGGAGTCGATCGCGGAGCTCGCATCGCTTTTCGACGCCTCCGCCGACGTCACCGTCACCTACCGCCCGGGCGTCCCTGCCGACGAGGATGTCACCGCACGGTTCACGCTCGTGGCTGTCGACGGCACGCCGATGTCCCAGGTGTCCGACTGGGACGGCGACGGCGTGTCCAACGAGGACGAAGTGGCCAAGGGCTCGAACCCGTTCGACCCGGCATCCGTGCCGGCCGGCACCGACACGGAGCCGGAGCAGCCCGAGCCGGAGCAGCCCGAGCCGGAGCAGCCGAACGGCGGCTACCCGCCGGAAGTCACCGTTACCCCGGGCGGCTCCACCGAGGTCCCCGCACCGACGCTGCCGGACGACGCCACCGTCACCCCGGCGCCGGAAACGCCCGACTGGGTCGAGGTCAAACCCGACGGCAACGTCGTAGTCACCCCGCCGGAAGACGTCAAGCCGGGCACCTACCCCGTCGAGGTCGAAATCACCCGCCCCGACAAGGACCCGAGCAAGGCCACCATCGACGTCACCGTCACCGAGCCCGAAAAGCCCACCGACGTCTACCCGCCGGAGGTGACCGTCACCCCGGGCGGCACCACAGAGATCCCGGCGCCGGCACTGCCTGACGACGCCACCGTCACCCCGGCACCCAGCGTGCCCGACTGGGTCGAGGTCAAACCCGACGGCAACGTCGTAGTCACCCCGCCGGAAGACGTCAAGCCGGGCACCTACCCCGTCGAGGTCGAAATCACCCGCCCCGACAAGGACCCGAGCAAGGCCACCATCGACGTCACCGTCACCGAGCCCGCCCCGGTGCCCGAAAAGCCCACCGACACGGCCCCTGCGCCGTCTGGTTCCTCGGCGCTGACGGATGAGGAGCGCGGTCGCTGCATCGCCACCGGTGTCGGATTCGGGCTGCCGCTGCTCGCGCTGATCCCGATCGCGATCGGCTCGCAGGTCAACCTGCCGTGGGTCGACGAGTTCTCGCAGCAAGCACACTCGGCACTGCAGGACTTCAACACCCAGCTGCAGCAGAAGACGGGCCTGTACAACCCGGATGTTGCGCAACAGGTGGACAGCATCAACCGCCAGTTGCAGGCGTTCGGCCGCGAGCACGAGACGTTGATCAGCGGCGCCGGCGCGGTCGCCGTGGCAGCACTCGTTGTCACGCTGCTGTGGAAGAACTGCACCCCGGGCGAGCAGCTGAGCTCTGACTCGAGCAGCGAGTAGGCCTCGCTGAGCCCAAAAGGCACCTGATCGGTGGCACTTGCCCGCCGGTCAGGTGCCTTTGCGGTTGGGGAAGATCACGGGGATGCCGTCGCGGGTGGCTACAGGACGTTTCTTCGGCGGGCCGCTTTCAAGCACAACCACCAGCTGCGCCCACTGCGGCACCGGCACAGCCTCCTCGGCGGTGTCCACCACATACGCGCGCAGCCCGGTGTAATCCACCGGTGCGGCGGGCTGATTCATCGCGGCGGCAACAATCACGCATGCGGCCGCCGCGCACACGGTGGCGCGGGGGCGGCCCGCCAAAAACCCAGCGAGCACCCACCCGTAGGCCACCAAGGCCGCAAGCGGGGTCGCCGACACCGTCGCACCAGGCAGTCCCGCGCCGATGCGTGCGACCGTGTGCACCCACCACGCCAGTGGCTCCACGCACCACAGCACCGGCACCTCCAGGCCGCCGGGCAGCAGTGAGCAAACCGCGGCGACGAGGCCGAGCACCGTCACCGGCCCGACCACGGGCGCCACCAGCACGTTGGCGCCGACGGAGACCAGCGAGACTCTGCCCGCCATCAGCGCCACAATCGGCATGGTGGCCAGGTCCGCCGCCACCGCCACGGCCAGTGCCCGCACGAGGATGTCCGGCCAGGCAGTCACCGCCAGCGCGCGGTAGAGCAGCGGGTAGAGCGCCACGATGCCCGCCGTCGCCGCCACCGACAGGGCGAACCCGTGGTGCACCGCAAGGTCCGAATCCACCAGCACCAACCCGACGACGGACAGGCACAGCGCGTGGATGGGCTCGGCCTGCCGGGAGGCAAGCACCGCCACCAGCCCCACCAGGCCGGATACTGAGGCGCGCAGCACGCTCGGCTCCGGCCCCACCAGCGCGGCGTAGACCAAAAGCGCAACCGCGGAGGCGGCGATCCTGCCGCGCAGCCCCGCGCCTATCGCAGCCGCCGCCACCGTGGCGAACGTGGCCACAATCGCGATATTTGCCCCAGACACCGCCGACAAATGGGATAGGCCCGTATCGATGTACGTCTGTTGTTCGGCGGCGGGTTGCAGGGAGACGTCGCCAAGCACCATGCCCGGGATGAGCCCGCGCGCACCTTCGCCCACCTGCGCCTCCACCGCCGCTGCGAAGGTGGAACGCACGTGGTGCGCGAACGCCGCCAAACCTTCAGGCGGGCCGAGGACTTCGACGTGTCCGTCGAGCACGAAAGGGTTCACACCCGGCACGCCGGACTCCTTGGACACCCCGCGGCCCACCACGTGCGCGCCGGCGACCGCCCCATCGGGCAGCTCGTCGGCGAACACCGGCGTCGTCGACGGCTTGCCCGGCACCCGCACACGCACCAGGTAAGCACCCGTGTCCGTCTGTTTCGGGGTGCCGCTGATCGTGCCCACAACCTCGGAGGCGGGGGCGCTTGCGCGGGTGCGCACCGCAGCTGTGAGGGTTGCCGCCGCGCCGAGGCCTGCGGTGAGCACAGCCTGGCCCGGCTCGCGCGCGGCCAGACAACATACGGCGAGGACCCCGGCGACGAGAAGCGCCGCCCAGACCCCGAAGAGGATGCAGCACGCCGCCGCGGCCCACACCGCCAGCGCCGCCGGCACCAGCCGCAGCTCCGACACCGCTTACAGCCCCACCATGTCGCGCATGGCCTCGAACTTCGCAGGCCCGATGCCGCGGACATCCGTGAGCTGTTCCACCGCGGTAAATGGCCCGTTGGCCTCCCGGTGGGCCACGATCGCCGCCGCGGTCGCCTCCCCCACCCCGGGAAGCGCAGTCAGCTCGGCGGCGGAGGCGGAGTTCAGCGACACGGTGCCGGACTCTGCAGGCGCCGCTCCTGCTGCACCGCCGGCCTGGGATGCGCCGCCGGCCGGGGGTGCGGCGCCGATGGCTTGGACGTGGATCTGCTGACCGTCCACAAGCAGTTGCGCCTGGTTGTGCGCCAACAAATCGGCGTGGGGCAGCGGCTGCGCGATTTGGAGGGCGTCGGCGATGCGGGAGCCCTCGTTCAGCGTCATCAGCCCCGGGTTGGCCACCTCCCCCACCACCGCCACGACGACCACCTCGCTGACCTCGGTCGGCGACGCCACCTGCTCCCACGAAACCTCATCGCCCTCCCCGCCCCCGCCGCGCAGCGCCGCCCACGCCCCCACCACAACGAGCAGTGCGACCACCGCCGCGGCGGCCGGCTTCACCGGCACGGACACACGCGGCGCGGGATAGCGCACGGCAAGCAGGTCCTCTTCCCCGGTGGGCCGGGTGAGCTCCTGGAGACGGTCGATGGCGTTCATGCCCGGCACGCTAAGCCCGGCAGCCGCGCGCCGGAAGCCCTGAACCGAAAACCTGTGGATAACGTTGTTGCAGCGTCACCGATTAGGGCGGGTTATCCACACCTACTGGGTAGATTCCCGAGAAGAAAAGACAACCGACAGGCCAATGGCGCCGGGTCCGGTGTGGACCGCGAGGACGTCGACAAGCGGCTCGCACATCACCCGCGAGCCCTCCGGCAGCTGGGACTCAAGCGATGACGCCAGCTGGTCAGCCGCCTCCTCGGCGTCCGCGTGCTGGATCGCCGCGAAGACCGGCTGGCCGCCGGCACGCTCCACCACCAGCTCCGTGAGCTTGGCAAACGCCTTCGACTGGGTGCGGGTTTTGCCGGCGAGTTCCAGCTTGCCGTCGTGGATGCGCAAAATCGGCTTGTTGGCCAGAAGCGCCGCGGACAGCACGGCGGTGCCGGTGGGCAGGCGGCCGGACTTGCGCAGGTCGTCGAGCTGGTGCAGGTATACCCACGTCTCGGAGCGGGCGAGTGTGGACTTTGCCATCTCCTCGCACGCGGCCAAATCCCCGCCCTCCTGCGCCACGGTGGCGGCGGCCATGGCGGCCGCGCCGATAGTCATCCCAGCGGCGTCCGTCTCCACCACGCGCACCGTGCCGGGAAACACCCCGGAGGCGGCCACGGCGGCGGACCAGGTGGACGACAGCGCCTTGGACAAGTGCAGCGCCACCACCCCGTCGTCGTCGCCGCGCTCGAGCTGGCGCGCGTAGCAGGCGGCCAGCTCCAACGATGACAGCCCGGAGGTGCCCTTCTCCTCGCCGGTGCCCATCACGTGCATGTCCGCGACCGTGATGTCCAGCTCGCGCACAACCTCAGCGGGCAGGCCGGCGGACGAATCCACCACCACGCGTACCGCCATTTAGTTCAGCCCCCGGTTCCAGGCTTCCAGGAACCAGCGAGTCTCCGTCGGCTCGTCCAACCGCGGCATCGCCACAAGCCGGGCGGTGTTGGCGTTGCCGAGCCCCTTGATCGCCGGGTACTGCGCCACCACGAAGCCGAGCAGCGAGGCGGTCAACGCGGCGATCGTGCCGCCGTGGGAGACCAACAGCACCGCAGAGTTGTCCCACTCGTCGTAGTCGCGCATGAGCTCGTCCACCACTGCACGGGAGCGCTCGGCGACCTGCAGCCGGCTTTCGCCGCGCGGCGGTGCCCACGAGGCGTCCGTGCGCCACACGGCGCGCGCCCCTTCGTGCGCCGAGTCCACTTCGTTGTGGGTTTTGCCCTGCCACTCGCCCAGGTGCGTCTCGCGCAGGCGCTCGTCCACGCCCACAGGCAGCCCCAAATCCGCAGCCACAACCTCCGCCGTGTTTTTCGCGCGCATCAGGTCGGAGGAAACGATCTTGGAAATGCCCAGGTCGAGCAGTTCTTTGGCCGCCGCGTGCGCTTGGTCCACGCCGCGCTGGGACAGCACGGTGTCCAATTGTCCCTGCATACGCGAGGTGGCGTTGTATTCCGTCTCGCCGTGGCGCAGCAGGATTAAGCGTCGTTGCATGCGCAGGGCCTAGTACTCGTCGTCGGCGACAGCCGGGCCCTCGCCCGCCAGGGGCAGGTCCTCGAGCTGCTGGGCCTCGCGCATCTCCGCCTCGTTGCCGAAGGTGGCGGGGCGCTCGTAGGGATCGAGGCCCTCGACCTCGATGGCCGGGCAGTCCGCGTACAGGCGGTCCAGGCCGTAGAACTCGCGCTCCGCGTCGCGCTGGATGTGCACGACGAAGTTGCCGTAGTCCAGCAGCACCCAGCGGTTCTCGCGGTTGCCTTCGCGGCGCTTCGGCTCCACGCCGAGCTCGGTCAGGTCGTCCTCGACCTCCTGGACGATGGCGCCGACCTGGCGTTCATTGTCCGCCGAGACGATGACGAACACGTCGGTGATGGCCATGACGCCTGCGACGTCGATGACGGCGATGTTCTTGCCAAGCTTCTCGTCGGCCGCCTTGGCGGCTACCTTGGCCCGGTCGATGGAGATCTGCGGAGCGGTCAAGTGGGAAACCCTTCGTTGGTTATGCGGACAGACTTCGCCATTGTCCCACGACACAGCCCGGTCGTGCTAGTTAGGCGTAGAGGCGGTTCTTGGCGATGTACTGCACCACCCCGTCCGGCACCAGGTACCACACGGGGCGCCCCTCGGCGGCGCGGGCGCGGCAGTCGGTGGACGAGATGGCCATCGCGGGGATCTCCACCAGGTGCACGCGCCGCTGAATGTCCGCGGGCAGCATGTCCTCGCGCAGCTCGTAGCCCGGGCGGGTCACGCCGACGAACTCCGCGAGCTGGAACATCTCCTCCCAGTCGTGCCAGGACATGATGGAGGCCAGTGCGTCAGCGCCGGTGATGAAGTACAGGTCCTCGTCGGGGAACTGCTCGCGCAGGTCCCGCAGCGTGTCGATGGTGTAGGTCGGACCGTCACGGTCGATGTCCACGCGCGAGACGGAAAACCGCGGGTTTGAGGCGGTGGCGATCACGGTCATCAGGTAGCGGTCTTCCGCCGGGCTGATGGTTTTGCCCGCCTTCTGCCACGGCTGTCCGGTGGGCACGAAGATGACCTCGTCCAGGTTGAACCGGTCTGCCACCTCGCTCGCGGCGACCAGGTGGCCGTGGTGGATCGGGTCGAAGGTGCCACCCATGACTCCGATGCGCCGTGCCCTGTCCAGGGAGGCGGCGTAGTGGTCGCTCATCGGGCTACCTCACCTGCGGCAACGGGATGATGTTCACGTTCTCAATGAACAGCAGGCCGGCGCCAAAGATGAGCGCCAGCAGCGCGCCGACGACGCCGACGGCGGCACCGATGCCCAGCTCGTCCCGGGTATCGTCCGCCCACTTTTTGGGCAGGCCGTCCGAGCCAATGCTCGAGGACTGCGACACCTGCTCCTCCTTGCACACCTGCTTGCCGTTTTTCATTACCGGCAGCGGCTTGCCGTCCGCGCCGTAGATCGGCTTGCCGTCCTCGTCGACCTCCCACTCGCAGGTTTTTTCCACCACCACGCGCTGCGTGGAGTCGCGTTTGATGGTCTGCGCCTGCGCGGGGGCGGCGCACAGCGCGACGGCGCAGGTGGTTGCAGCGGCGGTAGTCCTGATGAGGTGTTTCATTATCCGTAGCGTACCTGATCCACGAACCGGCCAAACGCGTCGGAGACCTGGTTATCCCAGCGCGAGGGCCAGCGGAAGTAGCGCGCGTGGTTGCCGCCAGTGGGCTGAGAAGCCTGCAGCGTCTGCACGGACAGGTCGCACACTGCGTCCTGCGGCAGGCAGTAGTTCACGCGGTTGCGCGTCGCCCCAGCCGTCTTGCTGTTGAACGGCAGCAGGCCCAGCATGCCGCCCGCGCCGCCGCCGGGCACGCCCACGGTGGACCAGTCGCCCGGCGCGGTGTTCGGGTTGCCGAAGTAGACCACGCCGGCGAGCTGGCCGCGGCGGGCGAGCTCACGTTCGTGTTCCAGCAGAATCATCGCGCCCTGCGAGTAGCCGGACAGGATGTACTTCGGGCGGCATCCGGTTGCCGCCTGGTAGTCGTTGATCATCTGCATCACGCCGCCGCGGCCGATCTGCACGGAGTCCAGGAACTGGCTCCCAGCGCGGCGGGCGGTGAGGAACACCGGGCTGGCCCACTGGATAGCCAGGCCGAGCGCCTGCAGCAGCGTGGACGGCACAGCCACCTCGGGCACGTCGTACTCCGGGAAGGTCGCCGGGTAGTAGCGCGGCTCCAGGCCGATGACCTCCACGTCCTTCATCAGAGAGTTGCCGCCGTGGGTGGCGGTGTAGCGGCGCTCCGCGTGCTGCAGGAAGGCGCGGATGGTCTCCGCCTCCCAGCCATTGGAGGTCCACGGTGCGGCCCACGAGTACTTCGTGGGGTAGATCTGGTTGTTCTGGCCGGAGCCGCGCGCGGCGATCACTGCAACGGCCGGGCAGCGGGTTTGCGCCTGGGCTTCTTCAACGGGAGCGACGGGGGTGACAGTGGCCGTGACTGCGGTGGCGACGGCGGTGGCGAGCAGGCCAAAGCGGGCGCGCCAGGAGGTCCGGGATTTTTTCACGCGGATAGACTAGCGCACCTGTCCTGTACCTTCCAGGATCCATTTCGTGGTGGTCAGCTCCGGCAGCGCCATCGGTCCGCGCGCGTGCAATTTCTGGGTGGAGATGCCGATCTCCGCGCCCATGCCGTACTGCTCGCCGTCCGTGAACGCCGTCGACGCGTTGAGTACGACGGCGGCGGCGTCGACCCCGTCGGCGAAACGTCGCAAAGCATCTGCGTCTTGCGCCGCAATCGCTTCCGTGTGGCCGCTGGAATAGCGCGTGATGTGGGCGATTGCGCCCTCGACACCGTCCACGACCGCGCTGGCGATGTCCATGCTGAGGTACTCCTCAGCGAAGTCAGCCTCCGTGGCGGGGGCTACTTCCGCACCAAACGCAGCATGCTTTGCGACGTCTCCGTGCACCACAACCCCCGCCTTCTGCAACGCGGAGACAACCGCTTGCTTGTCGGCGTCCGCGAGGCCTGCGTCTAAAAGCACCGTTTCCGTGGCGTTGCACACGCTGACCCGGCGCGTCTTTCCGTTGAGCAGCATCGCAATCGCCTTGTCCAGGTCCGCGGAGGCGTCGATGTAGAAGTGGCAGTTGCCCGTGCCCGTTTCGATGGTGGGCACGGTCGCGCCGGTGACCACCGCCTCGATCAATCGCGCGCTGCCGCGCGGGATCACCACATCCACCAGCCCGCGGGCGGTGATGAGGTCCTGGACCGAATCGTGCGTCTCGCACGGCAACAGCTGCACCGCCTCGCGCGGCAAACCGTGGGCAGCGAGGGTGTCCTGCAGCACCTCCACCAGCTTCTTGTTGGAGTGCCGCGCCGTTTTGGACCCTCGCAGAAGGGCTACGTTGCCCGACTTCAGGGCCAGCCCGAAGGCGTCGACAGTGACGTTCGGGCGGGCCTCGTAGACCATGCCCATCACACCCAGCGGCACGCGCACCTGCTTCATCTGAATGCCGTTGGGCAGCGTGCGACCGGTGAGCACCTCCCCCACCGGGTCCTGCAGGCTGGCCACCTGGCGCAGGCCGTCGGCGATGCCTTCGATGCGGCCAGCATCTAACGCCAGGCGGTCCAGCACCGACTCCACCAGGCCGGCTTCCCGGCCCGCCTCCAGGTCCTGCTGGTTAACCTGCAGGACCTCGTCTACGCGCTTTGTAAGCGCCTCGGCTGCGCGGTAAAGCACCGCGTCCTTGGCCGGGGTGGGCAGCGCCGCAACCTCGGGCGCCACTTCCTTTGCGCGGCGGGCCTTTGCCAGCACCTCCGCGCGTTCGGCTGCACGATCCAAGTCAGTTTGCTGCGCACTCATGCGGCAATCCTAGCCTCATACACCGGCCTCAGTACCCGGTCTCAGTACCCGGTCTTTACGTCGACCTCGGTGGACATTGTTTCACCGGCCTCGAACAGCTCCCAGTTCTTCGCAGCCAGGCCGCCGATGCGGCGCAGCGTAAACCTCGGGATGTTGGCCACGTGCGGGGTGATCACGCAGTTGTCCAGGTCCCATAGCTCATGGTCAGCGGGCAGCGGCTCGGGCTCTGTGACGTCGAGGCCGGCGCCCCGAAGGGTGCCGCTCCCAAGCGCCTGGGTGAGCGCTTCAGTGTCCACGAGCGGACCGCGCCCCACGTTGACAATCACAGCGCTGTCGCGCATTTTCGCGATCGTCTCCGCGTTGACCATGTGGCGGGTTTCCTCCGTCAACGGGGTGAGCAGGACAAAGTAGTCGTGCTCGGCCCACACCTCGTCGGAAAGCGTGACGGTACGGTCCGCGCCCTCGACAGGGTTGCCGGAACGGTTCACCGCAGTGACCTCCATGCCAAACGGCTCGAGGAAGCGGATCAGCGTTTTGCCGATGCCGCCCGCGCCGATCAGCGCCAGCTTCTTGTTGTCGAAGAGGTACTGCTTCTCTTCGAACAGCTGCGTGTTGTTCCACTGCTCGGTCACGGCTTTAAGGCGGTGTTCGACGGCGAGCAGCAGCGCGAGGGTAGATTCGGCCACGGTGTCGTCGTAAAGCCCTCCAGCGTTGGCGAAGCGCACACCATTTTTCGAGTGCTTGGCAAAGACGTCCTGCAGGTTCTCCACGCCCGCATAGATAATCTGGACCACCTTCACGCTTGCCGGCAGCTCATCCGGGAAGTCCTCCGGGCCGCCGCCGAAGACCACCATGTCCGGGTTGTCCTCGAGGCCGACGTGGGTATGGCCTTTTGCCTCCAGTGCGGCGATCGGCTCGTCTTTGGGCTTGGGCAGGTACGCAAACTTCATGCCCGCCCAGGGTAGCTGCTACAAACGCGAAGCGTAGTTGGACAGGTAGTCCGCGTGGACCACTGCGCGGTGCTGGTGCTGCGGCAGCTCGCTGGTGGGTTTGCCAACCATAGAGGCGAGCTCCGCGGCGTCGTAGGCGACCTCGCCGCGGCCCACCGCCACAGAATCGGGCCCCAAAATCTCCACGATGTCGCCGGCGTGGAACTCTCCCTCTACGCCGGTGATCCCGACTGCGAGCAAACTGGTGCCGCCGCGGGTGACCGCCTCGACGGCGCCTTCGTCCAGGCGCAGGACCCCTTCCGCGTCCGCGGCGTAGAGCGCCCAGAACTTCCAGGCGTTCAGCCTGCTTTCCGGGCGCGTGTGGAACACCGTGCCCACCTGCGCGGCGTCAAGCGCGTCTTCGATCTTCTCGGTGGCGGTGAGCAGCACCGGCACGCCGCCACGGGTGGCAAGGCGCGCCGCCGAGACCTTCGCGGCCATGCCGCCGGTGCCGAAGACTCCCCCGTCGCCGGCCTGCACGCCGTGGAGGTCGTTGCCGGAACGTACTTCGTCGATAAGCTGCGCACCCGGATCAGCCGGGTTCATGTCGTACAGGCCGTCCACGTCCGACAGCAGCACGAGCGCGTCCGCAGAAATCAGCGTGGCCACGATGGCGGAGAGGCGGTCGTTGTCGCCGAAGCGCATCTCGGAGGTGGCCACGGTGTCGTTTTCGTTGACAATCGGCACCGCCCCCATCTGGCGCAGGCGGTCGATCGTGCGCTGCGCGTTGCGGGCGCGCTCGCGCGAACCCGCGTCCGACTGGGTGAGCAGCACCTGGCCGGTGGTGCGGCCGTAACGGGCGAAGGATTCACCCCACGCGCGAGCCAGGTGGATCTGTCCCACCGAAGCGGCCGCCTGCTTCGTAGCCAAATCGCGCGGGCGCGTTTTCAGCCCGAGCGGCGCCATGCCCGCGGCGATAGCGCCGGAAGAGACCACGATGACGTCGCTGCCCCGCGCGATGCGGTGCTCGATGGCGTCTACGATCCGGTCGATCTTCGCCGGATCCAGCTCGCCCACCTCGTTGACCAGGGAGCTTGTGCCCAGTTTCACCACAATACGGCGGGCGGAGGCGATCTGTGCGCGCAGGGAAGTCATAGCCAGTCAGTGTATCGGCCACGCTCCACCGCTTAGCCCCGAGGAGGCCCGGGCGGGGCACTAGCCCTGCCAACGCTCGCGGTCTGCCTCTTCGCCGGTGCCGTAGTCGTACTCGTCGATCAGGCCGCGGCGGGCCTGCGAGGCGCGCTTGCGCTCCGCCGCAGAGGTGCGGTCCGTGCCACCCAGGCGCGCGTCCTGGCCACGGCCGGCCAACGTGGGGTCGCCGCCGATGGAAGGTTCCCAGTCGAAGGAAATCTCGCCGATGGTCACGGTGTCGCCCTCGTGCGCGCCCTGCTTGCGCAGCATCTCCTCCACACCGGCCTTGTTCAGGCGGTCGGACAGGTAGCCCACGGCCTCGTCGTTTTCGAAGTCGGTCTGGCGCACCCAGCGCTCCACCTTCTCGCCGGTGACCAGCCAGCCCTCCGGGTACATCGGGTCGCGCACGACCTCCACACCGGCATCATCGCGGCTGCGACCGACGAAGTTGGGGCGGATGACCTGCGGTTCGTCGGCAGGCATGCTGCGGCGCTTTTTGCGCGAGCGCTTCACAATGTCCCACATGGCCCACTTCAGCTCATCGAGCCCTTCGCGGGTGGCCGTGGAGATCATGAACACCGGCCAGCCGAACTTCTCCTCGATGTCGCCGCGCAAGAACTCCGCGAGCTCCTTCGCCTCCGGCACATCCATCTTGTTCAGCACCACCAGGCGGGGGCGCTCGCGCAGATCGCCCAGGCCCGAATCCATGTCCAACGCGTCAGCGTAGGAGTCCAGTTCGTGCTCGAGCGCCTCAATATCGGAGATCGGGTCGCGCCCAGGCTCCATCGTCGCCACATCAACGATATGGGCCAGCACCGCGGTGCGCTCGATGTGGCGCAAGAAGTCGAGGCCGAGGCCCTTGCCCTCGCTGGCGCCCGGGATCAGGCCCGGCACATCCGCGATGGTGAACGTGTCGTGGCCGACGTTGACCACACCCAGGTTCGGCGCGAGCGTGGTAAACGGGTAGTCCGCGATCTTCGGTTTCGCCGCGGAGAGCACGGAGATCAGCGAGGACTTGCCGGCGGACGGGAACCCCACCAGGCCCACGTCCGCCATCGACTTCAGCTCCAGGATCAGATCGTGCGCCTCCCCCGGCTCGCCTTTGAGTGCGAAGCCGGGCGCTTTGCGCTTCGCCGTGGCCAAGGCGGCGTTGCCCAGGCCGCCGAAACCGCCCTCCGCCGCGATGAAGCGGGTGCCCGGCACCGTCAGGTCCGCCAGCACCTCTCCGTCCTCGCTGCGCACAACCGTGCCCACCGGCACCTCAAGCACCAAGTCCTCTCCGCGGGCGCCGTTGCGCCAGTCACCTGCGCCGTTCGCGCCGCGCTGCGATTTCAGGTGCGGGCGGTACTGGAAGTCCAGAAGGGTGTGCACCTGGGTGGACACTTCGAGGACGATATCGCCGCCGTGCCCGCCGTTGCCGCCGTCCGGGCCGCCGAGCGGCTTGAACTTCTCGCGGTGGACGGAGGCGCAGCCGTGGCCGCCGTCGCCTGCTTGCAGGTGCAGGGTGGCGCGATCAACGAATTGGGCCATGGTGGGTTTGCCGCCTTTCTTTAAGACACGGACGATGATATGCAAAAAGCGCCGTCGGCCCGAATGGACCGGCGGCGCCGTTAACGCGCGGTTACGCGGTGGCGGTTGCCTCTTCGTCGACAACGCCTGCTGCCTCAGCCTGCTCGAGGACCTCGGAAGCGACACCGGCGCCATCGGCCGGGACGATGTTGACGATGCGGCGCTTGCGCTTGATGCCGAACTGGACGGAGCCAGCGGTCAGCGCGAACAGCGTGTCGTCGCCGCCGCGGCCGACGTTGTCGCCCGGGTGGAACTTGGTGCCGCGCTGGCGGACGAGGATCTCGCCGGCCTTGACCTGCTGGCCGCCGAAGCGCTTCACACCGAGGCGCTTGGACTCAGAGTCACGACCGTTCGAGGAGCTGGATGCACCCTTCTTGTGTGCCATTGTTCAAATTCTCCTAGTGGTTACTTGATGCCGGTGATCTTAACGGTGGTCTGCGGCTGGCGGTGGCCCTGGCGAACCTTGTAGCCGGTCTTGTTCTTGTACTTCAGAATGTCGACCTTCTTGCCCTTGCCGTGCTCAACGATCTCCGCTTCCACGGACACCTTGGACAGGGCGTCGGCACCGGAGGTGACGTCTGCGCCATCAACGAGAAGGACCGGGGTGAGTTCGACCTTGTCGCCTGCTTCACCCTCAAGCTTCTCGACCTTGACGAGGTCGCCCTCGGCAACCTTGTACTGCTTGCCGCCGGTCTTGACGATCGCGTACATAGAGGGTTACCCCTTATCTCTACTCGCCCGCCCCCGGCATGCACGGGGGCGGAAATGGAACAGTTTGAGCGCTTCGGGGCCCATCGTGAGCCTGCCGTGCCCGCATGCGTAGGCAACGAGGCGGCACGCCCCGAAACAGCGACTCGGCAAGACTACACCGGCACCTCGCGTTTTTCCAAACCGCGTTAGCTGCTGCGGCGTGCGGCGCGCCTGCGTCCACGTCGCGGGGAAGCTTTTGCTTGACGACGGCGTTCCGTCGCCTTGCCCTCGGAGGCCTCCTCGCGCTGCGGAGAGCTCGCCTTCGCCGTCTGCTCCGCGGATGCGCCGGACTTGCGCACGGCGCGGCGGCGGCGACGCCGTCCTGCGGCCGCAGTCGAAGCGGAGGCC